>DASZVL010000084.1:0-34712 GCA_035547035.1 Mycobacteriales bacterium | reverse complement strand
CGCGATCTCAACGCCGACATCCGCGGCTGGATCAAAACCTGGAACGACGACCCAAAGCCCTACGTCTGGACCAAGACTGCCGACCAGATCCTCGACAGCATCAGCAAATACTGCACGCGGATTAACGCCTCAGGACACTAGCCGACCGGCGATACAGCTCGCGATCACATCGTCGACACCGAGGCCGACCGCCGTCCGATCGAGTCGTTCGAGGAGAGCAGCAGGCGGCTCCTGTCGATCCGTCGCCAAAGCGCGAAGGATGTTGCGCAGCTCCGCCATCCGCGCCGCCGCCATGAGGTCGTGACCGACGGTGTCTCCGATCACCGCAGTCAGCCGCTGCGAGTCGCCGAACACGTCGTACCAGTCGCCACCCACCTCTGCGCCACGTGCGGCAGGGACGTAGCGAGCCGCGAGTCGGATGCCGTCGACGACCGGCAGTGGCGGGAGCAGGCTGTGCTGCAGTGCCGTCGCCACACTGGACTGTGACGCATGCAGCCGCGCGGCGTACATCGCGACCGCCAGATGGACGGCGACGTCGGAGAGGTCGGTCAGCTCCTCGTCGGTGAAGCTGCCGTGGCGCAACCCGAGCGTGAGGACGCCGAGCGGTTCGTTCCGGCGGACGAGGCCGACCACCAACAGCTCTGTGGTGCCAAGAGCGAGCGCTTCGGAAGCCTGCCGCGCGCTGTGCGAGCCGGAGCGGGCGGCGAGCTCCTCCAGCCGGGACTTGTCAAGGCGCAGCATGTGCCGAGGCGCGCGCAGCACCTCTGGCAACACGCCTAGGGTGCGTGCGGTCGAGCGCCGAGCCGGACGCGTCCCAGCCCTTCTCGACACGGCGAGCCTGCCGTCCCGGTCGTATCCCGCTACCCGCAGGATCAGGTCCGGGTCTTCGAGCCGGTCCGCGACCACCCAGTCCGCGCGATGGTCGACGAGGAGGTGCGCGGCGCGGTCAAGCAGACCATCGACGTGGGGTGTCGCCGCGGTCGCACGCACGACCGCGGCAAGCAGATCAGACATGCCTCGCGGGCCTGGCGGCACTCAGCACCAGCCGACGGTACATTTGCGCAGTGCAAGAGGTCGCACAAGCGTTCCCCGCCGAGGGCCGCAGCGTCGCTGCTGCGCGCAGATTCGCCTCCGAGAGCGCGGAGCGGTGGGAGCTGGGTGAGCTGTGCTGGCCGTTGGTGCAGATCGTGTCGGAGCTCGCGAGCAACGCCGTGATCCACGCCGGCACCGAGTTCACCGTTCGGCTCACCCTCGAGAGCGGGCTGCCGCGGGTCGAGGTCTGGGACGGCTCCGCACGTAGGGCGCAGCCGCGGGACTACGGTCTGGACGCCACGACCGGCAGGGGGCTGCGGCTGGTCGAGATGCTCTCGCGCGACTGGGGAGTGTCCGCGCGCAAGGGGGGCAAGGCGGTGTGGGCGATCGTCGACGGCGCGGAAAGCGATGACGATGCCGAGGCCGTTCTCGAGCTCTTCCTGGGCGCGGACCAAGACGAAGACAGGGGCGAGCGCCGCGGGCGGTCGGCGAGGGCGCCTCGAGCGAAGACCACGCGAGACGTCGTACGCGATGCGGCATGACCGCAGCCGACGATCAGGTCGTCGAGGTGCGGCTGTTGCGCCTGCCGGTCGCGATCTGGGCCCGGACTCAGCAGCACACCGATGAGCTGCTGCGCGAGTTCGTCCTCATTGCCCAGCAGCTGCACTCCGACGAGGAGGCAGCGGTGCCGCTCCCGGTGCGGTTGACCCAGCTGGTCGACGAGCTCTCCGCGAACTACGGCGCGTTCTCGGAAGAGCAGGTCGAGCAGCTCTTCCGTGCCGCTGCGTCGGGAGAGGAAGAGCTCGACCTGACCTATCAAGTGCCGGCCGCGGCTGCCGGTGCGGCTCGCCACCTCGGTGACCTGCTGAACGAAGCCGATGAGTACTGCCGGTCCGGTGAGCACCTGCTGACGCTGGAGACGCCGGCCGAGCTGATCCGCTTCCGCGAGTGGTACCTCGAGGAGTTCCGTCAGCAGATCGCCGGGGCAGCGCCGACACCGTGGCCGGACTACGCCGGATAGCCCTCCCAGTCGGCGTCAGGTCGTGACGCCGCCTATCGCGAGGACCCGGGTGGGGCTCGTCGGGTGGACGTCGGCTCGTTCGCTGCTGACCGCGAACGCCGTCGTTTGCGACAGCGGCACGGACAGCGGCGATGAACCCGACGTGGAGCTCGCGGACATGAACTCGGTCAGCGGGATCGGCGCTCCGCCGCGGGGAAGCTGCCACAGCACGAAAGTTCGACCTGCGCCGGGACGACCCATGGCAGCCGGCTGCAGGCGGGCGACGCCGCCGGCGACGATGACCGTCGCGCGCCGGACGCCGTTCGAGGAGCGCAGGGCGATCTCCTCGCAAGGGCTGACGGCTGCACATCCCACGGCCGCGGTGTGCTGCCGATGACTGCCGCCCGATGAGAACACCTGCCAGCCGGCGACGGTCCCTCCGGCGATGACCGTGATCACGGCCGCTGCTGCGAGGGTGCGCTGCGCGAAGCGGTGACGCCGGGTGCCGGCGGCGAGCTGAGTCACGGGTGTCTCAGGACCAACGACCTCGCCGCGGATCTGCGACCAGTTCGGGACCGCGCCGGCCTCGTCGTCCGCGAGAGCAGCAAGATGCGCAGCGGTCAGCGCGTGGTCGGCGAGCTCGGCTCGGCAGTCCCCGCACTCCTCGAGGTGGGCGACCAGGTCGGCTTCATCGTCGGGGTCAAGTGCGCTGAGAGCGTGACCGGCGAGAAGCTCCTGCCAGTGTTCGTGGTTGTCGGCATGCTCGGTCATGAGGTCGGGTCCCCCTCCGCGCCGAGGCTCGGGGCGAGCGCGTGACGCAGTTTGCGCATGGCATGAAGTGTGCGGCTTTTGACCGTGCCCAGCGGCAGACCGGTCATCTCGGCGATCTCGCTCTGGGTGAACCCGCCGTAGTACGCGAGCAGCAGGATCTCGCGGTGCTCGCCGGACAAGGTACGCAGCGCGGCTCGTGCCTGCAGCGCGCGCAGGCTTTCCCATGCGGCCTCATCGGGACTTGGTTCGGCCGCGGCGATCTCGGCTTGGGCAGGACCGAGGCGTTCAGCACGGCGGCGTTCCTCGCGGCGGACCATGTCGACAGCCTTGTGATGGGTGATCCCGAGCAGCCAGGTGCTGAGGGCGCCTCGGCTGGGGTCGTAGCCGCCTCCCTTCCAGAGAGCGAGGAAGACCTGCTGGACGACGTCTTCGGCGAGATGGGCATCGGCGAGGATCCGCCGCGCGAGCCGGTAGCACGACGCGCCGTACCGGTTGTAGATCGCCTCGAGCGCGGCTTCGCTGCCACGCGCGACCTCGCGCAGCAGCACAACGTCTTCTTGGGCCTCGGCGCGCACACGCCTCCCGTCCCCGGTCGTCACCGTCAGCACACCGTAGGTTCGCCGGCCACGGCAGATCGGTTCACTACCTGTTGCCCGACCGTGCGGGGCAATCGGGCGCGATCGCGACTGATCCGCAAGCAAGGTCTCGACGAACTCCTGACGTGCCGAAGGAACGGGTCGCAGTAGTTGGGGCCGGAGTCGCGGGGCTGACTGCCGCCTACCTCCTGCAGCGCCGGTACGACGTCACGCTGTTCGAAGGCGAGCCGCGGCTGGGCGGCCATGCGCACACCCACGACGTGGTGACGGACGACGCCGGCCTGGTCGCGGTCGACAGCGGGTTCATCGTGCACAACCGCGAGACCTACCCCTCGCTGCTCCGGCTGTTCGCTGAGCTTGACGTCGCGACGCAACCGACCGAGATGAGCATGTCAGTGACCTGCCGCGAGTGCGGGCTGGAGTACGCCGGCGCCCGCGGCCTGGGCGGGTTGTTCGCCCGCGCCCGGTCCGCGGTGCGGCCCGCGTACCTGCGGATGCTCACGGAGGTCACTCGATTCCACCGCGCCGCGCGCCACCATCTGGCCGAGGGAGACGACGCGGTCAGCCTGCGCGCGTTCCTCTCCGCGGGTGGGTACTCGTCGTACTTCGTGGCGCACTTCGTGGTGCCGCTCGTCTCGGCAGTGTGGTCAGCCGCACCGGGGGACGCGCTGCTCTACCCGGCCCGGTATCTCTTCGCCTTCCTGTCCAACCACGGCATGCTCTCGGTCACCGGATCGCCGCAGTGGTGGACCGTGACCGGAGGCAGCCGGACCTACGTCGAGCGCGCCGCCAAGCACCTCACCGCCGTCGAGACCGCGAGCCCGATCCGCGCAGTCACCCGCCATCCGGACGGGGTGGACCTCTACGACGACGCGGCCGGCGTGCACCGCTTCGACCGAGTCGTGATCGCCACGCACGCCGACACCGCGCTGTCGTTGCTGACCGACCCGACCGACGCCGAGCGCGCAGCCCTCGGCTCGTTTCGCTACTCGGACAACCCGACGGTCCTGCACACAGACGCCGCGGTGCTGCCGAGCGCGGCCCGCGCTCGCGCGTCGTGGAACTACCTGCTGCCCTCGTGCGCGGCGCGTAGTGACCACGTCCTCGTGTCCTACGACCTCACCCGGCTGCAGCAGCTCCCGACCGCGACCCCGCACCTGGTGACATTGAACCCGCAGGTCGACATCGCCTCGGACGCGGTCATCGCCGAGATGGTCTACCAGCACCCGATCTTCGACGCGGCGTCCGTGGCGGCACAGCAGCTGCTGCCGGATCTCAACGACGGCCGCACGGCCTACGCCGGCGCCTACCACGGCTGGGGATTTCACGAGGACGGCTGCCGCTCCGGGGTGGATGCCGCCGCGAGCTTCGGGGTCACGTGGTGACCGTGCCCGCGCTGTACGACGTGACGATTCGTCACACCCGGCTCGCACCGATCCGCAACGCGTTCCGGTACGGCAGCTTCTGCTGGCTCATCGACATCGACGACCCGCAACCCCTCCCGGCGTGGCTGCGACCGCTGGCTCGCTTCGACGCCCGTGACCACGTCGACGTCCGGGCGAAGCTCGCCGAAACCGGGATCGCCGCGGACCGCGTGCTGATGCTGGCCAATGCCCGGATGCTCGGCTACGTCTTCAACCCGATCAGCGTCTTCTGGTGCTACGCGGGCGAAACGGTCGTCGCGGTCGTCGCGGAGGTTCACAACACCTACGGCGGTCGTCATGCCTACGTTCTTCAGCCCGACGCGACCGGCTACGCCGAGGTCGACAAGGAGCTCTACGTCTCGCCGTTCCATCCGGTCGACGGGCGATATCGGATTCATGTCCCGGAACCGGGCGAGCGGCTGTCCGTGTCGGTCACGCTGCACCGCGGCGACGCCGCGCCGTTTGTCGCGACCATGACCGGCGAACGGCACCCGACCAGCTGGCGGTCGCTGCTACGACAGTGGGTGCGGTACCCGTGGGCGCCGCTGCGGGTGAGCGCGTTGATCCGCCGGCAGGGCATCCGGTTGTGGCGTCGCGGCCTCGAGGTGGTGCCGCGGTGACGATTGCCCAGCCCGCCAAGTCGAAGTCCGCGCCCACCCGTGCAGCGGCCACCGAAGCAGCCGTGGAAGCAGACACCGGTCGTTGGCCGGCGATGACCACGCCGAGATACGCACCGATCCGCGCCGCTGCCGCGAGGCTGGTGCTGCGTCAGGTCGCGCGCCGCGCGGGGCTGCGGATCGACCTGCCCGATGGCTCGCATCTCGGACCGCTCGACGCACCTGTCATCCAGGTCCACTCGCCGCGGTCGTTCTTCACCCGCCTCGGCCGCGACGGCAAGATCGGCTTCGGCGAGGCATACATGGCCGGAGACTGGGACGCTGCGGATCTGACGGCCGCGATCGAGCCGCTCGCCCGCGAGGTCGAGGCGTTGATCCCCACCTGGTTGCAGGGGATCCGCCGGTTCTACGACGCACGGCATCCCGCAGCGGAGGACAACGACCGGCTGGGCGCGCAGGCGAACATCTCCCGGCATTACGACCTGTCCAACGACCTGTTCGCATTGTTCCTCGACGAGACGATGACCTACTCCTCGGCGCTGTTCGAGTCCGCGCTGGCCGAGCGGTCAGCCAGCGAGTCCCTCACGACGGCGCAACACCGCAAGATCGACCGGCTCCTCGACGCGGCCGGCGTCGGACACGGCAGCCGCGTCCTGGAGATCGGCACCGGTTAGGGTGAGCTCGCGATCCGCGCCGCCCGGCGCGGCGCGGCCATGACAACCATCACTCTGTCGGGCGAGCAGGTCGCACTCGCGGTCGAGCGGGCCAAGCAGGCTGGCGTCGCCGGCCTCGTGGACGTGCGGTTGTGCGACTACCGCGACATCGCCGGAACGTACGACGCGATCGTCAGCGTCGAGATGATCGAGGCAGTCGGGCAGCGGTGGTGGCCGACATACGTCGAGGCGCTCGACAAGCGTCTCGCGCCGGGCGGCCGGGTCGGACTGCAGGCGATCGTGATGCCGCATCAGCGGATGCTGGCCACGCACCGTTCCTACACCTGGATCCACAAGTACGTCTTTCCCGGCGGGCTCATCCCGTCGGTCGAGGCGATCGAACGGGCGCTGGCATCGCACACCACGCTTCGCATCGTCGACAGCGAAAGGTTCGGCTCGTCGTATGCCGAGACGCTGCGCCGCTGGCGGGAGCAGTTCGAGGCCAACGCCACGAAAGTGGCGGCGCTCGGGTTCGACACGACATTTCGGCGGATGTGGACCTTCTATCTCGCCTACTGCGAAGCCGGCTTCCGGGCCGGCTACCTCGACGTCGTCCAGCTCACGATGACCAAGGAAGGAACCTCATGAGAGCGATCGCCTCCGACCTCGAGACGTTGCTGGCCCCGCTGTTCGGCGGCCGGCTGCCGGTCGGCATCCGGGCATGGGACGGCAGCGCAGCGGGACCGCTCGGCCAACCGACGATCGTGCTGCGCTCCCCACGCGCGCTCGCCCATGTCGCCTGGGCGCCCGGTGAGCTCGGTCTCGCCCGGGCCTACATCGCCGGCGACCTCGACGTCGACGGTGACATCGCCGCGGGGCTGTCCGCGGTTTGGCGGGCGCAACGGGAGGCCCCGGACGCGCGCCGCATCGGCACTGCGACGCTGATCCGCGGCTTGCGCCTGCTCGCCCGACACGGTGCCTGGCGGCGCCCGGCCCGCCCCGGTGGCGAGCTCGTGCCGCGCGGACGGCTGCACAGCCGGCGCCGTGACGCCGCGGTCATCCATCACCACTACGACGTGTCCAACACTCTTTACTCGCTGCTACTCGACGAGAGCATGGCCTACTCCAGCGGCTACTGGACCTCCGGCGGACCCTGGTACGGCGTCGTGGACGCGCAGCGCGACAAGCTCGACCTGATCTGCCGCAAGCTCGGGCTCGGACCAGGCAAGCATCTCCTCGACGTCGGCTGTGGCTGGGGTGCGCTGGCCGTGCACGCGGCGCGCGAGTTCGGCGCGCGCGTCACCGGCATCACGATCTCCGCCGAGCAGCTCGCCTTCGCTACTGAGCGCGTGACCGCGCTCGGGCTCGACCATCTCGTCGACCTGCGGCTGCTCGACTACCGCGACCTCTCGGGTGCCTGCTTCGACGCGATCACCGCCATCGAGATGGGCGAGCACGTCGGCGCCGGCAACTACCCAGCGTTCGCGGCCTCGCTTCACCGGTTGCTGCGCGAGGAGGGCCGGCTGCTCATCCAGCAGATGTCCCGCGACGCCGTGCACCCGGGCGGCGGCCGGTTCATCGAGCGCTACATCGCTCCTGACATGCACATGCGACCGGTGCACGAGACCATCGGCATCCTGGCCGGCGCGGGCTTCGAGATCCGCGACGTGCACGCCATGCGCGAGCACTACGTCCACACCGTGCGGGCCTGGGAGGCCCAGCTCGACGCCCGATGGAATGAGGTCGTCGACGCGGTGGGCATCACCCACGCGCGGGTCTGGCGGCTCTACCTCGCCGGCGGCGCGCTGGCCTTCGCGGAGAACCGGATGGGGGTCGACCAGATCCTGGTGGTCAAGCCGACCGCTGCCGGCGACAGCGGGATGCCCGCAACCCGCACCGGCTGGGAGCCGAGCGACGCTCACCCCAGTCCGTCCACCGTCGGATCGTGATGTCGCGCGCCCCACGCAGCTCACAACCGGTCGGGCCTGCCTGTGGAACGTTGGTCGGCATCGGCCACCTGGTTGTACGATTCGTACATGTTAGAGCTGGCGGTGAGCGAGGCGCGTGATCGTCTCGCCGGGGCGATCGAGCAGGCTCGCCGGTCCGGTGATCCGGTGTACGTCACCCGCCGTGGCCGTCGGGTAGCCGTGATCATGGACGCCGAGGCCTACGAGCGGATGGCGGAAGCCGCCGAGGACGCGCTCGACCGACGTGAGCTGCAGGCGGCTCGCGAAGAGGACGACTACATCCCATGGGACGAGGTCAAGGCGGACCTGGGCCTGGCGTGAGTCGTTATCGCGTCGAGGTCGCCCGACGCGCCGCGAAAGCGATTGCCGTGCTTCCTCGCAAGGAGCAGCAGCGAATCCGAGCGATCGTCGAGCTGCTGGCTGATGATCCCCGTCCGCCCGGCTGCGTCGCCATGGTCGGTGAGCCCAATGCGTACCGAGTCCGGTCGGGTGATTACCGCGTGGTCTATGAGGTCCTTGACGAGCGGCTGCTCGTACACGTCGTTCGGGCCGGTCACCGACGAGACGTCTGTCGCTGAGACCTGTCGCCCAGGTGATCCGATCCCGCCGACACGACGAACAACGTCCAGACCTGCCACAGCCGTGGCGGCTATGCGTTGTTGGGAGTGAGCATGGGCGAGTTCGGACCGTGGCATCTGTTGATCGTCGCCGGGGTGTTCGTGGTGCTGTTCGGCGCGAAGCGGCTGCCTGACGCGGCTCGCTCGCTCGGTCGCTCCGCGCGCATCATGAAGACTGAGCTGCGCTCGTTGCACGACGAGCAGCCTGCGGCTGTGAGCGCGTCGGCGGCACAGCCCGTCGAGCCCGTGTCGCACTGACCATCCTCAGGTGAGGATGCCCCGTCCGGCCCGGGCCGGTGTCACGGCGCCGCCGGACGGGCGGATGTCCCTCGAGCAGCACCTGCGGGAGCTGCGCTACCGGGCGTGCGTGTCGATCGCGGCAGTGGTCCTCGCGACGATCGTTGCCTACGTCTTCCACCACGTGCTGATGCGTGGGCTGACCCACCCGTACTGCGCGCTTCCAGACCACTACCGCCTGGTGCACGACCGTTGCTCGCTGGTCGTGACGGGTGTGCTCGACGCGTTCACGGTGACGTTGAAGCTCTCGCTCTACGCGGGCCTGATCCTGTCCTCGCCGGTGTGGCTGTATCAGGGATGGCGGTTCATCACCCCGGCGTTGTACGCGCACGAGCGGCGGCAGGCGATCTCCTTCGTCGCGGCGTCGATGGGCCTGTTCGCTCTCGGTGGCGGGTTCGCATGGCTGACGTTGAGCAAGAGCCTTCACTTCCTGCTCGGGTTCGCCAGCGGCGGGCTCGCCTCACTTCTGACCTTCGACAGCTACCTGTCCTTCGTGACGGCGATGGTGCTGGTCTTCGCGGTGTCCTTCGAGTTCCCACTGCTTGTCGTCATGCTCAACCGCGCAGGTGTGGTGTCCGCCCGGCGGTTGCGCTCGTGGTCGCGCGGGATCGTCTTCGGGATCGTCGTGTTCGCTGCAGTGGCGACACCCAGTCAGGACCCGTTCACGATGCTGGCACTTGCCGTGCCGATATGCCTGTTGTTCGGGCTCGCCGTGCTGCTCGCGACCGGGCACGACCGGCGCCGTGACCGCCGACTGGCCGCTTCGCCGTACGCCGCGTTTGGCGACGGCGAGCTGTCCTCGATCGACGCCACTGCGGACTTGGGAGCGTGATGTCGTGTTCGGCAACCTCGGGCTGATGGAGCTGCTCGTCATCGCCGCGGCAGGTCTGCTGCTGTTCGGCCCGGATCGGCTGCCAAAGGCGGTCGCGGACGCAGCGCGAGTCCTCCGCCAGCTCCGACAAATGGCACGGAGCGCAATCGATGGCGTGAAGTCCGAGCTCGGGCCGGAGTTCGCAGATGTCGACCTCGCCTCGCTGCACCCGCGCCGCGTTGCCGAGGCACTCCTCGAGGACTGACACCGGATCCGCGACGGTCGCGAACTTTTTCGTCGCAGGTGTGATCTAACCGCGGCCGGCCGGCGAACCACGAGCGATCGATCGACAACGCGATCGTCGAGGAGGAGCCAACGTGTCAGATTCATTGGACGGCCCGGTGCTTGATGAGCCCGGGCTCGCGTGCCTCATGGAGGAGTCACAAGACCTCCACGCGGACGCAATGCGTGCCGGGCGTCATCAGCTCGATGACTACGTCGCAGCCGCGAAGGAGTCGTCGTTCGCGCGGTCCCGGGGCCTCGGCGCCGGTGCCCTCGTGGTGGGTGCCGCAGGCGCAACGGTGCTGGGTTCGGCGCTCCCGGCGTTCGCCGCCGGCAACACCGACGTGCAGGTGCTGCAGACGGCCGCGTCGATCGAGAACCTCGCCGTCGCGACGTACGGCGTCGCCCTCGGGCTGCCGTTCATCGGCGGCGGCTCTGCCAACCCGGTTGTCAAGGCGTTCGCGCAGATGACGATGAAGCAGCACCAGGACCACGCGAAGGGCTTCAACGCCGCGGTCAAGCAGCTCGGCGGCAAGGAGCAGCACAACCCCGACCCGAAGTACCTCGCCTACGTCAACTCACAGAAGCCGAAGCTGACCAACGCCTCAGCGGTCGCGGGCCTCGCGATCGCGCTCGAGGACGTCGCCGCGCAGACCTACACGAAGAACGTGTCGCAGGTCTCGACGGGAGATCTACGGCAGCTGTTCGCCGGCGTCGCTGGAGTCGAGGCACAGCACAAGGCGATCCTGCTCGCGGTCAAGGCGCTGATCGACGGTGGTGCGCCGCAGCTGATCGCGCTGCCACCGAAGCTGAACAAGCTGCCGAAGGCAGCCGGCAGCGTCGGGTTCCCGGACACGTTCTACCCCACCAAGTCGGCCTCCCCGGCCAGTGAAGGAGCCGTGAAGTGAGCGCCCGCGAGGACAACCCGATTGCGATCACCGAGGGTGAGCTCATCTCGATGACCCGCGACCTCGACGAGATGCATCACGAGTCGATGCGCGAGGTCAACGGCAACATGGCCTCCCTGACCGACCGGCTGGCCGGCATTGCGCAGTCCCAGGCCAGCCGGCGCAGCCTGCTGTTCGGGTCGCTCGCGGTCGCCGGAGTCGGTGTGCTCGCGGCCTGCGGCAGCAGCAGCAGCGGTGGCGGCAAGACCGCGACCGGGACGACGGGCTCGCCCAGCGGCTCGTCGCCGTACATGGGTGACCTCAAGGTCGTGGCACTCGCCGCAGCGTTGGAGAACCTCGCCGTTGCCGGCTACGGCCTCGTGCTGTCTAACGCGACGAAGGGCGCGTACGGCAAGGTGCCGCCGGCGATCGCAGAGTTCGCGACCGTCGTACAGAAGCAGCACAAGGACCACGGCGCGGCGTGGAACTCCGTCCTCAAGGGCGCGGGTCTGCCGCAGGTCACCGGTACGCCGTTGACGATCGCCCCGCAGGCAGTCTCGGCGCTGAAGTCCGCGAAGACCCTCGGCGACGTCGCCAAGGTCGCACGAGGACTCGAAAGCGCCGCGGCGCAGACCTACGTGTTCGCGGCTGCGAACGTGTCGGACAGCGGTGGCATCGCGACCGCCGCGTCGATCGCCCCCGTCGAGGCGATGCACGAAGCGATCCTGCTGTTCGTCCTCGGCCAGTACCCCGTGCCGAACGCCGACATCGGGATCTCCGGCGCGGTCCAGCCGTCCGCCCTCACGGCATAGCGACGGCGTACATGACCCGGACCCGGCGCCTTCTCCCGGCAGCACTAGCGATCGCGGTGACCGTCGCGATCGCGGGGTGCGCAGGCACCCCGAGCTCCGGGGGCGCCGGGTCCGGCTCAGCCACATCGGCGACCGCTTCCTCGGGCCACCGCGTGGTCATCTCCGGATTTGCCTTCCATCCTTCGACGCTGACCGTGCCGGCCGGTTCCAAGGTGACGTTCGTCAACCAGGACGACACCACGCACACCGCGACCGGGTCGGGCAGCTTCGACTCCGGCAACCTCAACCACGGCCAGAGCTACACCTACACCTTCAGCAAGCCCGGCACGTACCACTACATCTGCAACATCCACCAGTACATGCACGCGACCGTCGTCGTCACCGCGAAGTAGGTCCGTGGTGAGACGGCTGACCGCGTCGTGCCGCGGCGCGGCAGATGTGGTCCTTGCGGTGCTCGCCGCAGCCGGGCTCGTGATCGACGCGATCGTTCACCTGCGACTCGCCGGGCGCTACGACCCGATCGGCGGGACGATCAGCCAGGGTGACCTCTTCCGCGTGCAGGGCGCACTCGCCCTCCTGCTCGCAGCCGGCGTCCTCGCCGCTCCATGGCGGCGGACCCTCTACGCCGCCACCTTCGTTGTGGCGGCATCCGCGTTCGGCGCCGTGATGCTCTACCGCTACGTCGACGTCGGCGCTCTCGGGCCGCTACCGAACATGTACGAGCCGGTCTGGTTCGGCCAGAAGACGCTGTCGGCGTACGCCGAGGCCGCTGCTGCCGCTGCCGCTCTCGCGGGCCTGTTCCGGGCGACTCGGCCAGACCACGGACGGACGTAGGTCGGGTTGACCTACGTCGGAGCGCGGCTCAGCATCGCAGCGTGCAGATCGGTCGGTTGGTCACTGCTGTCGCGCTGGCGGCCGCTTGCTGCGCATGCTCGGGCACGAGATCCGCGGCTGGTCACCAGCTGAGCGGAAGTCTTCGGCTGATCCCGGTCGCCGGCGCGGCCTCCCCTGCGTCGACGGTGTGCCCGAAGAACTACTTCGCGATCAGCCCTGAGACCGACGAAGCCCCGTCAGAGCTGGCGGCCGTGACCGGAGGTCACACTCCGCGCCTCTTGCCGGTTGGGTTCGGGTTGCGGGAGGTGGATCGGCTCGCCGACGGACCCACGCGCAGTGGCAGTGGCTACGCCGCGTGGACGGATGCCCAGTGCCGGCGGGTCAACGTGTACTTCGACCCCAACGGTCATGCGCTAACACGTCCGGCCAAAGCCGCATTCGGTCCGTGGGTCGAGCTTCAACGGTGCGGCACACCTCGACCCTGCATCGTGTACCAGGCACTGACGCACGGAGGCGGAGTTCTCACCGTCTCGACGTGGCAGCTCAGTCCGGCCACAGCGGCGGCGATCGTCCGATCTGTGCCCGTCGCCTGACTCACCGCCAGACGCCCGAGTCCCACGCATCCATCGTCTCCACCCGTCAGGCATGGCGAGCACTGTCATGCTTGAGCGGTGGTCGTCCTCAGACCCGCCGAGAACGCCGACATCGACAGCTGCGTTGCCGTACAGCGAGCGTCAACGGTGGTCGGCTACGGCCACATCTTCGACCAACAGATGTATCCGTTTCCGCAACAAGCCATTCGGGAGGAGTGGGCCTCCCGATTTGCAAACGGTACGGCGGTGACGATCGCCCTGCTCGACGGCGTTGCCGTTGGTGTGGTCGGCGTCGCAGCCAACCGCTTGGAGGCACTCTTCGTCGTACCGGATCGATGGGGACAGGGCGTCGCTTCGCAGCTACACGACCACGCGCTCGCGCGGATGACCGCAGACGGACATGAGCAAGCGAGGCTGGAGGTCCTCGCTGACAATTTGCGCGCTCGCCGCTTCTACGAGCAACGCGGTTGGGAGCTGAGCGGCCGAACGAGGGTGACGCCATGGCCGCCGAGCCCGAAGCTCGTGGGTTACAGCCGCGTCCTCTGACCCGATCTCGCCGAAGGTGCCCAGATGATGCCGTTCTGGTTCGCCACGTACCGGCGGCCGCTCGAAATTGGTCGGCGCCGCCGACGGCGTAGCTGAGAGCATCAGCCGCATGCCTGACTGGGTCGTCGCTGCGCCGTCGGGGTCCGACTTCCAGCGCTGGCGGGAGCTGTACCGCGGGTACGCCGCGTTCTACGAATATCCCCAGACCGATGAACAGGCTGCCACTGTCTGGGGCTGGATACAGGACCCGAACCACGAGGTCAGCGCCCTCGTCGTCCGGGATGAAACTGGAGCAGCCGTCGGCCTTGCTCACTACCGCCCGTTCGCCCGACCGCTACGGGCGAGCATCGGCTGCTTCCTCGACGATCTGTTCGTCGACGCCGACCATCGCGGAAGCGGCGCGGTGGACGCCCTCCTGGGCGAGCTCAGGGAGATCGCGCGGAATCGCGGGTGGGACACCGTCCGGTGGATAACGGCCGACAGCAACTACCGCGCTCGCGGGAAGTACGACCAGGTTGCGGTTCGCACCACCTGGATCACCTACGACATGGCTCCGGACGGCTAGAGCAGCCGCTCGAGCGGCTGTACGTCCCGCGCGGACCCTCCCGCGCAGTTGATCTAATGACACGTGGTCTTGCCGCGGCTCACGACGGAGTTCGAGCGTGCAGTCGCCCCGGTAGGAGCACCCCGCCTGTCTTGGATCGTCGACGGCGCTCCTGACGGCTGGCGTCAGCACAGCTACGAGCTGCGGCTCGGCGAGGCGACGTACGACGTCGAGTCGCGGGACTCCGTCCTCGTGCCCTGGCCGGCGCCACCGCTGCGTTCCCGCCAGCGGGTCGATGCGTCGGTGCGGGTGAAGAACGCGAACGGTGAGCTCAGTGACTGGAGCGCGCCGGTCGTGGTCGAAGCCGGGCTGCTCGAAGCGGGTGACTGGACGGCCGAGATGATCGGAACGCCGCTGCGATCCGACGAGTCGGCGCCAGGGCCGGTGTGGTTGTTCCGGCGGGAGCTCGATCTGACCGAGACGCCCATCAGTGCGCGGCTGTATATATCCGCGCACGGGGTGTTCCAGGCTGAGATCGACGGGATCGCGGTTTCCGACGAGCTGTTCGCGCCAGGCTGGAGCGCCTACCGCAAGCGGCTGCGGGTGTGTGCGTACGACGTCACCCACCTGGTTGCGGCGGGGCGAAACGCGATTGGGGTCGCGGTCGCCGACGGCTGGTGGCGCGGCTACCTCGGCGGTGAGGACCGACGCGCCCACTACGGCGAGCGGATCGGCCTGATCGCACAGCTAGAGGTCGAGACGGCGAGTGGCCGTACGACGACTGGAACGTCGAGTCACGGCTGGCGCGTCATCGCCGGGCCGACGCGCAGCGCCGACTTCTACATGGGTGAGACGTTCGATGCGCGACGAGCGGCGAACTTCGACGGGTGGAGCTGCGCGGGATTCGACGACGACACGTGGGCGCCGTGTGAGCCCATCGAGCTGGACCGAGCAGTTCTGGTGTGCCATGACGGGCCGCCGGTCCGGCGTACCGAAGAGGTTGTGCCGGTCGCGGTTTCGGCCACGCCGTCAGGCGCGAGCCTCGTCGACTACGGCCAGAACCTGGTCGGCCGGGTTCGACTGGCGGGAGTGAGCGCTGCACCCGGGACGGAGATCGTGCTCCGGCACGCCGAGGTGCTCACGGGTGGCGAGCTCTGCACCGAACCGCTGCGATCGGCAAAGCAGACCGACAGCTACATCGCCTCGGGCGTCGGTGAGGAGACCTGGGAGCCGGAGTTCACCTTCCACGGCTTCCGGTACGCCGAGGTCCGGGGACTCGCTCGCGAGCCGGAACCCTCACAGGTGGCGGCGCAGGTGTGCCACAGCGACATGCGCCGCACCGGTTGGTTCACGTGCTCCGAACCGCTGTTGGAACGGCTGCACGAGAACGCCGTGTGGTCAATGCGCGGCAACTTCGTCGACGTACCGACCGACTGTCCCCAACGTGACGAGCGATTGGGCTGGACCGGCGACATCCAGGTCTTCGCGCCGACTGCATGCTTCCTCTACGACTGCAGGACATTCCTGTCGTCGTGGCTGGCTGATCTCGCGGCCGACCAGATGGCAGATGGCGGAATCCCGTTCATCGTCCCGAATCCGCGTGACCCCAGCCAGCCGTTCCGAACCGGCATCGCCGCCGCCTGGGCGGATGCGGCTGTCATCGTGCCGTCAGTTCTCTACGAGCGGTTCGGCGACGTCGGCATCCTGGGGCGACAGCTGCCAAGCATGACCGCCTTCGTCGATGCGTGTCGCGCCGCCCACGGTCCGCGGCTCAACGGCGAGCTGTTCCAGTTCGGTGACTGGCTCGACCCGGCCGCACCAGCGGACGACCCGGCGAAGTCCGCGACCGACCCGGTGCTGATCGCCGGCGCCTACCTGGTGCGAAGCCTGTCGAAGCTCGCGACCGCCTGCCGACTGGTCGGCCGACAGTCCGACTCCGACTTCTACGGGGAGCTCGCCGGGACGTATCGCCAGGTGTGGCAGGAACGGTTCTACGGAACCGCGGGCCGGCTCACCAACGACACGGTGACCGCGCACGCCATCGCGATCACGTTCGGCCTGCTGCCCGGCGACGCCGCCATAGACCGCGCGGGCGAACGGCTCCGTGAGCTCTGCGACTCCGCCGGGCATCACATCGCTACCGGCTTCGTCGGAACGCCGCTGGTATGTGATGCGCTCACCCAGACCGGCAACCTCGAAACGGCCTACAAGCTGCTTCTGCAGACCGAGTGCCCCTCGTGGCTCTACCCGGTGACGCGTGGCGCGACGACGATCTGGGAGCGGTGGGACAGCCTTCGTCCCGACGGCCAGGTCAACGCGGCGAGCATGACGTCGTTCAACCACTACGCGCTCGGTGCTGTCGTTGACTGGATGCACCGCGTCATAGGCGGCCTGAGCCCGGACGAGCCGGGCTACCGCGCCGTGCTGGTCGCACCGCGCCCGGGTGGTGGACTGACCAGCGCCGGCGTGAGCCTCGAGACCGGCTATGGCACCGCGTCCGTCGCGTGGCAGCTCGACGGTCAGGAGTTCAGCTGCGATGTCGAGGTGGCGCCTAACACCACCGCAACACTCGATCTGCCGATAGCGGGAGCGACACGCGAAGTGGTCGGTTCAGGACGGCATCGGCGGACCGGCCGGTTCGCCGCCTGACAGGAAGGACGCGCCGAGGCCGCCGAGCCAGCGCAACGACGGCTTCGGCGTACGGGTGAACGTCGTACGGTCGACGGAGACCAGGCCGAACGTCGGGGCGAAGCTGCCCCATTCGTAGTTGTCGAGAAGGCTCCAGTGGAAGTAGCCCCGGACGTCCACTCCGTCCGCCATCGCGAGCCGTAGCCCGGCGAGCGCCTGCGTCGTATAGGCGATCCGTTCGTCGTCGTCGGCGGTTGCGATGCCGTTCTCGGTGACGATGATCGGGACGGTTCCGACGCTGAGCGCGGCCTCTTGGACGGCTTCACCGAGCGCTTCGGGGTAGACCTCCCAGCCGTTGATCGTCATCGGCGTGCCGTCGGGCGGTTGCCCGATGGTGACCGTGCCGTCGACGCAGCCAATGAGCTTCCGGCTGTATGCCTGGACGCCGACCCAGTCGTCGTCGCGCGCCGCGCGGTAGAAGACGGCCTCCAGGACCTGCCGCAGGTCGGCGACGATGGCCGTCACGTCCTCGGCGGACCGCGGATCAGGTTGCGGGTTCAGGGATGCGACGCTCCACCCGACACCGATGCCGGCGTCATGTGCACGCAAGACGGCGCGGGCGGCGTGATGCGCCCGTATCATCGCGTCAGTCAGCGCGGGGTCCGGCATCGGCATGATGCCGTCCTTAACCGACAGCAGCGCAGGCATCAGCGCGATGATGTTCGGCTCGTTGATCGTGCATACACGGCGCACCCGTGACTCGAGGATCGGACAGACGGCTTCGACGTAAGCCGCGAACTGTTCGATCGCGGCGGGGGCGGTCCATCCACCGGCGTCTTCGAACCACTGCGGGACCGTGAAGTGATGCAGCGTCACCATCGGTCGAAGCCCGCGCTCGATCGCGCCGGTGATCATGTCGTCGTAGTGCGAGATCTGCTCTCGGTCGATCCTCCCGGGACTCGGCTCGATACGAGCCCACTCCACGCTGAAGCGGTAGTCGGTGAAGCCGGCCCCCGCGAGCAGGTCCATGTCTTCGCCCCAGCGGTTGTAGCTGTCCATCGCCGCACCGCTCGGCTCGACGATGCGCGGGTGACCCGACTGCTCCAACCGCCACCAGTCGCTAGCGGTGTTGTTGCCCTCGATCTGGTGCGCTGCGGTCGCCGCACCCCACAGGAACTCCCGTCTCGTCACCGGGTTGCGCGGTCCAGCACCGGAAGCTGAGGAGCGTCGGGGTGTGCCACGACAGAGTCACGCAGCTGTTTCGCGGAGGTCTCGCCGAGTGAGGTGACGATGTCGATGACAGCGTCCGTGACAGGTTCGAGACTCGCCACGTGAACCTTGTCGATCGTGTCGGCCGCGTCGAACAGGTACGGCGGAGCGGACAAGAAGTCGACCAGCGGCACGCCGTGCAGATGGAAGCGACCACCATCCGTCGGCGGGTGCTCCATGAAGATCTCGGGCGGGACCACCATCGAGCGCCGAAGGTCGTGCCGCTCGAGCGCTTCCTGAACGGCCTGCTGCAGCTGAGGCGACTCACTCGTGAACCACCAGCGCACCTCGGGTTGGTCGGTGGTGAGCATTCCGCCGGCGCCATCGGGTTCGACCCTCGCCGCGACGTGTTCGAGGTGGACCTCAGCGACCACCGATGACAACAGATCCGCGTGACGCTCGAGGAACGCACTCGTCCCGGCACCGCCCGCCATGTGCGCGCCGGTCAACAGGAACATCAGGTTGTGCGGGCGGTCCTCCGACTGAACCGAAGACCAGTAGTGCGCCTGGGCCAGAACCAGGGCGACGCCGCTCGCGTCCTCCACCGCGGATGCCCACGGCGCGTCGTGGTGAGAGCCGATCACGACCCACTCGTCCCCGGGACCGGGCAGGGTCGCGACGACGTTGTACGTCACACCCTCACTCGCCGTGGCGTCGACCTCGATCCGCGCGACCGCCTCGCCTGCCGCAAGGATCGCGTCGAGTCGGCTCAGATCGGCGCGTGAAACCCACACGCCGTGCACCGGCCGGAAGCTCGCGTCGTACGGCACGTAGTAGTCACAGCCATCCCACGGCTGGCCGGTGAGCACACCCACGAAGCCGTCGGCACCTGCGGTCATCGCGGGCTCCGCGATGCGCTGCTCACGCCGGCCGAACGGAATCGTCTGAGCGAGGTGGTCGAACTCGCCCTCCGGGTCATGGCAGCTCGTCGCCAGAGCCCGGAGCTCGGACTGCACGATCGTCGCGAAGTCGATGTTCTCCACGGCGATTGCGCCATCGATCGGTGCCGTCCCGTCCCAGCGGACGATCGGCGCCTCGAGCGCTCCCGATCGGGTGTGGGGCAGCGCAAAGCCCTCGAACACCTGAGCCCTCGCGGGCTCGCCCGCCGGCCACACCGTCAGTGACGCCGAACGAAAGTCCCACACGGGAACGGATAGCGGTTCCAGCTCCACCGACAGACCCATCGACGTCAGCTGATCCGCCGCCCACGACGTCACCGCTTGATCAGCATCGGACCCGGGTCGCCGGATTCCCTCGCCCACGATCGTGGCGATCCAGGCCATCATCGCCTCGGCGGACGGCGCGGGGCGGTCGGCCAGTGGTTGCTCAGCCAAAGACACGATCGAGGAACTCCTTGACCATCGCGTTGTACTCGGCGGCGATCTCGGGAACGACGACCTCGAGTCCGGCGGAGCCGTGGACCATGCCGTCCCAGCGCCGCATCGTCACGGGTACGCCCGCCGTCGCGAGCTTTGCAGCGTACGCCTCGCCGTCGTCGCGGACGGGGTCGTACTCACTCGTCATGACGAGCGCCGGCGGCAGGTCGTGCAGGTCGGCAAGAAGCGGCGAGATCCGCCAGTCACTCGGGTCTGCGTCGCCGACGTAGAAGTCGCGGCATTCGATGAGGTCCTGCTTCGTGAGGAAGTAACCCTCGGCACACTCATCGATGGACCGGGCGCCGGCGGCGAGGGTGAGGTCGGTGGCGGGAACCTCGAGCACC
The DNA here is from genome assembly GCA_035547035.1 of Mycobacteriales bacterium. GTDB lineage: Bacteria > Actinomycetota > Actinomycetes > JAFAQI01 > JAFAQI01 > DASZTV01. The sequence goes on along the minus strand of DASZVL010000084.1, from coordinate 14,812 downwards.
TGGCCGACGAAGTGCGGACCACCTGCATCGCGGGCCAGCAAGGTGACGGCGGCGGCAAGGTTCGCCCCTGCGCTCCCGCCCGAGATCGCAAGTCGAGCCGGGTCGATGCCGAGCTCACCGGCGTTGTCGGCGACCCAGGTGGCGACGGCCCAGCAGTCGTCCAACGCTGAAGGGAACGGATGCTCGGGTGCGAGGCGATAGTCGATCGACACGATCACGCAGCCGGCCAGGCGCGCACGCTGGCGACAGCCACGGTCCTCCAGGTCGAGCGACCCGGTCCACCAGCCGCCGCCGTGAATCCAGATCAGCCCCGGCAGGGTTCCGGCATGTGGTCGGTAGACCCGCACCGGCACGCCACCCCAAGCCGACGGCACCACCACGTCGCATTCCTCGTCGAGCGGAACGGTCTCCGCGTGCGGAATGACGGGGCCGGCGCCGAGCCCGCGGGCGCGGCGCTCTGCCGGCGTACCAGACCGATCCATCGGGGGCAGCAGGCCGAGCGCCAGCTCGATCCGGGGGTCCAGAGGCATGCGCGGTGTCCTTCTCAGCTCTCGTCGTTCGGTTCGTCGTAGATGGAGGTGATGGGCTGGGCCTGGTCGCGGGCGACACCTGGACGATGTCGCCAAAGCAAGAGGACCAAGACATCGGTCAGCAGGAACGCGATGATCAAGGTGTCGCGGGTGCTGCGACCCGAGTACGTCGTCTTCGTCGCGGTAGAAGGCGGCGGGGCCGAGCTCGGCGACACCACCTCCGGCATGGTGCCGCTCGGGGATTGCAGCGCCGCAGTGGGCTTCGACTTCGGCGACCGGCTGCTCGCGTGGTGACTCTGGTGGAGGCCGCACGACGCCCAGCAGTAGGTCGCGTGCGGCGAGCCGATTGGCGCGGCCCCTGCCACGCCCGGTCCTAGCACGGCAAGGCCGCCAACCGCCAGCGCGAGAAGACCGGCGCGTTTCATCGCCGGTTGCCCGGCTTGCGGGCGGTGCGACTGCCTGAGCGCGAGATCGTCGTCTCGTCCGTGCCGAGGTACGACGCGACGACGCGCGGGTGTCTCACGACCTCATCCGGAGCGCCCTCAGCAATCACCTGACCACTCTTCAGTGCGATCAGCGTGTCGGCGATCGAGGTGATCAACGGCATGTCGTGCTCGATGACCAGCAGCGCGCAGTCGATCTCGCACTGGATGCGCTTGAGGACTGGTCCGAGCGCCTCGGTCTCGCGCTGCGCGATCCCCGAGCTCGGCTCGTCGAGCAGCAGAACGGTCGGACGATGGGCAACGGCCATTCCGAGGTCGACGATCCGGCGTGTACCGGTCGAGAGCTCGCCGACGAACTTGTTGCGGTAGGCCGCAAGACCTAACAGCTCGATCAGCTCGTGTACCCGGATCGCGGCAGCGCTCTCGCTGTCGATCACGGCCGGCAGGCCGAGCGCGCACGCGAGCGGGTCGCGCACGTCGAGGTGACGCTCGAGGGCCAACGCGAGGTTCTCGACGACGGTGAGTGAGGGGAAGATGCGCGCGTCCTGGAAGGACCGGCCCAGGCCCGCCCGCGCTCTTCGATCCGCTGACCACGCGGTGACGTCATCGCCGCCGAGGATCACGAAGCCGGCGTGTGACGGCGCGAATCCGGACACGGCGTCGAACAGAGTCGTCTTGCCGGCGCCGTTGGGCCCGATCAGGCCGACGACCTCGCCTCGATGGACGGTGACGGACGCACCGTCGACGGCGCGGATTCCGCCGTAGTCAACATGCAGGTCGACCACTTCGAGGATCGCCGGTCCCGCCAACAGCTGGGTGCGCCGGTCGCGCAGGGCCTTGGCCGGTCGACCGCGCGGTGCGGTTCGGGCTGCGGGCTTTCCGCCGGCCGCGCCTTCGAGGAACACCGCGCGAAGGATGTCGGGGCGATCCAGTAGCTCGGCGGTTGGACCCGAGAACCGAACCTCGCCCTTTTCGAGGAAGATCGCTCGCTCGGCAAGGGTCAGTGCGACATTCACCGACTGCTCGACCACGACGACCGTCGTGCCCTGTGCGTGAATCGCCCGAACGATCTCGACCAGCTGCGCGACGATCGTCGGCGCAAGTCCGAGCGAGAGCTCGTCGATCATCAACAGTGTCGGCTTGGAGATGAGCGCCATCGCCAGACCGAGCATCTGCTGCTCACCGCCCGAGAGGTTGCCGGCGAGGACGCGACCGCGTGTGGCAAGGATGGGGAAGTGAGCGAGGACCTCACGTTCGGCGACCGATGCCTCATCAGTCGATCCATGTCGCGTCCAGGCCGCGAGCCGCAGGCACTCGTCGACGGTCAGCGTCGGGAAGACGCTGCGTCCGCCGGGCATCTGGACGATGCCGGCGCGGAACTTCGTCTTCGCGTCGAGGTAGGTGACGTCTTGGCCCTCGAAGAAGATCGTTCCGGCGCTGGGCATCTGCAGACCTGATATCGCCTTGAGCACCGTCGACTTGCCCGCTCCGTTCGTGCCGAGCAACGCGACGATCTCGCCTTGTTGGATGTCGAGGTCGACTCCGAACACGACTTGCACCGAGTCATAGGCGACATCCAGCCCGGCGCACGACAGCAGGGGCAGCTGCTGCCCATCGGCCTGCCGCTCGCGCAGCCGGGCCATTGCTGCCAAGGACCGCAATGCGGCCGCAGCATCGTCCGGGACGAACCGTGCGGCACTGCTGAGGATGATTCCGGCGATCACCCAGTAGGGCCCGCCCGATGCAAGCTGCACCCGCATGCCGTGTTGATCAGCGAGGCTCGCCACCGGGATCACGAAGTACAGCAGCATCAAGCCGGCGACCGAGAACAGCGCGGCGAAGGAGAAGGCCAGCGTCCGCATCCGGGCGGGGGCAACCAGCGACTGGACGGTCACGAACGGCGGTGCATACATCCCAGCGACGAAGTAGGCCGCCAGCGCAAGCGCGATCGACGAGGCCTTCGTCGGCGCGGCCGCCATGCCGATGACGAGACCCCCGGTGACGGCGGTGATCGCGCCCACCCATCGCAGCGGCAGACCGACGTCACGATTGAGCCATCGCCGAGTGAGCGGCCCTGAAGCCAGCGCGCCGAGGACGAGCGCAACACTCGAGGCGGAGGTGAGGAGACCGCGGCCGAACTCGCCGATGTGGAAGACCTGTTCGTAGAACAGCGGGATCGTGTAGGCGAGAGGCAGCAGGCCGGCGCCGATGAAGGCGAAGGCGATGTACTCGCGGCGCAGCGTCGGCACCGACCACAGCGCGCGTGCGGACTCGCCGAACCGCGGCGGAGCCTCAGCGGCGACCTCGGCGGCGGCGGTCGGGTCGTCGGACTCCCCGCGGGTCGGCTCGCGCAGTCGGATGCACACCAGGCCGGTGATGACGATCGGGATGAAGAAGATGAAGAACGGCGCTCGCCAGCTGATCGTCGACGCGAGCGCCCCGACCGTGACACCCCCGATCACTGACGCGATCGACGGCGTGGCGAGGTAGCCGGAGAACACTCCGGCGCGGGCTTCCGGCGGGTAGTAGTCCGTCAGCAACGACTCTTGGAACGTCGTGTTGGAAAGGTTCCCGATGCCGTTGCCGATCCGGACGACCGCGAGCATCACCACGCCGCCCACGAGACCGGTCGCGAGCGAGAACGTCCCGGCGGCAATCGCGCACAAGACGGTGAGGGTGCGTCGCGGAGCGCGGTCGCCGAGAAAGCCGGCAGGAATCGCGAGCAGGAGCACGATCGAGAGGTTGAGGGCGACGACGAACGCGAAGCCTTCGTTGCTGAGATGGAATGCGTGCTTGATGTTCGGCGCCAGGACGTTGAACGCGGAGGTGTCGAACTCGTCGAAGAAGTAGAGCGCGGTCAGCACGACCAACGGGAACAACGGCGCTCCGGCAGCCGGCGACCAGCGGCGAGTCCTCGGCCCGTGCGCGGTCATGCCGGAACCGTGACCGGCGGCTCGACGGCTCGCACCTCGCCGACCCGCGCCTCACCGAGCGTGGCGGCCCGACGGTCCGCGACGAGGCTGGGGACGGTAAGCCCATGCCGCTTCGCGATGACCCGCAGGAAGGCATCGCGGGTGGCGTACATGCCTTGCGCCAACCCGCCCGGGGCGACCATGAGCAGGATGAGGGAGCCGGCGCCGGTGGCGAGGAGCTGCGCCTGCTGGCCGAGCCCGCCGTACTGCAGCATGCCGTAGACAGCAGCGGCGACGATGGCTCCGGGCAGAGACGTGACTCCGCCTATCACCACGATCATCATCAACAGAATGCTGGTGTCCGGGATGAACGACTGCTGGTCGAGCGCGCCCTGCTGGTAGACGAAGAGCGCGCCGGCAAGCGCGGCCCAGAACCCTGAGATCGCGAAGGCGGCGATTCGCACGCGGGCGACGTTGACTCCGAAGCTCTGCGCGCCCCGCGGATTGTCGCGAACCGCGATCATCACTCGGCCGGCGCGGGTTCGGCGAAGTGCGGCTGCTGATGCGAGCGCACCGACGAGCGCGAAGGCGGTGACGTAGTAGAAGGCCATCGGGCCTGCCAAGGAGTAGCGACCATAGAGAAGCGGTCGGCCCACGGTGTGTACGACGTCAGGCAGCTCGCGCGGGAAGTAGGTCGGCGAGTCGAGGTAGCCGAACACGGCGATGCCGAAGGCGAGCGTCGTCGCGGCGAGAAACGGTCCTTGAATCCGCAGAGCTGGGATGCCGATCAGCAGCGATGCAACGGCTCCGGCGAGCCCCGCGACGATCAGCGTGAGGAAGAAGTCGGCGTGCAGATGTGAGGCGAACCACCCGGCAACGAACGCGCCGACACCCGACAGTCCCCACTGACCGAGGCTTATCTGGCCCGACCATCCCGTGAGGATCACGAGCGAGACGCACACGATCGCGTAGACCACCACAACGGAGGCGAGCTCTTGCTTGTCGACGCTGAGGAGAAGCGGGCCGGCGAAGAGCACCGCCGCGGCAGCGAGCATCGTCACGCGCCGACCCCACACAACCTCGGCAAGCCGCCGTAGCTCGGGTGGGATGGGTCGGAACTCACCGCCTTGGCGGAGGCTCGCGAGGGCGACGTCCTCACCTCGGCTCAGCGTCCGCCTACGGGTCAACAGGACGACGAGCAGCACCGGCACGATCACCGCGCCGGGAAGGTAGGGGTCGTTGTACACGTAGAACATCGACTGCGTGAGGATGCCGATGCCGACGCCAGCCACGAGCGCCGTCCCGAAGCTCTCCATGCGGGCGATGATCGCGGCCGCCAGTCCGTAGATCAGCGCGGTCGGTCCGGTGCTCACGCCTATCTGCACTCCGGTCAGCGGCGTCTGCAGGAAGCTCGCGAGTGCGCTCAGCACTGCCGCGATCACCCAGACGACCGTCGACAGCGCCAGGACCGGGATCCCGAGCAGCTTGGCGCGATCCGCGTTCTCAGCCGCAGCGCGGATCGCCATGCCCAGCGAGCTGACCCGGAAGAACAGGTTGAGGGCGACGACCACGACGACAGTGACCACCGCGATGGCGAGCATGTCGCCGCCGAACGTCACGTGGTTGACCGAGAAGTGGAACCGGGTGAAGGGCGTTGACGGTGGTGCCGAACTGACGGCATGGCCACCGAATCCGTTGAGTACCACGTCGAACCAGCCCGGGACGACCAGCTGCAGCAGCTCACACAGCAGACCGACGCCAATGGTCGCGATCATCACCACGAGTCGCGGCTGTGACGTGAACCGGCGGACCACCGCGAAATCGACGAATGCTCCGAGCATCGCCGCGAACACGATGGTCGCGCCGAGTGCGAGGAAGTAGTTCGTGTGCTCGACCTTCATCAGAAGCACGCCGAGCAGGGCGGGTGCGACGCCGAGCTGCGCCTGCGCGAAGTTGATGAAGCGGTTCGCGCGGTAGATCAGGATCAGGCCGATCGCGAGCAGCGCGTATGGCAGGCCGAAGAAGGCCTCTTGGAGCAGGATGCCCGTCGGCGGCGTACGCCCGAGCAGGACGAGCTCGTATCCGCCGATCGCAAGACCGGCGGCGAGAACGGCGCGAGTCAGACGCCGCATACGCCCTGGGGGAACACTCGCGTCTTGCCGTCGATCGCGTTGGCCTCGAACCGCCGGCCGCCGAGGACCGGCACGTACACGCCCTTCTTGTTGTCCTCCGGTGACACCTTGGTCGGGCAGTACCAGACCTCTCGCACGTCCTGCTGGCCGAGGAAGCGGTTGCCCGGCGTGCCGTACTTCATCGTCGCGTTGAGTGGCGTTCCGCCCATCGGTGGCAGCGAGAACATGCCGGACTCGATGGAGGAGATCGTCGGTGACGGGCCGGCAGTTTGGAACATGTCGCCGGCCATCCAGAAGTACGGCCACATGTTGTTCGCGAGCTTCATGACGGTGCCGGGCTCGCCGGACACTTGGTAGGCCTTGTAGAAGTCGTAGTCGTGCTCAGGCGCGGAGAAGTCGGTCAGTGACAGCCCGAAGGTATGGCGCCACACGTCCTGGTTCATCAGCTGCGCGAGCCGATCGTCGTCGATCGCGGCCGCACCGCTGATGACGATCTCCGGCTGCCAGCCTTCGCTCTCGAGATAGCTGCTGAGCGGGATCGCGGAGATGAAGTCCATGTACGCGTAGACCGTGGTCAGTCGCTCGATCTTGATCTTGGATGCGATCGTCGCCATCTCGGTGGGGACCTGGTTGAGGTCGGCGGCGTACGGCAGCGCGACGACGTTCTTGTCACCGCACGCAGCGAGGGTCTGACGGAAGGCCTTCACCGCGGCAGTGGTGGTGTCGGGGACGCCGACGTCGTAGACGACCCCGATCTTCCGGGTCGGCGGCTTGAGCGGGTTGGTGCCGGAATGCATCACTGCGCTGCCGGCGAAGCTCACCGGCCGGCCGACGAGCTTCTTGCAGAAGTACGTCGCGCCGATGCGGGCGACCTGTTCAGAGCTCATCTGCCAGTCCCAGATGTACGGCGCGCGCGGTTCGGTGAATGCGTCTGCGCCACCCTGGCCGAGGACGAGCTCGCCGTGCTTCGACAGCTCGTCAAGGAAAGGCGTCACCGCCTCGGTGCTGCCGATCACGAATGCCGGCCGCGGCTTCATTGCAAGGATCGCGTCGGCGTCGGCCCGCCAGCAGGCCGCGTCAGTCGCGCCGCAGCCGCTGCCTTGGAAGTAGTTGGTATGGCACTTGCTGCCCTTCGCCTTCCCGGAGTGCGAACCGGGGCCGTCCTCCGCGACGAACTTGCGGCCGTAGAGCTGCCAGTACTTGTTGAGGTCCTTCGTGTACGCCGTCATCGCGTAGCAGAGCTGGTCCGGCGTATAGGACAGGCCGGTCGAGGCTCCGATCGCCTGCAGCGCCGGCGGCAGTGAGCCGCTCTCGTACCAGACGTAGTCGATGTCCTTGGACGTGACGCCTGGCATCGTCCCGCCGCCGTTGGTGCCGGAGAACCTCACACACGGCGGCATGTACGCCCAGGGCGCCGGCTGAGTTCCCGGGCAACGGGTCACGCCGCTGGCCGAGACCGGACCGCTCGTGGCCGTCCCTCGCCCTGACGGACTCGTGCCCGGACCGCTGGTCGGTCCGGCTGATCCGCCGGGTCGACCGGATGCGGCGGTGGCTGGATGCGACGCCGACGTGGGCCCCGTCGTAGTCGCAACGCCCGTGCCGGTTGTCGAACCAGGGCTTGTCGCAGAGGTGCCGATCGTCACCGTGGATGTCGTCGGTGCAGTGCTCGGCGCAAGCAGGATCACGACGAGCTGCACGGCCGCCAACACGAGCAACGGGGAGTACCGCCCCGCCAGCTTGTTCATCGGAGCATCAGATCACACCATCTGACTAACCGCTAGGTTGGTTGGTACAGTTTCGCGGTGGCATCGGAAGCGGCAACGGAACGCGCGCTGCGCAAGCACGCATCGGCGGAGTCGGTCGAGCGCGGGCGCGTCCGCCGTGCGCAGATCGTCGAGGCTGCGACGCAGCTGTTCTCGCAGACCGGATACCGCGGGACCGGCCTGGCTGGAATCGCGGCCGAGGTCGGCGTGACGCAGGCCGGTCTGCTGCATCACTTCGGGTCCAAGGAGCGCCTGCTCCAAGCCGTCGTCCAGCACCGCAGCGAGCAGGACAACCCGCTCATCGAGCGGATCATCGGCGACGGCGGCATCGGCATGTTCGACCGGCTGGAGCTGCTCGCCGAGCACAACGTCGAGCGGCCCGGACTGTCGCAGCTGTTCACCGTTCTCGTCGCGGAGAACCTCATGGCAGACGACCCGGTCCACGAGTTCTTCGTCGACCGATACCGCGCGCTACGTGAGGCGATCTGCGCTGCGATGGTCTCAGGGCAGCAACGCGGTGAGATCCGACGCGACGTGGATCTGGATGCCGTCAGCCGGCGAATCGTGGCGGCACTCGACGGGCTTCAGATCCAGTGGCTGCTCGATCCGGAGCGGGTCGACCTGGTCGCGGAGTACCGAGCGCTCGGCGTGGCCTTGCGCCGTGAGCTGGAGGCGGCAACCTGAGACGTCGCCATCGCGCGGCCTTCGGGGGGGCCATCGGAACCGTGTTGCTCATGACCGGCGCTGCCGTCGCGGGCCAGCCGACTGGCACGGCGGTGTCTGCCGGCGGAGGCGTCGCAGCGGCGTACCCCGCCATGAGCCGGGCGGCACAGCTGTCCTCGCTGCCGCCTGTGACCGATGGTCACCGCCCAGGACCGAGCCTGCTGTATCGACGTCCCGCCACCGCACCGCAGCTGACGAACCGGCCCGGGAGCGGATGGCACGCGGCGCCGCTGCTCGTGTCGGGTGCAAGCGGCTACGTCGACGGCGAGTATCTCTACCAGGGCTACCTGTTCGACGACCACGGTGGGAAGGGCGTCACCGACGCGGCCAACGACCACTTCCTGACGCAGTTCCTCTTCGCTGCGAAGACGGGGACGCTGACCTACCCGACCGGTCCCGCGTTCCACAACAGCGCCGCGGACCTGCTCGAGTTCCGGGTGCGCCCGACACCCGATGCCACGGCCATCCGCGTCACGCTCAACACGCTGGCAGAACCGGCACGGACCGCGTTCACCGTCGCGATCGGTACGTCGTCTCACTCGGTTCCGTGGCCGGACGACGCCGGCGTCCAGTCGCCCGCCGCGATGTTCCTGACCGTCCACGGCAACAACGCTCAGCTGGTTCGCGCTAGCAGCGGTGCCGTCGTCCTGCCGAACCCGTCGGTCAGGGTGGACGCGCACCGTCGCCAGTTCGACGTACGGATCCTGCACGCGGCATGGGACCCCGGCAGCCAGACCGTACGGTTCGCCGCAGGAGTCGGGCTATGGGACGTCAAGGCCGGCCACTACCTCGTGCCGGGTGCGACCGCGACCGCGACGACTCCGGGGGGCGTCTCGCCGTCACGCGAGGCGCTGTTCGACATGGCCTTCCGGTCGCACGAGCCGATGCCTGACTGGAACCAGCTGGGCTTGTCGATGACCCTCGGCGACGCGGCTGCGAACGAGCAGGCGGTCCAGCACTGCTTCTGGCGAGAGTGCGAGCAGGGGACAGAGCTCGCAGTCGGCAATGTCAGCCCGTTCCATGCCGAGGTCGACTTTGCCGCGTTGCGAAAGCGGAAGACGGAACTCGCCGGCCTGCCGCGATCGGGCTTCATCGACCGGATCATGCCGAGTCACTTCTCGTTCGGGCAGGGGATCAACTACGGCAACGCGTGTGGCCGCTTCCCGGTGACCTGCAAGGGCATCCTGGTCGGCAATCTCCAGCCGTATGAGATCTACGTCCCGCCGGGTCCCGCCCCCGCAGCCGGCTACGGGTTGACGCTGCAACTGCATGCGTCAGGCGGCAACTACAACGAATACATGCGCAGCCGGAACCAGTCCGAGCTGGGCAACCGTAGTGGCAAGTCGATCGTGATCACGCCGATGGCACGCGACGCCGACGGCGACTACACCGACATGACCGAGGCTGACGCGTTCGAAGCCTGGGCCGACCTCGCGCGTTACTACCGGCTCGACCCTTCCCGCACCGTCATCACCGGCTACTCCATGGGCGGCGGCGGGACCTACAAGCTCATGGAACGCTGGCCGGATCTGTTCGCACGCGGCTTTGGGATTGCGGCACTGCCGTACGACGGCGGCTTCCAGGGTCAGTGGGCGACGTCGATGCGCAACGTCCCGTTGCTGGTCTGGGTGAGCGCGACAGACGAGGCTTCACCGATCTTCTACGCCCGCATGGAGGTCGCCGTACTCGAGAAGTACGGGCTGCGCTTCACCCTTGACGACTTCCTGGAAGGTGACCACATCACGTTGGCCACCAACGACCAGTACGAACCGGTCGCGAAGCGGCTGGGCGATGCGACGGTCACCGCCGACCCGCGACGGATCACCTTCGTCGTCGACCGTCGCAACGACTTCCCGAAGGATGGAACGGTCGCGAACCACGCCTACTGGCTGTCCGGGATGAAGCTGCGATCCCGGAAGAACCCGGCAGGTCACATCGACGCCACGTCGTTCGGCTTCGGACAGGCTGAGCCGGTCGTCCGTCGACCGTCGCGAGTCCCGACGATCGGCGTGGTGTCGGGAGGCCATCACGGGCCGATGCCGTACCTGGACTTCACCGAGCGGTGGGCACCTGTACAGCGAACGGTTGCGCGAGATCGGTTGTCGCTGCGCGCCGCGAACCTCGCCCGGCTCGCCGTCGACGCGACGGGCGCACTGATCGACTGCGACGCGACGATCCACGTGCACAGCGACGGGCCGCTAGACGTCGCCTTCCCCGCCTGCCATCGCGTGCTGCACTTCGCCAAGGGATCCACCACCAAGCGGTTGTGACCCCCACGAGTCGACGTGGTCTAGGGCAGTCGCTCGAGCAGGTGGATGCTCGCCCGGAAGAAGGCTGGGTAGGCAGCGATGTCGGCGAGGCTGACGGCCAACGTTCCCTGGTGCGAATAGGGCTCACCGGGCACCCCGGAACCGACGAAATGATCACACGGTTCGCAGCGCTGTAGCTGGTGCGTGAAGCGGTCGTGGCGGAGGCGATTCATCACCGCCTGCGCGTAGCCGCAGGAGTCCCAGATCTGGTCCTGCCCCGCGCAGTCGAGCAGGACTGGACCGTTGATGCGCTGCACGTGGATAGCGGCGTGGCGGTTATCAGTCGGATACGGGTTGTCGAACTGTCTCGTGTACGGCACAGGCTTGCCATGCAAAGTCCACGCAGGTCCGTTGCAGCCGGGAAAGCTGCAGATCGCGACATCGCTGGGGACGCCGGCGATCACACCGTGCACCAGCTCGGGAAAGGTAGCGCCGATCAGCAGCGCAGCCTCACCGCCGCGCGACGTGCCGTCGACCACGAGCTTGGCGGGATCAACCCCGGGCTGCCGGGAGAGCCACCGAAGTGCAGTGGCGAAGTACTCGAGCGGGACGCCCGCCAAGGTAGGCGGCAACCCGGCGGCCTTGAAGTACGCCAGCGCGAGGACCGGGTACCCCATGCCAGCCAGGACGGTGGGAAGCAGCGGGCCGGGCTGCCCCCCTTCCGACCCGCCGATCATCAGCACCGCGCCGTGACCGCCGGCGGCAGCGCTGCGGTAGAAGGTGCCGACAAGGCCGCCCGCCGTTACGGGCGTTCGGTGCACCGGCTGCGCACTGAGACGGCGCGCCACCGTCACGCTCCCGCCGGCCACGCTCACCCGGAACTGCTGAGCGCCCGTGGGACCACGCCAGACATACGCGCCTGCGCGGTCCGAGCCGATCGGCGTCATCGCGGCGATCAGCTCCGCAGCGTCGACTGTTACGTGACCGGTAGGTCCCAACCTCAGCGTGGTACGGGCCGTCCAACCGATCCCTCGGGCGTCCGTCGATGTCACCGTGACGGCTACGCGCCGATCCGCGCCAAGCCCGCTGACTGTCACGCGCGCCGGATGGTTGATCGTCGAGACGTCGATCGGACCGCGTAGCTGCGGTGGCGGCGGACTGGAACATCCGAGCGCGAGCCCCAGCGACAGAGTGACCGAGAGGACGACTCGTTTCACGCCAGACCCGTTCGCTCCCAGCAGGCGGCTCCCTGCCAGCGGCCGAACCGAGGTCGCGGCGGGCGCGTCTGATGAGCGTGGGCAATGGACGTGACGCGCTTCTCGCGGCCGTGATCACCGTCGCAGCCGCGGGCGCGTGCTCCGCACCGAGCGGCGTACCTGTGTCGCCATCCACGGCAGGGCTGCGCTGCAACGACAGATCGAGCAATCGGTCGAGCAGACCGACGGCTCATGCTGATCGCCTCGACGCGAGTAGCCGTCCTGCGAGGCCGCCGGGGAGATATCCGATGAAGAGCGCGATGAGCCCGATGACGACGAGGCTTGAGCCTTGGTGACCGGTCGCCGAATCGACACCGATGAACAGCGCGGCGGCAAGGATCGCGCTGCTGCGGTAGGACACCCCGAACACGACGACAGCACCGAACCAGTACAGGCCGAACAGCGGCGCGAACGGTCCCGTGAGACCCGTGTTGAGCGCACCCTGTTGCTGGACGATCAGGCTGCCGCCGATTGCGGCGATGAACGCGCTCGCACCGAAGATCAGCAGCTTGTAGCGGCGCAGGGAGATACCGACGCTGACGGCACCACGCTCGCTGTCACGCATCGCGCCGAGGACCCTGCCGAGTGCTCCGCTTCGCAAGTTGTGCACGAGCAGAAGGACGAGGCCGAGGACCACGAGCTCGTAATACAGGAAGGCGCGGCCACCGGACAACGACCAGCCGAACAGGTCCGGGCGTGAGGCGTTAGCAGCGCTGCCCCAGCTGGGGTTCTCCATGATGAAGGCGTCGACGAGCTGGGCGAACGCGAGGGTGATCAGCCCGAGGATGAGGCCGCGCCGGCGAAGTGCCGGATAGCCGACGACCACGCCGATCGGGACGACGATGACGCCGGCGATCAGCATGGCCAGCAGCACCGGCACATGGGGGATCGACGTTGAGATCGGTAGCGGCAGGAATCCCTCGTGGAGTCGGACAGTGACGTAGGCGCCGAGTCCGGCGAACGCCGCAGTCGCGAAGGACAAGTGGCCGCTGTAGCCGGTGACGGCGACGATCGCGAGGAAGGCCACGGAGTACGCGACCACTCGCTGGGCGGTCAGCATGTCGGTCCCGGAAAGAGCCAACGGCGCGACGAGTGCAGCCAGACCGACGGCAACCGAAAGCGACGCCTGCGCGGCTCTCTCTCGCCTGCCGGTTCGGGTGAAGGACGTGGTGACGACGCCGCCGACACCGGTACTGCCCAGGTCGTCGAGGTCACGGTAGGCGATCAGGAAGACGACGGTGGTCAGGACGGGGACCTGAACGTCGATGTTCTGGTTCAGACTCGGCAGCCACGACAGCCATCCCGGATAGTGCGGGGTGACGAGCGCGGCGCCGAGGCTGCTCACCACGCCGACTCCGAGCCCGGCAGCGACTGCCACGCCGATGCTCCGGAGCCGCGCGACGACAGCCACGCTGATCAGCTGCAACACCTGCAGCGTCAGCCCGCCGTTCTGCAAGCCGACGACAGGGGCATCGAGGACGCCCGCAAGCCCGGCGAAGCCGGCACCGATCGCCCACGAGACCATCGAGACCCGATCGACATTGATCGAGTAGAGCTGCGCGAGGTTGCGGCGGTCGACGACCGCACGTGATTCGCGGCCGAACCGGCCGTACCGGAACAGCAGAGCCAGCCCACCAGCCGCAGCGACGACGAGCCCGAGGTTGCCGACCACTACCCATGGCACTGAGACGGGATTGGTTGCGTTGCCGACCTGAAACGCCTGCGAGATCGGGAACACCTCATGCGTGATGTACACCCGCTGGCCGTAAACCAGCCCGCCGATTCCGAGCAACAGGATCAGAACGCCGAGATTCGCGACCAGCTTCTCCGCCGTGCCAGCGGTACGCCGCTGCAGCGGCCTGAACACAACCAGGTCCATCAACACGCCGATCGCGGGCGCGACAAGGGCGACCACCATGAGCAGCGACAGCCACACCGGCACGTTCGCGTGACCGGTGAGCTCGTACATCACGAACGCGCAAAGCGTCGCGATCCCAGCGAACGCGAAGTTGAACACTCCGGTCGTTCGATAGGCCACGACGAGGCCGGTACCGCCGAGCGCGGCGACCGACCCGATAGAGATACCGGCCACGAGCTGCTGACCGAGATAAGCCCAGTGGTTCGGCGCCGCCGCGTAGACCCACAGCACGAAGACGCCGGCTGCGACCAAGCCTGGGTGACGCAGACCTCTCCGGACGCAACGGCCCGCGCCCCGACGCGCTCGATGCATCACCCGCGAGTCCCTCCCAGGCGTCGAGGCATTAAGGCTCATGCAGTTCGGCGTCGTAACGAGTGCATGCAGCCTCGACCAAGTCGTCGGGAACTGCTCTCTCCATCGCGACGGCGATGGGTTCGATGAGGGACGCGGTGCGTCACGCGATGATCGTGACAGAACTATTCCGATGTCCGAGACGTCACACCCTGCTGGCCCACGACGTGGACGCGCCATCGACTGGACTTGGTCGATCGGTGTGACATCGATGGACGGCGCGCACGCCGAACCGATCCCTAAGCCCGGATCCACTCGTGTGTCCCCGCTGCCGCTGACCGTCGCGCTCATTCGGCTCGACACTTGGGGTATGACGGTCGCGGCATGTCGGCCCCACGCGGCATTTCGGCTGGCCTACGCGAGAGACGAAAGGCCAGGTCAGAGCGGTGGTCCGTGTGGTGTGTAGTTCCACGACATCGTTGACAGATGAGTCGCGACATCGTTGACATCGATCCGGACTTGATCATGACCGATGTCGAAAGCGCAGGTCGTTGTTCTTGCTGTCGTTCATCAGGGGCTGACGAAGGCTGAGGCC
>DASZVL010000083.1:0-20030 GCA_035547035.1 Mycobacteriales bacterium | reverse complement strand
CGACATCGTCACTCGCGATTCGTTGCGCGAACTCGCCACACCAGGGCTGCTCGCCGTAATGGCGCCGATCGCCACCGGGTTCTTGCTCGGTATCGGCGCGCTCGCGGGTTACCTCGCGGGAGCGATTGCGGCCGGCACCCTGATGGCGGTGTTCCTGTCCAACTCCGGTGGTGCGTGGGACAACGCCAAGAAGCTGGTGGAGGACGGCAACTACGGCGGGAAGGGCTCCGACGCACACGCCGCGACCGTCATCGGCGACACCGTGGGTGACCCGTTCAAGGACACCGCGGGGCCGGCGCTCAACCCGCTGATCAAGGTGATGAACCTGGTCTCGCTGCTCATCGCGCCGACGGTCGTGAAGTACGGCGTTCACGGCCCGCACCAGAACAACGCGGTGCGCATCATCGTCGGGGTGGTCGCGCTCGGCAGCATCGTCGTCGCGGTTGTCGTGAGCAAGCGGCAGAAAGTCGACATGAGCGCGGAGGCGGCCGCATAACGCCGCCCCAACAGCAAGCGAAAGAGGCGGCGAACTTCGCCGCCTTTTTCGTTTGTGCCGCATCATCGAAGGCGAGATGAGCCAGCTTTCGTTGTTCGGCGCGATGGCGCGCGAGCCTGCGCTCGCCGACATCGAGGGCTTGCTCGCGGGCAACGGCCAGCTGGTTCGCCGTGACGACGCCGCGCGGGTCTCGGTCGTCGTCGCCGAGGCGTGGCGGGTTCAAGCCCTCGTCGACGAGATGGCATCCGCGCTCGATCTGACGGCTGAGGTCGGACCGGCGGAGGCAGGCACGACGGTCGGCACGCCGTGGCTTCCCGAGCTGCGCGCGACCGCCGACGCCTGGTCGCTCGGCGCGGTGAAATGTCCCCCGGAGGGCTGGTCGCTCGACGGTTCGCGGTTGCGCTGGTGGTGTCTCGCGTCGGGCTGGGCGGACAAAGGCATGTATAACCTGGCGCTCGGTGCGAACGACGAACACGCCTGGCTCGCAGTCGGGTCAGCGTTGTCGTCGGTCGGCGTCCCGGGTGTCCTGGTCGGACCGCGGGCCGACGGCCCGGCGTATCGCATCGTGGGCCGACGCCGGCTCGTTAGGTTGCTCGAGCTGATCGGCGACCGGCCGGACGGCGTACCGGCCGACGCATGGCCGCAGGTGTGAATCCAGAGGGAGAGGACAGGCGTGGCGAACGACACTGACGAACGCGTCGACGGGGATGGCCGTCGGCGTCTCGTCATCGTCGAGTCGCCCGCGAAGGCGCGAACCATCGCCGGCTATCTCGGTTCCGGATACGTGGTCGAGTCCTCGATCGGTCACATCCGTGACCTTCCAGGTGCCGCGTCGGAGATGCCGATCGCGCAAAAGCATCTCTGGAAGACCTACGGCATCGACGTCGACAACGGCTTCGAGCCCGTCTACGTCGTCAACGCTGACAAGAAGCAACAAGTCGCGAAGCTGAAGGCGGCGCTGAAGGACGTCGACGAGCTGCTGCTCGCCACTGATGAGGACCGCGAGGGCGAGGCCATCGCGTGGCACCTGCTCGAGGTGCTCAAGCCCCGCGTCCCGGTGCGTCGCATGGTGTTCCACGAGATCACTCCGGCTGCGATCCGCGAGGCAGTCGAGAACCCGCGCGAGATCGATCGCGCGCTCGTCGACGCGCAGGAGACGCGCCGCATCGTGGACCGGCTCTATGGCTACGGCGTGTCGCCCGTGCTGTGGAAGAAGGTCATGCCGAAGCTGTCCGCCGGCCGGGTGCAGTCCGTTGCGACCCGGTTGCTGGTGGAGCGCGAGCGCGCTCGGATTCGGTTCCGCTCTGCGGACTACTGGGACCTCGAAGCCACCTTCGACACCGGCGTCGAGACTGCTTCCGGTGACGCGCAGAGCGCGACGGCGCCCGGCGACCCGACATGTTTCGACGCGACCCTCATCGCAGTCGACGGCAAGCGGGTCGCGACCGGACGCGACTTCGACGACAGCGGCCGGCTCACTCGCGAGGTCGTCCACCTCGACGAGGCCGCCGCCACGTCGCTCGCCGCGCGGCTCGCCGACTCCGACTTCTCGGTGCGCGGCGTCGAGGAACGGCCGTACCGGCGATCGCCGTACCCGCCGTTCATGACGAGCACCTTGCAGCAGGAAGGCAGCCGCAAGCTGCGGCTCACCGCCAGGCTCGTGATGTCGCTGGCGCAGCGGCTGTACGAGAACGGCTACATCACCTACATGCGTACCGACTCGACGACGCTGTCGGAGACCGCACTGACCGCTGCTCGCCAGCAGGCGCGGGAGCTGTACGGCGGGGAGTACGTGCCGGACGCGCCGCGTCGCTACGAGCGCAAGGTGAAGAACGCGCAGGAGGCGCACGAGGCGATCCGTCCGGCGGGCGACACGTTCCGCACACCTGCCTCGGTGCGGGCAGAGCTCGGCAACGACGAGTACCGGCTCTACGAGCTGATCTGGCAACGCACCGTCGCGTCTCAGATGGCGGACGCCGTCGGTCGCTCGGTCACGGTTCGGGTCGGTGGAGTCGCTGCGGCGAACGACAGTGTTCCTGCTGCCACAGGCAGTGTTCCTGCTGCCACAGGCAGTGCCGGCGGCGAGGACGTCGAGTTCTCCGCCAGCGGCAAGATCATCACCTTCCCGGGCTTCCTTCGGGCCTACGTCGAGGAGACCGACGACGACGCGACGGAGCGCGACGACCGTGAGACGCGCCTGCCGCAGGTCACCGAGTCGCAGCCGCTGACGGCGGTGGCCGTCGAGCCGACGTCCCACGCGACCTCTCCGCCTGCGCGCTACACCGAAGCGAGCCTGGTCAAGGCGCTCGAGGAGCTGGGCATCGGACGGCCGTCGACGTACGCCTCGATCCTCGGCACGATCCAGGACCGCGGGTACGTGTTCAAGCGGGGCACCGCACTGGTGCCGTCCTTCACGGCGTTTGCCGTCGTCGGTCTGCTCGAGCAGCACTTCGGCAGGCTCGTCGACTACGGATTCACCGCGTCGATGGAGGACGACCTCGACGAGATCGCGAGTGGCGCGGCGCAGTCGGCGCAGTGGCTCACCCGCTTCTACTTCGGCGACGACTCATCGACGACGGACGACCCGCACGGGCTGAAGGAGCTGGTGACCGACCGGCTCGCCGAGATCGACGCGCGCGAGGTCAACTCGCTGCCGATCGGTGAGGCAGAGGACGGCGAGTCGGTGGTTGCGCGGGTAGGTCGTTACGGGCCGTACGTGCAGAAGGGCGACCTGCGGGCGAGCATCCCCGACGACATGCCGCCCGACGAGCTGACGGTAGAGCGCGCGCTGACGCTGCTCAACAAGACCAGCGACGAGCGGCTGCTCGGTCAGCACCCCGACACCCACGAGCCGGTCCTGGCGCGCACCGGCCGCTACGGGCCCTACGTCACGACGCAGCCGCTCGACGGCGGCGAGGTGAAGACCGCGTCTCTGTTCAAGGACATGGACGTCGAGTCGGTAAGCCTCGAGGACGCAGTGCGGCTGCTGTCACTGCCGCGGTCGCTCGGCGACGATCCCGCAACCGGCGAGGAGATCACGGCGCTCAACGGCCGCTACGGGCCGTACGTGAAGCGCGGGGCGGACTCGCGCTCGCTGGAGTCGGAGCCGGCACTGTTCACCGTGACGCTGGACGAGGCGCTGGCACTGTTCGCGCAGCCGAAGACGAGAGGTCGTCGCGCCGCCGCAGCGCCGTTGCGCGAGCTCGGCAACGACCCCTCGAGCGGCAAGCCGATGGTGGTGCGAGAAGGGCGGTTCGGGCCGTACGTGACGGACGGCGAGACCAACGCGTCGTTGCGCAAGGGTGACAGCATCGAGGCGCTGACGGCTGAGCGCGGGGCCGAGCTGCTCGCCGAGCGGCGTGCTGCCGGTCCGAGCAAGAAGGGCGCCGCGAAGCGGGCCCCGGCGAAGAAGCCGGCTGCGAAGAAGACGACCGCCAAGAAGGCTCCGGCGAAGAAGGCCGCGGCAAAGAAGCGGTAAGAGCAACAGGCGCCATGTCCCGAGCAATGTGACATTGCTGGGGCGATACGCCGATTTCGCGACCGAAAACGCACCAGCAATGTCACGTCGCTGGTGGAGAGCGCACGGCAATGTGGCATCGCTGGCGCACCGCGGCGGCGGCGGGCACCTGGTTGGTGGGGTTTGGTTTGTCCTTGGTCTAACGGTCGCGTCTGCTCGATAGCGTGTTACCGCCATGCCCCAACCACGTCGGCTGTTGCGAAACGGGGCGCACGTCCGCGGCCTCGGTGAGGTTGCCGCCGCGCCGCCCCGGGAGAACGAGCTCCGCAGCGTGCTCGGCATCCGGTCGTTCCGGATGCTGTGGATCTCGCTGTCGCTGTCCAGCCTCGGCGACTGGCTCGGCTTCCTCGCGACGACCTCGCTGGCGTATGCGCTGTCGACGTCGTACTCGCAGCGCAACTACGCGATCGCGATCGTGCTCTTCGTGCGTCTCCTGCCGGCACTGGTGATCGGCCCGATCGCGGGCGCCTGGGCGGATCGGTTCAACCGCCGTACGACGATGGTCGTCACCGACGTCGTCCGGTTCGGGTTGTTCCTGTCGATCCCGCTGGTGGAGGCGCTGTGGTGGCTGTTCGTGGCGTCCTTCCTCATCGAGTGCAACAGCCTGTTCTGGATACCGGCGAAGGAAGCGTCCATCCCGAACCTGGTGCCGAAGGAAAAGCTCGAGACGGCGAACCAGCTCAGCCTGGTCACGACCTATGGGTTCGGCGCGGTCGCGGCCGCGCTGTTCGCCGCGCTGTCGTTCGTGAACCGCGTCCTCGCTCACAACTTCCACTGGTTCCGGACGAACCCGGTGAATCTCGCTCTCTACATCGACGCCCTGACGTTCCTGATCTCGGCTCTCACGATCATCAACCTCCGCGAGATCTCCAGCGCCCGCGCCGTCGTCGAGGGGGAGCGCGCCGCAGAGCACGTCGGCCTCTGGCAGTCGATCACCGAGGGCGTGCGGTTCCTCGGCTCGCAGCGCTGGCTGAAGGGGCTCGTTCTAGGCATCAGCGGTGCCACCGGTGCGGGTGCGGCCGTCATCGGCCTGTCCAAGGTGTTTGCGGCGGACCTGCAGGGCGGTGACGCGGCGTACGGCACGTTGTTCGGAACCGTGTTCGTCGGCCTCGCGAGCGGCATGTTCCTCGGTCCCCGGCTGGCGGGTGGGCTGTCCCGCCGCCGCCTCGTCGGACTCGGCATCATCGCGAGCGGCATCACGCTCGCGGTCGAGGCTGTGCTTCCCAACCTCGCGCTCGTGATCGTTGCGACTGCGATGCTCGGCTTCTGGGCCGGCCTGGTATGGGTCGTCTCCCTCACCCTCGTCGGCTCAGAGGTGAGTGACGAGATGCGCGGCCGCGCGTTCGCGTTCATCTACAACCTGATGCGCCTCGTCCTGCTCGCGATGATTGCTCTCGCACCGACTGCCGCGGGTCTGATCGGAAAGCATCATGTTGTCGTCGAAGGCGCGCGGATCCGCCTCGACGGCGTCACGATCACCTTGTTCGCAGCCGGTGTCCTCTCGGTGGTTCTCGGTGTCGTCTGCTTCAAGCTGATGGACGACCGTCGTGACATCCCGCTTCGCAACGACCTCATCGCCGTACTTCGCCGTCATAGTCCGCAGCTGGGACGTGGGACGGACTTCGGGTTGTTCGTCGCGTTCGAAGGTGGTGAGGGCGCCGGCAAGTCGACGCAGGTCAGGCTGCTTGCCGAGCAGCTTCGCGCGGGAGGCTACGAAGTCGTCGTGACTTTCGAGCCCGGCGCCACCGCGATCGGCGCCAGTCTGCGCAGGGTCCTGCTCGACCGCGAGACGGTTGGGCTGAGTCCGGAGTCGGAAGCGCTGCTCTACGCGGCAGACCGGGCGCAGCACGTCAACGAGCTCGTGCGTCCGGCCCTTGCTCGGGGCGCGATCGTCGTGACCGACCGGTACGTCGACTCTTCGTTGGCCTATCAGGGTGCGGGTCGCGCACTTGCCGACGCCGACGTCCGCAGGCTGTCGACGTGGGCGACAGGTGGGCTGCTGCCCGACCTCACCGTCGTCCTCGACCTGCCACCGGAGGTGGGGCTGCAGCGTCGCGGCGGGCCCGGGGACCGGCTCGAGGACGAGAGCCTCGAGTTCCACCGCCGGGTGCGGGCGATGTTTCTTCAGCTCGCGATTCACGGCCGCGACCGGTATCTGGTGATCGACGCCACGGAGGACAGCAACAAGATCCACGAAGCAGTCGTGAGACGCCTCAGTCCTCTGCTTCGCTCTGTGCCGACCACTCCGTTGCCGAAGGTCGCACTGTGAGCGTGTTCGACGCGCTGGTCGGCCAGGACCGGGTCGTCGAGCAGTTGACAGGTGCGATCGAGGCGGCACGCATCATCATCGACGGCGGCGAGGCGGCCGGAATGACCCACGCCTGGCTCTTTACCGGTCCACCCGGGTCGGGACGCTCAGTTGCGGCCCGCGCTTTCGGGGCCGCGTTGCAGTGCCCTACCGGCGGCTGCGGCGTGTGCCACGAGTGTCACACCGCGCTGACCGGAAGCCATGCCGACATCGAGATCGTGACGCCCACCGGCTTGTCCTACAGCGTCGCGGAGACGCGTGCCCTCGTCGCGCGTGCCGCGCTCGCTCCGACGCGAGGCACCTGGCAGGTCACGATCGTCGAGGACGCTGACCGCTTCACCGAGCAGGCGCTCAACGCGTTGCTCAAGGCGCTCGAAGAGCCCCCTCCGCGGGGGGTGTGGCTGCTCTGCGCGCCGTCGGCGGACGACCTGCTTCCGACCATCCGGTCCCGCTGTCGAGTCGTCACATTGCGGGTGCCGCCGTACGACGCCGTGGCCGCCCATCTCGCGAGTGAGGGAATCGACGCGACGACGGCCGGCCTCGCGGCACGCGCCGCTCAGGGTCACATCGGCCGTGCCCGCCGGCTGGCCACCGATCATGACGCGGCGTCGCGTCGGCGAGAGGTGTTGACCGTCCCGATGCAGGTCGCGTCGGTCGGTGGCTGCTTTGCTGCCGCGGCCGCGCTGGTGGAAGCCGCGAAGGCAGAAGCGGCCGCCGTGAGCGAGTCGCTCGATGCCGACGAGAAGGCGGCGCTGCGGGAGGCGTACGGCGACACCGGTGAGCGCGGCATGCCCAAGCCTCGAGGTGTTGCCGGCGCGATCTCCGAGCTCGAGAAGCGACAGCGCTCTCGCGCGACGCGTACCCAGCGCGACGTCCTCGACCGCGCGCTTGTCGACCTCGCGGCGTTTTATCGCGACGTCCTCGTCGTCCAGCTCGGTGCGACCGTCGACCTCGTCAACGCCGACCTGGATGCCACCGTTCGGGAGCTTGCTGAGCAGTCTCAACCCGAGGACACGCTGCGGCGGATCGAGGCGGTGCTCGAGGCGCGAGTGGCGATCGACGCCAACGTCGCGCCACTGCTGGCTGTGGAAGCGATGGCGGTGGCGCTCCGCGCGCCATAGCAAACAGCCCTAGATTCGAGGCGTGCCCTCACGCAACCTGATCGCTGCTGCCGTTGCCGGAGCCGCCGTGCTGTCGGCATGCTCCTCGTCGGCGTCGTCCCCGTCGTCGGCTCCCGTCGTCACGCCGAGCGTCTCGTCGTCGGCGACCGCCGGCCTGACGCCGGGTGCGAGCGCGTCCGCGACGAGCGGACCCACGACGCTCGCTGCTTTCGACGGGCAGCACCTGACCTGGCATGAGTGCCATGACGGCCTGCAGTGCACATCGTTGGTCGTCCCGCTCGACTACACCGACCTTGGGGGCAAGCGCCTTCACATCGCGGTGATCCGTAAGCCGGCGAGCTCGAAGTCGGAAGGCTCGTTGATCGTCAACCCTGGCGGCCCCGGTGCATCAGGGGTGGACTTCGTCGCACAGGAGTCGAGCATCTTCAACCAGCTGACCACGCACTTCGACCTCGTGTCGTTCGACCCGCGTGGCGTGGGTGCCTCCGACCCGATCCGCTGCCTGACCTCCTCGCAGCTGGACGCCTACGTCAACATCGACCCGGATCCGACCAGTGCGGCCGACCGGCAGCAAACGATCACCGCGAGCCGCAACTTCGCTGACGCCTGCTACCGCAAGAACGGCAGCTACCTCGAGCACGTCTCGACCTTGGACCAGGCGCGGGACATGGACGTTCTGCGCGCGGCCCTCGGCGACAAGAAGCTGACGTACTACGGGGCGTCGTACGGCACCTATCTCGGGGCGAAGTACGCCCAGCTCTTTCCCACGCACATCAGAGCGATGGTGCTTGACGGCGCGCTCAACCCGGACGAGTCGTCGACTGATGCGAACCTCGTCCAGGCCAAGGGCTTCGAGACCGACCTGACCGACTTCCTGGCCTTCTGCGTGCGGTCGGGACACTGCCCGTTCGGCTCCACGACCTCGGCGGCCGCTGCCGGCCTCGATCATCTGATTGCGACGATCACCGCGCATCCGTTGACGGTGGGCAGTCGAATCCTCGGTGCCGGCGAGCTGTTCGAAGGACTCGCAGCCGGGCTGTACTCGACGGGGGACTGGGCCAACTTGCAGGCAGTTCTCGCGGCGGCGAAGTCGGGCAACGGCGCCGGGGTGCTGATCTTCGCCGACGCCCTGACCGAGCGGAACAATGACGGCAGCTACAGCAACCTGATCGAGTCGAACATGGCGATCAACTGCATCGACCGACCGTCGCCGCGCAGCGTGTCGGTGTACGAGAAGAACGCTGCCAAGTTCCAGAAGCAGGCGCCGCACTTCGGCGCCGCGATCGAGTACGGCTCCTTGCCTTGCGCCTTCTGGAAGGTGCCACCGGTCGAGACCCCCCATCCCGTCAGCGCTCCGGGTGCACCGCCGATCCTCGTGATCGGGACGACGCGCGATCCGGCGACGCCGTTCGTCTGGGCGAAGGCGCTGGCGAGCCAGCTTTCGTCGGGCGTCCTGCTCACCCACGACGGCGACGGCCACACCGCTTACATCGACCGGGATGCTTGCGTCGATGCCGTCGTGTCCAACTACGTCCTGCGCCTCAATCCGCCCAAGGCAGGGACGGTGTGCCACTAGGCGGTCGGGTTAGACTCTCGTGCTGTTGCGTCGCTTGCGGCGCGCGCCGCCTTAGCTCAGTCGGTAGAGCGATTCACTCGTAATGAATAGGTCTGGAGTTCGATTCTCCAAGGCGGCTCCATGAGGCGTTGTACGCCGTTACTGCTGGTCGGCGGGGCGTTTGTCGCTTGGGCGTCAGGTTGGACTAGAACTCGCTAGCGGTGCCGCCAGTACCCCCATCAGTACCCCGAGGCCGGGTGAGCAGTGCCAGAGCGTGCCGGTCGGCCTCGTCGCCCACGTACTGGAGGTAGATCTCCGTCGTGGTGATCGACGAGTGGCCCAGGTATGCCTTGACCGTGTGGATAGGCACTCCATTGGTGAGCAGCCACTCGGACGGCGTAGGTGTGTCTGAGATCGTGCGGTGTCCGCCCTCTGGCGTTGGCTGCCCAGTCCGTCGCGCGCAAGAACCAGGTGCGGTGCAGCTGCGCCCCGCGTGGTGTGGTGTGGTGAGAAGCAGGTCGCTGGGCTGCTTGTCGTAGGCGAACCCGCCCAGGATCTTGACGACCTCTGGCGTCAGGGGCATCCGCCGAGGTCGGTAGGACTTGGTGGACTTCACAGAGTCGCCCTCGACGTGTGCGCGCTGGACCAGGAGCAGCGGCGGATCGTTTTCGAGCAGCGCATCGCCGACCACCAGAGCGCGGGCCTCCGACCAGCGCAGACCGGTACGTGCCAGCACGTAGACAATCGGAGCGAGGACACGGCTGCGTGCAGCGATATTGCCGACTACGTCCGCGAGCTCGTCATCCGAGAGCGGGCGCAGCCGCTCCTTCGGCGGCCCGGTCCGAGGAAGTGTCACGCCCCGGACAGGGTTGGACGGGATCACGTCGGCCTTGACCAGCGAGGAAACGAATGCGGAGAGCGAACCGAGGAGGCGTTCAACCGACGCGCGGTCGAGTGCTTTGCCGGACACGCCACGCACGGCCGAGTCGTCGCGCAACTTCTCGACGTGCGCGCGCGTCACGGCTGACACCGCGAGCTTGGCGAACCAGGTCGGCAGGCGCGTGGTCATATGCCGGTCGACCAGGTACGTCGATCGCTGGACACGGTCCTGTCGAGCCGACAGCCACGGGGCTATGGCGACGGCAACCGGTTCACGGGCGCGGCGAACGTCCCGCGTCGCCGACAGCGTCGCCTTGCGGCGGTTGTGCCAGTCCACCGCCTCCCGCTTGAGGTCGAAGGTCCGGCTCTCGACGAACGTCCGGCCCTGCTTGATACGAGCCTGCCAACGGCCACTCGGGAGCTGCACGACCACGCCAAGGATGGCACGAGCGACCGGGTGAAGACCGGGAAGCGCGCTCATGCGGGCAAGCCCGACGAGTGGGCGTGCAGCCAGGTTTCGACATCTTCGCGGCGGTACCGGGGTAGCGATTCGGATAGCCAGATGACAGGCGGGCTGGTACCGGCCTTTCGCCAGCGGGACAAGGTCGAGGTGTCGACACCCAGCCATCGAGCGACCTCCGACGATCGGAGCAATCGACGAGCGCTGCCTCCGTCGACCCCGCTTGATCTCGTCGTCATCAAGGTCGCACCCGTTCGCGGGCCGCGACGTAGTGCGCGGCGTGGTGCAGCTCGACGGCGAGCGAGGGCGCGTCAGGGACGGCGAGCCAGCCGCCGCGCGACCGGAGCATCCGGACCGGCCGGGTAACCCAACGCTGACCGCGGCCGCGATCGACGCGCACCCGGACCGTCTCGGATTTGCTTCGGTGCCACCGACGCAAGATCCGTTGAGCCCACACCGCTTCGTGATCGGTGACCGGTTCCTCGGACACCATCCGGGACATGCCACAGTGCGACAAGACACGGGTGAGACCCGTTCCCGGCTGCTTCCATGCGACGGGCGGATCGTCCTGGTAGTGGCGGCGGGCTGAGCCCTTCACGGCGTACTTCGCGTAGTAAGATACCGCAGAAGCGGCCGCGCCGGACCACGGCTTGACCTGCGTCCCGGCCCGTTCGTGTGCGGCGCGATCCGATCCCTCAGCGCCGACCACGTCGGCCCACTTCAGCGATACCCACTCACGAAAAGACACGAGTCGACGGGCATTGCCCCTTCCGAACGGCACGAGCGTCAGCGGGGCTGACAACAAGATGTGGCAGTGCGGAGCCCCCCGGCGCTGGAACTCGGTCTTGACTAGGGCGGCCCGACGGTCGGGGAATGCGCGGTCGAAGCGCTGCCAGAACTTCCGTAGCAACGCGGCCCAGGCGGCACCAGTTGACGCGTATCGCTCCCAATCCGTCGGCAACGTCAACGTCACCATCGACAGCCCACGGTCGAGCCGCGCCAGCGGCGACAGGTCGAGTGAAAGGAAGGCACGCAACATCCGAGCCCGCGCACGACGATCCCATCCGGCGTACACCCGCGACGAGCGCTGGCGTGGAGCGGCAGCCCGCGGCCTAGGCCGACCGGCGCTCTCAGCGATGGTCCGCTTCATTCGGTCGACTCGTTCCGGCGTTGCCTGGTCAGCCGGGCTTCGTCGACCGACGCCGATCCGCACATACAGCGGCCCGTGTTCGATGACCCGGGTCATCGTCTGACG
This sequence comes from Mycobacteriales bacterium, assembly GCA_035547035.1. Lineage (GTDB taxonomy): Bacteria > Actinomycetota > Actinomycetes > JAFAQI01 > JAFAQI01 > DASZTV01. Next base: position 8,439 of record DASZVL010000083.1, on the reverse strand, counting down.
CCACGTTCGGGCGCCAATGGCCCAATAACGAGCCCTGGCAGTCCGAGTGGGCGAACCGCAGGAGGTTGTGGCCGATCCCGTCTGGCCAGAACGCCGCTGGATTGGCTGGCAGGACGCGGAATGGGACGAGGAAACGAAGCGCGACCCGGTGAGGGGGTGGTGGCGGATCGGCACTGAGTACCGGCAGCCGGGTACGGCGATGGTCGTACTCGTGGGGCGGCCGTCGTCGCCGTCTTCAACGTCAGTGGCGATGACACTCCTAAAGGAATGCCAGGAGGGCTTACCCGGCTAGAGATCGATGCCCCCACGAAGAAGCACGCGGGGGAGTTCGAAGGCCATCAGCTCCGCCTGGGACGTGGAGCGATGGCAATTGGTTCGAGAGGTTGGCCCGCTCGTCGTAATCCCTAGGTCGCCCGGCGATGGGCCGTTCTCTTCACGGTGTTCTGACGGCTCGCTGCGTGGGCGGGTGACAAGTGGGCTCAGCGGGGCGTGCGTCGTCGCCCTTCGGCGAACGTGCGACAGCTCAAGAGCACGCGAAGCTCAGGCCAGCGTCGATATGCTCCCGCCATGTCATCTCAGGGGGTCATTTCCACGCTGGTCGTAGCCGTCCTCGCCGCGAGTATCACCGCCGGATGCGGCGGAGGCACATCGACCCCCCAGAGTCATCCGCAAACGGTGGCGACCGTTGACCCCGGCGATTCGACGCCGTCGACAACGAGCGCTTCCGCCGCTGACGGGCTCGTCGTGTGCATCGACCAGGCGTCCCAACCCGGTGATGAGGCCAGAACCGGAGATCTGGAACTACTCGCTGGTGGCCCCGATGACCTCACCGAGAGCGAGCTGAGTGTCGTTGCGAATGGCTGCCCAGGTTTCGATGATGTTTACAACTTCTCGCCGGACCTAACCGATGAGGCGTCCACCCAGTCGACGTCCGATGGGTCGACGGTCGCCGGTTATCTATCGACTGCGGACGGCTCGTTTACCGATCTGTCAGGGCACTCAGATGGCGGCTTCACAGATCAGCCCGTCTCGGATTCCGGTCCGATCTTCAACCCCGAGACAGGGGACCTGTGGTGGAACAGGGGCCAGCACATGTGGTCGGCGACCCTGCCCGATGGCACAGCCGAGGACATGGGTTCGGGCTATGTCGGCGGGTTCACGCCGGCAGGCGATCCCCTTGCGACCGCGATTCTCACGTCCCCAGATGGCAAGGTTGCGGCGACGTACAGCGAGCCTGTCGACACTGTGGAGTCGGGCGATTCGGCGCAGGTCCTCGTTGGAGCGACCTCCGCTTTCACATCTGCTTGCACCGACCGCGCGTACAGCGTCGTTAAGGACTACGAGCAGGGCTTGACTGAAGACAATGTGTTTGGCCAGCTCGCTGCAAGCTGCTCCGGCCTCGCGAGCCTCACGGTGAAGAACTGCTTCACCTTCAATGGCTTCGTAAACGACTCGTCGTTCGTGTGTTTCGACGGCGTTCACTACCAACTCGACTCTTTCTCTGTGCATGGGCGTCACGCCACTGTGACGGGCGCGATTCAGTTGACTCCTAATACGAACCTGACGATCAATGGCGGCGTCGTCGATCCGAGCGGCAGTGACCTGTGGTTCGCCGACAGCTCCGGAAGCGTGTATGTCGTGTCGGCCACAACGCCCACAAGCGATCCGACGCCGACCAGTGTGTCCGTCGGCGAGAACAGCGCCGGAGGAACCGGTCAGTTTTGGACAGACGGCCTCGTCGTCGGCTGGCGATCGCCGGGGGCGATGCAACCAGCCGCGTACATGCTTTCGTCCGAGCTTTGACCGAAAGGACATGCGCCAACCCGACTACGTGACGATGGCTGCCCGACTAACTCCGATGGGACACGTATGAGCTTGATCGCGAAGCAAGTGCGCAAGGGGGAGCGTGAGCGTCTTCTGGCGCCGGTTGCTGTCCCAACGACTAAGCCGTGGGCCGAGGTGACCGCCGTCATCACGAAGGTCTGCACGGACCTCAATGCCGAGTTTGACGCGTGGCGCTCGGGGACGTCGCTCGCTGGGCGCTGGTGGACCAACAAGACTGGGCGGCCCGACAACTTTCATCTCTTCTGCGCCGATGGCGGTGATGGAAGTTGGTACGTATCCCATGGCGCACCTGATCCGCTCAGGATGCTCCAAGCGAGGAAGGGCACTACCTCCCTCATCTCTCCGTGGCTTGCCCGTGCGCGACCAGCATCCTCGACCGATGGACCGACTGGCGTTGAGGTCCAACTGGTGAAATGGATCGTCGAGGACAACGGGAAGATCGGGAATGTCGACCGCTACACGGCACTCTTGGACGCTTTATATATCCCTCTCGCCTAGTTAGCTCGAGACACGGGACCCGACGGAAATGAGCGGTCCGCATCGCTACGAGATAGAAAGGTTTCGTTCGTGAATCAAAGCCGCCGCGAGAGTGGTCGAGATAGCAAACGACTCGTGGGCGCTGCTTGTGCTGTGGTCGGCGCCTTCCTACTGGCGGGATGCAATGGCGGCGACAAGGCGTCACATTCCGACAGCCCTATTCCATCCTCCACCTCCGATGGCACTTCGACTGCCGACGGCGCGAACACCACTGACGGAGCGGCCAGTTCGATCGGTGGTTCGTTGGCCACTGCCTTTGCGGGAATCGGCACCGCATGCGGCACCGGCGGCCCCGGTGCGACTTGCGAACAGTCGCCCACGACACAGGCCGCGTTCACGGCCTTTTGTCAGCCGTTGCTTGCGAGTTTCACCTCGGTGCTTACGGCTCTCGGCGAAGACAAGCCGCTGCAGTTATCCGGCGCCGAATACCAAGCAGATCCTCCGGCAAGCGCGTCCGACGAACTGCATGGCTTCGCCAACGGGAACGTGTCTCCAGGCCCGCCCGGCTCCAACCAACCCGCACCTGATGTCGCCACGGTTGCATGTCGCGCGGACTTAGCTCCTGGCTATCCCTCACAGGGCATCAGCATTTTCGTCGCCCCGCCGCCTGCGGTCGTGACGCCGCAAGACGTGCCGGTGCCACACAACTTGGCCGATCTGCCCAGGAACTTCGTTTACAACAGCACCGCGCTGAACATTGTCTTGCGCGAAGGCGCTTACGACTTTGACCCGCAGAATCTTGAACTTGATGGCTCCTCATCCAATGGATGGGCCATCGCAATCGCCTGGCCGTCCCAAGATGGTGGCGGACCGCTGGGCTTTGATTCGAGCGCACTTCGCGATCACGCGGCAGGCCTGTGGGCGGCAGTCGAAGCCGCACTTGAATAGCGATTCCTAAGACTGGACCGCCGCTCTCGCGACCCGTCCCTCGGGTGCGTGGTAGCCAACTCGCAACGTTGCGGCGGCGCGCGAGCGTTGGGCAGCGGCTTCCGAGCGGCCGTGGGCGAGCGTCGCTCTGCGCGAGCGTTGGTGGCGGCGTTCGCGAGTACCCCGCGAGTACCCCGGCGAGGGATCAACACCGGCTCGGCGCATGCGGCGCACGCTGGCGCAACGCATGCAACGACGCTTCGAACCTCTCGTAATGAATAGGTCTGGAGTTCGATTCTCCAAGGCGGCTCCAGCTTGAGATAGGCCAGGATGGGCGCATGTCTGACGCGCAGGCGCACTACCGCAATCCCGGCTGGTTCACGCGACACGTCTTCAACGCCGTCGTTGCGGGCTTCACCCGGCTCGGTCTTTCGGTGTGGGGTTCGCGCGTCCTCGAGGTGCGCGGCCGCAAGACCGGTGAGCCGCGGCGGGTTCCGGTGAACCTGCTCAGCCACGAAGGGGGGCAGTACCTGGTCGCGCCGCGCGGTGAGACGCAGTGGGTGCGCAACCTCCGCGCCGCGGGGGACGGCGTACTGATCCTGGGCGGCAAGCGACAGGCGTTCACGGCCGTCGAGCTGACCGACGCGGAGAAGCCGGCGTTGCTGCGGGCGTACCTCAAGCGATGGAAGGCGGAGGTCGGGGTCTTCTTCGACGGCGTCAGCGCGACTTCCCCGGATTCCGACGTCGAGCGGATCGCGCCGCGCCATCCCGTGTTCAGACTCTCGCTTGAGGGGTCCAAGTCCCAGGCGGTCGCCGAATGATGCGCCGTCCTGCTGCGCGACGCCCCGACGGGGGCTGGCTTCGCTGTCACGCGTAGCGCCGCTACGCGACTCCTTCTCCGCGTTGCCATCCGCCGCCCGGATCGCCGCTCGCTACGGACGGCGTCACCCGGCGACCTCCTAGGCTTGATCCAGTGAGGGGTTCGTCGCGGCTCGGGCCGCAGGAGCGCGAAGACGCTTGGAAGCGTCTCGACGGCGGGTCCTTCGACGTGCTGGTCGTCGGTGGCGGGGTCACGGGTGCGGGCGTTGCGCTTGACGCTGCCACCCGCGGTCTGTCGACCGCGCTCGTCGAGTCGCGTGACCTTGCCAGCGGCACCTCCTCGCGGTCGAGCAAGCTCTTCCATGGCGGGCTTCGGTACCTGGAGCAGATGGACTTCGGCCTGGTCCGAGAGGCGCTGAAGGAACGCGACCTCATGCTGACCCGGTTGGCGCCGCACCTCGTCCGCCCGGTCTCCTTCCTCTATCCGCTGACGCGCTACGGCTGGGAGCGTGGGTACGTCGGGGCCGGGCTCGCCCTGTACGACGCGATGGGCGGCTCCCGCGCGCTGCCTCGCCACCGGCACCTCACCCGCCGCGGCGCGCGGGCGCTTGCGCCGGCGCTGCGCGGCGACTCACTCGTCGGCGGCATCCAGTACTACGACGCGCAGTGCGACGACGCCCGGCACACGTTGACCCTCGCGCGCACGGCGGCGGAGTACGGCGCCCTCGTCCGCTCATCCACCGAAGTCGTCGGCTTCGTCCGCGAGGGTGGGCGGATCGTCGGCGCTGAGCTGCGTGACACGGAGACAGGTGCGACCGCGACCGTGCGCACCGGCGTCGTCGTCAATGCGACGGGGGTCTGGACCGACGACGTGCAACGTCTTGCCGACTCGCGTGGAGAGTTCAAGGTCCGGGCGTCGAAAGGCGTGCATGTCGTCGTACCGCGCGACCGGATCTCTTCCGAGACCGGACTGATCCTGCGCACCGAGCGGTCAGTGTTGTTCGTCATTCCCTGGGGCGACCACTGGATCATCGGCACCACGGATGACGACTGGAACTACGACAAGGCGCACCCGGCAGCGAGCCGCATCGACATCGGCTACATCCTGCGTCACGTCAACGAGGTGCTGGCAGTTCCGCTCACTCGCGAGGACATCTCCGGTGTGTATGCCGGGCTGCGTCCGCTGCTGTCAGGCGAGCAGGAGGAGACCTCACAGCTCTCGCGTGAGCACGCGATCAGCCGGTCACCGCGGGGGATGGTGTCGGTGGCTGGTGGCAAGTACACGACGTACCGGGTCATGGCCAAAGACGCGGTAGATGCCGCCGCCGAGGATCTCGGCCGCCACATTCCAGGGTGTGTCACGGAGCACATCCCTCTGGTCGGGGCCGACGGCTATCACGCACTCGCCAACCAGACCGAGTCGATCGCCGAAGAGCTCGGGCTGCCGCGGTGGCGCTACGACCATCTGCTGCACCGTTATGGCGCGCTCGTGGACGAAGTGCTGGCGCCTGCCGTCGACGACCCGACGTTGCTCGAGCCGATCCCGGGTGCGGGTCTGTACCTGATGGCGGAGGTGCGCTACGCCGCGACGCATGAGGGCGCGCTTCACCTCGACGACGTGCTGACCCGTCGTACCCGGATCTCGATCGAGACCACCCATCGTGGTGTCGACTCGGCGCGGCCCGTGGCGCGGATGCTCGGCGAGATCCTCGGCTGGGACGACGAGACGCGCGATTCCGAGGTCGCGGCCTACATCAAGCGGGTCGAAGCCGAGCGGCTGTCGCAGGAACAGACCGACGACGTCAACGCCGACGCGCGCCGGCTCGTCGCGCCGGACAGCCGCCGCCCGGTCATCTGACGAAATGAGCGGGCCGAGTCATCCGCAAACTTGCACCTTCCAACCGGTCTAGCCCGAATCTTCGGTTGGATCGTGCAAGTTTGGCGAACAGACGCGGCTACTTGCGGCTGCGGAGGGCGCGGGCCCCACGCCAGATGCCGTAGCCGACGCCCGTCGAGGCGATCGCCCCGACGGTCAGGAACGCAACCGATAGCTCCGGGCGTGCGCCGCTCAGCGCGCCGCGCGCCGGCACCGCTGCTCGCTCCCTGACGCCGCCACGCTTGGCTTGCGCGAGAAGGTCGTCGAGCAGCCCGGCCGGCGGTTCGACGTGGGTGTCACGCAACGCCGTGAGTGCGCCGGCGAGCTGCTTCTGCCGTTCGACCTCGGCGGAGCAGTCGGCGCAACGTCGCAGATGCGCGCGTACGACGTGTAGCGGCCAGCCGGTCAGCTCGCCCGAAACCAGAGCGGGCAGCTGAGAGCGCGCTTCGCGACAGAACCTCGGAAGCCCGTCGTGGTTGGTCACGCCACACCACCGGCGATGGCTCCGCCGTCGCTGCCGAGCACGAGCTCGCGCAGCTTGGCATGGGCGCGATGCAGTCGCACCTTCACGACGTTCTCCGTGACGCCCAACAGGTCGGCTACTTCCTTCGTCGACAGGCCCTCGATGTCCCGCAGCACAACAACAGTGCGCGCCTCTTCATTCAATCTCGCCAGAGCCTGCTCGCTGCGTCTGACCAGGTCGGCTGTCTCGGCGCGATCGTCGGGCGTCGCGTCGTCACCCGCAAGCTCGAACGCATCATCGGGAAGTGCAAACGGAGTGCGGCCGGCGACCATGCCCGCCTCACGTGCCTTGGCTCGCTTGCGCAGCATGGTGAGACAGACGTTGACCGTCACCCGGTGCAGCCAGGTCCCGAACGCCGCGTCGCCGCGGAAGCCGATCACGGATCGCATCACGCGGACGAACACCTCCTGCGTCGCATCTGCGGCTTCGTCCGGATCGGCGAGCATCCGGCGAGCGAGCTTGTAGACATCGGTGTACGTCGCGCGGATCAGCGCGTCGAGCGCTCCGCGTTCGCCGCGCTGGCACGCTCGCACCAGCGCCGGATCGACGTACATCTGATGCCCACCCCCTTCGACTTCTCGCACGGGCGTTGGTTACCGCCAAGTAGACAGTCGTCCCAACTTTTCTGTAACCAAGGTGCGCCCAGGGAGTCCAACCATGTGAAGCGACGCGCCGTGCGTCGCAGAGAATGGAGTGATCCGGATGTACGCGTTCGTCGTGTTCGCAGGCCTGGCCCTCGCGCTTGCAACGGTCGGCGAGGTGCTCAACGAGATCCTGCCCGTCAAGGCCCCGAAGGCTCTGACCACCAGCGTTGGTGTCGGTATCGCGATCCTCGTGTCGTGGGCCCTGAACTACTCGGTCTTCCGCGCGTTCGGTCAGCCGCTGCGCGCCGAGTGGATGAACCCGGTCGCCACTGGTGTGGTCCTGGTCGGCATGGGCGAGGCGATTCGCGCCCTGCTCAGCAACCTCGGCCTGAACATCACGATCGGTGGCCGTTCCAAGACCGCCTAGCAACAACTGCGCCCCGCCCGCCGTGCCGGCTTCCCCGAGCACGGCGGGCGGTCGCATGTCACATAGATGTTGCGGCACGGCACCCCTGTGTCACATGGGTGTCGTGAAATGCAGCCGTCATGTCACATGGGTGTCGCGATTCACGACATCCATGTGACATGCGATCAACGCAAGGCGGCGGGAGCGGCTAGTGCTTGCCGGCCTTCTTGAGGCGCTCCGTTGACGCTTCGATCTCTGCCTCGGCCTCGATGCGGCCGACCCAGGTAGCGCCCTCGACGCTCTTGCCGGGCTCCAGGTCCTTGTATACCTCGAAGAAGTGCTGGATCTCGAGGCGGTCGAACTCCGGGACGTGGTGGATGTCGCGCAGGTGCTCCAGCCGCGGGTCCGTCGCCGGCACGGCCAGCACCTTGTCGTCGCCGCCGGCCTCGTCCGTCATCCGGAACATGCCGATCGCGCGACAGCACACCAGCACGCCGGGGTAGAGCGGGTCGCCGTGCATCAGCACCAGCGCGTCCAGCGGGTCGCCGTCCGCGCCGAGGGTGCCCTCGATGTAGCCGTAGTCGGCCGGGTACTGGGTGGACGTGAAGAGGGTCCGGTCCAGCCGCATGCGCCCGCTCTCGTGGTCGACCTCGTACTTGTTGCGGCTCCCGCGCGGGATCTCGATGAGGACGTCGAACGACTCCACGGTGCTTCTCCTCGACTGGTGGCGGACCGAATCAGACCGGGCCCGGATACTCGACAACTAGTGTGACTGATCGTGATCGGACCGCGGCTACGTACTCCCGCGTTCGTGACGATGCTCCTTCTGCTAATGGCCGGCGCGGGCGCCGCGGGCTACGCCGAGACGCACGCGCTGCGCCACCACTCGGCGGCGGCGTCCGCGCTCCCGACACCGCCGCCGGCCGCGCTCGCCCTGGCGACCACGGCCCCGTCCAGCGGGCCGGCTCCCTCGACCGCCCCG
>DASZVL010000082.1:0-72623 GCA_035547035.1 Mycobacteriales bacterium | reverse complement strand
CGGAGCTCGGAGCTCGGAGCTCGGAGCTCGGAGCTCGGAAGCTCGGAAGCGAGGGGGAGGCTGTGAAGTCCGGAAAGGTCGAGTACAAGTGGGTCGCGCTCTCGAACACGACGCTCGGGATGCTGATCGCGACGATCAACGCCTCGATCCTGCTGATCGCGCTGCCCGACATCTTCCGCGGCATCCACCTCGACCCGCTCGCGCCCGGCAACACGTCGTACTTCCTATGGGTGCTGATGGGCTTCCTGCTCGTCACCAGCGTGCTGGTGGTGAGCCTGGGCCGGATCGGTGATATCTACGGCCGGGTCCGGATGTTCAACCTCGGCTTCGCCGTCTTCACCGGCTTCTCGGTCCTGCTGTCGATCACGTGGCTGCACGGGACGCACGGCGCACTCTGGATCGTGCTGATGCGACTCGGCCAGGGTCTCGGTGGCGCGTGCGTGCTGGCGAACGCCTCCGCGATCGTCACTGACGCGTTCCCCGAGAACGAGCGCGGGCTCGCCCTGTCGATCAACGGCGTCGCGGCGATCAGCGGATCGTTCATCGGCCTGATCCTCGGCGGGCTGCTGGCGCCGGTCGCGTGGCGGCTCGTGTTCATCGTGTCGGTGCCGCTCGGGTTGTTCGGCACCCTCTGGTCCTACTTCAAGCTGCACGACAACGGGGTGCGCACGCCGGCCAAGATCGACTGGATCGGGAACCTGATGTTCGCCGCCGGACTGGTCGGGGTGCTGCTCGCGATCGTCTACGGACTCGAGCCGTACGGCGGCCACACCATGGGCTGGACGAAGCCGATGGTGCTCGCCTGCGGGTTCGGGGGCCTGGCGGTCCTGGGCTTGTTCCTCGTGGTGGAAAGTCGCGTCAAGGATCCGATGTTCCGGCTGCACCTGTTCCGCAGCAGGACGTTCACGATGGGCAACGTCACCGGCCTGCTCGCGGGCCTGTCTCGCGGTGGCCTGATGTTCACGCTGATCATCTGGCTGCAAGGAATCTGGCTGCCGCAGCACGGCTACTCGTTCGCCAAGACCCCACTGTGGGCCGGCATCTACATGATCCCGCTGACAATCGGCTTCCTCATCGCCGGGCCCGTGTCGGGCCGACTCACCGACCGGCTCGGTGCCCGACCGTTCGCCACCGCGGGGATGGCGCTGTCGGCCGTCTGCTTCCTGATGTTCGACCTCATGCCGATGAACTTCAGCTACGTGTGGTTCGGACTGCTCCTGCTGATGATGGGACTGTCCCTCGGGTTGTTCTTCGCTCCCAACATCGCCAGCGTCATGAACTCGCTTCCGGCCGACCAGCGCGGTGCCGGTGCCGGCATGCTGCAGACGTTCCAGAACAGTGCCCAGGTCCTGTCGATCGGCGTGTTCTTCACAGTGATCACCCTCGGTCTCGCCTCACGCCTGCCGACGACGCTGCAGCACGGCCTGGTCGCGCAGGGAATGCCCGCCGGACAGGCACACTCGATCGCTCACCTGCCGCCGATCGGAACGCTGTTCGCCGCCTTCCTCGGCTACAACCCGATCCAGCAGCTCATCGGCTCGCCTGCGGCCGCGCACGTCACCGCGGCGCACTACCACTACCTGACCGGTCGCAGCTTCTTCCCGCACCTGATCACCGGCCCGTTCGGACACGGCCTGCATCTCGCCTTCCTGATGGCGGCGGGGATCAGCTTCATCGGCGCGATCTGCTCGGGCCTACGCGGCGCTGACACAGTCGAGGGCAGGGCCCGACAGGCCGAGATCCTCGAGGCAGAGCTGCCCGCGGTCCCCATCGACGCCTGACACGCGCTCGAAGCAGCACACGAGTAGCGCTCAACGTCCCAGGTCGGCGCGTCGGCTGAGCGTGCTCGAAGCGTCGCGAGGGCAGCTTGAGTGCTACTTCGGACAAATCGGGTGGGGTTGACTGTCAACCTCGAGCCGGGTTCGGGCGTTGAGCAGGGGACGGAGGCGGTCGTGACCTTCGAGGAAGCGACAGCGACGACCGCTGCGGCCCCGTCCTTCGAGGAGGTGTTCCCGGTGCTCATACGCGACGCCTACCGCGCCGCGTACCGGCTGCTCGGTGACCGCTCCGAGGCCGAGGACGTGGCACAGGAGGCATGCGCGCGCGCCTACAGCCGGTGGTCCTCGATCCGCGACCACGCCGAGCCGTGGTGCGTGCGGGTTGCGAGCAACCTCGCCCTCGACCACTTGCGCTCCCGAGCCCGCGCGACCAAGCGAAACGAGCGCGTCGCGGCCGAGCAGGGCAACCGGACCGGGCCGACCAGCGATGACCGCATCGACCTGTACGCCGCGCTCGCGAAGCTGCCGAAGCGACAGCGCGAGAGCGTGGTGCTTCGCTACCTCGGCGACCTCTCCGAAGCGCAGACCGCCGACATCATGGGGTGCTCCGTCGGATCGGTGAAGACCCACTCCAGCCGCGGTCTCGCGGCCCTCAAGCAGGCGCTGGCCCGATGAGCGACCTCGACCCCGGCGGCCTGTTCGAGGGACTCGACGATCCGACGCCACCGGCGTTCGGGCGCGACCTGCTGCCCGGCGTGATGCAGCGCGGCCAGCGGCTGCGCTACCAGCGGCGCATGGCCTACGCGGTCGGCAGCACCTGCGCCGTCGTTCTCATCGCAGGGGCCGCGGTCGGCGTGGCTGCCAGCGGCGGCAGCGGATCCACCAAGCAGATCTCGCCGGCGAGCCCGTCACCGTCTGCATCCCACTCCAAGAAGCCGCACCACCACAGCCATTCGCCGAGCACCGTCGTCGGCGGCAACCACACGGGCAGCAGCGCGCGCGGCCACAGGCACAAGCCGCCGGTCTGCGTCAGCCCGACCGCGACCGATGTGTCACCGACCCCGTCGCCGTCGAACACCGCGCTGACGCTGCCGCCTCCGACGGACTCACCCACCGCTCCGGACGAGAGCACCGCGCCGCCGGTGAACGTCAATAACCCGCCGTGCGCCAGTCCTTCCCCGGACCCGACCGACAGCGCGGCTCCGACCGAGACCTCGACACCGACCTATCCGCCGCTGCCGTTGCTCACCGATGCTGCGCAGCCGTCCGGCGGGATCGCTGACGGCATCTGGTAAACCGTCCCCGCCGCGTTTGCGAAGACCTCGCGCACGCCGGCAATGCCGTGCATCCACCCGTCGATGCGAGCGGTGTGCTCAACCGCCAGCGGCTCGACCACGACGAAGTCGTCATGCACCCGCGCGAGCGTGCTGAGCAGCGCCGGACAGCTCATCGGCACGTCGAACGCGTGCGATCGCGCCGTCACACCGATGTAGTTGACGGTGTTGGTGAAGTCCCGGCCGAAGAACCCGTACTCGAGCCCGTGCCCCGCGACGCCGATCCGCTGATGCTGGACACTTCCCACGGCCTTGAACAAGCGCTCGAGCGGCGACGTACCCGCATAGCGATGTTGCAGGTAGCTCCGCTGCACACTCGCCCCGCAACCGACGAGGACGACGACGAGCGCACCCATGAACAACGGACGCACCGTGCGAGCCGACGGCACCGACCGCGTCAGCACCAGCCAGGCGATGACAGCCGCGAGGAGCACGGCGGCTGCGGCGCCGACGCGAGTCTCGACCTGCTGTGGCAGATGCTCCCACCCGAGCAGCACGAGAACGACGACGGTGAAGAACACGCTGACGACGGACGACAGCCGCCGTAAGGCCGACGAGGCCGCGACCAGCACCACCGCCACGATCAGCACCGGCAGGACGTACCGGGTGTTGGTCGCGAACAGCACCGGCGCACCGTCCTTGCCGATCGCGGTCGTCGGCGTGACGACGTACGCGACAACACCGATCGCGACCACGACCCCGAGCAGGCGTCGGAACAGCGGCTTGTCGCCGAGCAGCGGGAGTACGACGCCCGCGACGAGCAGCACGGCGAACAGCGGCCACAACCCGGTCCAGACCGCGCGCAACCCGGGTTCGAACCAGTGCCGGATCACCCAGCCGTCACCGAGATAGTGAGCCACCGTGTAGGCGTACGGCTTCACTTCGGGATACGGCACCACGTGGAATCCGTGACCAGCCACCGTGAGGTTCAGGTCAGGGACCGGAGAGCCGGCGATCACCCAGTCCCGGACGTACCAGAAGCCACCGGCGAGAAAGGCCGGCGCGACCAGCGCCAGCGCGGTGCGCCGACGGTCACCGGGCGCAGCCACAACTGCCGCCACCGCGATGAGCACAGCCATCGGCAGCGCGTTGAGCTTCGTCCCTGCGGCCAGCCCCAAGGCGAGACCGGCCATGCAGAGCTCGGCCGTCCAGCGAGGCTTCGGCCGATCACCTCGCGGCACTCCCGCGACGGCGAGGCATGCCACCGAGGCGACCACGAACGCCATCGTGGGCAGGTCGTTGAGCCCGGGGCCGGTGCTCGCCTGCGCGACGATCGGAAGTGCAAGCACCGCAGCACCCCCGGCGAGTGCCGGAGCTCCCGCCGACCACCGCGCCCCGACGACCCAGCAGGCGAGCAGCGCGAGCCAGCCGAAAAGCAGGTTCAGTCCGTACACGGCGAGGTCGGGGTGCGGGCCGAGCATCGCGATGGCGTTCAGCAGCTCCCCGTCGTACGGGTAGTACACCGTCCCGTCCGAGGACGCGGCGTGATGCTCGTGAAGATCGCTGTGGTTGTGAACCAGCTGCGCAGCCTGGGTCAGGTGGTAGTGAATGCTGTCGAGGTCCAGCGGACCGGTCTGCAGCACGGACGCGTCACGTCCGATCACCGACGCCGTCGTCGCCATCACGCAGATCGCGACGCAGCCCAACATGACTCGCGCGCCGTTGTCGCGAGGAAACGACCAGGAATCGGTACGTCGTGGCCCGGGCGCGCCGTTCGCCGCGACGATCGCCGCCACGACCGCACTGACGATGGCGAACGGCCACCGCCGAAACCCGTCGACGAGACCGAGCAGCTCGCCGATCACGATGACGCCGGTGACGCCGACCAGCGACGCGGCGAGCGCCGCCTCGGCGCCCGCCCAGTCCGGGACGACCCGGCGGACGAGTCGCCGGGAGGCGGGGATCCACGGCAGCAGCCCTAGCGAGAGCGCGAGCGACCCGAGCAGATAGTCGCCGACGTCCACCAGGAGGAGCCTACGGAGTCGTGGTCGAGGTGGCCGGGTGGCTTCCGAGCTTGACGTGACGCGCCACGCCCGCCGCGGTCACGCCGGCCGAGTCGACCGTCACCGAGGTCACGTCGATCTGGAACGGCAGGCCGTGGAGCGGGATCGACAGCACAAGCGAGCGAACCGCGCGAGGCCCGGTGGACGGTCCTGACAGCGTCACGACCGAGCTGCTGACTCCAACCGTCACCACGGTGTGAACCAGTGGGTGGCGAGCACCGAGCGGGAGTCGCCCGGTCAGCTCCACGCCATGCGCTGACGCCCGGCTCAGCGTGACGGTGCCTGAGCCGCGTCCGGATAGATACCTGCTGATCTCCCCGAACGACAGGAAGGCCGTGCCGTCGACCTTGTCGACGGGCACTTCCGACACCGAACCGTGAAGAACCTTCGACAGCGGGATGTGCGCGCCGCGCAGGTGCGCCTTCAGCGTCGTGACCGTGACGCCCTCGGGCGTCCGGAAGTCGTGCGCCGTGACGCTGACGTCGTGGTAGTCACCGCCGATCGCCTGGGTGAGAAACGGGAAGCCATCGATCGACACCGCCGGCCGGTGCGGCAGATGCTCGTCGCTTTGCAGCTTGCCGGCGAGCACGTGGTCGGCAACATGCACGCCGACCCGATCGAGCGCCACGATCGCGACAACGACGAGAACCAGGAAGGCGATCAGCAGTCGTCGCAGCATGATCGACAGTGTCCCTGGTCAGGCACCGCCCGGGGCGCCAGGACGACCCCGAGCCACGAGATGAGGAAGGTGCCGGCCGATCCGGTCGAGCAGCTCCGGGCTCGCACCCGCCTCAGCATGCGCAAAGCCCTCGACCAGCCACAGCTCCTTCGGCTCGCGGGCCGCGTCGTACAGCGCGTGCGGGTGCTCGACCGGGAAGTAGTGGTCGGCGTCACCGTGCACGATGAGCAGCGGGATCGGCGCGATCCGCTCGATCACCTCGACCGGTGAGGCCGGAGGCTCGTCTGCCGGCCAGCCGGCGTCGGTGATGCGCGTGCGGAGCACTCGCCGGGTGACGAACCTGCCCGGCCTCGTCTCGATCATCCAGTGCACCCGACGCATCGGCTTGGTGTCCTTGTAGAACCAGCGCGATACCGCCGAGACGCTGACGACGCCTTCGATGCCGCCATGCAGAGCCGCATGTCGAAGCACGATGCTGCCGCCCATCGACCATCCGCAGGTGACGACATCGGCGTAGCCGAGCTCGCGCGCCTTCGCAACCGCGGCATCGACGTCGAGCACCTCCTCGTGACCGACCGTCGAGTGCCCGCCGGACGCGCCATGGCCGCGGAAGTCGATGCCGATCACGCCCGCATGCTTCGCGAACGCGTCGAGCACGGCTCGGGTGCCGGGCCTGGTGGTGGACTGGGTGAAGCCGTGGCCGACGACGACGGCCAACGGCCGCGCCGGGTCCGGTCCGTCGAGATGGACCGCGGCCAGCTGCACGCCGTCGGCCGCGCGCAGTGCGACAGCTTGCGCGCTTGGGGTCTGCGCCACTCCGCTATCCTCGACCAATCGGGTCCGGGCAGCGCCGCCTCCCCCACGGTCTGTGATGCGGTCGGGAGGACACAAGATGGCGAGCTTGCTGCTGTTGACGCCCGCCTCCGATGCCTCGGCGCAGGTGCTGCCGAGTCTCGGCCTGCTCGGCCATTCCGTCCGCGTCCTTCCGCTGGACGCCGCCCCGTTGCTGGATGCGCCGCCGTTCGAGGTGATCCTCGTCGACGCGCGTCGAGAGATGTCCTCCGCGCGAGCCACCTGCCGGCTGCTCGAGACGACCGGAACGTCGGCTCCGGTGATCGCCATCGTCACCGAAGGCGGCCTGGTCGCCGTCGCGGCCGACTGGGGCGTCAACGACGTCATCCTCGACTCCGCCGGCCCGGCGGAGATCGAGGCCCGGCTGCGTCTCGCGCTCGGTCGCGCACAGAGCGCGCGAGACAACGGCACGAGCGAGGAGATCCGCTCCGGTGACCTGTCGATCGACGAGTCGACGTACCAGGCGAGGCTCGGCAGCCGCCCACTGGACCTGACGTTCAAGGAGTTCGAGCTCCTGAAGTTCCTCGCACAGCATCCCGGTCGCGTGTTCAGCCGCGCGCAGCTGCTACAGGAGGTGTGGGGCTACGACTACTTCGGCGGCACGCGCACCGTCGACGTGCACGTGCGGCGGCTCCGCGCGAAGCTCGGACCGGAGCGCGAGGCGATGATCGGCACGGTCCGCAACGTCGGCTACAAGTTCGTCGCCCAGCCGTTGGCCGCTCTACCCGGCGACGACGTCGAGGACGAGGAGTACGGCGACCTGGGCGCCGACTCGCTGCCCATCCGCTGACATATCACTAGGGTCAGCGGCATGGTCGCTGTCATCGAGGTCGACGACCTGTCTGCCAGGCAGGTGTACGACGTCCTCAACCTTCGCAACTCGGTCGCTGCGGCTTCGCGCACGAGCCCGCTGTCAGATCACGTCGTGAGCTCGGTGAAGGGCCACGCACCCGGCAGGCACTTCATTCAGGCCTCCGACGACGACCTGCTGGGGTACGCGCATCTCGACACCGGCTCGGAGCCCGTCGCCGAGCTCCTCGTCGGCGACGGTGGTGACGTCACGAACCTGCTCGACGCGGTGTCGCGTGCGGCCGACTCCTCACTGCGGATCTGGACGCGTGGTGACAACGCACCGCTCAACGAGGCGCTGCCTCGCCTGGGGTTCACCACGGCGCGCACGCTGCTGCAGATGCGCTGTCCGTTGGGTTCGACCGGCAGCACCGTCCCGAAATGGCCGGACGGCGTCGCGGTGCGCACCTTCCGCGTCGACCTCGACGAGGAGGCGTGGCTCGCCGTCAACAACTCCGCGTTCGCCGCACACCCGGAGCAGGCGGGCTGGACGCTCGACGACATCCGCGCCCGCGAGGACGAGAGCTGGTTCGACCCGGCCGGCTTCTTCCTTGCCGAAGCCGACAACCGCATCGTCGGGTTCCACTGGACGAAGGTCCACGAGAAGCCGGGTGGTGATCTCGGCGAGGTGTATGTCATCGGCGTCGATCCGTCGATGCAGGGCAGGGGTCTGGGCGAGGCGCTCCTGCTGCACGGACTGGCGCACCTGCGCGACCGGCGACTGGCCACCGTCCTGCTGTACGTCGAGGCCGACAACCGCGGGGCTATCGCGCTCTACGAGCGGCACGGCTTCACCAGATGGGATGCCGACCGGCTGTTCACACGCCGCTACTGACCTGGCGCCATGAACCCCTGCAGGTCGAGCGACGGGTTCTGGTTGCCGCCGGTCAGCGTCGACGTAAGCGGTCCGTCCAGCGGAGCTTCGGGGGCGGAGGCGGGGGTGGCGGTGCAGCCGGTCCGCTGGTCGGACTGGACGGCCTCGTCGGAGCCGGTGGCGCGTCGTAGTCCGCCGCTGCGACGATCGCGGTGATCTGCTCCGCGGTGAGGTTGTCGCTGTCCGGGATCTGCGGCACGTAGCCGACCAGCATGCCGTCGCGCAGCACCATCGCCTCGAGCCCCGCCGCGCCGTCGTTGTCCCAGATCGCCTCCCGGCCGTCGGTGAGCACGACGCGCAGCCCGACGCTGTAGACACCCACGCGGCGGTTCACCGCGGCGAAGATCCGATGCTGTGCCCGAAGCCGTTCGACGACTTCCTCGGCTACTGCCTCATCCATGTCGCTGGAAGCGCTCAGTCCACCGGGCGCTAGAAGCGCCAAGCAACGGTCAGCCTGTTGTGCGGGCCGTAGACGAACCTGCCGTGCGGGTCCGACACGTCAAAGGCAAGGTAGTTGCTGACGCCCTGGCCCTTCGCCAGCTCGGTGGTGTCGAGCTGCGTCTTCGCGCCCGAGTACGGCGACGCGCCTTCGTTGGTGTTGACCTTGCCGAGGCCCGGTGTGTCCACCCAGAAGTCGAGCCGCTGGACCAGCAACGGCTTGGCGCCGTCGTTGTAGACCTTGATCGGGAAGTTCACGAAGTACCCGTGGATCGGGTTGTCGCCGTACGACGGGTTGAGCCGGGTTCGCGACACCCTCGGCTTGCCGATCTTGATCAGCATCGCGATGCCCTTGCCCGGCGTACCGATCTGCGCGACCTGCTTGAGCCGCAGCGTGCGGTGCCCCTTGGTCACGTACTGCGGCCCGGGCTTGCTGGGCGTGGATTTCGTCACCGTCGGGGTTGTCGTCTTCGGCGCGGCTTGGCCACCGCTCGAGCCGGCGCCACACCCAGTGGCGAAGGCGAGCGCAGCGACCAGTCCGGCCGCCTGCAGACGGCGTTTCCTCACGACGCGCATGACGATCAAGCCTACGGGAGGGATGCTGACCAAATCCTGAGCACTAGCGTCGTACCGTGCGCGTCACCTCCCTCGGGTTCTCGACCGACCTGATGGTTCGCCGGCTCGCGGGGTCGATCATCGAGGACCACGGTGACCACCTGATCGTCCGCACGCCGCACATCCCCAACTTCTGGTGGGGCAACTTCGTGCTGCTGGGCCGGCCGCTCCGCGCCGGCGACACGCAGTGGATTCGGCAGACCTGCCGGGAGTCGTTTCCCGGCGCGCAGCACCTTGCCCTCGGCATCGACGGGATGCGCGGCGAAGTCGGCGCCGCCACCGAGGTGGCCGCCATGACGCTCGAGGTGACCGCGAGCGTCGTCCTCATGGCCAACGCGTTCAGCCTGAGCAACGACGCAGCAACGCCGGGCGTGCGGCGACTCTCGACTGATGCGGACTGGACCCAGCTCGCGACCCTGCGCGACGCCTGGCAGGGACCGGCGGCGGACGGCAGCGAGGCGACGTTCCGGGCGAAGCGCCTCACGGAGGCGCGGGAGCTCAACGAGTACGGCGGAGCGTGGTTCGGGTCGTTCGAGGGCGACCTGCTCGCGGCGGCGCTCGGCATCGTCGGCGACGGCTCGGGCATCGCCCGCTACCAGGCCGTCGAGACCCACCCCGACCATCGCCGGCGGGGTCACGCCCGGCGGTTGCTACAGGCAGCTGCCGGTCATGCCCGCAACCACCTGGCGACCAAGCAGCTGATCATCGTGGCCGACCCGACCTCCCACGCGATCGAGCTCTATCGCTCGCTCGGCTTCACCGAGCTGGAGCGACAGGTTCAGCTTCAGGGACGCACCGCGCCGATGTAGTCCGACCGGAACGCGGATTCCTTGCGGACGTTCGCACCGGTGTACGGCGCGTCGATCATCATCCCGCCGCCGACGTAGATGCCGACGTGGTGGATCGACGACGGATCGGAGGTGTTGTAGGCGAAGAAGACGAGGTCACCCGGCTCGAGCTGGTCGCGCGAGACGTGTGTGCCCTCGTTCCACTGGTCACCGGTGTAATGCCCGAGGTAGACGCCGGCCTTGCCCCACACGTACTGCGTCAGGCCGGAGCAGTCGAAGCTGTCCGGGCCGGCCGCCGCCCACTGGTAGGGCTTGCCGATCTCCCGGTATGCCCATTCGACAGCTGTCTGTGCCCCGCCGGAACCGGAGACGACCGGCGCCACGACCGAGTGAATCGGGCCGCCGAGGGAGCTCGCGGCCTGCGTGGTGGCGTCCACCGCAGCCCGCAGCCGCGCCTGCTCGCGCTCCGCGGCAAGGCGGGCAGCCCGCTGCTTCGCTGCCTTGATGATCGCGGCTTCGCGTGCCTCGAGCGCGCCGAGGATCTTCTTCTCCTTGGCCGCCGCGGCGAGGATGCGGTCACGCGACGCCGCCATCGCGGTGGTCGCGGACTTCTGCTGGGCGAGAGCGGCCGAAGCCCGAGCCTGCGCTCCCTCCTCGATGCGCTGCGCAGCGTCGACAGTGGCCAGCGCGCGCGCCTGGCTCACCGACACCGCCTGCATCGACGACACCTGCGAGACGTAGCGACCTGCCGAGCCGTCGGTGATCAACCCGACGAGAGAGTCGTTGCCGCCCCCCTCGTACGCCGCCTGCGCGAACTGTGCGACGGACGTCTGCGAGTCGGCGAGCTTGCTGCGAGCCGCGGTCAGCGCCGCACTCGCCTTGGTCGCAGCCTGCTGCGCGTCGCCGAGCTTGATCCGGGCGGCGTCGTACTGCTCGCTCGCGGTCTCTGCCTGGTTGTCGAGATCGCGCAGCTGCTGGTGGGCGTCGGCGATCTGCTGCTTGAGCGAGCGCGCGGCGGCCGGCTGGCTGGCGACCACGACGCCGGAGAGCAACGAAGACGTGGCTACTGCGACGGCGCTTAGGCGCACGAGGTGGCGGGTAGAACTCGCCATATCGGGGCTAGGACCCTTTCTCCCGTCGACCGCCTACCGAGTTAGCTGTCGGGTGCGGGCGCGGAAGTCTTCGCCCTACGACACCGTGGTCTCGCTGGGAGACGTCAGGTGCCGATTAACCCCAGGTGGAGAGCACCCCACGAAACGCTCGTTTCGCTCACGTTTCGCGGGGGTCCCGCGTGTGGGTCCCCGGCTCGTGCAAGTTGCCCTGCAGTGATTCGGCGGTAACCGCGAAGCCGCCCGGCAAGGGGTTGCCGGCAAGTCACGTCGCGGTTGCGATGCACGCTACCCATGAATCACTTGAGGCCACAAGCGACGTCAGTGATTCGTCCGGTTTGCACATCACGTCGTTCACGGTGACAACGACGCTCAGACACCATCCGATACGGGGAAAGCCGATCTTGCAGGGGCGAGCTACCTGACTTTCGCGCTCCTCGACGACGCTGCGACGTTCTTGAGGCCCGGCCGGTGCGCGGTGACGGTGCAGTGCACCCGCTTGCCTTTCAGTGCCTTGGTCAGCAACAGATGAGACTTGGTCGCACGCTTGATCTTCGAGCGGCCCTTGAACCATTGGTAGGTGAATGCGCTCGGCTTCGGGCTCCACGAGCCGTTCGAGCACCTCTCGGTCCGGCCGACCTCGTGCTTGCCCGAAAGTCTCGGCCTGGCGGAGTTCCGCAGCACGGCCCGGCCGGTGGCGTCCTTCGGGTAGACCTCGGTCCAGGTGCGGCCTCGGATCAGGATGTCGGCTGCCGCGTATGCCGCGCTCTGCACGCCGGAGCCGCCGCTGTTCTCCGTGACGATCCGAATCTGGTAGAGACCGGTCGGGCTCGGGAAGTCCGATGCGAACCTGGCGAGCGACTCGTCCTGCGCGGCGCCCGCAACAGTCGGGTCGGACCCGAATGACGCCGGCGCCCCCGGTGCGGGGAAGGGCGACGGGCCGGACAGGAGCTCACGGGTCCAGTCCGCCGGGTCTTCGTCGGTGTCGGGCACGGCGGCATACAGCAAAGCGGCGTTGTCGCCCGCGACGATCGTCGCGTCGGCGACGTCGTACGCCGCCATCGCTCCGTGCGTGCTCCCGCTCGTGATCCGGTGGCCGGACGAGTCGAAGAAGGCGATCCGGGCCACCGCATTCGGGTCCGGCTCCCAGGGCGGCGTGCCGGCTGCGTGCGCCGACGCACCGCCGAGACTCACGGCGGCGGCGATCGTGACGACCACCAACGTGACCAGGGCGACGAAGGTCGCGGCCCGCCCGTTCATGCGATGCGACCGTTGCTGCGGCGACGGACGAGCAGGCCACCGCCGACAGCTGCCATCACAGCCAGCACTCCGGCGAGGTACTCCGAGCGGCGCGACGCGCTGCCGCCGGGTCTGTGGTCGGCCTCCCGCAGCGCCGCCGTGTCCGCCTCGCCGCTGCTGCCCGCCGAGGTGCCGGCCGCGCGCCGCAGCGCGGCCGGAGCGGTGGGTGGCGTTTCTCTCTTGTCGAGCGTCGAGGCGACGAGCGCCTGCCCGGCGTACAGCTCGGACGACGTGCTCTTCGTCGACGACCCACACGACTGCGTCCCGCCGTCGACGACGTGCCAGGCGCTGCCCGTGATCTTGATGAAGGTCGCCGGATAGGTCGCGCTGTACGTGCCGTAGTCCAGCTTCCCGACGTGCATCCGGAGCTCATACAGCCCGTCGTCGAGCGGCGGGAACTCCCTGACGATGTCGGCAAGCGAGAGGTCCTGGTAGGTCATCTCGGCGGCGGGGTGACGGCGGTTGCCGTAGAAGGAGTCCGCGGAGAGCGTGTCCCCGCTCCAGTAGGCCGCTGGAGTGTCCCGGCGAACCTGATACACGAGCAGCGCTGCGTTCTCGCCCCTACCGCGGTAGGCGGCAGGTGCCGCGACCGACGAGACCGCCTTCCACGCGAACGGGGCGCTCCTGACGCTGCCGCCGGTGACGTTGTGGCCGGCCAGGTCACACAACGCGATGAAGCCGCGCGCGCTCGCGTCCGCCGGCGCTCCCGCACCGGATGCAACAGCCGGTGCGGACGCCCAGCAAGCGGCGATCGCCGCGGCGAGCAGGCCGGCGCCCGCTCGTCGTCCGTACCGGTTCATCGCCCTGCTTCCCGTGATACCGCTCTCCCGTGAAATCGCCATCAGCCCACTAGCACGTCGTCGGGTTGACCCCACAGTCCTTGTACGCCTGGGTAAGGCCCGCCGCCGAATACGCCGTCGACTGCGTCGAGCGCGCGATCCAGCTGCTACGGCTCGCGAACAGGTACTGCGCCCAGTTCTCCGTGGCGCCCGGCTGAATCGGGTACCGGCCCGAGAGATCCGCGTTGCGGATCACGAAGTACAGGCCACGCGTCGAGCTGTAGACGGGGTTCGAGTCGCCCGGCGCGCCGCTCAGCAGCGAGATCTGGCCGGCTGTGTAGGCGTTCGCGTCGCCATTGCTCTGATAGCCCGCACCGTTGGCGAAGTATCCGGAGTTGATCAGCGCGACCTTGCCGACCGAGAACGGCTCGATGGCGTCAGCCGGCGACGGATCCGCGTAGATGCCCGTCGGGTCGTCCGCTGCAACAGTGCGGACGCAGGCGCCCGGCGTGACCGCGGACCCGCCGTTGGCTTTCTGCAGGTCCGCGAGGAAGAAGCTGCGGGTGTCGGAACCGCTCTGCGGGATCAGCGGGTCGATCGTGTTGCTGCTACCCGCAGCGTTGCCGGGGAGCTGGTTCCATCTGGTGTCGGTGCAGGAGTAGATGCCGACGAGCTCCTGAGCCGACAGACCTGACGGCCCGTCGTACCTGGAGCCGCTGAGGCTCGAGGTCGCGATCCGGAGCCCGTCGAGCGCTGCCCGGTAGACGTGCAGTCCACCGCACGCGCTGGAGACCGGACACGCGTCGATCTCGGTCGCGTCGGGAAGACGCGAGGCCCGGGCGAACTGAATCGACCCGGTCGGCAGGCCCTCGTAGCCCGGGAACTCGACGGCGTCGCCCGGGGTGTCCGCGATCAGCGCAGCGATGCCCGCGCCGGTGCCGTTCGGCCGGATGACGGGCTTGCTGCCCTCACGAAGGATCACGCTGCCGGCGAGCGGGTTCGCCGCCAGGTTCGCCGTGTTCGAGCAGGCAGCGCCGAGACCGTTCGAGGCGGTCGGCCCGCAGGTGCCGTCGTAGACCGCACGGCCGTTGGCGTCACCCGTCGAGAAGACGTTGTAGACCCGGTTGATGTTGCCTTGCGCGTTGTAGCCGTCCACAGCGCCGAACGAGCCATCGAACAAGAAGTCAGCCAGGTTCTGCACCGTGTCGGAACCGACTCCGAGGACGTCGCACGGCCCCGTGGAGCAGGTTCCCCGAGCGGCGGGACTGTCGGCGTGCGCGATCCCCGCGGGCGCTCCCGCAGCTCCCGCGATGACCAGAACGCCGGCGGCTATGCCGGCGCGTCGAATGAGCATGCGCATGCTGTCGTCGTCCTCGGCGTCGGGGGTGGGTGGCGACCGAAGTCTCCGGCCCAACGTAAGGGCTACCCGCACCAGTTGCTCGGTGCGGCACAGTTGAACGGTGACCAGGCTCGAATCCGGTGTCTCGAAGACGGTCGACCTCGACGGTCCGACCCACTACCTGGACTTCGGCGGGCCGGCTGACGGCCCGCTCGTGCTCGCCGTACACGGGCTCGGCGGGGCCGCCTGGAACTGGCTCGCCCTCGCCCCGCTGCTCCGCTCGCAGGTCCGGGTCATGGCGATCGACCTGGCGGGCCACGGGCTGAGCCCGGCGGCCGGGCGGCGGACGACGGTCGGCGCCAACCGGCGCCTGGTCGACCGGTTCATCGCCGAGATCGCCGGCGAGCCGGTCGTGCTGATGGGCAACTCGATGGGCGGGATGATCTCGGTGCTCGAGGCTGCCGCTGCGCCGGACCGGGTCCGCGGCGCCGTGCTGGTCGATCCCGCCCTGCCCAGACCGCCGCTGGGCCGGATCGACGCCCGCGTGGCCCTGCAGTTCGCGGTGATGGCCGTGCCGATCGTCGGCGAGGCCGCGTATGCGCGCCGCCGCAACCGGCTCGATGCCGAGGCCCAGATCCGCCAGGCGCTGAAGATGTGCACGGTTGACATCGGCCGGGTCCCGGACGACGTGATCACCGCCGCTGTCGAGATCGTCAAGCAGCGCAACAACCGCGAGTTCCCGACTTCCGACGTGATCGCGGCGGGACGCTCCGTCGTACAGCGCGTCAGCCGCGCCCCGAAGCTGCAGCGTGCGATGGCCTCGATCACGGCTCCCGTGCTGGTCCTGCACGGCGCACGCGACCGGCTGGTCCCGGTGCGCGCGGCGCGGCAGGCCGCCAGGACCTTCCCCGAGTGGCGACTCGAGGTCGCCGACGACATCGGGCACGTGCCGATGCTCGAAGCCGCCGAGTGGACCGCGGACCAGATCCTCGACTGGCTGCGAAAGGACGCGCGCCTTCTTCCTTAGGCGACAATCGCGGCATGGCCTCCAGCAGCTACTCCGGTCCCACTCGCCGACAGGTTCTTGCCGGCGCCACGGCCGGAGCGGTTGCGGCGATGTCGGGCCGCCTCGGCCGCGTGATCGACGACGCGTACGCCGCCGAGCCGACGAAGGACGCGCCGCTGTCGGACGTGGAGCACTTCATCTTCGTGATGATGGAGAACCGCTCGTTCGACCACTACTTCGGCACCTATCCCGGGGTGCGCGGCTTCGACGACCCGCATGCGATTCCGGGTGTCTTGAAGCAGCGGGGGTACCGCGCCGGTCACGGACCCGACCCCCACGGCCACCTGTACCCGTTCCACCTCAACACGAAGGACCTCGCCAGCTACGCGGAGTGCGTGGACGACATCACCCACAACTGGGGACCGATGCACGAGGCGTGGAACGGCGGCCGCATGAACAAGTGGCTTCCGGCGCACCTGAAGGCGGACGGACCGAAGATCGGCCCCGTCAGCATGGGCTACTACGAGCGCCACGACATCCCGCTGTACTACGGACTCGCCGACGCGTTCACGCTCTGCGACCACTACTTCGCATCGGTGCTCGGCCCCACGGATCCCAACCGAGTGGTGTGGGTGTCCGGCACCCTCGACCCGGACGGCACGCACGGTGGGCCATGCCTGACGACGCGGGTGACAAACCGTGACGCGCAGTTCGGCAAGTACTCGTGGCGGACGATGCCGGAGAACCTCACCGAGGCCGGAGTCTCCTGGAAGGTCTACCAGGACGCGAGCTCACTGACACTGCTCAACCCGTTGCTGTACTTCAAGAGCTTCGTCAACGAAGGCACCTACCTCGCCGCCAACGCGAGCGGGCTGATCAGCTACCCGGCGAGCTTCGCCGCGGACGTCGCAGCGGGGACGCTCCCTGCCGTTTCGTGGGTGTTCCCGACGTTGCCGGCCTGTGACCACCCGTCGACGCCGCCGCTGCTCGGCGAGATCTTCGTCGCCGAGCTGCTGCAGACCGTGGTGGCGAACCCGGGGCTGTGGGAGAAGACGGCGATCATCCTGAGCTACGACGAGAACGGCGGCTTCTTCGACCACGTCGCGCCGCCCACACCGCCGCCCGGGACGCCGGGTGAGTTCCTTACGATGGACAAGCTGCCCACAGACGCAGAAGGAGTGCGGGGACCGGTCGGGTTGGGGTTCCGCGTGCCAGGAATGGTGATCTCGCCGTACAGCCGCGGCGGCTTCGTGTGCGGCGACGTCCTCGATCACACCTCACAGATGAAGCTGATCGAGACCCGGTTCGGGGTCGACGTCCCGAACCTCTCGAAGTGGCGACGCAAGACCGTCGGCGACCTGACCAGGGCGTTCAGCTTCGGCCGAAAGCCGCACACCGGCGTACCGGCCCTGCCGGTACCCACCGCCGAGCAGGTCGAGGTGCTCGGCGGGGAGTGCGTCGTTCCCCCGAACTGGGGGCTCGGCGTCGTTGACGACGGAACGCCGACACCTGTGCCCGCTCACGTGCCGCGTCCGCACCAGGTGAAGGGACGCCGACGGCGACCGGTCCACGGCGGGCGTTAGGGCCCGAGGTCCAGGCGGTCAGTGCAGGCGGCTGACGCCGCCCACCCGTGCCCACAACGAGCGGTAGAGCTTGCCGGCGCCGGGGAACTGGCCTTTCGTGCCGTTCATCTGGAACGACATCCAGCCGTCGGAGAAGTTGAAGTAGTCCTCGTAGCCGAGGTCGTGCTTCGCGAACCATTCGTGCATGTGGCTGATGAAGGACTGGTCGTCTCCACCCGAGTGATTCCGCTGCACGGAGTCGTGCACCAGCGCCCACTCCGGGATGGAGATCTCCCGGTTGTGGGCCTTGGCGAACTTGGCAAGCCACGCCAG
The DNA here is from genome assembly GCA_035547035.1 of Mycobacteriales bacterium. Lineage (GTDB taxonomy): Bacteria > Actinomycetota > Actinomycetes > JAFAQI01 > JAFAQI01 > DASZTV01. Next base: position 54,986 of record DASZVL010000082.1, on the reverse strand, counting down.
CCCGGTCCCCTGATGAACGATGGCGTGCCACCTCGCCTTGGGGGTGTCCGGGACGCCTGGGCGGTTCCAGTCGTAGACGTCCATGCCGACGTAGTCGACGTAGGCGTTGCCCGGGTAGGCGAGGTCGAGATGCTTGAAGTGGGGGCCTGCCGACACGCACCAGTCGAACTTGAAGTGAGCGCCCTTGACGTGCCGGATCGAGGTCACGATGTGACGCCAGGCCGATGCAAACTCGCGCGCCCGCAGCTTGTACTGGTACGGCTTGCCGGACGAGGTGATGCCCCAACGGAACCAGTCGCCGTTGAACTCCCAGCCGAGCCGCAGCACCGAGTTGCCGAGTCCGGCCGCCACCAGGTTGCGCGCCATCGTCTGGAAGTGCTCGTCGTAGTAGCCGCTCGCAGCGGCAGCAAGATGGTCGCCGTACCCGGCCCAGAGCGGCACCGCGATCGACACCACGATCCCGGTGTTCTGGCCGCGCCAGTCCTTGATCACCCGCTGCGCGCTGTCGAAGGCCTGCCACGAGGCGTTCGTCTGGAAGTCGGCGGCACTCGTGATGGGCCGGCCACGCCAGACCCCGAAGTCCTTCGCCGCGATCGCGGAGAAGCCGGCGAAGTCCCCGGACAGCCAGTGCCGCTTCGTCGACGACTCGACGCGCGAGGCGCTGGTCGGATGGTTGGCGGAGACCGTGGGATTGACGAGCGGGTGATGGCGCGCACCAGCGGTCGCCGGTGTCGCAGCGGTAACCGCGCCCAGGACCAGACAGGCGCCGAGCGCAGCGGCCCGGCGACTACGGGCCATCGGCCGTCGCCCTCCTTCGGATCGTCAGCCTGATCGTATCTACCCAACGAGCGACGCGCGCCCGAGGTTCTGCTGAACGCAGATGGTCGCGCAGACGTACGTTGAGTCGAGATGAGCCCGCTGCTGCTGATGGTCGGCTTCCTGGCCGGTCTTCTCACCATCGTGACGCCGTGCATCCTGCCGGTGTTGCCGGCCGTCGTCGCCTCGGGAATCACCGCGGGCGGGCGACGGCGCGCCGTCGCGATTGCCGCCGGGCTGGCCCTGGCTTTCGGGCTCTCGGCGCTGCTGAGCATCCGGTTGCTGACCGCACTGGGCTTGCCGCTCGGGCTTCGGTACGACCTGGCACTCGTCGTGCTCTACACGCTGGCCGTCGGGTTCCTCGTGCCGCGGGTCGGGGAGCTGCTGGAGCGGCCGTTCGCGCGGCTAGGCATCGGCGGCGCGCCCGACAGCTCGGCGCGCGGGGTGGTGCTGGGTGCCTCGCTCGGGCTGCTGTACCTGCCGTGCGCGGGGCCGATCTTCTCGGCGATCAGCGCGGTGGGTGCGCGTCATGGTTCGTTCGGTCTGGACGCGGTCGCGCTGACCGCGGCGTACTCGCTCGGGATCGCGGCCCCGATCCTCGCGCTGGTCCTGCTCACCGAGCGGGTGACCAAGGCGGTCACCTGGCTTCGCACCCATGCGGTGCGGGTTCGCCAGGCGGGAGGCGTGATGCTGCTCGGCAGCGCTGTCGCGATCACCTTCGGCGCGGCGACGTCGCTGCAGACCGCGATCCCGTCGTACACCACCTCGATCGAGCAGCACTTGACGGACAGCACCTCGATCCGCGCCGACCTCGATCGCCTCGGCAACCCGAAGGAGTCGGCGCAGGCGAGGCACCTGCAAGCTGCGATTCACAACCCCACGCCGTCGGCGAGGCCGTCGCTCGTGCCGATGGCAGACCAGGTCCCCACCCTCAACGCCTCGGATCTGCCGGACTACGGGCCGGCGCCCGACTTCGCCGCGGTCACGCGCTGGCTCAACACCCCCGGAGGAGCGGCGGTGCGGCTTCCTCAGCTGCGCGGCAAGGTCGTGCTGATCGACTTCTGGACCTACTCCTGCATCAACTGCCTCCGCAGCCTTCCGCACGTCGAGAGCTGGTACTCGCGCTACCACCCCGACGGATTCGAGGTGGTCGGCGTGCACACCCCGGAGTTCGACTTCGAGCACGTCGCGAGCAATGTCGAGTCGGCAGTGGAGCGCCTGAAGATCCGCTACCCCGTGGCCATGGACAACGTGTACGGCACCTGGAACGCATGGGGCAACGACTCGTGGCCCGCGGAGTACCTCATCGACGCGAAGGGCGACGTCAGGTACGCCTCGATCGGCGAAGGCGACTACGGCCAGACCGAGGCCGCGATCCGGGCCCTGCTCACGGCAGCAGGCCACCACAGCCTGCCGTCCACGACCGCGGTGCCGGACCGGACGCCGATGCGCGCCTCGACGCCGGAGACCTATCTCGGGTACGAACGGCTCGAGCGCTACTCCGGTACGCCGGTCGCGCACAACCAGCAGCGCACCTATTCCTATGCATCAACGCTGCCGAGCGGGCACGTGACATACGGCGGCACCTGGACAGTCGGACCGCAGGACATCCTCGCGGGGCCGAACGCCGGCCTGCAGATCAACGTGAGCGCATCGGACGTCTACCTCGTGATGGCCGGCAGCGGCACGGTGACCGCGACGTTCAACGGCAGACCGCTCGCCAGCCAGCACGTGTCGGGCGTGCCGACGCTCTACACCCTCCTGTCGACAGCTCAGCCGCAGCACGGAGTGCTGCGGCTGAGCTTCGATCCTGGTGTGAAGGCCTACGACTTCACGTTCGGATGACCGTCGCTCGCCTACGGCGCCCCTATTGCCCGGTGCTCTAAGCCTCGCAGTTCCCGACGTGCTCGCCGACACACGTGTCCGTGCCGTCACCGCCGTCGATGATGTCGTTGCCGGCCTGACCGTCGAGGGTGTCGTTGCCGTCGCCACCGAAGATGGTGTCGTCGCCGTTGCCGCCGTAGATGGCGTTCGGCCCGGCGTCGCCGGTGAGCACATCGGCGAACTGCGACCCGACGATGTTCTCGACGTTGGTGAGCCGGTCGCCACCGTCGTAGTTGGCGAACCCGGCGGTCAGGTCGACCTTCACGGCCCGAGCCGAGTCTGTGAAGTCGACCGTGTCCGAGCCGTCGCCGCCGTCGATGACGTCGGCATTCGCGCCGCCTTGCAGCACGTCGTTCCCGCCGCCGCCGAACAGCTGGTCGCGTCCGGTCCCACCGATGAGGACGTTGTCGGCGTCGTCACCGTGGAGGATGTCGGCGTAGTTGGTGGCCACGACGTTCTCGATCCCGGTCACCGTGTCGGTGTCGGCGCCTTCGATCGTCCCGGCCACCAGGTCCGCCTTGATCGCGACGCTGGACTTCGAGTAGTTGATCGTGTCCGACCCGGGCCCGCCATCGAAGGAGTCCGCGCCGGTGGAGTCGTCGAAGAAGTGGTCGTTGCCCTCGCCGCCGGAGATGACGTCGTCGCCCACCTCGCCCCAGATCTGGTCGTTGCCGTCGCCGCCGTTGATCGTGTCGTCGCCGCTCACGTCCGCGATCGCGTCGTTGCCTCCGGCGCCGTTGATGGTGTCGTCGCCGTAACCGCCGTGGATCTCGTTCGGCCCGTCGTCACCGGTCAACGTGTCGTCGAACACCGAGCCGGTGATGTTCTCGATGTCGGTCAGGGTGTCGCTGCCCTGACCGGTCGCCGTGCCGGCGCCCAGGTCGACGGTCACCGGCGATGGCGAGGTGCGGAAGGTGAGCATGTCCACACCGGGGCCGCCGTCGATGTGGTCATCGCCGTCGCCACCGATCAGGGTGTCGTTGCCGCCGGCGCCTTCGATGGTGTCGTTGCCGCCGCTCCCGGCGAGCTCGTTGGCGTTGTCGTCACCGACGATCGTGTCGTCGTGCAGCGAGCCCGAGGCGTTGTCGATGTTCGCGAAGGTGTCGTTGCCGTCACCGGTTGCCGTCCCGGCTGCGAGGTCGATGTGCACCGGCCCGGCCGAGTCGCTGTAGAAGACCTTGTCGGTCTGGTACAGCGGGTTCGAGCTCGGCTCGAGCGGGTCGGCGCCGTCCACGAGGTCGTTGCCTGCGCCGGGGTCGAGCGAGTCGTTGCCGTCGCCGCCGTAGACCTTGTCGTCGCCGCCGACGCCGTAGATGACGTCGTCACCGGCGCCGCCCCGGAGAACGTTCGCCGCGTCGCTGCCCGTGATGTTGTCAGGACCGCCGGATCCGGTCACGTTCTCGACCGACGCCAGGGACACCTCACGGTTCGAGTGCGCGATGCCGAGCCGCAGGTCGACGGACACTCCGTTGGAGCTGTACGCGTGGCTGAAGTCGATCGTGTCCGATCCGGTCCCACCGTCGAAATCGTCCGTGCCGTCGTTGCTGCTGCCGGAGATGAAGGTGTCGTTGCCGGCGCCGCCGGTGACGTGGTTGGTGCCGTCCTCGGAGTCGAATGTGTTGTCCGAGCCGTCACCGATCAGCGTGTTCTCGTTGTCGCTCGTGACGTCCGCCGACTCGATGCTGACCAGGGTGGTGGTCCCGTCGCCGGTCGCCTTGTGGTGCGGGAGGTCGACGGTGACGCCGGAGCCGGCACGTGGCGCCCGAAACACGTCCACCGTGTCGCTGCCCGCGCCGCCGTTCACGTAGTCGTTGCCGCGCTCGTTGTGCGGCGTGCAGACGCAGCCGTCGTTTCCCTGGATGTTGTCGTCGCCCGCGTCGCCGTACAGCTTGTCGTCGCCGTCGTCGCCGCGCAGGCTGTCGTTGCCGTCGTCGCCGTGTACGACGTCGTCATCCGTCCCACCTTGCACGTTGTCGTCGCCGGCGCCGCCGGAGACCGTGTCCTGGCCGGTGCCGCCGTCGATGCCGTCGTTGCCGCTGTCACCGTTGACGGCGTCATTGCCCGCGCCCCCCAGGGCGCTGTCGTTGCCCGCGCCGCCGCTGATCCGGTCGACGCCGCTTCCGCCGGCGATGTAGTCGTTGCCGCCTCCGCCGTCGATGACGTCATTGCCCAGGTTGCCGGTGATGCGGTCGCTGCCAGGTCCGCCTTCGACCCTGTCGTTGCCACGACCGGCAGTGATCGAGTCGCTGCCTCCGCCGCCGAAGACGCGGTCGTTGCCGGGGCCCGCCTTGATGACGTCGTTGCCGCTGCCGTCACAGATCAGGTCGTTGCCCTTGCCCGCGTTGATCGTGTCGTTGCCGCCGTAGGCAACGATGACGTCGTCTCCGGGGGTGCCGCGGAGGTCGTCGTCCTTGGCTGTCCCGATGATCGTCGCGTGGTGCCCGAAGCACGTCGTCGATGCGGCTTTGGCGGCTGCGGGTGTGGCCGCGGTCGCGGTCCAGGCACCGAGCGACAGCGCACTCGCCGCGACGGCGGCCAGGCCGCGGCGAGTCGTGAGGTTCTGCAGTAGAGACATCATCGGGTCCTTCATCTGGGCGACATCTCCCGTTCAACGCCGCGCGTGGCGCCGACGTTGACATCCCGGCGAAACGAGGCAATAGGGCCGTTGGTCCAGGGTTCGCCGCTATGCCGGACTAGTCCGATTTTCCCGCCTTGCGCGCGGAGGACGTGACGGCCTCAGCTCAAGCAGACGGCCGGCAGGTCGAACCAGCGCAGCGCTTCGGCGTCCGGCTCGAGTCCTTCGGGCGCCGGCTCCTCCGCCGGGTGCTCACGCCGCGCGGCGAGCTGCTGCGCCTCGACCAGATAGCCCGACAGCATGGAGACGTCGGCCCGCGGGACATGCGCGGAGTAGCCGCCCTCCGGAGTCCCGTCGTAGCAGATGTCGGAGAGACGAAGTGGTGAGCCGGTCTTGAGGTCGCGATGCCGCCAGAGCCCTGACTTCGGGTCGAACTGGTAGTCGGGCAGGAAGCGATCGCCCTCCCGCGCAACGAACCGGACGGCGTCGATCAGGTAGTCGGCGACCGCCTCATCGATGAAGTAGGCGAAGTTCACCCGCACCCAGCCGGGCTTGATGCCCTCGCAGCCGGCCGCGATCTCGTGCTGAAACGCGTGGGAGTGGTCGAGGTCGATGCCGAGCAACCGGTGACCATACGGGCCGGCGCACGAGCAGCCCCCGCGCGCCTGGATGCCGAAGAGGTCATTGAGCAGCGCGACGACGAAGTTGTGATGCAGGTAGCGGCCACCAGGTCGGCGCACGACGAAGGACACGATCGAGAGGCGTTCGGCGTCGAGGTTGCCGAGGATCTCGATCGCCGGCTCGTCCGACCACGCCGCCACGGCTCGCCGGAGCAACGCGTCCTCGACCACCTTGATCTGGTCGACGCCGACGGCCTGCTTCAAGGCGAAGACCAAGCCGGCCCGGATCGACCCGATGATGTCGGGCGTCCCACCCTCTTCGCGAGCAATCGGGTCGTCGAGGTAGACGTGCTCGAGCGGATTGACGTAGGCGACCGTCCCGCCCCCGGGAACGGACGGCACCCGGTTCGCGACTAGCTCGCGCCGGATCGCCAGCACTCCAGGGGTGCCCGGGCCGCCGATCAGCTTGTGCGGCGAGAGGAAGACGGCGTCCAGGCGCGCATCGGGGTCGTCGGCCGGCGCCATTGCGATGTCGACGTACGGCGCCGCGGCGGCGTAGTCCCAGAACGACAACGCCCCACGTTGGTGCAGCACGCGGGCAACGGCCGCGCTGTCGGTCACGATTCCCGTGACATTGGAGGCGGCCGAGAACGACCCGATCCGGAGTGGCCGGTCGGCGTACTCCTCGAGCCGCGCGGTCAACACGGCGAGATCGACGTGCCCGTCGTGGTCAGCCGGGATCTCGACGACGTCGGCGATCGACTCCCGCCACGGCAGCTCGTTGGAGTGGTGCTCGTAGGGACCGACGAACACGACCGGCCGGTGCGACGCCGGGATGCCGGTGGACAGCGAGTAGGCGTCCTCGAGCTGCGACGGGATCCGCAGGCCGAGGATCCGGACGATCTTGTCGATGGCACCGGTCGCACCGGAGCCGGTGAAGATGACGACGATGTCGTCGTCGCCGCCCAGCGCGTCGCGGATGATGCGGCGAGCCTCCTCGCGCAGCTGGGTGGTCTGCCGGCCGGTGCCACTCGACTCGGTGTGCGTGTTCGCGTAGGTCGGGAGGACCGCCTCCCGGATGAAGTCCTCGATGAAGGACAGCGCGCGACCGCTGGCGGTGTAGTCCGCGTACGTGACGCGCCGCGGGCCGTAGGGCCCGTCCATCAGCGTGTCGTCGCCGATGACGGCGTCGCGGATCCGGTCGATCAGGTCTGAGGTGGGGAGCATCGCCGTGACTAGTCGGGCATCGTGGCGCGAAGGCTCGGTACGGCGACGGCGAGCAGGCCGCGCAAGCCCGACATCGCGATGTCCCGCCAGTCGAAGTAGTCGCGCCAGAGCGTGATCTCGCCGTCGTGCACCTCGAAGACACCACAGACCCAGAACTGCTGATGGAACCGCCGGAAGCTCAGAGCATCCGTGCGCTCGGTCATCACCGTGGCCCCGTCCTCGATGATGCGGTGGATCCGCACGTCGAAGCCGATGCCCCTGCGGTTGAAGTCGTGCAGGCCCTTGCTGAACCGCTGCTTGCCGCGAATCGTCGGCAGTGACACGTTCTCGTAGACCAGCTCGTCGGCTACCAAGCCGATCGCGGTGTCCGTGTCGCCGTCGGCGAGCGCGATCAGGAAGGCCCGGACCACACCCGCCGGGGACTGGTCGGGGGAAGGCGTGGTGGCGACGGACTCGGCTGGCTCGGTCATGTCGCCATTGTTCCCCCGGGTCAGGCTCCATGCGCAGTGGCATTGGCCACGATCGCGTCGCGAACGTAGGCGGCGAGGCCCGGTTCCACGCTGTCGAACGTCGCGGTGAAACGCCCGTCGGCGACATAGCTCTCGCCAAGACTGCGGTGCATCGCATGATCGCAGTCGTAGAACCAGCGCGACAGGAACTGCCTGTGCTGCTCGGCGAGCGCCATCCCCGCCTCCGAGCCGGCACCGACGCCATCTCGCATTGCGCTCGCGAAGCCCTGTACGCCGGAGTCCGCCTCCTCCTTGAGCCGGGCCCAGTCCGCCTTCGTGTAGGACGCGGTACGACGCTGCGACTCGCGGAAGGCGTCTGTCTCACCCCACCGCGCTTCGGCTTCTTCGGCCCACTCGCCGCCGACCTTGTCGGTCCCGAACACCTCGAGCTGCTCTTCCGGCGTCAACTGCATTCCCATGGCACGCGCCTCCAGCGCCTTGTCGATCGCGGCGACCATCGCCGAGATCTGGCCGCCGCGTTCAACGAGGAGCTCCCGCTGCCGCAGCAGATGCCCGACCGCATCCACATCGGGGTTGTCGATCAGCGCGGCGATCTCGTCGAGACCGAAGCCGAGTGCCCGATAGGTGAGCGCCTGCTGCAGTCGCTCGATGTCGGCCAGCTCATAGACCCGGTAGCCGGCGGCGGTCCGCCCCGACGCCCTTACCAGCCCGATCTCGTCGTAGTGGTGAAGCGTGCGTACCGTGACGCCGGCAATCTCGGCGACCCGACCCACCGTGTAGTCCTCAGCCACGCCACGAACTATCAGGCCTCACGTCGCGTGAGGGTCAAGGGAATAGCGTCGAGACATAGCAACGACATGGCGGGACACGCCGGCCTGCAGGGCACTCGGCCTTCGGTTGCCGATCGTCGGGGGACCGATGGCCGGCGGGCCGTCGACGCCCGCGCTCGCCGCGGCGGTCAGCGAGGCCGGCGGCATCGGGATGCTCGGCTGCGGCTACGACAGCCCCGGGACGATCCGTGCCGCGATCGGCGAGGTTCGCCGGCTCACGTCGAAGCCGTTCGGCGTCAACTTGTTCGTCCCCACTCCGGTCGAGGTCGACCCGGCGGCGGTGGCCGCTGCGATCGACGCGCTGCAGCCGTTCGCGGCTGCCTACGACCTCGAGATCGCGCTCGAGCCACCGTTCGCGGAGGACTTCGGGGCCCAGCTCGAGGTGGTGGTCGCAGAGCAGGTCCCGCTGTTCAGCTTCACCTTCGGCATTCCGGGCTCGGCCTCCATCACTGCGTTGCGCGAGGCCGGCGTCCTGGTGTGCGGGACCGCGACCTCGCAGGCCGAGACGATCGCGCTGCGGAAGGCGGGCGCCGACCTGATCTGCCTGCAAGGGACCGAGGCGGGTGGGCACCGCGGGGGGTTCGTCGGAGCACCAGAGGACAGCCTCGTCGGCATCGGGCCGCTGCTCGCGGCGGCACGATCGGCCGTGGACGTGCCGCTGATCGCCGCGGGCGGGATCATGGACGGGCGCGGGATCGCAGCGGCCCTCGTCGGCGGCGCGGACGCCGTACAGCTCGGCACCGCCTTCCTGCGGTGTCCGGAGGCCGGCACGTCCCAGCCCTACCGCGACGCGCTCATGACGGCCCGCGACACCGACACCGTCATCACCAAGGCGTTCTCGGGCCGGGCGGCGCGCGGGCTTCGCAACGCGCTTAGCGACGCGCTCGCCGACGTACCCGTTCCGGCGTATCCCGTGATGAACAAGCTGACGCGTGAGCTGCGGCGGCGAGCGGCCGCCGCGGGTGACAGCTCGATCCTGTCGCTGTGGGCCGGACATGGTGTGGCGCAGGGCCGATCGTTACCTGCCGGCGATCTTGTCGTTGCGCTAGAGAAGGAGACGGACGAGTCGTTCGCCCGAATTGCCGGCTGAGGGGGCCCGCATGAGATTTCGCCGATTGATGGCAGCCGCAGGGGTCGCGGCCGCGATGTCCGCAGCGATGATCGCCACTCCCGCCGGGGCGTCAACTCAGCCGAACGGCAACTGCGGTGGCACGACGATCGCCAAGCCGGACGGCACCGCATGGGTGTGCAGCTTCGACGACGAGTTCAACGACACGTCACTCGACAGCTCGACATGGGTGCCGCAGCTGACCTCCGAAAGCAACTTCACCTCGGGCAAGGCCCCTTACAAGGTCTGCTACGTCAACAACCCCGACACGATCTCGGAGTCCGGCGGCTACCTCCATCTGTCGGTCATCAAGACGGCAGCGAAGTTCACCTGCGCGGGAACGAACCTGCTGAAGAACTTCTCGACGCAGTACCAGGGCGGCGAGGTCATGACCTACAAGCTGTTCAGCCAGGCGTACGGGCGCTTCGAGGTGCGTGCGAAGCTGCCGGCGGCCACCGTGCCGGGGCTGCAGGAGACGTTCTGGCTGTGGCCGGACAACCCGACGAAATACGGCGCCTACCCCGGCTCGGGGGAGATCGACTTCGCCGAGTTCTACAGCCAGTACTCCGACCGGTACATCCCGTACCTGCACTACGACTACAACAAGCTGACGGTCAACACGACGACGAACACCAACATCGTGACGAACGACTACACGTGCCTCATCGACTCGACGCAGTTCCACAACTACGTCGTCGAGTGGGAACCGGGGCGCATCACATTGACCTACGACGGCAACACGTGCCTGGTCGACAACTACAAGCCGTCGAACGTCGCGAGCCCGGCCCCGTTCAACCAGCCGTTCTTCCTCTCGCTCACCCAAGCGCTGGGCGTCGGCACGAACACACCGACCGCGAGCACGCCGATTCCGGCGACGACTCTCGTCGACTACGTGCGGGTCTGGAAGTAGCGGAAGCGCGGACGGCAGCCGTCTACGTCGAGTGCTCGATGGAGGCGGCTACTGCGTCCGGGTCTCGGGCGACGTAGGCGGTGCCGTCATCGGCGACGACGAGCGGGCGCTGGATCAGCGCAGGAGTGGCAAGCAGCACCGCGATCCACTCCTCCCGATGCGCTTCGTCCTTCGCGGCCGGCAACGAGATCCCTAGACCCGACGCATCGCCGGTGCGGCAGATCTCCCATGGCTCGAGACCCACCCGGCTGATCACGTCGCGCAGCTCGTCCTCGGTGGGCGCGTCCTCGAGGTAGTAGCGCAGGTTGAACGCCAGCCCGGCTTCCTCGATCGCTGCCTTCGCGATGCGGCACTTCGAGCACTTCGGGTTGTACCAGATCTCCACGGACATAGTGTGCGGTATGTGATGCGGCGCATCGTTCATCTGCTCGCCGCGGCGGCCGCGCTGGTCCCCGTCGTGACCGGCTGCAGCAGTGCCCCATCCGGCAGCTCGGGCAGCAACGCCTCGGTGCAACAGGCGCTGGCGCGCAACCCGTCGAGCGGGTTCGCCTCGACCGGTCACCACGCTCCCTGCGGATGGGAGCAGCACACGACGTACCGGCACGTCGTCTGGATCTGGATGGAGAACCGCGCGTACGCCCAGGTCCTCGGCAAGACCGGCAGGTCGGGTCACCTCGCTTCCTACGCGAAGACTTGTGGCACGGCGACCGACTATGACGCCGTCACGCACCCCTCACTGCCCAACTACATAGCCGCCACGTCAGGCTCGACGCACGGCATCTCGAGCGACTGCGACCCGAGCTCCTGCCCGGTCGCGGAGAGGTCGCTGTTCGGGCAGGTCGACGCAAGCGGGGCGAAGTGGGCGTCGTACGCGGAGAACATGGCTCGGCCGTGCGACAGGCGCTCGTACGGCAGGTACGCCGCCCGGCACAACCCGGCCGTCTACTACACCTCGCTGCGCAGGTCCTGCCACGCGCACGACCTCGCGATGGGCGGGACGCACGGGCGGTTCGCGCGTCATCTCGCCGCGGGCCGACTCCCGGCGTTCAGCTTCGTCACGCCGAACCTGTGCGACGACGGTCACGACTGCGCGACCGCGACGGCCGACGCGTGGCTCGGCTACTGGCTGAAGCGGATCACCACCTCGCCGATCTACCGCCACGGCAAGACGGTCGTCTTCGTGACGTGGGACGAGAACGACTACTCCGCGCCGGACAACCAGGTCGCGACGGTGGTCGTCGGGCCGACTGTCAGCCCCGGGACCAGATCACATCGCCACTTCACGCACTACTCGCTGCTGCGGACCACCGAAGACCTGCTGGAGCTCAGCCACCTCGGCAACGCCGCCACCGCCGCGAGCATGCGAGCCGCGTTCAACCTTTGAGCGCTGTCCAGGATCGACGCCCACGGTGCTCGACAGATTGACTACGGTGACGGGCGTGGCCTCCCTGTGTCTCGCTCAACAACCCGAGGCAGACGCGTTGCTCTCACGCGATCCGCTCGCCCTCCTCATCGGAATGGTGCTCGACCAGCAGATCCCGCTGGAGCACGCGTTCACCGGGCCGCTGACCCTCACCCAGCGGTTGGGCCACGACCTCGACGTGAAGGAGCTCGCCGACTACGACCCTGACGAGCTCGCGAAGGTGTTCGCGAAGCCACCGGCAATCCACCGGTTCCCGGCGTCGATGGCCGGCCGCGTGCAGGAGCTGTGCCGGATCATCGTCGCCGACTACGACGGCGACGCCGCCGCGATCTGGACCGAGGCGAAGAACGGCGTCGAGCTGCGCAAGCGGATCGAGACGCTCCCGGGGTTCGGCAAGCACAAGGCCGCGATCTTCACCGCGCTTCTCGGCAAGCAGTACGGCGTGACGCCGCGCGGGTGGCGCGAGGCGGCGGGGGACTTCGGAAAGCGCGGATCACTGCTGTCGGTCGCTGACATCACCGACCAGGCAACGCTGCTGAAGGTCCGCGCGTACAAGAAGCAGATGAAGGCCGCGGCCAGCGCCGCGAAGCAGCCTCGGTGATCTTGACCTAGAAGGCGTTATCAGGCCTTCTAAGCGCCTTCTTCGTCAAGATCACGCGGGTTGGCGGGTTATTGGGTGATCGGGTCGGAGTCGGCGAGGTCCCAGACCGCCAGGCCGTGCAGGGAGTCGCTGCGAGCGAGCCGCAACCGGATCTTGAACGACCTGGCGTCGGCCCACCAGATCGTCGACCCGTCCGGCAGATGGGCCGTCCACTCGCCGGCGGCCGCGTCGAAGCGCGCGGTCGCGTTGAACTTCTTGACGAGGTGGCGAGCGCGGGCGTCGCTGACGGAGTGCGTGCCGCCGCGTCGCCACGCGTAGCCGTAGCCGGCCTGACCGAGGTCGACCTGCGGAGCCGGCACCTGTTTCAGCATGACGCCGAGACCTTTGCGCTGCCATGCGAGCGCGCCTACCGGGCCCGGCTTGTGCTCCCACGGTCCGTGCTGGTCGTAGGCCATCAAGATGATCCGGTCGGCGTTCGCGGCGATGCCCGCCAGGTCGTAGCCGCGGGCGGCGTACTCCGCGCTCGTGATCGAGTTCGAGATGCAGACGCTCAGCGACCTGCCGGCGTCGAGGTCCGACCGCAGCGCGCTCAGGAAGCTCACCAGTCCCGCGGCGTCGCGAGCGTGCAGGGACTCGAGGTCGACCGAGACGCCGTCCCAGCCCTGGTCCTCGACGTACCGTGCGAGCTTCGCGGCGACCCTGGAGATGTTCGCCGGGCTGCTGAGCAGTCCGCGGGCGAGCGCAGTCGAGAAGCCGTGATCCCAGTTCGAGACGAGGAGCTCGGCGCGGAGACCGCCGTCGTGCGCGACGGACTCAGCTTTCAGCGCACCCGCGTCAGGTGCCGCCACGGCCGCGCCGCCCCGGGTCAGCGAGACACCATCGACACCGACTGTGGTGAGCGCGGCCGCGCTGCGCGTGATGAGCCTCGTGTTGTCCCAGGCCTCGAAGAAGCCCGTGACCGCGACGCGGTGCGGCGCCGCGGCGGCCGGCATCGCAACCGCGCTCGATCCGAACGACACGATCCACACCATTGCGGCTGCGACGACCGGGTGCGCCCGCCTCATTTCACCAGGCTCGCACAGCGCAGAGACCGGCTCAGTGACATTCTGTGCAGGTGAACATGACACCAGCGTCAGGTTCGGCTCGATGACGACCGACGCATCACCCGCCCAGCCCCATCCGCTCGACCCGCTGACCCTGGACGAGGTCCGCACCGCCACAGCGATCTGGCGCGCCGACCCGCGGATCCCCGACGGCGTGGTCGTCCACGTCGGCGCGCTGCACGAGCCGAGCAAGGCCGAGCTCGCGGCGCACGTGCCCGGCGCGCCGGTGGACCGCCGCGTCCGCTACCTCCTGCGCTGCCCGAAGTCCGGCATCGCCTACAACCTGGTCGTCTCGGTGACCCGCGGCGAGATCGACGCCCTGGAGCAGGCCGAGGACTCGCACCCGCCGTACGGCGCGATGGAGCTCTACGCCGCGGGCGAGGCGGCCCGCCAGGATCCCCGGTTCATCGCGGCCTGCCGCACGCGCGGTGTCGACGACATGACGACGGTGCAGCTCGACCCCTGGCCGGCCGGACGGTTCGACGAGCCGTGGGAGAGGCTGCCGGACGGTCGCACCCGCCGGATCGCGCGGGTCGTCGGCTACTGGCGGGTCGACAAGTCGGACAACGGCTACGCGCACCCGCTGGACGGCCTGGTCGCGACCGTCGACCTCGACACCAACGAGGTGCTCGACGTGCTCGACGTCGACGCCCGACCCGTTCCACGCACGATCAACCGGTACGACGGGGAGCACGCGCGCACCCCGCGCGGCACGGCCAAGCCGATCGAGATTACGCAGCCCGAGGGCACGTCGTACGTCGTGACGGGCAACCACGTCTCGTGGGAGGGCTGGAGCCTTCGCTTCAGCGTCCACCCGGTGACCGGGCTGGTCATCCAGAACGTCACGTACCGAGGGCGCTCGATCGCCCACCGGCTGTCGGTCTCGGAGATGGTGGTGCCCTACGCGGGGCTGTCCCCGAGCACGCGCTGGAAGAACACCTTCGACGCCGGCGAGCTGTCGATGGGCAAGTTCGTGAACTCCCTGATACTCGGCTGCGACTGCCTCGGCGAGATCACCTACGCCGACCAGGTCTTCGTCGACGACTTCGGCAACGGGTACGTCGTGAAGAACGCCGTGTGCCTGCACGAGGAGGACCACGGGCTCGCGTGGAAGCACACCGACCTGCACTCCGGCGGGGTCGAGTCGCGACGCAGCCGTCGCTTCGTCGTCAACTCGGTGATCACAGCGGGCAACTACGAGTACGCGTTCCGCTGGTACTTCTACACCGACGCGCGGATCCAACTCGAGATCCAGCTGACCGGGATCATCCAGACCGAACGGACCAACGACGACGGCACCGCGCCGGTAGGGACACGTCTGGTGCTGCCCGGGCTCGCGGGCGCGCACCACCAGCACCTCTTCTGCGCGCGCCTCGACCTCGACATCGACGGGCAGGGCAACTCGATCGTCGAGACCGAGGTGGTGCCCACCGGGGGGCACACCTGGGAGCAGTCGGAGACGGTCATCGACGCCGAGGGTCCGCGCGACGGCGACGCTGCCGCCGGGCGGCGATGGAAGATCGTGAACCCGTCGGTCCTGAACGGACTCGGTCAGCCCGTCGGCTACGAGCTGATTCCGGCGTCGACGCCGACGATGATCGCGACCGACGAGACGAGCGTGGCGCGACGCGCGGCGTTCGCGCGGCACGCCTTGTGGGTGACGGCCTACGACCCTGGCGAGCTGCACGCGGCCAGCGACTACGCCAACCTCAACCCGGGGCTCACCGGCCTGCCGACCTGGGTGAAGCAGCAGCGGCCGGTCGTCGACACCGACGTCGTGCTCTGGCACACGTTCGGATCGACCCATGTCGTGCGGCCCGAGGACTTCCCGGTCATGCCGACCGAGGTCACCGGCTTCACGCTTCGACCGCACGGCTTCTTCGACGAGAACCCGGCCCTGGACATCGACCCCCCGAGGCACTGCCACTAGCGCGATCTGTGCAGGAAACCCGGGGTCCCGGCACCGGATTCTCTTCACAAACCTGAGTTGGACGATTCCTACTACTGAGTAGCGCGGGACGGTTCCAGGATCTGTCATCCTCGGCGGATGCCGCAGCCCACTGCGTCGCAGGTCGCGAGCACCGCGAAGCGCGTCGACCAGGCATCCGGGCTGCTCTCGACCCGTGCGATGAAGCGGATGGAAGACACGCTGCCGTGGTTCGAGGCGATGGCACCGCTGCCGCGCTCGCAGGTAGGCCTGTTGGTGCAGGCCGGCGTACAGGGCCTGTCGGAGTGGATTCGCAACCCGAAGGCGGGCGCCACCATCAGTGCCGACGTGTTCGCGACCGCGCCGCGAGAGCTGGCGCGCGTCATCAGCCTCGAGCAGACCGTGCAGCTGGTGCGGGTCGCGGTCGAGGTCGTCGAGGAGTCCGTCGAGGAGCTCGCGACGCCGGCGATGGTGGCGTGGGCGCGCGAGGCCGTCCTGCGCTACTCGCGGGAGATCGCGTTCGCCGCCGCCGGCGTCTACGCCCGCGCGGCCGAGCAGCGCGGCGCGTGGGATGCCCGGCTCGAAGCACTCGTCGTCGACGCGATCGTCCGCGGCGACGTCAGCGACTCGTTGCGCTCACGCGCGTCGGCGCTGGGCTGGAACGACCCCGCCCAGGTTGTGGTCATGGCAGGTGGGGCGCCGAGCGATGACACCGAACGGGTGCTCGCCCACACCCGCCGCCTCGGTCACGAAGCCGGCGCGGAGGTCCTCACCGGCGTGCAGAGCGGCAGGCTTGTGGTCGTCGCCGGCACCAGCTCACGGATCAGCCGAATCACACGCGCGCTGCTGCCGGCGTTCGCCGAAGGACCCGTAGTCGTCGGACCGGTTGTCACCGGCCTGGTCGACGCGGCCGGCTCGGTGCAGGACGTGTTCGCCGCGCTCCGCGCCGTGACGGCTCGACCGTCCGGGCCGCGGCCGGTTGCCGCCAACGATCTCCTGCCCGAGCGCGCCCTCGCGGGAGACGCGCGCGCGACCCGCACCCTGATAACAGGTGTCTTCATCCCGCTGCAGTCCGAGCCCACTCTGCTCGAGACTGCTGACGCGCTTGTGGACAGCGGAGGCGCGATCGAAGCCGCCGCTCGCCGGCTCTTCGTCCACGCGAACACAGTGCGTTACCGGACGCGGCGAATCGCTGACATCTCCGGTTACGACCTCGCCAACGCGCGGGAACGGTACGTCGTCCAGACGGCGATCGCTCTCGGGCGCATGGACGGTACTGCCGAGTAATTGTAGGAACCCCACAAAAGCAACGGAACATTTTCGGCAGCCCCGATGGCTGTCCGACTCGCGAGTAGCCGAAAAGGTGGCCCAGTGCTCGCGGTCCTAGCTCCGGGTCAAGGGGCGCAGAAGTCCGGTTTCCTCGCTCCGTGGCTGACCACACGGCCGGTCGCCGATCTCGTGGCGGAGTGCTCGGCTGCAGCCGGGCGCAACCTTGCCGCGGCAGGGACGTCGATGCCTGACGAGGCGATCACCGATACCGCCGTGGCCCAGCCGCTGATCGTCGCGGCGGGGATCGCCGCGGCCTCGCTGCTCGACCTTCCCGAGGACGTCGTGTACGCCGGCCACAGCGTCGGTGAGCTCACCGCCGCGTGCCTCGCCGGGATGCTCGACCTCGCCGCGACCATGCGGCTCGTCACGGTTCGCGGGCAACAGATGGCCGCGGCCTCGGCCTACCCGCCCAGCGGCATGGCGGCAGTCCTCGGCGGCAGCGCCGTGGACGTGCTCGCCGCGATCGAGCGGGCCGGGTGCGTCGCGGCCAACCACAACGGCAGCGGCCAGATCGTCGCGGCCGGCACGAAAGACGCTCTCGCGGATCTCGTCGCGAGTCCCCCTGCAGGCGCCCGGGTCCGGCCGCTCGCGGTCGCCGGCGCCTTCCACTCCCCGCTCATGGCTTCGGCCCGCACTGCCGTTGCCGCGACGGCGGCAGAGATCTATCCCCACAACTCGGTGGCAGGCGTCGTCAGCAACCGCGACGGTCACCGCGTGACTGCGGGCGCAGACCTGCTCGACCGGCTCGTCGACCAGATCTGCCGGCCGGTGCGCTGGGACCTCTGCATGACGACGCTCGTCGAGCTCGGCGTGACTGCGGTGATCGAGCTGCCACCGGCTGGGACGCTCACAGCGATGGTCCGCCGCGCGGCGCCGGACGTCGCCACGCTTGCCCTCAACTCGCCCGACGACCTCCCGGCGGCACGCGATCTGATCCGGGAACACGCCGCCGTACCGGCTGGTGCTTCATGATCCGCGCGACCGAGACCGCGCGCCACAGCCGGATCCTCGGCCTGGGCGAGTACCGGCCGGCCCGCGTCGTCACCAACGACGATCTCGCCCAGACCCTCGACACCAGCGACGAGTGGATCCAGCAGCGCACCGGGATCGCGTCGCGCCGGATCGCCGGCGACGGCGACTCGGTCGTCGCGATGGCCACCGTCGCCGCGACCAAGGCGCTGGCGGACTCCGGCGTGGATCCGAGTCGCGTCGGACGAGTGATCGTCGCAACCTGCTCGATGACCAAGCACGTGCCAGGCGCGTCTGCTCAGGTCGCCCACGCGATCGGTGCAACCGCTGCCGGCGCATACGACATCAACGCCGCGTGCGCAGGATTCTGCTACGCGCTCTCGGCTGCTTCCGATGCGATCCGCAGCGGCCAGAGCGAGTACGTCGTGGTCGCTGCGGCCGAGCGGCTGTCCGACTGGCTCGATTGGAGCGACCGCTCGTCGGCGATCCTGTTCGCCGACGGCGCAGGCGCGGCGGTCGTCGGCCCGTCCGACGCCCCGGGCATCGGCCCACTGGTCTGCGGCAGCGACGGCGGCACGAACTCTCAGCTGATCGCACTGGACGACGAGCGTCGCCTGAACCTCGACGGTCCC
Source organism: Mycobacteriales bacterium (assembly GCA_035547035.1). Lineage (GTDB taxonomy): Bacteria > Actinomycetota > Actinomycetes > JAFAQI01 > JAFAQI01 > DASZTV01. Next base: position 36,562 of record DASZVL010000082.1, on the reverse strand, counting down.
GCGGTCTTCCGCTGGGCGACCACAGAGATGGGGCGCGCGGCGCGGCAGGTCTGCGAAGCCGCTGGAATCGAGCCCGGCGATCTCGACGCCGTCGTGCTGCACCAGGCCAACCTGCGCATCGTCAACTCGATCGCGAAGCAGCTCGGCGCCACCAATGCCGTCGTCGCCGATGACGTCATCGACAGCGGCAACACCTCGGCGGCGACGGTTCCGCTCGCGCTGGCGCGCCTGCGCCGCGAGGGCAAGGTCGCGACCGGCGACCTCGCCCTCACCCTCGCCTTCGGCGCCGGCCTGACCTGGGCCGGCGCCGTCGTGACCGTCCCCTAGCTCGACCAGCATTCAGCCCAGTCCCTCAGTTCAGCGCAGTTCCCCAAACCGAAGGAGCAAGTGCACATGTCTGACGAGAACCTGCTCGCCGCGCTCGGCGAGATCGTGCAGGAGGCCACTGGCATTCCCGCCGCCCGCGTCGTACCGGCTGCGTCGTTCGTCGACGACCTGGACATCGACTCGCTGTCGATGGTCGAGATCGCCACGATGGCGGAGGATCGCTTCCACGTCTCGATCCCGGACTCCGAGCTGGCGAAGCTGAAGACGGTCGGCGATGTGCTCGAGTTCCTCGCGAAGGCCGGCGTTCCCGCGTAATGACCAGCTCCACCGATCGGGTGGTCGTGACCGGCTTCGGCGCGACCACCCCGCTCGGCGGCGACGCGCCGTCGACCTGGCGTGCGCTGCTCGACGGGCAGTCGGGTGCCGCCCTGCTCGACGACGACTGGGCCGCCGACCTGCCGGTACGCATCGCCGCGCGCGCGGCGACCGACCCGGCCGACGTGCTGCCGCCACCTCGCCTTCGCAGCCTCGACCGCAGCCAGCAGCTTGCGCTGGTCGCCGGTCTCGAGGCGTGGCGCGACGCCGGTGCGCCTGACGTCGAGCCGCAGCGCCTCGGGGTCGTCGTCTCGAGCGGGATCGGCGGCCTCACCACAGTCCTCGACCAGTACGACGTGCTGCGCACGCGCGGCGCCCGTCGGGTGTCACCGTTCACGGTGCCGATGATCATGCCGAACGGTCCGGCGGCGACCCTCGCGCTCGAGCTGTCGGCCCGCGCCGGCGCGCACGCGCCCGTCTCTGCCTGCGCATCTGGGGCCGAGGCAATCGCGATGGGCTCGGACCTGATCCGCGCCGGTCGTGCCGACGTTGTCGTGTGCGGCGGCGCGGAGGCCGTTGTGCACCCGCTGCCGCTGGCCGCATTCGCCGCGATGCGCGCGCTGTCGTCGCGACACGATGCACCGGCCGAGGCCTCGCGCCCGTTCGACAAGCAACGCGACGGGTTCGTACTCGGCGAAGGCGCCGCGATTCTCGTGCTGGAGTCGGAGTCGCATGCGCTCGCGCGCGGAGCGACACGGTACGCCGTCGTTGCCGGCGCCGGCATGGCGAACGACGCCCATCACATCGCAGCACCGGATCCGGACGGCGTCGGCGCCGCGCGCGCGATGTCGCTTGCGCTTGCCGACGCCGCGCTGTCCCCCACAGACGTCATCCACGTCAACGCGCACGCCACCTCGACTCCCGCGGGCGATGTCGCCGAAGCCAGCGCGCTGCGTCGCGTGTTCGGCAACGCGCTCGACGGCATCGCGGTCACCGCGACCAAGTCGTGCACCGGCCACTTGCTCGGCGCAGCAGGTGCATTGGAGGCAGGCGTCACCTGCCTCGCGTTGCGCGATCGCGTCGTACCGGCGATCCGCAACCTCGATGATCCCGACGACGAGGCGGTGCTCGACCTGGTCCGGATGGCGCCCCGGCAGATCGCAGGCGGCGCAGCGCTGTCGAACTCGTTCGGCTTCGGTGGCCACGACGTCGCTCTGGTCTTCACGGAGGTCTGATGACCACGCTCGATGTCACGACGACGGCGGTCGCCACCCCGGTCGTCGAGGTCGATCGCGATCCTCGGCTTCGGCTCGCGGCCCTGTTCACCGAGTGGCGGCCGATTGCCCGCGGTGCCGCCGATGACTGCGGCGTCGTGGCAGGCATCGGCAAGGTGCACGGCACGGAAGTGGTCGCGTTCGCGACCGACGCATCGAGGCAAGGTGGCGCGCTGGGCGCCGAAGGCTGCGCCGTCATCGTCGCGGCGTACCGGCTGGCACTACGACGCGGCGACGGCATAGTCGGCATCTGGCACTCCGGCGGAGCGCGGCTGGCCGAAGGCGTCGCATCGCTCGACGGCGTCGGCCGGGTCTTCGCCGCGATGACGCAGGCGTCGGGACTGATCCCGCAGGTGTCGGTGGTGCTCGGCCCGGCCGCAGGTGGAGCCGCCTACGGGCCGGCGCTCACCGACGTCGTCGTCCTCGGGCCGGCGGGACGGGTGTTCGTCACAGGGCCTGACGTCGTGCGCAGCGTCACCGGCGAGGACGTCGACATGGAGCAGCTCGGCGGGCCGGACGCACACGGCCGCAAGAGCGGCGTCGTTCACCTCGTCGCCGACACCGACGTCAGTGCCATCGCGAAGGCCGGTGACGTCGTCACGGTGCTCGCTGACCACCGCACACGCGTGAAGCCCGCGGTGGACCGTCCGATGGCGGAATTCCTGCCGCACTCACCGCGCCGGGCGTACGACGTGCGGCCGATCGTTGCGGCATTGCTCGACGAGCCCGGCATCGAGCTGCACGCGACGTGGGCCCCCAACATCGTCACGACGCTCGGGCGGCTCGGCGGTGGGCCGGTCGGCGTGCTGGCCAACAACCCGCTGCGCCTCGCCGGCTGCCTGGACTCGGCGAGCGCCGAGAAGGCGGCGCGGTTCGTCCGCATGTGCGACGCGTTCGGCGTCCCACTCGTCGTACTCGTCGACGTGCCCGGCTACCTGCCCGGGGTGAAGCAGGAGTGGGAGGGCGTCGTACGGCGGGGGGCGAAGCTGCTGCACGCGTTCGCGGAGGCGACCGTGCCGCGGGTGACCGTGGTGACCCGCAAGGCGTATGGCGGGGCTTACATCGCGATGAACTCTCGCTCGCTCGGTGCGACGAAGGTGTTCGCATGGCCGGCGGCCGAGCTCGCGGTCATGGGGTCCGTCGCGGCCGTGCGGATCCTGCATCGAAAGGCCATCGCCGCGGTCCCGGAGTCCGAGCGCGCCGAGCTCGAGATCGCACTCGCCGCGGAACACGAGGCGACCTCGGGCGGGGTCGGCCGGGCGATCGAGCTCAACCTGGTCGATGAGGTCATCGACCCCGACACGACACGAAGCGCAGTGAGTACGGCGATCGCCGCGCACCCTCGGCGTCCCGGCAACCACCGCAACATCCCGCTATGAGCCGCTCGGTCTTGGTCACGGGCGGCAACCGCGGGATCGGCTACGGCATCGCTTGCGCGCTCGCCGATGCCGGGCATCGTGTCGCCGTCACTCATCACGGCAGCACCGCTCCGGATGGCCTGTTCGCGGTGAAGTGCAACGTCGCCGACGCGTCCTCAGTGGGCGACGCCGTCACGGCGGCTGCCGCTGAGCACGGACCGGTCGAGGTGCTCGTCTGCGCCGCCGGCATCACCCGCGACGGCTTGCTGCTGCGCATGCCGGAACACGATTGGGACGAGGTGCTCGACACCAACTTGCGCGGATCGTGGCTGGCCGCGAAAGCAGTACTCCCTGCGATGGCGAAGGCTCGCTATGGCCGGCTGCTGTTCGTGTCGAGCGCGGTCGGCGCAGTCGGCCAGGCCGGGCAGGCGAACTACGCGGCGTCCAAAGCCGGTCTGGTCGGGCTGGCCCGGTCGCTGGCACGCGAGTACGCCGGCCGCGGCGTCACGTCCAACGTCATCGCGCCCGGCCTCGTCGAGACCGACATGGCTCGCGCGCTCAGCGACCAGCAGCGCAACGCGATCGTCGAACGCACGCCGCTCGGCCGACCGGCCTCGGTCGAAGAGGTTGCAGCAGTCGCGGCGTTCCTCAGCAGCGACGCCGCGTCGTACGTCACCGGTGCCGTCGTACCCATCGACGGTGGTCTCGGAATGGGGCACTAGTGGCACTTCTCGACGGCAAGACCGTGCTCGTCACCGGCGTGCTGACCGAGGCCTCGATCGCCTTCAAGGTCGCCGCGCTCGCGCAGGAGGAGGGCGCGAACGTGATCCTCACCGGCGCCGGTCGCAGCCGGTCGCTGACGACGCGGATCGCCGGCCGGCTGCCGAAGCCCGCGCCGGTCCTTGCGCTCGACGTGACGGTCGACGCTGAGTTGGAGGCTCTGGCGGACGGGATCCGTGAGCACGCCGAGTCTGTCGACGGTGTGCTGCACGCGATCGGCTTCGCACCCGCGTCCGCCCTCGGCGGCGGCTTCGGCGAGACGCCGTGGACCGACGTCGCCACGGCACTGCAGATCTCGACGTACTCGCTGGTGTCACTGGCTCGCGCGGTGCGCGCGGTGATGGGTGGCGGCGGGTCGATCGTGGGTCTGGACTTCGACGCCACGCGGGCGTGGCCGGCGTACGACTGGATGGGCGTGGCGAAGGCGGGGCTGGAGTCGGCTGCTCGCTATCTCGCACGAGACCTCGGGCCCGCGGGAATCCGGGTCAACCTCGTCGCGGCCGGACCGCTGCGCACCATGGCCGCCAAGTCGATTCCCGGCTTCGACGGCTTCGAGCAGGTCTGGAAGGAACGCGCACCGCTCGGCTGGGACGTCGATGACGCGACCCCCGCGGCGAGGGCGTGCATTGCGCTGCTCTCGGACTGGTTCCCCGCAACCACCGGCTCGGTGGTGCACGTGGACGGCGGGGTCCACGCGGTCGGCGCGTGATCACTCGTTCGTACAATCGGCGAATGGCGACACGATCGGTGCAGGTTGGCGACCAGAGCCTCACGTTGTGCCTCGACTGCGGCGCGCTGGTCGATCCGTCGCAGAACTCCAAGCACAACGACTTCCACAAGCAGCTCGCCGAGATGGCCAGAGATCTCAAAGAGCTCCGCAACGCCACGAAGGGTTGATCACGCGGTCCTTAGCGCACCCGCGCGACAATCGCCTCGATGGCTGGCGTACGGATCGTCTTCGCAGTCGGTTGGGCCGCGTTCTGGCTGTACTGGCTCGTTGCGGCTCGCTCGATCAAGCGGGGACACGTCGACTGGTCTCGCGAGGTCGGCATCAGAGTCGCCATCGTGGTCGTCGTCGTGTTACTGGTCCGCCTTCACGCCTTCCGGGGGCATACCCACAGAGCCGGGTCGTGGCGGGCGGTCCTCGGGCTGGCGCTGTTCGCCGCCGGCTTGGGCTTCGCCATCTGGGCCCGCACGCACATCGGTCGCAACTGGGGCCATCCCATGTCGCGAAAGGACGACCCGGAGCTAGTGACGACCGGCCCGTACCGTCTGGTCCGGCATCCGATCTACTCCGGAATCCTGCTCGCGGGGATCGGCACCGCGGTGGGGTTGAGCTGGCAGTGGCTGATCGCCGTACTGCTCGCAGGCATCTACTTCATCTACAGCGCGACCGTCGAAGAGCGCTACATGACCGAGCAGTTCCCTGACGCCTACCCGGCGTACCGGAAGGCGAGCAAGATGCTCATCCCCTTCTTGCTGTAGATCGCGTCCTCGTCCCAATCGACTCGGCCGTCGAGTCGGCGGCCGATCCAGCCTCGATCCTCCGTGATCTTGACGACGGAGGCGATGTGAGGCCCTCATACCGCCCGGTTCGTCAAGATCACCGCGGGGATCGGGCCGTCGGGCAGGGCACCGGTGGCTACGCCGTCGCGCAGGGCATCGCGCTGCTGCGCAGCGTGAAGTGCCTGAAGAAGCTCCACGCGATCGTCGCGCCGTCCGGCGCTGTCGGGTCGCTGTAGCCGCCCATGTGCGAGCTGCCGCCCGGCCACGCGTGCGGCATGCCATCGATGATCGTCTGCTCACCGATCAGGCATCCGCTCGGATCGCGGAACGTGCTGACCGTGTAGCTGCGGCCGTGCGGCACCTTGCCTCGGTGGACCGACGCCGGGGAGAGCGAGATCGGGCCGGTCTGGCTGCCGCTGATCACCAGGTTGTCGGTACGCAGGCCCTGCTGCAGCGCCTTCTTCTCACACGCGGCCGGAAACGCGAGATCACCGGTCGAGCCGATCACGAAGATCGGTACGACGCGGGCGTGCGATCCCTCGACGACGCGAGCGAGCTGCGCGTTGGCCTGCACCGGCACGCCGACCCCATCGGTGAAGCACGGGCCGTCGGCGTAGCCGGCCGACTCGACGATGCCAACCGCGGCGTACAGGTCCGGATACGTCGCCGCGGAGGCCGACGTCATCAGCCCGCCGCCGGACACCCCGACCATGTAGATGCGCTGCCGGTCGACGTCGCGCTCACGCATTACCTCGTGCGTCATCTGCGCGACCGCGGCCGTGTCACCGAAGCCGCGGAAGTACACGACCGGATCGAGGAACTTCCAGCAGTTGGCGATCGGCCCGGGAGAGGCTTTGCCGATCGGGTCCACCTCTGGATAGAGGACGAGGAAGCCGTACCGGTCCGCGAGCTTGTCGAAGCGAGTGATCTGCTCTTCCTGAACGGCCGTCGTCTGGCAACCGTGCATCATGACCACGAGCGGCGCTGCCTGCCCCACCCGGTACGACGTCGGTGTGTACAGCAAGTAGGGAAAGCGGTCACCCTTGAAGCTCGTGACGCCGTGCGTGGTCTTGCCGTTGCCCAGATCCGACGGCGCCGCCGCCGCGGCGTAGGGCAGCAGCGCGAGCGCCACCGCCACAACGACGACCTTCGCGATCCCCCGCATCCCTAAGAGTTCGTCAAACCAGTGGAGTTCCCTTGCGATGACGACGGCGCATGTCCCACAGCAACGCGCTGAACGGCAGGATCTTCAGGTTGTTGGGGAGCTTGCGGTCGATCTGCCCGAGCCGCCGGAGCTTCTTGTCGAACACCTCCTGCTCGGCGTCGGACCAGGAGTAGTTCATCTGCTCACGAAACAGCGGCGGCAGGAAGCCCTTGGTGAAGAAGAGCGACCGCTCGGCGCTGAGTCGCTGCATCGGCTTCGGCAGGTTCTCCAGCCGCGTCAGCGCATCTAGGTAGCGCCGCATCTTGTCGTCGATCGCGGCCTTCGCGACGCCCGCCTCCCAGTACTCCGCGAACTCCGCGCGGGTCTTCGGCCACATCGACTCACGCACCTGCAACGTCGTACCGAACCGCGCGCAGTACTGGTAGAAGCGATCGGCCTCATGCTCGTCGGTGATCGGGCCGTGCATCTTCTCGTGGATGTCGAGCGTGCCGTAGTAAAGGCAAGCCGCCACCCAGAGCTGCAGCTCCGGGTTCATCGCGTGGTACTTCACCGGGCTGTTCTCGTCGGACTTGACCTGAGCGTGCTGGCCGTTGACCGCCTTCGCGAAGTTACGGCGGTCGTCGTCGTTGCCGAGCATCGCGACCGACAGATACGTGAACGTCGTGCGCGCCCGCTTGTACGGGTGCTTCATCGCGTTGCCCGAGTCGACCTTGCTCTCCATCACGCCGTACCCGACCTCAGGCCAGCTCAGCTGCATGATGACGTTCGCCGGACCCGGCAGGTCACCCCCGACGCCGACGAGGTACGGCTTGATGTCGAAGCCTCTGCTCAGCTCCGTGGCCGTGGCGGTCATGACCCTCCTTTGATCGACGCCGGAGCGGCGTCAGTACCCAGATAACTCGCGATGACCGCCGGGTGCGACAGCACGTCGGCGGGAGCACCTTCGGCGATCACCGCGCCGAGCTCGAGCGCGACCAGCCGGTCGCAGACGCTGCTCAGCAGCGCCATGTCGTGTTCGACCACCAGCATCGCGCAACCGGTCTCCTCGCGGAGCTTCAGGAGCAGCGGCGCGAGAGCCTCGGTCTCGCGCTGCGCGACACCGCCGGACGGCTCGTCGAGCAACATCACCGACGGCTCATGCGCCATGACGCACGCCAGCTCGACGATGCGCCGCGTGCCCGTCGACAGGCTGCCGGTCGGGCGGTGCCGGTACGCCGCGAGGCCGAACTCCTCGATCAGGCGGTCCACTCCCTCGGCCAGAGCTGCCTCGCTCGCCATCGCCGCCGGCATTCGCAGGGCGGCCGCGAACGGGTCACGGTTGGCTAGATGCCGCTCGAATGCCACGCACAGCGTCTCGGCGACGGTGAGGCTGCCGAACAACCGCGCGTCCTGGAACGACCGCCCGAGACCGAGGGCGGAACGACCCCAGGCCGGGTACGACGTGATCTCCTCCTCGCCGAGGTAGACCCGCCCAGCGTCAGCCGCCGTGAATCCGCACAGCAAGTCGAAGATCGTCGTCTTGCCGGCGCCGTTGTGCCCGATCAGCCCGACGATCTCTGCCTTGTTGACGGTGAGGTCAACCTGGTTCACCGCGATGATCCCGCCGAACGACCGGCACATCCCGTAGCAGCGCAACGCGGGGATCGATTCGGCTGCACGTGTCGCCGTCGCCTTGGCCGGCCGCTTCGCGGCCTTACGGTTCGGCGCCGCAGCCTTGCCGCCGCCGATGAACACGGCCCGCAGCAGCTCGTCATGCTCCATCAGGTCGGCGACCGGCCCGACGAAGCGGACCTGCCCCTTCTCGAGGAACGTTGCCTGCTCGGCGATGACGAGTGCGACGTCGACCGACTGCTCGACGATCACGACCGTCACGCCGGAGGCGTGGATGCGGCGCACCGCGTCCAGGAGCCGCGCGACCACGAGCGGCGCCAGCCCGAGGCTCAGCTCGTCGATGCACAGCAGCTTCGGCTTCGCCAGGAACGCCATCGCCAGGGACAGCATCTGCTGCTGCCCGCCCGACAGGTCGCCCGCAACCGAGCCGGCGCGCTCCTCGAGCACCGGGAACAGGTCGTAGGCCCCGGCAAGACCGTCACGCGTCGCGCTCGCGTCCTTGCGGTGCACCCACCCCGCGATGCGCAGGTTCTCCGCCACCGTCAGCGACGGGAAGACGCCGCGGCCGCCCGGCATCATCGTCAGGCCGCGGGCCGCGATGCTCTCTGTCGCGTCCGCCGTGATGTCATGGCCCGCGAAGCGCACAGTTCCCGACGAAGCCGGAAGCAGACCGGTGACCGTGCGAAGAAGGCTCGACTTGCCGGCGCCGTTGGTGCCGAGCAATGCGACGATCTCGCCCTCCCGGACAGTGAGATCGACTCCGAACAGCACCTGCATCGACCCGTACGCCGCGTTGGCACCTGACACGCGCAGCAGCGCCTCACCATCGGCGTCGGACGACCTGGCCACCGGTTCGCTCGCGACGGCTTCGGCTGCGTCGTGGGCCGAGTCCGCCCAGACGCTGGTGTCCCACCCGCGCCGCCGCGCCAGCGACACGAGCACCCGGTCGCGGACCCGCTCCGCCACGCCGGCAACGCCGGACGGCACGACCAGCAACACCACCAGCATGCCCACGCCTGTGATCAGCAGCTGAGCCGTGGGGAACGCGATGGCCACCCACTCCAGAAGGGCGACGCCGGCGAGCGCGCCGCCGATCGACGCGGTTCCGCCGATCACCACCATCGACAGCACAAGCACGCTGTCCGTCGGTTGGAAGGTCTGGTTGCCGACGCCGCCCAGTACGACGACGTCGAGCGCGCCGGCGACACCCGCGATGACGCCGGCGACCATGAAGGCCATCAAGCGGGTCCGCACACTCGGGACCGCTGCCGCCTCCGCACCTGCCCGGTTGTCGCGCACCGCGATGATCGCTCGGCCGGGCCGGCCACGGCGTAGCCCGGCGAGCAGCACGATCCAAAGCGCCAGTACGCCGAGGCACAGGAGATAGAGGTCGCCGCTTCCGTCCTTCAGCAGGAACCGCTTCCACAGCACCGGGCGGACGATCTCGGCCGGGAGCGCGCTCGAGAAGTTGGACGGGTTGAAGAAGAAGTCATTGGCCGTGACCGCGAACGCCATCGTCGTCACGGCGAGATAGAGGCCGCGAACCCGCAATGCCGGCAATCCCAGCAGCAGCGACGCGATACCACCCGCGAGGCCCGCGACGACCATCGCCTGGAACAGGTCGAGATCGAGGTGCGCAACCAGGTCGCCCGCGACGATGGCGCCGATCCCGACCAGCGCCATCTGGCCGAGACTCACGGTCCCCGACCAGCCCGTCAGCACGACGAGTGACAGGCCCGCCATCCCGAACACCAGCGCACCGGTGACCTGGTAGAGCCGCGACGCCGACAGCAGCGCCGGCAACACGACCGCGATGATGCTGATCGCCGCGAGACCGCCCACGCGTACGAGCCGGACCGCCGGCAGCCGGCGCAACGCGGCCGGCAGTGGCCGCGTCGTACCGATCTCCGACCACGCACCGTCGCTCTCGTCCGCCCGGCTTGAGCCGCGGTGCTGCACGAGCAGTGCGATCAAGATGATGCCGAGGAAGATCGGCTCCTCGATCGACTGCTTCGACACGTCGAGCCGGACGACCGACTCGATCACGCCGAGCCCGATCGCCGCGAGAAAGGCGCCCGGCATCGAGCGCATCCCGGCGACGATCGCGGCTGCCAGCGGAGCAAGCAGGATCTCGGGTCCGGCGGCGACGTTCAACGGCACGCCCGCGGACGGCGCCTGCAACGTCACGGCAAGGGCCGCGACCGCACCCGCGATCGCCCAGACGAGCAGCATCAGGCGGCCAGCCGGAACGCCGGCGAGCCGAGCCCGGTCAGGGTTGTCGGCGATCGCGCGGACCGCGCGACCCGCGTCGGTGCGCAGCAAGAACCACGACACCGCAACCACCACGAGCGGTACGACGATGACGACGACCAGATCGTTGCCGTTGAACAGCACCGGGTTGATCTGGTGATGCCACTTCGACAGACCGGTCGCGAACGGCGGGATCAGCGCCGGGCCGTGAAACCACCGCGGCACGTAGATCGCGATGCCGCCCAACAGCTGCAGCAGGCCGATCGTCGCGACGGTCAGCACCAGCCGCGGCGAACGGCTGAACCGCCAGTTGACGAGCGCCCCGGTCCCGAGACCGACCAGCACGCCCATCCCGATGCTCATCGCGACGCACAGCGCCCACGGCGTGTGGTGCGACAGGTACAGCGATGCGACGATGCCGGCCGGCAGGCCGCCCATCGCGCCGTACGCGAAGTTCAGCGAGCGGGTCACGCGATAGAGCAAGACGAGCCCGACGGCGAGCAGGCCGTTGAGGCTGCCGTAGAGCACGCCGTACAGCACCGTGCCTGACGGCACCTCGTGCGCATCGACCTGCGTCAGCACCAGGACGACGAGCGCCGCCGCAGCAGCCGCGAGGTACGGCAACCCGCGGCGGTCGGTGAGACGTGCGATCACTGCGGTCCGTTCGGAAAGACCGGCATGTACTTGCCCGAGGAGTCATTGAGCCCGTACCAGTGCTTGCCGACGATCCAGCTGCCCAGCTGGCCGTTGAACGGTGAGGGGACCTTGGGGTTCCACCACTCGTCCCGGAACTTGTACTGCGGGGTCCAGATGCCGTGGCCCTGCTGGTTGAACGACCAGGGACCGTACTCGCCGTCGCCGCCGCTGTAGCTGAACAGGCCGCGCTGGAACGAGTCGGGCGTGAGGGCGGGACCAGCTTGCTGGATGCCCAACGCGAGGATGTAGAGGTCCTCGTAGAAGACATCGACCTCGTGCGCCGGGATGTGCGACGGGTCGACGGATTTTGCGGCGAAGTACGCCAGGGACGAGCCGAACGGCGGCGTGGTGCCGTTGAACGTCTCACCCGCGGCGTGGGCCCAGACGCCCTGGTCCATGAGCTGCGCGACGACGTCCTCATCGGTGAACGCACCGCCGCTGTTGACGATCTCCGGCTCGTAGTCGGCGTTGTCGAAGTCGCCGGTCAGGTAGATGAGCGTGATCGGGTCGCACGCGCAGATGATCGTCGTGATCTTGTCGTTGACCATCCGCTGCTCCATCGCCGCCGCCTCCTGCGACAGCTCCGAGAGGTTCGCCGTATAGGAGAGGTCGTCGACCGGTGGATGGCCGGCGTGTGCCATCGCGCGGGTGACGATGTGAATGCACGACTGGTAGATCGGGTTATCCGGCGCGATGACGGCAAACCGTCGTGGTTGACCGTCCTGCACCCCTTGTCCGGCCCAGGTCACCTTCTGCGGCAGCAGCTGATGGACGACGCCGCCGGAGCCTCCTTCAGTCGCCGTCGTGCAGTTCGGGAAGAACGACCAGGCGTACGGCGAGTACTTCTGGTACCAGCCGAGTGACATGTACGGCGAGCCGATGTTGACGACGTGCTGCTGCGACAGCGCCTGGCCGTACGGCTGGGAGAACGCGGAGATGTCGGCGAAGGCCTTGTAGGAGTCGGCGACCTTCAGCGCGTCTGCGTTTGCCTGCGACTGCCCGCCGCCGGTGATCTCCGACGTCAGCGTGCCCTGCCCGTTGAAGAACCGCAGCACGAGCTTTCGGCCGTAGAACTGGAAGGACCGGTTGAAGTACGTGACGAGGTCGGCGATGGTCCGCTTGATGTCGGTCTCGGTGTCGCTGAAAGCGGCGGTGTTGTACTTGCCGGCAAGCTGCTGGATTGCCGCGTCGGTGCTCGAAAGATTGTCAGCCGGGATCCGGAACGTGATCGCGATGTCCTTGCCGGTGACGCCGCGGCTCGTCGCACCGCCGTTGGAGCCGGTGAACGACACGCACTGCGGCGAGTAGCTGTCGCCGCGCACCTGCGGGCCGGAGCACTTTGAAGTGCTGCCGCCGGTGACGGCTGATGCGACGCCACCCTTTGCGGTCCCGGTCGTGCTGCGCGCGCCGTGCGTCGCGGCGGTCGTCGGGACGATGCCACCGCCGGACGGCTGAGACGGCGAGACGGGGCCCGTGGCGGCCGCCGAGGTCGCCGAGACGTTCTGGTCGGGTGCGATCGTCGGCACCAGCAGCGACATCAGCAGGAACGCCGCCACCAGGAAGATCCCAGGCCCGTAGCCCGCAAGCAGATGACGGTCGGCGGCGGGCAGCCGGAAGCGGGAGCCGTCACTCACTGGCGTCAGCACTCCTCAGGTTCGTACGACGGCGACGAGTCACCGCGAGGTCGGCGACGAGCAGCGCGAGGCCGACCGCGAGCGCGCCGCCGGACGCGACCGTGGCGAGCCCGTGCCAGCAACCGTGTGTGGTTGACGGGCTCGTGGTGATACAGCGGACGGCAGAGCTCGCGACGACCGGCTCGCTCGCCGTCGGCTCGGCAGTCGAGGTCGACGACCCTGGAGCGGAGACGGCCGGCAGGTGGCTGCCCGACGACGGACTCACAGCCGTGCCGACCGGCGGCGGCACGCTGCCCCCGACCCCGCCGAACGGGTTCGCGAAGGACACCGGGTCCTGCGCGCCCGCTGCGACACCGCCGAACTGAAGGTCCACCGAGCCAGCGCCCTCTGAGATCGCCAGCACGAGATGTGCCAGCGTGCCGAGGTTCTCGTCGAGGTTGTCGATCAGCTCGCGAGCCTGGGCGCAGTCATTCCCCGGCGCCCCGAGCTTCTTGAGCAGGTTCTCGACGGTGACGACGTTGTTGCCGACCGGCCCGATGATCGCGCGCTCGATCTTCGACCCGCTGAAGCGCAACGTGAAGGGGCCGATCGCGACCGCACCGGTGTGATGGTTCGTGGAGTGGACCGGCTCGAGGAAGCTCAACCCCACCGGAGCGAGAACCTTGTTGATGGCGGAGATCGTCGCTTCGGGTGCGGAGTCCGGCGCCTCCAGCGGCTGTCCGCCGATGCTCACGTGGCCGAATGAGAAGTGGGTCTTGCGGGTGGTCGTCGCCCCGCTCGTGCGCCTTGCCGTCCAGCTCATCCCGTCGAGGCGCACCTGGCCGCCGAGGAGTGTCACGGTCTCGTTGACGCTGCTGGTGGCGACCTGCTCGAGACCGTCGACGTAGCGGACAGCGGCGCGCGACCGGCCGCGGACCGACACGATGCCGGGCAGCTTCTGGTCGATCGTCGTCGTCGTCGCCGTCGCGGACTCGGGCTGCGATTCGACCGAGACCGCTTCCTGACCGAACCCCTTGGCGCCGTGGGTGCGATGTTGGTTGCCGTCTTCGGAGTCGGCCGACAGCGGCTGCGGCTGGTCCTTCTCAGCGAGCTCGGGTCGGCCGCAGAACTGACTGGTGGCGAGCACCAGTCCCAGCGAGCCGAGATCGACGGTGCCGGACTTCGCCTGCGTCTCGGTGTGCTGGTACGCCGCCGTCGACTCTCCGATCGTGGCGCTCAACTGCAGGCCGGACACGCCCGGGGTGATGCCGAGCACGTTGGCAGTCGCGGCGGCGGTGCCCGCTTCGATGCGGTGCGACTGCTGACGGCTGGCCGATGCGCCGACGGCCGGCTCCACGGCGGCGAGCACGACCGCTCCGACCGTGATGAGCACCGCGCCGCTGAGACGCCGTCGCGCGATCATGCGCTCCGCCGGCGTTTGGACACGACGTCGGGGAGCAGCTTGTCGACCATTCCCGGCAACGCGCCGACGAGCAGCACGCGTGCCTGCTCCTTCGTCAGCCGCCTGCGCTGCAGCCATTCGCGCGTGATCTCTTCGGCGAAGCCGCCAAAGCCACGGACGAGGGCCCTCACCTCGGGGGTGCGCTTCTCGTCGAGGCCGAGCACGGTGATCACCTGGGTCGCGGTGCGCTCCCGCGCCTCGTCGAGGATGTCGTGCATCGCACGGTCGCTACCGGTCTCGCCAGCGCTGATCGCGGTGAGCCAGGCCTCGCGGTTGGTCTCGACGACATCCATCCACATCGCGACGCTGTCCTCCCAGCGCGGCGTCTCGTCGACCGGCGCCGCGGCGATCGCGTTGAGGACCCCGAGCACGGGCGAGTCGACGAGCTCCTTGACGACCTCGAGGTAGAGCGAGCGCTTGGTGCCGAAGTAGTGATGCAGCAAGCCGCGCGTGACGCCGGCTGCCTCCGCGATCTCGATGGTGGACACCGAGCCGTACGGCCGTTGCGTGAACAGCGTCCGCGCCGTCGCGAGGATCTGCTCGCGACGCTCGTCGTGCTCGAGGCGACTCCAGCGCGGACCCGTCTTCGTCTCGGTCACGAGGCGGTGAGCTCCCCCTTGGCGTGACGGGCGCGTAGCTCGTGCTTGAGCACCTTGCCCGACGCGTTGCGTGGCAGCTCGGAGACGACGATCAGCGCGGTCGGCTTCTTGTACGACGCCAGCCGGTCGCGTGTGAAGTCGACGATGTCGTCCAACGTCGGCGGTGAGTCGGGCTGCGCCGCGACGACGACCGCGGCAGGGGTCTCACCCCACTTGTCGTGCGGGATCCCGATGACGGCAACGTCGGCGATGCCGGGATGCGCGGCAAGAACGTTCTCGACTTCGGCGCAGTAGATGTTCTCGCCGCCCGAGATGATCATGTCCTTCTTGCGGTCGACGACGTAGAGGAAGCCCTCGTCGTCGGCACGCACCAGGTCGCCGGAGTGGAACCAGCCGCCGGCGTACGCCTCGGCGGTCGCCTCCGGGTCGTTCCAGTAGCCGGCCATCAACGTCGGCCCGCGGTAGACGATCTCACCGACCTCGCCTGGCTTCACGTCGTTCATCTCGTCGTCGACGACGCGCGCAACGATCGTCGGGATCACCTTGCCGACCGAGCCGATCTTGCGAACCGCGTCGACGCCTGGCAAGGAGGTCGTCACCGGCGACATCTCGGTCTGGCCGAAGACAGAGATGATCTCGGTGTGGGGGAAGACCCGCGCCATGTCTTCGAGCAGGCTGACCGACGCCGGCGCCGCCCCCCACGCGATGGTGCGCAGCGACGCGCAACGCCGGGTGGCGTCGGGGTGCGCGCACATGACCTGCCACTGCGCGGGCACGAGGAACAGGCTCGAGACCTTCTCCGACTCGACGATGTCCAGCGTCGACTCGGCATCGAACAGGCCCGTGGGCATGATCACGGTGCGCGCGCCGATCATCAGCGACGACGGCATGCCGCCGATGCCCGCGATGTGGAACAGCGGGACGTTGCACAACGACACGACGTTCTCGCCCGCGAGCCGCGACGTACGGATCGCGGTGACCGACTGCATCAGCAGGTTGAGATGGGTGAGCATCGCACCCTTGGGCCGTCCGGTGGTGCCGGAGGTGTACATGATCATCGACACGTCGCGCTCGTCGATCTCGACATCCGGAGCCTCGCTCGCCTCACCGAGCAGTGCGTCGTAAGAGATCGTGCCGTCGGTCCCCTCACCCTCGAGCCCGCTCACGACGATCAGCGGCGGCTCCTCGCTCGCGCTGACCGCAGCGCTGGCGAGCGGCTGCAGCAGCGAGTCGGTCACGACGACCTTCGCGCCGCTGTGGCCGAGGATGTAGGCGACCTCGTCGGGGGCGAGCCGGAAGTTCAGCGGTACGGCGATTGCGCCGACGGCGTTGGCGCCGAGCGTGGTCTCGACGAACTCGGGCCGGTTGGTCATGAGGATCGCGATGCGATCGCCCTTGCCGACACCGCGAGCGGCGAGCCCCGCGGCTACCCGGTGGACCCGAGCGTCGAGCTGCGCCCAGGTGATCGAGTCGCCCATGAAGCGGATCGCGACCTCATCGGGCGTCGCAAAGGCATGACGTCCGACATGGTCGACCCAATGAGCGCCGTCGAGTGGAAGCCGTATCCCAGCCATGAGGGCACCCTAGACGCTTACTGGCACTCTGCCAATAGTGGTTCCCGGATCGTCGAGGCCAACCTCGTGGGCCAAACTCCGCGCGAGTTAGGCCCAGTGCGTTGGCCCCGGACCTCACTAGGCCGTCGTCACGGCGAACGCTCGGCGTACCTGCGCCAGGAAGGCTTGTGGGTGGTCGTAGTAGTCGGCGCAGCTTGCAACCAGAACCGTCCATCCGAGCGCACGAATTGCGTCACGTCGCCGGTCGTCGTCACGCCGCGACCCATCCAGACGACCTGTGAACGGCGATCCTGGACGTCCACCCCATAGATCCAGGCTGCAGTCAGGCCGCAGCGGAAGCCCTCCGATCCGAGAACCAGCCTTGCCGCTGCAACTCGGGTCTCGCGGGTGTCAACGATCGACGCGTGCGCCCAGACATCACGGAACACGTGCCACCAAGGGCTGCGCCCGCGCCGAGCGCGTCAGTCCTCGGCCAGCGTCCCTTTGTAGAGGGCCGTGATCACCTTCATCACGCCTGGACTGGCCTCGAGCTTGACGGCGCCGCGGAGGTCGAGGATCTCGAGCAGCGACAGGACCGTGTCGTAATGCGCCCAAGTGCGCTTGTACTCCGCCTCGCTCATCTCCCACGACGTCACGATCGGGGTCGTCGACATCGCAGAGACCTTGCTGGTGTCCAGCCGCACCTGCGTGACCATCCGGCGCCAGAAGTCGAGAAGCGTGTTGGTGCCGGTGTCGTCGGGCAACCGGCCCTCGCGCTGCAGGCGCGACACCTCACCCATCATGCGCTGCATGTACTCGAGGAACTCTTTGGCGTCACTCGGCAGGTAGGGCTGCGACGTGAACGTTCCCATGCGACGACCCCCGTAGTTAGGCAACCTAAGGCTGGTTCCATTCGATCCAGCCGAGCCCACTCCTGCCATCCGACGCGGTGAAGCGCGCGGCCGCACGTGGGAAGCGCCCGATCCGCCCGTCCGGAGCGGTCAGCAGAATCGGGCCGAACGCGAGTGGCTCGACCCGTACGACGAGCCCGTCGTGCGTCACGGTCGCGTTGCGCGGGAAGCCGTGATCGCCGAGGTCTTCGGTGACGGATCCGCCCACCACCGCCGTCACCTCACCGGCGCGCTGGACGTAACCGGCGTAGAACGGCCCACCTTCCGCGCGGACCTCGGTCAAGTGCGTGTGCGTGCCGTCGTCGAGGTGCCCAGCCGACCAGCACCAGCCGAAGGCCCACCAGTCGCGGACGCCCCACGAGTGGTCGCGCTGTCCCGACCCGTCGAGTCGAAGCTGCTCGCCGTCGACGGAGACGGTCCCCGTCACGGCACACGGGATCTCATACCTCGTGGTGACTGCGTACTGATAAGGAGCGCCGTCGGTGAGCCACGTCAGGTCGATCTCGATCCGCACCGGGTCGCCAGGCTTGCCCGCATAGATGTCGGCGGCGGCCTCATGACGCGTGCCCGACATGCTGCCGCGCACCGTGAAGGACTCGAGCTCCTTGTCGACGACGAGCTCGATGTCGACGGCTCCGGCCGAGATCGCCATGCCGCTGGGCGGCACGGGAAGGTCGTCCCGCTGGCAGACGACGACCGGGCGACCAGGCCCGACGATCGCGACATGCCACCACGCGGCTCCCAGGTTGGGATAGATCCCGAGCCGGACATAGCCCGCGAGCGAGCCATCAGCGGTGACGACGTCGGCGTACCAGGACTCCTGCCAGAGCTGGTCAGCCTCAGCGGGATGCCGGACCTCGTTGGCGGGGTCGACGAGGTGTTCCGTCACGAGGTCAGCCCCGGCAGAAGCGCCTCGGCATCGACGTCGATCGCGTGTTGCGCGTGACGGCGGAACAGCTCCGCGAACATCTCGTCTCCGCGCTCGGTCTGTACGACGAGGATCGCGGACATCACGGCCATCACCGCGCCGCCGAACGCCGACAGCCGCACGTCGTGCTCGAGCTGCTCGCGCGAGTACGGCGCGACACCGCCGGCGACCAGCGCCTCGTGGTAGACGTCGAGCAGCCTGCTCCAATGCTCGCGGCGCGCCTCGGTCGTCAGGCTGCCACCGAGGAACAGCGCCACGTCGGCGGCAGGTGGACCCCATGCGGCGGTCTGCCAGTCGACGATCATCGGTGTCTGCGAACCCTCCTGGAACAACATGTTGTCGAGCCGGTAGTCGCCGTGGGCAAGGGTGCGCGGTCCGTCGTACGCCTCGACGATCGAGCTGACGTGAGGGATCACGCGCTCGACCAACGCCTGATGCTCGGGATCCAGATGCTTGGCGAACCGCTCGAAGAACGACGGCGCCGTCATCGTGATGATGGCGACGATGTTCGCGGTGTTCTCGGGTGAGACACGGTTGAGCCACTCCCGCGCCGCGTGCTCCGGCTTGTCCCACGCGAACGCGTGGATGCCGGCGAGCCGCTTCATCGCCTCAGCGGCGACCACCTCGTCGCAGCCTTCGATGTCATTGCCCTGAGTGCACGGCGCGACATCGGCCAGCAGCAAGGTGAAGAAGTCGGCATCGCGATCCCAGGCCGCGAAGTAGTGCTCCGGCACGCCCGGCACCGGGGCCATCTCCTTGTAGACCGACACCTCGATCTCGTAACAGCGCACCAGCTTGCTCGCCGCCCGACTGTTCGGATCGGACGAGGCGAACTTCGCGATCGCGGTGGCCGGGCCGGCGCCCGCGGGCTCGTACTCCAGCGCGATCCGCACCGTGTCGGCCATCTGCCCCGTACCGACCTGCGCGGCCGTGAAGCCGCTCACCCGCGCGCCTTCGGGTAGCCCGAGGGCAGCGGTCAGCCAGTCGGCCGTCAGATCAGCGGGAGACTCCAGCACCGAAGCAGTCACGCGGGCTGTGTACCACGCGACCGGGAGGGGAGGCGATGATCGTTCGTGGGTAGGCCGAACGATGGGGCAGGCCCCGGCTCAGGCCGGGCCACACGTTCGCTTCGGAGGCAAGGCAACAATGACCCACCTGGGGGAAAGCCCGCCCGGGCTTGCCGGCGTTCTGGCCAGCGCCGGTGAGGTCGGTCGCGACTTGTTGGCCATCGACTGGGCGCAGACGCCACTCGGTCCGATGACGGAGTGGCCGCAGAGCCTCCAGGCCGCTGTGCGGATCATGATCAGCTCGCGGTTCTCGATGTGGATGGCCTGGGGGCCGGAGCTCACGTTCTTCTGCAACGACGCCTACCGACGGGACACGCTCGGCGTGAAGTACCCGTGGGCGCTCGGCCGCTCTGCCCGCGAGGTGTGGGCCGAGATCTGGGACGACATCGGTCCACGCATCGACGACGTGATCAAGACGGGCGACGCCACCTGGGACGAGGCGCTGCAGCTCTTCCTCGAGCGCAGCGGATACCGCGAGGAGACCTACCACACCTTCTCCTACAGCCCACTCGCGGATGACGACGGCGCGATCACCGGAATGCTCTGCGTCGTCAGCGAGGAGACCGAGCGAGTCATCGCCGTACGACGCATGTCGACGTTGCGTGATCTCGGATCGGAGCCAACCGGCGTCGAGGAGCCGCAGGTGTGGGCCGCGGCACGCAAGCATCTGTCGGCGAACCCGCAGTCGCTGCCGTTCACCCTCATCTACCTGTTCGACGACGACAGCGGGTCGGCCGCCCGTCTCGTCTGCAGCACCGGCTTCGAGCTGCCACATCCCGCCGCCGCGCCACAGCTCGTCGACGACAGCGTCTGGCCGATGCGGAAGTCACACGCCGGGCACGAGTCGCACGTCACCGACCTGGCGGATCGGTTCAGCGACTTGCCGCGCGGCGTATGGGACGAGCCGCCGACGCAGGCCTTCGTCGTCCCCCTCGAGGCGCCCGGCCCACAAGGCCCGTACGGGCTGCTCGTGACCGGCCTCAACCGATACCGCGTTCTCGACGATGCCTACCGTGGCTTCATCCGGGTCATTGCCAACCAGCTCGCCGCCCGCATCGCGGCAGTCCGCGCCTATGAAGCCGAACGCGCCCGCGCCGAGTCGCTCGCCGAGCTCGACCAGGCAAAGACCGCCTTCTTCACCAACGTCAGTCACGAGTTCCGTACGCCGCTGACGCTCCTGCTCGGCCCGGCGGAGGACGCATTGGGCGACACCTCTGCGCCGTTGCCCGACCAGCAGCGCAACCGCCTCGAGCTGATCAACCGCAACGGTCAACGGCTGCTTCGACTGGTGAACAGTCTGCTGGACTTCTCGCGGCTGGAGTCGGGCCGGCTGACGGCGCGCTACGAGCCGGCCGACCTCTCGCGGGTCACCGCCGAGCTCGCGGCCATGTTCGAGTCGGCGGTCGAGAGCGCCGGGCTGACCCTGTCGGTCGAGTGCGATCCGCTGCCGGAGCCCGTCTACGTCGACCGCGAGATGTGGGCCAAGCTCGTGCTCAACCTGCTGTCCAACGCACTGAAGTTCACCTTCACAGGCGGGATCACCGTCAAGCTGAGGTCCGTCGGAGACCGGGTCGCGCTCAGCGTGACGGACACCGGCATCGGGATCGCGCCCGATGACCAGACGAGGCTGTTCGAGCGGTTCCATCGCGTCGTCGGCGCACGCTCGCGGTCGCACGAGGGATCGGGAATCGGGTTGGCGCTCGTCGCCGAGCTCGCCGCCCTGCACCACGGCGCTGTCGACGTCCGCAGCGCACTCGGTGAGGGCACTACCTTCACCGTCGAGGTTCCCCTCGGGCGGAGTCACCTTCCGGCGGACCAGCTCGTCGACCCGGCGGACGAGGCCGCGGCAACGGCTGCGTCCGAGCATCAGGCCGCCGGCTTCATCGCCGAGGCGTTGCGATGGCTCGGCGACGCGCCGAGCGTGGCCGCCGAGGGCGAGGTCGGACGGCCACGTGTCCTCGTCGTCGACGACAACGCCGACATGCGCGACTACCTGGTCGCGCTCCTCTCTGCGGACTACCTCGTCGAGCAAGCGGTCGACGGTCAGGCTGCCCTCGAACGCGCGACCGCCGACCCGCCCGATGTGGTGCTGACGGACGTGATGATGCCCCGACTCGACGGCTTCGGACTCCTGCGCGCCCTGCGGAGCAACGCCACCACGGT
Source organism: Mycobacteriales bacterium (assembly GCA_035547035.1). Taxonomy (GTDB): domain Bacteria; phylum Actinomycetota; class Actinomycetes; order JAFAQI01; family JAFAQI01; genus DASZTV01. The sequence goes on along the minus strand of DASZVL010000082.1, from coordinate 14,984 downwards.
CGGCGTACCGGTCGTGATGATGTCGGCGCGCGCCGGGGAAGAAGGCGTGGTCGAGGGCCTCGAGGCCGGCGCCGACGACTACCTGGTCAAGCCGTTCGCGGCTCGAGAACTCCTCGCCCGAGTACGCAACAGTCTCGAGCTCGACCGATCGCGCCGGACGCAGGAGGCGCTGCAGCATCAGCGCGTGCTGCTCGACCAGGCGCAGCGGCTGGCAAGCGTCGGAAGCTGGGAGCTGCAGCTGCCGTCCGGACGGATCGTCGCCTCGGACGAGTTCCTCCGCATCGTGGGCGTGACGTCGGACCAGCTCAACGAGCCCGGGCTCGACGGTGCAGTTCTCAGGTGGGTGCACCCCGACGACCGGGACCAGGTCGCGCTGGCCGTCCAGCGCGCAGTGCAAGAGCACGAGCCGTTCACCTACGAGATCCGGCTGGACGCGGACGGTGGCGAGCGCTTCGTGCGGATCCGCGGCGAGGCAGTCACCGACGCGGGCCGGCTCATCGCACTTCGCGGATCGATGCAGGACATCACCGAGCAGCGCCGCATGGACGAAGCGCTCGCGGCGGCTGCAGCCAGCCGCGAGGCTGCAGCGCGGGAGCACATCATCGCCGACCAGCTGCAGCGCAGCCTCCTACCAGCCCGAGACTTCGATCCGGACCAGCTCGACGTCGCGACGTACTACCGCGCGGGCGTCGCGGGAACACAAGTCGGTGGCGACTGGTACGACGTCATCCGGCTGGGCGCCGGCCGCACGGCTGTGGTGATCGGCGACGTGATGGGGCGGGGCGTCGCAGCGGCAGCCATCATGGGTCAGCTCCGATCGGCGACTCGCGCGTTCGCCCATCTCGATCTGCCACCCGCTGATGTGCTCGAGCAGCTCGACGGCGTCGTACGCGATCTCGGCGACGACCAGATCGTCACGTGCATCTACGCCGTCTACGACCCGTACGACCGAAGCCTGAGCTTCGCGAACGCCGGCCATCTGCCGCCGCTGCTCGTGATCGACGGCGACACCGAGATCCTCGGACTGGCCGGTCCACCCTTGGGGTCAGGGCCGGTCGTGCTTCGCGAGACCGAGCTGTTCGACCTTCCGGCCGATGCGCTGATCGCCCTCTACACCGACGGTCTCGTCGAGCACCGCGCCCGGGACATCGAGGAGGGGATCAGCCTGCTCGCCGCCGCGCTCACCCGCGCGGGCGGAAACGGCACCGTCGACCCGGAACAGCTCGTGAGCCATCTGCTGCCGGAGGGGCCCGACGACGACATCGCGATCCTGATGGCACGCGTGCCGGCGAACAGTCCCCGTCCGCTCACCGGGACGACCACGGTGGAGTCCGACGAGCGCGCCGTCTTCTCCGCGCGCGCCTTCGTCGCGAGCACGCTGACCCTCTGGGGCGTCGCACCCAACCTCATCGAGGATGTCGTGCTGTGCGCCGGCGAGCTCGTGACGAACGCGATCCTCCATGGCAACCCGCCGATCGAGCTACGGCTTCGCCGAGGCGAGCGGGACGTGTTCCTTCAGGTGCACGACTCGCTGAACGCGATGCCGCGACGCATCCGACCCAACGACGATGACGAGCACGGCCGAGGACTCCAGATCGTCGGCCTGCTGGCGAGCGAATGGGGCATCCGGCCCACCGCGTCGGGAAAGTCGGTCTGGTGCGCCTTCAACTCCGTCGCGCACCTCGCGGCTCGGTGATCGCATGTCACATAGGTGTCGTGATTTGCGACCCGCATGTCACACAGCGGTTGCATTTCACGACACGCATGTCACATGCGAACCGGGCTCGCCGCAAGTGTGATTTCGCCGACAGCGGACGGGTCGAGATCCGGGAAGTGATCGGGCCATCCCGGCGTTGAGTCGCAGTGACTCAAGGAGCAAGTCATGGTTGAGACGTTGGATCTTCCGGTGCTGCCGCTGCCCGACGAGGTGGTGCTGCCCGGGATGGTCGCCCCGGTCGCCCTCGACGGGGAGTCACAGGCTGCGGTCGACGCGGCGAGGTCCGCAGCCGACGGCAAGGTCGTGCTGGTGCCGCGCATCGACGGCTCGTACGGCGCGCACGGCGTGATCGCGACGGTGGAGCAGGTCGGCCGGCTGCCCAACGGCGAGCCCGCAGCGGTGTTGCGCGCCGTGCAGCGCGCGAAGGTCGGTGTCGGAGTCGCCGGCGCCGGCGCCGCGTTGTGGGTGCAGGTCAGTGCGCTCGACGACAGCGAGGCCACCGATCGCACCCGCGAGCTGGCGACCGAGTACAAGGCGCTCGCGATCTCGATCCTGCAACAGCGTGGAGCGTGGCAGTTCGTCGACGGCGTCCAGCGCATCTCTGATCCCGGGCTGCTCGCCGACACCGCCGGTTACGCGCCGTACATCTCTGTCGACGACAAGCTCTGGCTGCTCGAGACAGCCGATGTCGACGCGCGACTCGAGAAGCTGCTGGACATGGGTCGCTCTCACCTCGCCGAGCTGGAGGTGTCGGAGAAGATCCGCGACGACGTCCGCGACGGCATGGAGAAGAGCCAGCGCGAGTTCCTGCTCCGCCAGCAGCTCGCCGCGATCCGCAAGGAGCTCGGCGAGGGCGAGCCCGACGGTGCCGAGGACTACCGCACGCGCATCGAGTCGGCGGATCTGCCGGAGAAGGTGCGCGCGGCGGCGGTTCGCGAAGTCGACAAGCTCGAGCGCAGCAGCGAGCAGAACCCCGAGTCCGCCTGGATCCGCACCTGGCTCGACACGGTTCTCGAGCTGCCGTGGAACGTGCGCACGTCGGACAGCACCGACGTGATCGCCGCTCGAGGTGTTCTCGATGCCGACCACGAAGGCCTCGAAGACGTGAAGGACCGCATCGTCGAGTACCTCGCAGTGCGTGCACGCCGCGCCGACCATGGCCTCGACGTCATCGGTGGTCGCGGCAGCGGCGCGGTGCTCGCCCTTGTCGGGCCGCCTGGTGTCGGCAAGACCTCACTGGGCGAGTCGGTCGCACGAGCGCTCGGACGCAAGTTCGTTCGCGTTTCACTCGGTGGCGTGCGCGATGAGGCAGAGATCCGCGGTCACCGCCGCACCTATGTCGGTGCGCTCCCCGGCCGCGTCGTGCGGGCCATCCGCGACGCCGGCTCGATGAACCCGGTCGTGCTGCTCGACGAGATCGACAAGGTCGGCTCGGACTTCCGAGGCGACCCGGCGAGTGCGCTGCTCGAGGTGCTGGACCCCGCGCAGAACCACACGTTCCGCGACCACTACCTGGAGCTCGAGCTCGACCTCTCAGACGTGCTCTTCCTCGCGACGGCGAACGTTGCCGACACGATCCCGGCGGCGCTGCTCGACCGCATGGAGGTCGTGACGCTAGACGGTTACACCGAGGACGAGAAGGTCGCGATCGCGCGCAACCACCTGTTGCCACGACAGCTCGACCGTGCCGCACTCGACGCCGACGAGGTCACCGTCGATGACGACGCGTTGCGGTTGATCGCGGCGGAGCACACGCGCGAGGCCGGCGTCCGTCAGCTCGAACGCGCGCTCGCAAAGGTGCTGCGCAAGGTAGCGACGGCACTTGCTGCCGATACTGGACATCGAATCGCCGGTGTGGCGCCGGTGCGCGTCACCAACGAGTCGATCGTCGGCTACCTGGGTCGGCCCCGGTTCACTCCCGAGAGCGCCGAACGCACATCGGTGCCAGGAGTGGCTACCGGTCTTGCGGTGACCGGAGCCGGGGGCGACGTGCTCTTCGTCGAGGCCACGGCGATGCCCGGCGAGCGGGGTCTCGCGCTGACCGGGCAGCTGGGCGAGGTGATGAAGGAGTCCGCCCAGATCGCGGTGTCCTATCTGCGTTCGCACGGCCGCGACCTTGGCATCGACCCGACGGAGCTCGACCGCGCGCTTCACCTGCATGTGCCGGCCGGCGCGGTGCCGAAGGACGGCCCCTCAGCCGGCGTGACGATGGTGACCGCGCTCGCGTCGCTGGCCACCGGGCGTGCGGTTCGCGCCGACGTCGGCATGACCGGCGAGGTGACACTCAACGGCCGGGTGCTGCCGATCGGCGGCGTGAAGCAGAAGCTGCTTGCCGCGCACCGCGCCGGCCTGACTACCGTCTTCCTGCCGTCGCGCAACGGCCCGGACCTCGACGACGTACCCGAGAAGGTGCGCGAGCAGCTGGACATCCGACTGGTCGCCGACGTCGCCGATCTCGTCGCCGAGGCGCTGGAGCCCGTGGCGGACGCAGCGCTGGTCGCCTAGGTCTGAGCCCAGGGCGGCTCAGATGAGCGTGCCCTGGTAGACCGCCATGGCGACGTTGCCGACGCCGTCGGTACGACGCAGGTTGATCGCGCCGCGCATCTCGAGGATGCGCAGCAGCTGGTAGAACGTCTCGAACATCGCCGAGCTCTGGTCGAACTCCGCCTGCGTCATCGGGATCGTGCTCGTCATCGGCCGCACGCTGTCCGGGCCGACAGCCTTGACGTCGGCCCTCACCTGGTCGGTCACGACCTGCCACAACGCAAGCAGGCTCTTGATCCCCTGGTCTTCGGGAACCCGGCCTTCGTTCTGCAGATCGGTGACGGCCGGGATGACGCGGTCCATGTACTCGACGAACTCGGCGCCCTCGGACGGGAGGTAGGGCTGAGACTTCAAGTGCGACACCTAGCCGAGCCCCACTAACCCGGCAAGGCTCGACGCCGAGGAGTGCGACCTCGTATGCAGGTAGATCGCGATGCCGACGCCGATGACGATGAGCGCTGCGATCACCGCGAGCGCGATCTTGACCTTGCTGTAGGGACGGTCGCCGACCACCTCGGCGGTGTTCGCGTTGATGAGGACCTGGTAGGTCTTGCCGGCGTACACATAGGACGCGATCCACAACGGCAGCAGCATCAGCTTGAACATCAGCGCGGCGTACTGCACGGAGATCGTCGAGACCCGCTGCTCGTCGCCACCGATGTCATGGCGGCAGTCGTCGCGGATGACGTTCTCCATCTTTTCCTTCGCGATGACCAGACCGCCGTCGGGATCGACGTCGTAGCGAAGCGCGGTGTAGCCGGCGAGATACTGCGAGTCGAACGGCTGGGCCGCCGCCATCATCCAGGGGCCCATCTTGTCGAGCGTCTTCTCCGGGAGCACCGAGCTGGCCGGTACGACGACGTCGTCGAAGGCTCGCGAGACGTCGCCCGACGTCGGATACCAGCGGACGTGCCGCGTGCTCTCGCCTTTGCTGTTCGTCGTGTAGTAGGCCTCGCCGCGCTCGCCGGTGTAGTGCGTCGCGGTCTGCGCGTCGTAGGTCCAGTGGGGGACGTAGGTGCCCTTGATGGCCTCGGTCGAGCCGACCTTCTTCAGTGCGTTGGGCGCGAACCAGCGTGACTTGACCCACTTGCCGAACGCGCCGTTCGCATTCTTCTTGTCGATGGCGAACGGCAACACCGCCTCGGGCACGATCAGGCCCTGCGGCTCACTGAGCGGGAGCAGCACGCCGCCGCAGAACTGACACGCGCCGGCGAGCTGATCGGTCTCGGTGGTCGCTCCGCATCCTTGGCACTTCACGACGACCTTGCCGATGGTCGCGACGCGCTTCTCCGGCACCGACGCCCACTGGTCGTAGGAGTGCTCCTCGATCGGGCGAGAGGCCTCGATCGCCTGCTCGGCGCCGCATGCGGGGCATTTGAGCATCGTGGTCCCGGGCTTGTACCTCATCTGCGAGCCGCAGGCCTGGCAGGCAACCGACAGCAGAGCGGCACTGCCGTCCTCGCCGGTCGGGGCCGCAGGCGGCGGCGGTGGGCCGGTCGGGGCGGGAGGCGACGGCGGTGGAGCCGCGGTCGCTGTGGCGGCGGGATCTGTTTGCGCCGGCATCGCGGGAGGCGGCATCGGCGGTGCCGCGGGCATGGCGGGCGGCGGCATCGGCGGCACCGCGCTGCCCCCCGGCAGCTGCGCTCCCTGGCCACTGACGAAGGACGGATCGCCAGGTGTCGTCATCGCGTGCCCTCCCTCGCGACGGATCAGGCTGACGGCGGTGCCGGCGGTGCCGGCGGTGCCGGCGGTGCCGCCGGCGGCAGCGGCGGTGGAGCGGCCGGGAAGACCGCGTTGACCTCCGGTACGTCGCCGGCGCGAGTCCATGCGGCCATGCCCTCACGCCAGACCAAGGTGTCGCGGGTGAGCTCACCGCTCGCGATCCGGGCCGGCAGGTCGGCAACCGTGACCGGGCCGACCTGCTGGCCGTTGACGCCGAGGAAGTAAGCAGCCTGACCTGGGAGCGGCGGTGGGGCCGCGGCCGGTGCGGCTGTGGCGGCGGGCTGCATCGCGGCGGCCATCTGCTGACCCATCGCGAGACCCGCGCCGAGCCCGACGCCGGTGCCCGCCAAGCCGCCCGGGTTCTGCGCTGCTTCGGTGATCGCGGTCGCGGCCTGGAACTTGGTGAACTGGTCGAGGTTCCCGAGCACGCCCATCTGGGTGCGCTTGTCCAGCGCCTCGGAGACCTCCGGCGGCAGCGAGATGTTCTGGATGATGAACTTCGGGATCGCGATGCCCATGTCCGCGAAGGCCGCGGTGAGCGTCCCGACCAACGCCTCGGAGATCTTCTGCTGGTTGGCGGCGAGGTCGAGCATCGGGACCCCTGACGTCGCGAGCGCCGTACCGACCTCGCTGACCATCTTCTCGCGCAGGAAGTCCTGGACCTCGTCGGTGGAGAAGTTGGGATCGGTGCCGACCATCTGGCGGATCAGCGCCGCCGGGTCGGTCACCCGCATCGCGAAGGTGCCGAACGCGCGGAGCCGGACCATGCCGAACTCGGCGTCACGGACGGTGACCGGCTCCTGCGTACCCCACTTCATGTCGGTGTAGAGGCGGGTGCCGACGAAGTAGACCTCGGCCTTGAACGGCGAGTTGAAGCCGTACTTCCAGCCCTTGAGGTCGGACAGGATCGGCAGGTTCTGCGTCTCGAGCGTGTACGTGCCGGGCTGGAAGACGTCGGCGATCTTGCCTTCGTTCTCGAAGACCGCCGCCTGCCCCTCGCGGCAGACGAGCTGAGCGCCCATCTTGATCTCGTTGCCTTGGCGCGGGAAGCGCCAGACGATCGTGTCGCGGCTGTCGTCGAGGAACTCGACGATGTCGATGAACTGGCCCTTGACCTTGTCGAGCAGCCCCATGACGAATCCCTCCCGCGCCGGACCCGCACTGGGCCCCAGCGAACGGTATCGGACCTAGGTGCGAGGGAGACAGACCCGTATCAGGGGTCCGGACGGCCGATCCGATCAGGACGCGTAGCGCTCCGCGGCACGAGCGCGGGCCTTCGCCGCCTCGACCTCGCGGTTCCTCGGCGGTGCGCTGGTCGTCAGCTCAGCGAGCAGCCGAATCGTGACCGCCGTGACGTCTTCCACTGCTCGGTTGAAGGCTGCCTCGTTGACCTGCGACGGCTTGGCCGTGCCGCTGATCTTCCGCACGAACTGCAGCGCAGCGGAGTGGGCCTCCTCCGCAGTCGCGGGTGGCTCGAAGTTGTGCAAGGGTTTGATGCTCCGGCACATAGTCAGAAGCCTAGGGTCTCTCGGCGTTGCCGACCTTGCAGGATCTTCAGGCCAGAAGTAGCGCCGTGAGATGACGTTCGGCTCTAGACCGTCACGTCGCGGTGGCTGAGGGTGGCGGTCGAAGGACGATCCGTCACGGCGGGTAACGACCGTCGCGCACCTCGAGGAGCCATCCATGGGCCGAGCGCTACCGGAACGCATCCCCCTGATGCGTCATGGGCTCGCCGCGTCACGGGCGGCGATGAACGCCTGGCAGGGAATGGTGGACGACGCGCGGGGCCGTGCGGAACGAGAGCGGTTGGCGCCGGGACGGCGAGCCGACGGTTCGGGTAGCTGGCTCGACGCGATCGACCCAGACGACGCTTGGGAACTGCTGCGCTCGCACCACCTCGGCCGGGTCGCGTTCTCCGCGCACAGCGGCAGACCCGTCATCGTTCCGGTCAACTACGCCGTACACGACCGTCAGATCGTGATCCGAACCGGGCGAGGCCCGAAGCTCGAGGCCGCGCGGCGCGGCGACCTGGTGGCGTTCGAGGTCGATCAGATTGATCTGGTGGCCCACACCGGCTGGAGCGTGACCCTGACCGGCCGGGCGCGGTGGGTGCGCGAGCCGTCGACGCTGGCTCGGCTCACCGCGCTCGATCTCGAGGTTTGGGCGGGCGGACCGCGCAACGAGACGATCGCCATCGAACCGCTGCACATCGGCGGCCGGCGCCTCGTCGCCGCCGAGACCGCGTGACGTCTTACGTCGCTGATCCTCGCCCAACAGCACACGGCGCAAGCACACAGCGCGGCGCGGCGCCGCTCAGCCGCAGGCCCGCTCGTATGTCACATGAGGGTTGCGTCACCGCGTCCGCATGTCACATGGGTGTCGTGAAATGCAACCGCTGTGTGACATGCGGGGCGTAGATCACGACACCCATGTGACATGCGATCACCCGGTCCCGATGCGGTCATCGCTAGGTCACCCATCCGATCGGGTGGCGGGTGCGTACTTCCAGGCGCATCTGCGCCAGCTCTTCGGCGCGGTCGACTCGCGGCTCGCCGGTCACATTGACGGTCAGAATGTAGGCATCGGTGAGGATCGATGCGACCACATCGCTGGGCACGTCGGGGAAGCCGCGCGTCAACCGGCGCAACGGCCCGCCGAGCTCAGGGTGCTCTTCAGGTTGCATAACCCCTCCTGAGCATCTCGGCGCGCTCGGACTCGGGCGCAGGCTCGGGTACGACGACAACGGCGCACGGCGCGTGCTTCAGGCAAGCGCGGGCCGTCGATCCGATCGCGCCGTCCATCCAGTGCCGACGATGGACGCCGAGCACCAGCATCGATGCGCCGGCGGCTTCCTTGACGAGTGCGGCGACGGGCGACTGGGCGTCGAGGACATGAGGCTCGATGACGACATCCTCCGCACCTGAGGCAACCTGGGCCACGCTGTCCGACAAGCGCTCGTTCGCTGCCGCAGCAAGTTCCGCCGGCAACGTCTGCACCGGGATCGGCCCGACAAATCCACTGAAGTCGACCGGCGGGACGGAGTTGAAGACGTACACCGGCTCGATCCGCTCTCCGGACATGCGGGCGCGGTCGATTGCCCATCGCAGAGCGTGCCGGGACTGCCCAGAGCCATCGACGCCGACCACGATCCGAGGAGCGGCTTCGAGCTGAAGGGTCCTGGAGTCCGGCGTGTGCATCGAGTCCGGCGTGTGCATCGTTGTGGTCGCCACGTGAACCACCTCCTGTTGTCACCACCCTGGCGAAACCCGCCGCGCTGTTGAAAGAGTCGAACGGCTCTAGGGACAGAGGCTGCGGGCTCTAACCTCGCCCGCCGCACCGGGTGCACGGTTTGAGCATGGAAGCCGAGCAGATGCGTCTGGCAGCCGAGTTCGCTGCGTTGGCGCCGAGCGTTCACAACACCCAACCCTGGCGATTCGTGGCCCGACCGCACGTCCTCGAGGTCCATCTCGATCCGGATCGCGAGCTCGGCTGCCTGGACCCCACGGGCCGGCAGATGCACCTGAGCTGCGGCGCGGCGATGGAGTTCGCCCGGTTGGGCATCCGCTACCTCGGCCTCGCCTGCACGGTTCGCCTGCTTCCGGACCCGACCCATCCGACGCTGGTCGCGAAGCTCGTGGTCGGGACACGTGAGCCGACGACGGCGGCCGAGCAGCGACTCATCGACGCCGTGCCTCGTCGCTACACCGACCGTGGCCCGTACAGCGACGAGCCGGTTTCGTGGCTCGCGCTGCAGAACATGCGCGAGGCCGCGAGCGACCGACACTGCTGGCTGCGGGTCCTCGACCGCACCGACGACCGGCTCACCGCAATCAGGCTGCTGGAGACGGCGGAAGCAGCAGAGGCAGCCGACGACGCCTACCGCGCGGAGATCGAGCAGTGGCAGCGCAGAGAGCCCTCCCGGGACGGCATCCCGATCGACCGTCGCACCGAGTGGGACGCGCTGCACCGAGTCTCGGACATCCCGTTACGTGACTTCTCCGGGCGCGGCCGCCACCCAGCGCCAGGCGACGGTGAGCCGCCCGTCATCGAACGCGACACCGTCGTCGTACTCGGGACCGACTACGACGACCCGCGAAGCTGGCTGCAAGCCGGCCGCGCGCTCGCCGACGTCCTCCTCGCTCTGACCGCCGCGGATCTGGTGAGCCAGCCGCTCGGGCCAGCGCTTGACCTCCCGGCAACACGAGCGCAGCTGCGCCGCGAGCTCGGCCTTGTGGGCCATCCGCAGATGATGCTTCGAGTCGGCCACGGGCTGCGCGTTCCCGTCACAGGACGGCGCGCGATCGAGGAGATGTTCACGGTGGCAGCGCCGTAGGGTCAGGCCCATGAAGGAAGCGGACGACGCGGCGGGCCAGCTGCTTCCGGGACTGGGTCAGCTCGACCTGAAGTCGCTCCTTCAGGAGGTCGTCGAGCGGGTCGAGAGCGTCTCGCTGCTCGCCGACCGCCTTCAGGCACTTCTTCAAGCGGTCGTCGCGATCGGCTCCCAGCTCGACCTTGCCGCGGTCCTGCGACGGATCGCAGAGACCGCCGCGGAGCTCGCCGACGCGCAGTACGCCGCACTCGGTGTCCTTGACCCCAGCGGCAACCAGCTCAGCCAGTTCATCACCGTCGGGATCGACGACCCGGACCGCGCTGCGATCGGCGACCTGCCGCATGGCCGAGGCGTTCTGGGACTGCTGATCGACGAGCCGCTGCCCATCCGCCTGGCCAACATCGCCGACCACGAGCGGTCGTTCGGCTTTCCGCCGAACCATCCGCCAATGCGGACCTTCCTCGGAGTCCCGGTCAGCGTCCGTGGCGAGGCGTTCGGCAACCTCTACCTCACCGAGAAGCGCGGCGGGGCGGAGTTCACCAGCGAGGACGAGCAGATCGTGCTCGCTCTCGCATCCGCTGCCGGCCTCGCCGTCCAGAACGCGCGGCTCTACGAGCGCGCGCTGCGCCGCGAGCAATGGCTCGAGGCGGCCAGCGTCATCACGACCCGGCTGCTGTCGGGCGCCTCACCCGCCGACGTCTTCCCCCAGCTCGTCCAGGCCGCGCGCGAGCTTGCGGACGCCGATGTCGCCCTTCTCGAGCTGCCGGCCGGTGAGGCCGCGATGCAGGTCGCAGCGATCGACGGCCACGGCGCCGACGTACTGCTGGGTGCGGTCATCGAAGGACCGCCGATCGCGGTAGAGGCGATGCGCACCGGCGCTCCCGTTGCCGTGTCCGACGCCCGCACCGATGAGCGAGTGTCGGACCAGCTCCGGGAGACCGGGCTCGGTCCAGTTCTCTACGTGCCGCTCGGAGCGGCGGACGAGGCGCTGGGCACTCTGGTCGTCGGACGGCTTGCCGAACAAAGCGAGTTCGCCGAGGACGTCTTACAGCTCGTCGAGTCCTTCGCAGGTCAGGCCGCGATCACGCTGCGACTCGGCGCCGCTGCAGCCGACCGCGAACAGCTCGCTGTGCTCGGCGACCGCGACCGGATCGCCCGCGATCTGCACGACCTCGTCATCCAGCGGCTCTTCGCCACCGGAATGTCACTCGAGGGCTCGCTTCGCGGGATGCCGACCGACAAGGCCGAGCGAGTACAGCAGGCAGTCGTCGATCTCGACTCCACCATCCGGGAGATCCGAAGCACGATCTTCGCGCTGCAAAGTCCGGCGCCGGTCGCCGGACGCGGGGAAGGCGCACGTGACGCCGTACTGGCACTCACCCACGCCTATCGAGACACTCTCGGCTTCGAGCCGTCAGTCACCTTCAGCGGTCCCGTCGACACGCTGATCCCGGCCGCGATCGCCGAGCAGATGCTCGCAGTGCTGCGGGAAGCGCTCAGCAACGTCGCCAAGCACGCTCACGCAAGTGCGGTCACAGTCGAGCTGCGCGCCGACAACGAGTCCGTCGAGCTGAGTGTGCGTGACAACGGCGTCGGCATCCCACCGCAGACGCGTCGTAGCGGTCTCGCCAACATGGCTGCGCGCGCGAAGAGCCTCGGCGGCACGTTCGAGGCCGAGTCCGACAAGAGCGGCACGACAGTCGTCTGGCGCGCGCCGATCGCCTAGCCGCGATGTTGCATGAGGCTAGCTCTCGGCGGAGGCGTCGCCTCCACCCTCCAGGCCGAGCCGCACGACGAGTGCCGCAGCTTGGGTCCGCCGCTCGATGCCGAGCTTGCCGAGCAGATGCGAGACGTAGTTCTTCACTGTCTTCTCCGACAGGAACATGCGCTCGCCGATCTGGCGGTTGGTCAGGCCTTCCCCGATCAGCTCGAGCACCTTTCGTTCCTGGTCGCTGAGCACGGACAGCGGGTCGTCAACCTTGTTGGCCTCAGCACGGAGCTTGTCCATCAGACGCATCGTCGTACGAGGGTCGAGCAGCGACCCGCCGCGCGCGACCGTTCGCACAGCGCTGAGGATGTCGGACGCCCGGACCTCCTTGAGCAAGTAGCCAGCGGCACCGGCCATGATCGCCTCGAAGAGTGCCTCGTCGTCTGCGAACGACGTCAGCATCAAGCACGCGAGATCTGGCAGCTCCGACTTCAAGTCGCGGCAGACCGTCACGCCGTCACCATCCGGGAGACGAACATCCAAGATCGCCACTTGAGGCCGCACTGCGGGAACCCGTGCCAGTGCCTCGGCCGCCGTGGAGGCCTCACCCACGACGCTGATGTCTCCTTCGGACTCCAGCAGCTCGCGGACGCCCCGCCGTACGACCTCGTGGTCATCGAGCAGGAACACCTCGATCGGGCTCTCTGGCATGTCTCCATCGTTGCAGGCGGACGCGCCCCGATCACCAGGGCACAAAGACTCTGGCCCCGGTGCCGTTGGAGAGCGCCAAGACGCATCGTCGTCCTCTGCCGCGCGTGCCCCCTCGACTCGCAGTCTTGTCCGTAGGGGCCGCCGGCTCCAGACACGAGGAGGACAAGATGCGACGCAAGACATTCGATGCGCTTCTGACGACTGGCGGCCTCGTCGTGGCCGTCGTACTGGCAGTGGCGGGCGCGCTGCTCGGCTGGGGCCACAACTTCGCGCAGAGCAACGTCCACAACCAGCTCGCCAAGCAGCAGATCTTCTTCCCGCCGAAGGCCGCGTTCGACAACGCCAAGCCCGGGACCGAGATCACGCCGAGCATGATCCCGACGGTGTCTCAGTACGCCGGCCAGCAGCTGCTCACCGGCGCGCAGGCGAAGGTCTACGCGGACGACTTCATCGGTGCCCACCTTGCTGAGATGCCGTACGGCGGTGTCTATGCCAAGGTCAGCGCCGCCGCGATGGCAGACCCCAACAACCAGGCGCTCGCCGCGGAGAAGCAGACCACGTTCCAGGGCACCACGCTTCGCGGGATGCTCCTCAACGCCTACGCGTTCAGCAAGATGGCTGACATCGCAGGGATCGCCTCGCTCGTCTCCTACATCGGAGCCGGCGTGATGCTGCTGCTCGCCGGGCTCGGCCTGATCCACACAGTGAGGACCAAGCCGGACGCCGAGCTGATCTCCTGGCTCACCGACCAGAACGTGAAGGAGCCGGCGCGAGTCAGCTAAGTCATCCGCTCCCCAGCGCCGACGGGGTCCGAGCATCCGCTCGGGCCCCGTCTCGGCCGGGACGTCCCTGGGGACAATGGCTCGCCATCATCATGAAGTTGACCTAGCGATGAGGACCGGCCACGTCGAACATTTTGTTCCTCGTGTCGGGATTAACCTCCGATCTTGATGTCGCAGATCCGGCGCGAATGAAGCCCAGGCTTGACAGGTAAGCGCTTGTACTGCCAATGTAAGTACGTGACAGTGAAGGACGAGCGGCTCCAGGTGCGCGTCGACCCGGCAGCCAAACGTGCTCTCGAAGAGGCGGCTGCGGTCGCGCACCTGAACCTGTCAACGTTCGTCCTTCAGGCTGCGCGATTGCGGGCCGAGGAGATTCTCGGCGCGCGGTCGATGATCTCCTTGCAGCCCGAGGTAGCGGCGGCGTTCAGCCGCGCGTTGGCCGAGCCTGCGTCGGTCAACGAGCGTCTCGCCGCCGCGTTAGGCCGGCCACAGAAGTTCAGCTGGCTTGACTGAGTATCGCCGCCCCTGCCTCTACGACCCGGCCGTCCACGACAGAGGCGACTTCAGCTGCTCGGAAGCGGCATACGGCGAGTGGCTTCGGCGGTACGCGGGACAGAGCCGACGAAACGACACCGCAGCGATCTGGGTGATCGCCGACGCAGAGTTCAAGGTCGTCGCGTACGCGTCGTTATCCATGACCGGGATCGACCTGGCCAAGGCTCCTGCAGCTCTCGGCAAACGCTCACCGGATCCCATTCCCGGTCTGCTCATCGGACGGCTTGCCGTCGACGAGAGACACGAAGGGCTCAGGCTCGGGACCGAGCTGGTGAAGCGCATCCTGGCGACCGCGGTGGAACTGAATCAGACCGCTGCGTTGCGCGCAGTGGTGGTGACCGCGCTCGACGACCGGGCGCGGAGTTGGTGGCGGGATCGTCTGGGTTTCGTGCCGTTCGACCCCGAGGATCCGGAGAACTTCGACCTGCACCTGTTGACCAAAGACATTCAGGCGACGCTCGACGCGCTGTGATGGTGGCGGAGAGGGAGATGCTGCGGACTCGACCGTCAACCGCCCGGCTGCGCGGCGGCCCCAATCACGCCGGCTTCTTTTGAGGTGTCGAACATTGCTCGGGTGGCCGGCGGTGACACGGCTGCGGCACCGCGGCCCCACCCCGGCCCCACGTCGATGCGCCCGAACAGCCCTGTCGGCGTAAATGCGCAGGTCAGCGCACTATCCGGTGCGAAGCACAACGGATTTCGCTGCGGATCCTACGAAATTACAGCCAAGATCGTTGATCATGAGCCTGACCTGCCCTTTTGTTTGTGGGCCGTGTGGTGGGCCGTGTGGTGTGTAGTTCCACGACATCGTTGACAGATGAGTCGCGACATCGTTGACATCGATCCGGACTTGATCATGACCGATGTCGAAAGCGCAGGTCGTTGTTCTTGCTGTCGTTCATCAGGGGCTGACGA
>DASZVL010000081.1:0-2715 GCA_035547035.1 Mycobacteriales bacterium | reverse complement strand
GGCCGCGACCAAGACCACCACGAAGGCCCGACGACGCATGTCACCCATGCTGCCCTGACGCCCCACCTCTGCGAGGACGTTCCCGACAGACCCGGCAACCAGTGCCCTCGGGGCTGACCGCGAAAGCCGAGCCCTAGCGGCACATCACAATGGTCTGGAGCGGCACGTGCGATTGCTCTGATCGGCTGCGCGCGCGTGCGCCCTACGCGAGACTTGCTAGATGGCCACCCAGGACGACTTCGCTGCGCTCTGGCGGCGAATCGTGCTGCGCGTGGCCGAGATCGCGCCAGGTGACGCCGCCGAAGTGGGCGATCCGGATGCGTCTGGACTGGCGGAGCTCGCGAGGGCTTTTGGAGGCGCTGTTCCCTCCGATGTCGTCGCGTACTTCTCGACCGTCCCTCGGACGCCTCCGCACGTACGCCTGTTGCCGTTCCATTCCGCACTGGTGCCCGGCGCCGCCGCGGCCGAGCTTCGCATGCGACGAGAGATCGAGCAGCAGGTCGGCACCGGCGAGCTGGAACCGGACGCTGGCGACATGGCGTGGGCGTGGGGTGATGCGTTCATCCCACTGTCGACGGACACGATGGGCAACACCTACTTCGTAGACTTGCGACCAGGCCCGATGCACGGATGCATCAAGGAGTACGACCACGAGCAGGGTGCTCTCTACGATCCGGAGTGGCCGAGCCTCGAAGCAATGCTCGAGGCCGTCGCGAGTGCGTTGGAGACAGGCGGTGTCGTCGGAGACGGGCGGCCCGACGTCGACGACGGCCGCCTTGATTGGACACCCGTCAGCGCTGAGCAATAGAGCCTCCTACGCGAGGCGGACCATCCGCCGCCGTCAGTGTCGCCACGACTATCGCCGAGTTCGTGAAGGGCACCTCGCGGACGGTTCTCACGACGCCCTACTGATCGGATCGCCACCACGCGTCGCTGTTGAACTCCGGAGGAATCTCCTCGTTCCCTGGGTCGAGGTAGCCGAGGCCGTGTAAGCGCTCGTACCACTCGTCCCGACGCGACGGAGGCAGCGGCGCACCGCACCAGGGGCAGAACGACGCGGGGACGCGCTGCCAGATCGAGCCGCCCTTCTCCCGGCTGCCGTCGCCGGCGATCCCAATCCGGTACTCGTTCCAACTCGCCGACCACGTCAGAACCGGGAGGTCTGGCAGCTTTGGCCCGCGTGCTATCGCGACGGCCATCCGTACACAGCAGTGATCCGCGGGATCGATGCCCAGGCTGACCGCTTCTGCCCGCAGGCTGTCATCGTCCAGCACGGGCGCACGGTATCGCCGACACCGCTGCGCTGGAACGGCACTTACTCGTTGTCCCGCGGGACCTCGCCCGCGATCTCGATCGGGACGCTCTTGAAGAACTTGTTGAGGCAGTTAGCGTGCGCTCCCAACCACTGGCGTGACTCCGTGTCTGGTGCGTACGCCATCAACTCGACGTAATCGGCCGCGTCCAGCGTCCAGGGGTCGCCGCAGACTGCGCAGGGATAGCGAGAGTCGCCGGGCGCAGCCACGACTCCATGATGCCCTCGCTGCGGCGCGCCAGAACGGCACCCACATCGCGAAGGACGCCTGTGGAAAGTGTCCCGCGGGACACTTTCCACAGGCGGGCAGGACCGGCACGTTCCACTCGCTGAACCGGCTCCGCCCGCGGGTCGAACCAAGTCTGGTGCCGCTCGGTGGAGGTCACGCGCCGCAAGCCGGTTGCCATGCGTTGGGTCGACAGAAGCTGCTGCCCGCCAGGAAGCCGACGGTCAGCAGCCCGTGGGCAACCTTCAATCGGGTGGTTGTCCCACGAAGAGCGGGGTCTGACGCGCTGGTGACGACTGCGCTTGCCGTGGTGATGCCGCGAGCCAGGGTGACCGGCGGCCTCAGCCTGAGCGTCGCGTGCCCGCCGTTGAGGATCTCGTTGCCTTTGATGGTGTCGCACGGAGGCCGCGGGTCGTCCGAGCACCAGCGATAGATCCGGTATGTCACCTCGCCGACGCCACTCGCGCTGATCGTGAGTAGCGCACGGTGGGTCTGCCACGTTCCATCCAGAGCGACCGGAGTCTTGACTGAGCTCGACTGTGACTGTGACTGTGACTGTGACTGCGACTGCGACGGCGACGGCGACACCGCGACGACCGGGGTCCTAGGTCCGCCCGAAGCATGGGCTTTCGAGGGCAGGTACTGGTGCTCTGGTGTGAGCCGCTCCTGTCCGTTTGCGCACGAAGCCGTGAACGCCACAAACATGATCGGTACAAGTGCTGAAGACGCCTGCACCTTTGGTCCGACGCTCGCGAGGCGATCAGGTTGCCCGAACCCGAAGGGCCTACGGCTCCACCACCGGACGGCGTTTACGGCGCCGGTGGACGACGGCTCGCGGCGAGGTTCGCATGGTGCTGTCCCGCGATGTCCCGGGCGCCTATGTCGCGACTGGCGGCGATCTATCGCCGCTGATCGCGACCTACGGCGGGCAGGTCGCGATGGGCGGCGATCTTTCGCCGCTGAGCGCGACGTACGGCGGGCAGGTCGCGGTGGGCGGCGATCCGCCGGCACCAGAACGCCGGCTCGCGCTCGACTATTGATGCGGTCAGGTGGCGCAGGGCCAGCCTTTTGGATACGTGTGATCGGGGTTCACGCGCCCGATGGCGCGCCACTCCGCGCCACCTTCAGCGCCTCTGCCCACCAGACGAGGTCGTCGACGAGCGTTGTGAGGCGGCCG
>DASZVL010000080.1:0-23118 GCA_035547035.1 Mycobacteriales bacterium | reverse complement strand
TCGAGGTCCTCGCCAAGTGTCGCGCTGCACTCATCGCGACCACCGCCACCGAGGAGGTGACACTCACCGCGATCACTGCCTAAAGTCCAACAAGGATCACGCGGCAGTCAGATCACACACCACGCCGCAGGACGCGACCCAGCAGAGAACCGGGAGCCGCGCGAAGTCGCGTTCAGGTACTGAAGTGTCCGAAGCACCGGAGGGGCGAACCGCTGCGCGACAGCCATGTAGTGAAAGCTGCCATCTCTCAACTGCGTGATGAGCCTCTGGCGCCAATCGACTGCATCGTCAACCGGCGCGCCCCACGCCTGAGCTACCGCATCGTCGAGTGATTGCGGCTTGACACCTTGCGACGCATCGAAGTGGGGGCCCAGGAAGTACGGAAGCACGACACGGGCTTCGAAATCGTCCAATGACATTTGCCAAAGATCCGACCCGTAGTCGAGTAGCTGAGCGAGGCACTCACGGAAGTCCGGATTCTGCGGTCCCGTCTTGAACTCGACGAGCGCTAGATCACCGCCGTTGCCCAACAGGACGAGATCCACTCGGCCCGAGTCGAGCCGAGACTCTCGTCCGACCACCAGCGCCGGGCCCACCAGACCAAGTTCGTCGAGGGGGAGCAAGGTTGGGTGCCTCTTGAGTCGCTCCTGAAGCTCGAGCTCATCCGCAGCCGCCACCTGCTCTAGGACGGGATGATCGCCGTCAGGTGCATCGATGATCAGCTTGCGCGCCATTCTCGAAGGGTCCCGCACGTTCTACGGGCCCCGCAATGAGTCCGGTCGCGGCAAGGTCACGGCCTCCCGACGGCGCGTGCCACACCTGGGTCATGCCGATGCCCGGCGAGCACCCACGCACGCTCTAGGGAGCCCCATGCGCCCGTTCGTAAGATTGTGGACGTTGACGGTGGCTGCCTCAGCCTTCATTCCAGCGACCGCTGCAGCCGCTGCCCCGCGCCGGCCAGTCGGCCCGCTGCCGCTGCCGTTGTCGGCCCATAGCCAGCACGCGTCTTTGGCACCGGGGGACAAGGCCGCGAGCTGCAGCTCCCACGTCGTCACCGCCAAGAATGACGCGACGCCGCTGGCGAGCACGTCGTACTCCTATGGGTATCGCCCGACCGACCTGGCGTCGGCCTACCAGCTCCCGGCGTCCACCGGCACGCCGGGTTCGGGGCCGACGGTGGCGATCGTCGACGCCTACGACGACCCCAATGTCGCGAGCGACCTCGCGGCGTACCGCAGCCAGTTCGGGCTCGGCGCGTGCGGTGCCGGCTGCTTCACGAAGGTCAACCAGACCGGCGGCACGTCCTACCCGACCGGCAACACCGGCTGGGGCGGGGAGATCTCCCTCGACGTCGACATGGTCTCGGCCACCTGCCCGACCTGCAAGATCCTGCTGGTCGAGGCGACCAACAACTCCTTCACCAACCTGATGGCCGCGGAGGACTATGCGACGTCGCACGCGTCGTACGTGTCCAACAGCTACGGCGGGTCGGAGTTCTCCGGCGAGACGACGTACGACACGCACTTCAACAAGCCGGGCATCGGCATCACGGTAAGCAGCGGCGACAACGGGTACGGCGTGGAATGCCCGGCAGCGTCGCGCTACGTCACCGCGGTCGGCGGCACGCACCTGACGTCGTCGTCCGGCGTGTGGAGCGAGAGCGCGTGGAGCGGCGCCGGGTCGGGCTGCTCGGCGTATGAGACGGAGCCAACGTGGCATACCGACGCCGGGGCACGCGGCGGACGGTGGCGCACGTGTCAGCGGTCGCCGACCCGAACACCGGCGTCGCGGTCTACGACTCGTATGGCAGCAGCGGCGGCGCGAACTGGTTCGTGTACGGCGGGACGTCGGTTGCGGCTCCGCTGGTCGCGGGCGTGTGGGCGCTGACCGGTTCGTTGACCTCCGGGACCCTCTCGGGTCAGGTGCCTTACCTGAACCGCAGCGGCTGGAAGGACGCGACCGGCGGCAGCAACGGGGCGTGCTCGACGGCGTACCTGTGCCAGGGCGTCGCCGGTTACGACGGGCCGACCGGGCTCGGGTCACCGATCGGGACCTCCGGCTTCACCGGCTCGGGCTCCGGCGGTGGGGGCGGGACCACGAACAACCCGCCGGTTGCCGGCTTCACGCCGTCGTGCACCAACCTCGACTGCACCTTCACCGACGCGAGCACCGACAGCGACGGCAGCGTCATCGCGACCACGTCGAAGAAGACCTACAGCGACATCTCGATCGGGACCAAGAAGGGCACCTTCACCTACCAGGTCTGCACGGCTACGACGCCGAACACCTGCTCGAACACAGCCAGCGTCACCGTCTAGGATCCACAGCATCGTGGCCCGCTGCAAACGCACCACGAGGCGAACGACTGCCTAAAGTGGCGGAACCGCTAGCTCGCAGAGCCAGACCTTGAACTTCGAAAGGTCGATTGCATGGTCGACATTGAAACGGTGTGGGCGCGGATAAAGGCGCATGCCGGAGAAGAGTTTCGTACCATCACCGGCCTCCCTTTCACTTACCAGGTCCCCGGAAACTACTTACGGGTCAACCGCGCGATTAGGAGTCTGTCGCGGTCGAACTTTCAGCATGCGCTAAGGGCGATGCCCGCACATAGCCCTGCGGACCTTGCGCAACGCCAGGGTCCGTCATACACCTGGGCGATTCTCATGGACGCCCGTATTCGCCGGACCGACTGGTAGGCCTTCCTCCAGTCGAAGGCTCCCGCTCCCACCACACGACGTGCTTGAGGCGGCCTCGGACTCGATAGTGTCGGTGCCCGTGTCATCGCTCGGAGTCGCTCTCCTCAATCCCCCACTCTCACAGGGAATGGCAACTCTGCGCCGAGTCGCGGCTGGCGCAACAGCCCTCGGCTATTCGGAGTGGCGCACCGCAAACATGTTTTCCACTGCCACCCGTGATGTCTTGCAAATCAACTCGGTCGGCGCGAGCGAACAAGCCTGGATTGACGCACGCGTGGACCTTCGACAAATGGTCGAACAGTCAGACTCCCTGTTGATTGCTTGGGGGGTGAGCGGCCTTACGGGAACGGCACGACGCTCACTGGCAAGCCAGGCGAGGTGGCTAGCCACGACCGCGAATGAGTTCGGGCATTCGATGTGGTGGACCGTCGGTGGCGAGGCTCGTCATCCCTCACGGTGGCACCAATACGTCAGCGACAAGCACGGGCGAGCGAACGGAGAATCCTTCGCAGAGCGGTTCAGGTCGGTGGCGGAGCAAGTACCGATTCGTAACATCGACCTTCAGCCTATGTAAGCGCACGCGGCGATGGATTGCAGCGGGGTGGGACGGTGTTAGAACCGGACCTGAGGGCGAGTCGTCCTACAGCGGTGCTCCACGTAGCCGCTCGACGAGCCTGGTTTCCACAGATTCGTACTCACATACTGATCCGATGAAAGCTGAGCCCGAATCTTCTGATCGACGCGCGCGGCGCTTGAGGCGTCTTCGTGTCGAGATTCAAGACGAAGGGATTCAGTTGGTGTCACGTACCGAAGACGATGATCAGCTGGAAGCCGCGATCTTGGACGAGATCCTGTACGCGCGGCGGCCGCCTGTTCATGAAGGAAGGCGCCAGCCGTACGGGTGCTTCATTCTCCCCGCCGCAGCCACGAGCACGATCGGCACGAACCGGCGTCCGGTAAGCCATGGGGACTATGAGGCAGCCCGCGCCATGGCTAACGGCACCAACACCTTCATGCTGCGACAAGTAGGCGGACCTACCTGGCTCGTAGATTTCCCTCGCGGTGACGAGCTTTCTCTGATGCGAGCTGCCATGGATCAAGCTAGCTACGTCGTACAAAGGCATCCAAACGGGACAGTGCGCGTATTCGATGACCGAAGGATCCTCGTCTACGAGAACGACGAATGGCGAGCGAAGCCGTACGCGTTTACCCGACATATTCAGTTGGCGCATGCGACGGGGCTCGAGACCAACTTTGAGGTCGGTTCGCGAATATTGGACTTCTGTCTACATGTGCTGTCGTCGCGTCATATTGGCGCAACCCTTATATGGATGTTGAGGGGCAGCTCCGACGAGCTAGGTTCTGGTCTTAACGTCCCACCGACTTCGCCGGCCGTACACCTCAGCCTTCGCTCGGACATAGACGTTGAGCCGTTGGCCGCTTTGCTCGCATCGATGGACGGCGCATGCCTCCTAGAGAATGACGGGACAGTCACAGGTGTCGGCGCGTCGCTCAAGTATTCGAAGCCCGCCGAGCAGGCCGTCCAGGCATCCGGGGGCACCCGCCATACGTCGGCAATCAGATTCACATACGACAACCCGAACACGGTTGCCTTCGTCGTGAGCGCCGACGGCCCGGTAACCGTCTTCAGTGACGGAGTAGACGTACTACGCCTCAAGACCGACCACGACTACGAGATCGTGCCACCGCACCTCTTGCCGGCGGACTCCGATCTCATAAGAGAGATCAACGCCTGCTCAAACTGTTCGAAGAAGTACATCTTCGAAGCGACCCTTCCCGGCACGAGAGAAGCCAGCCAGGCACTCGTGTGCCCAGTCTGTAGCGTGCCGCCCAGAAGAGAGCCAAGATACGAATCCGTCCGCGCACGGGTGCTCAAGCCGTGGGAGGACGAGTCCAAAGCGGTCGTCGAGTGGGGCCGGCCCCTCTAGCCGATCACCATCGGCAGTCTGAGATAGGTGTCCTTCAACAGCTTCACGGTGTCCGGTTGCAGCTCACCGATCTTGCGTGTGCATTTCCATTCAGCCAGCGCGTCGTACACGCAGTGCCGCAAGAAGTTCAAGACGCCTTCCGACCCACTGATCTGACTCCAGTATGGGTGCCTCGTGTTCACGATGACGATGACGGAGCCTTCGGGATAGTCGGATGCGTAATACGGATCGTTCGGGCTTGTGTCCTTCGTCAAGAACACCCTCACGGTGGTCGGCCCAACAGTGATGGAGAGATCTGCTCGCTGTCCACGTGTCGATTCGACCACGGGGTCGATGGCCGCGCGCGCGAGCTCGGGAGGTGGGACGTCCCCGATCTCGATGAGATCGGCGAACTCATCGGACTCCATTTCGTGGCGCAGCTCGTCGATTGCCGTATCGACTTCGACAGTCGTCGGCCCCGATCCGGCACTGCGACCCTTGCGTGCGCGATCCGCTACGTAGGCGTACTCGGCCGCAACCTCCTTCAGTTTTTCCTCGATCTGCTCCTCTTCGTCCCCTTGCCACAAGATGGAGTCTTTGGTGTGACTGATCATGAACTTGTCGAGGTGCACCTCGCCGACAAGACGTTGGTTGACCAGGTTGTTGCTCCCCTGTTCCTGACCAAAGATCGAGTGCGGCCGCCAGGCCGTCGGCTGACCTTGGACCACTCGACCACGACGAACAATCGCGAAACCAGCCTTCGGTCGGCCACCACTGTTTAGAACGGCGATCCACCCTTGCACCTTCTTGTCACCGATCATGAAGTCAAACGGCGTGCGGTACTCCCGGCCGTCCGCGGCTCGCAGAATGTCAAGCGAGTCGTCGTACACGAGCGCCTCTTGATCCCAACGCAGGTCGAGCAGACCCTCGCGAACATCTAGGCGATAGATCGAACGCAGGAAGTCCTTGGTCTTACCAATCGTCCGACCAGCCAACTTCTGATGCATCTGACGAATTTCGACCGTCGTGTAGTGGAGGTCTTTGGCCTTCGGCGTCGGATTGGGCTCAAGGCTCGTCACGCCCGCCGCGACGTCGGGCACATTGAAGTGGACCTCGTATTCGTTCTCCTCGCCCAGCTTCTTCGTGCGCACGATCCAGTAGTCGCCCAACCAACAGGCTGCCGTCTTGAGGCCCATGCCGAACTCGCTCCGACCTGAGGTGTTATCAGGAGGGCTTGCGATCTGGAGCGCCTTGTCAAGCTCGCCAAGCGACATTCCCATCGCGTTGTCCGTGATTCGAAGCACGTCAGTATCGCGGTCGTAGACGACGCGCACTTCCAGTCCACGCCCCTCCCGCTGAAACGCGTCCTCGAGCGCAGAACGATTGTTGAAGAATGACTGGGTGGAGTTGTCAATAAATTCAGCGAGTGCGTACCAAACGTCGTATGAAAGCCTCTTGTAGTTGAGGATGCTTTCAGTGCCAACTCTTACAACGATGGCCATTCGTCAGTACTCCTCTACTAGGCCGTATCCACCTTGGGCGCGTCTCACGATCTTGAAACGTGCCGTGCTAAGCGCGTTCAGTGGGTCGCGCGCTACCGGCATCAGCAGCGCCACATCGGCCACCCGGTAGATCTTCCAGGTGGTCAGCTCGCCCCTTACATAGATTTCTAACTCGTCCATCCCCAAGAACGGCGCGGGACTCAGCAGCTTTAGTGCTTTAGGCAGCATGGGGTCAGGCACGCACCTGGAGAGAACCTCGTCAGAGTGCAAGCTCGGCTGCTCACCATTCACGCGAAACAAGACCCGATCCTGCGCATCGCGGTACATCTCGATCACGCCAACCTGGGCACCGTATTGACCCAACGTCGGCGCCCAGTCGGGTTTTGCGGCCGTGACCAAGACGAGAACCTTTGGCTGGTCGCCGAGCATCATCTCGCGAAGGGATTCGACGGAGGTATCGGGAGCCTGCTTATGGATGTAGTTGGCGTGCGTCTCGTCGTACGTGCCTCGCGCGAACTTCCGCACCTGTTCTTCGACGTGACCCTTCAGACGATGCGTGTCCAGCTCAACTTCCACGACGTACCAAGATCGGTATTCGACGTCCACTAGAGCCAGATCCGGGATCCCACGGCCATACTCCGATTCAACTGGGATCTTAAAGGAAACACATCGATACCCAGGAAAGAGATCTGCAGCGTGTGCAATGAGTGCGTTCTCGTAATCCGCCTCGAACAGGCTGCGCGCCGAGACTGGGTCGAACCAGCGCCCATCCAACATCAACCTAGGCACGGGCGCCAACCGAAGCTCGGAGCCAGGTCACGCCAGCTGAGTCCGACAGCAGCCTCTGCTCGTCGACCAACCGCGACTCTTCGCTCTCTGTGGCATACAGGGTGTACACACTCGCGCGGAGCTTGGTATCAGTGGTGCGCAGAACTCGACCGAGCCGCTGGATTCGCTGACGCCGGCTCGCGCTGGCGGCAGCAATCACGGCCATTTCGGCTTCGGGCACATCGACACCCTCGTCCAGCGCGCGGCAAGCCACCAGCACATCGAGCAGGCCGTCCCGGAACTGTCTCAGATTGTCACGACGCAGTGCATCGCCAAGTCGAGAGTGATACACCCCCACGCTGTGACCCCGCGACGCGAGCATGGACGTCAAAGCATTGGCACTAGCAACATCCTCGTGAAAGACAAGGGCGCGCCGACCTCGCTGACCGTTCATGAGCGCCACGGTGGTTGGGAGGCGAAGGCGGGCGGCTTTGACCAACGCCGAGCGTCGGAGCGCCGCTTGCTTAACCATCGCCTCGTCGACATCCTCGCGATTCATCAACAGTCGCAGCCGCTTGGTAAGCCGCTCATAGTCCCGTCGTTCACTGTCCGTCAGCGGGACTTCAACATTGACGAGATCAAAGGGTGACACCACGCCATCGCGACGCGCCTGCGCGAGATCATAGACATAAATGACCGGTCCAAGGATCGGGACAAGAACGTCGTCCAGTCCGTCGTCGTACTCGCGCTCCGCTGTAGCTGTCAGGCCTAGCGACGCGCAGGCATCTATGGCGATCGCCTTGGCGTTCTCTGGGCTGGCGTAGCGATGACACTCGTCGGCGATCAACAGCACCGCGCGACCTGACGCCACAACTCGCGCGAGCTTCCTAGCTGTGTTGACGATCATCACGTGGAATCGCGCGCTCCTCGCGCCGGATCCCGGCCATGTCGCGACCTCGTGTCCGTCCAGCCCGAACGAATCAGCAATCGCGACTACCCACTGGTCCTGCAACGCGGCGGTTGGAACGATCACCACGACCAGCCCGTCAGTATTCGCGCGCAGCCACTCGGCCGCCGCGGTCAGCGCGAAAATCGTCTTTCCGCCGCCGGTCGCAACCTCGACGATTCCCCGCGAGCCGCTCGCGCGCCAGACCGACAGCGCCTTGCCCTGCCAATCACGGAGTGCCGGAAATCGCGGAGCACGCACATCCGACGGCGATCTACCCACCCAGCGTCGCCCCTTCGAGTCGTTCGCGGTCTCGGTCAGTACCACAATGACGGAACGAAGGACGAAACACGCGAGGACCGCAACATCTCGGGCTTCGGTGGCGCGCCTCGACGGGCTTCCTGTCATACCCGAGCGGTACACGAATGTGTGTTCGATCCGGCGTGCCAGGCGGCGGCGTCCAGCGGTTCGCTGTCAAAATCTCCTGGTCGAGATAGGAAAGGCTGGTTCGGGTGCCGGGTGCGTCAGGCTGGGACGGAGGGCGAAAGCCCGGGGGCATGGCCGGCCTCCCCCGTCGTGCAGTACAAGAGATCCCCGTCCTCAGAATCCGCCCCGAGGCCGGGCTGGGTCGTAAGCGCGATCGGGAGGGGCATCGAGAGCTGCAGGAGTCAATCGCACAGTTCGGCGTTCTAACCCCGATCACGGTGCGACTCGCGCCCGACGGCTCCGGCGACTACCTACTTGTTAAAGGGCAGGGCAGAACGCTCGCTTGCCGGCTACTCGGCCTCGACACAGTGCCCGCCATTGTCGTCGATGACCGTTACGCCGAGCAGGAGAAGGTTCAGCAGTTCCTGGTCGAGAATGTCGCTCGCCTCAAGATGCGCCCGATCGACCGTGCTCTCCTCATACACCGGGCAAGAGAGGATGGCGAGGAAACCTCGGCGATAGCAAAGCGCTTCGGTTTGGCCCCGGCGACCGTACGGCGCCTACTCACGCAGCTGGAAGGCGCTACCAAACGCGAGGTAGCCGCCCTGCGTGCTGGCAACGTCAGCTTGGCTGTCCACGCAGTTGTCGTCCGCCACGTCGACGCTCAGGAGCGGTCCGGCGTGCTGACGGCAGTCTCACGGTCAACCACCACCGCCAAAGAGCTCGAAGGCCTGTTTGCCGCACTGGGATGGAAGAAGCTCGTGGACCTCGGTCCAGACTTCCGCACGCAGCGTCTCATCCTCATCGGGTGGGCACTCGACATCTTGGAGAGTCTCCCGTCGGTCTCCGCTAGGGAGCGACTAGAACAGCTGGCTATGCGCTTCCCCGTCGCGTTTGAGGGCACCGGACCGCGTTTGGCGCTGGTGAGCAGGTGAAATTGATTCAGGTCGCGACGGATAAGGTCGCGCTGAGCCCAGAGCTTTCGCGGTCCGGGCGCGCCAAGCAATTTGAGGAGAGGCTCCAATCCTCTATCGATGAGATCGGGCTCGCCGAACCTTTGAAGGTGGCGCCGCAACGCGGTGGCGGCTATGTCGTCATTGACGGCGGCATTCGACTTCGCGCTATTCGAGCAATTCGCGCGAATGACCCGAGTCGCTTCGAGACCGTTTCGGCGTACGTCCTCGACTACAAGCGTCGGTACGAGATCCGCTATCAGTCGGACATTTACCAAGACCTCCTGCCAAGTCAGCTGGCAACGCTTGTCGAACACCTTCACAAGACGGAGCATGTACGCAAGGTCGACATCGCGCGCTACATCGGGGTTTCACCCGCCACACTGCGGAACTACACCGGCTTGTGGCGGTTAATCGAGCGCGGCGGACTCTTCGCACACATCGTCGAGTTGATGGATGTGGGCGTCCTGCCGGCGTCAAACCCATACGCCTGGTTGCGACTCACCGATGATGGCCTTCGCACGGTGCTTCAAGAGAAGTTCGCGACCGGGTCGTCGATCGAGCTGTGGCTCAGCGAGACAACGGCGAGGGCGCGCCTCGGCCACGCGCAACGCTTTCCGCTCAAGTTCGTTGAAGCCGCGACTGACGGACTGCCGCCCGAGTGCTACCGAGAGGGCGAGGACGTGCGAGCCGTCAAGCGCGATCTTGGTCTTCGGCGGGCCACGAGCCCCCGCGCGTCCTCTCTATCGACCGAGCAACACCTCGCCCACGCGAACCTCGCGAAGGTCACAAAGCAGTCCAAGGATCCTGTACTTCGCGCCGCGGCCAAGGCACTCCAGGAGTATCTGCGATGAGCGATATCGACTGGTCTGATGATCCATTCTTCGAGGAGCCTGAGGTTGACTCGATCGACGGCGGAACCACGTCGTCGGGGCACCTATGGCATGCAGTGAGTCCGCGCTGGGGACATGCGATGCACACCATGTGCTCCTACCACGGCATGTTCCCAGCCAAAGTCGCGCATTACTTCATACAGCGGTACTCGCAGCCTGGCGATGTCGTACTCGACCCGTTCAGTGGACGAGGGACCACCGGCCTCCAAGCGCGAGTAGAGGGCCGTCGAGCGATCTGCAACGACCTCAACCCACTCGCATTTGTCCTCTCCCGCGCGAAGGTTGATCCTCCCGCTTGGGAGAGCGTCAACGCTTCCATCGACGCACTCGAACGGGCATGGAAGCGCTCGCGACGATCCGACCTAGACGTGTCACCAGACATCCGGATGCTGTATCACGACAACACGCTCAAGCAGATCTGTTTCATTCGCGAGCGCCTATTGAGCAAGGTCCTGACGAAGTGGTCGCCGGACGAGTTCATGACTGCTGGCGCGTTGTCTGGAATCATGCACGGGTCTTGGCGGCGAGACGATACGAGCCAGTACCTGAGCATCAGCATGCCGAACACTTTCAGCATGTCGCCGAGCTATGTCGAGAAGTTC
Source organism: Mycobacteriales bacterium (assembly GCA_035547035.1). Classification (GTDB taxonomy): domain Bacteria; phylum Actinomycetota; class Actinomycetes; order JAFAQI01; family JAFAQI01; genus DASZTV01. The sequence continues at coordinate 12,404 of DASZVL010000080.1, read as the reverse complement.
ATCCGTGAGAACGGGCTAAAGAAAATCGATCAGAATGTCTTTGAACGCCTTCGCGACAAGCTTGCACGACTGTATGCAGACGGGCTTCCTGGTGTGAGGGGGAGCGCGCATCATGTAGATGCCGCGCAGCTCATGCAGGGGCGAAGGTTGGCCGAGGAATCCGCCGATCTCGTGCTGACTTCCCCGCCGTATCTTCAGGTTGTCAACTACGGCGCCGCCAACTGGATCCGGCTTTGGTTACTAGGAATCGAGGAAGTCGGGCGCGAGCGTGGGGAAGGTCGACTAAAGCTGGACGCCGCGCTCGATCATCGCCACACCTATTCTTCATACCGTGATTTCATGCGACGCATCTTGTCGGGCGTTCAACGTGTGTTGAAGCCGAACGGGGTAGCGGTTCTCGTCATTGGTGATGTGGCCGACCCTGGTAAGGATCCGGTACCGCTTGCGCGCAAGATCTGGGACGACGTGCACCCCGGGTCCGGCTTGCGCCTACTTGAAATTCTCGAGGACGATCTTCCCTCGCAGAGCAAGGTCAGCCGTATTTGGGGCGAGACCAAAGGGAAAGCCACTGATCGGGATTGCGCCCTCGTCCTCACCCATACCGGCGGTGACCCTGACCTGACGCGCACCGAAGTGGACTGGCGTGAGGCTTACAAGGATGCCGGCCCCGATGCCGCTCACGACCGGCTAAGACGAAAGCAACTCGCTTCCTAGCGACTGGCTCAGCCACCACGATCGAAACCCAGATCCCGCAGAGCTCACTTCGATCGATCGCCGCCTTAGCAACTGGCGGAGTCCTTGAATCCGGTGCGAAGATCGCTGCTCCGTCCGAGGGGGCTGCACGCATGTCGACATGGATCATCTTGGGTGGCACCGTTGTCGACGACACCGGATCTGCGCCGTACTCGGCTGACGTCGCCGTTCAGGACGGCCGGATCGTCGAGATCGGCTCGATCGGTGGCGGGGCCCGCGAGCGCATCGACGCGGACGGCGCGCTAGTCACCCCCGGGTTCGTCGACGTCCACACCCACAACGACGGTCAGGTGACGTGGGACGACGCGCTCGAGCCGTCCGCGTCCAACGGGGTCACCACGCTGGTCATGGGCAACTGCGTTGTCGGGTTCGCGCCGGTCCGCCCGACCGACCACGACAAGCTGATCGACCTGATGGAAGGCGTCGAGGACATCCCCGCCTCAGCGCTGTCGCCCGGGACGCGATAGGCGAAGTCCGACGCAGATCAGCCGGCGGCGAAGGAGATCTCGATATCCAGCCCGCCCCCACTCCGCGCTCGCGCGCGAATGCTGGCGTGATGTGCCTCGGCGATCGCCTGCACGATCGCCAGACCAAGACCGTGCCTGTCCGATGCGCCGGTCCGGTCTGCGGTGATCCGCTCGAAGGGCCGGAACAATCGAGCGAGCTCTTCGGGTGGGACGGTGGGTCCGGTGTTGGCCACCGTCAGCGTCGTACGCCCGTCGTCATTGGTCCCGGTGATGATCGCGATCCGCCCGCCGGGATGGTTGTAGCGGGTGGCGTTGTCGAGCAGGTTCGTGACGACACTGTCCAGCAGGGCGCGGTCGCCGTCGACCGGGGCGCGGGACAGCGCGAGTTCGAGCTCGAGCCCCGCCCGCTCGATGGAAGCGGAGCGGCTCGCGAGCACGGTCGCAGCGATGTCGGCGAGGTCGCACGGCTCGCGGTCGTCCAGCCCGCGCTCGCTCGTGGCCAGTGTGAGCAGCGCGTCGATCAGCCGCTCCTGTTGCTCGCCGAGGGCGAGCACCTGTCCGCAGGCGACCCGCAGGCTCTCGGCGTCCCCGGCCGGGTCGGCGAGCGCAACCTGCAGGACGGTGCGCTCAGCGGTCAGCGGCGTGCGCAGCTCGTGGCTTGCGTTGGCGACGAAGCGGCGCTGGGAGTCGAACGACGCCTCCAGCCGGGCGAACAGGTCGTCGAGGGTCTCGCCCAGCTCCTTGAACTCGTCGTCCGGCCCGGCGAGGGCGAGGCGGCGGTGCAGGTTGCTCGCCGAGATGTCGCGGGCGGTCTCAGTGATCGTGCGCAGCGGACGCAGCAGCCGCCCAGCGAGCCACCAACCGAGCAGACCCGAGACGGCGACCAGTACGACGAGCGCCACCACCGAGCCGAGGATCAGCTGGTGCACGTCACTGCTGTGCTGCGAGCGAGCGATCACGTCGACGCGTGTCCCCGGACCGCTCGGGTGCGCCGTCACCGCACTCGACGTGGAACCGCCGTGGACGAACCCGGCGGGGATCGCGAGCAGCACCAGCCCCGAGACGAAGAAGACCCCGGCGTAGCCGAGCGCCAACCGAGCGCGCACCGTGTGCCGGGCCCGCCACAGCCCGCCGAGCGAAACGCCGCGCGCGGTCACGGCGTACCGATCCGGTAGCCGGCTTCGCGGACCGTCGCGATCAGCGGTGGGTCGCCGAGCTTCGCGCGCAGCCGGCGGATGGTGGTCTTCACGGTGGTGGTGAACGGGTCGGCCGCCTCGTCCCACACCCGCTCAAGCAGCTCCTCGGCGGAGACCACTCGGCCCGCGCAGGACAGCAGGTATTCGAGCAGCGCGAACTCCTTGGGTGAGAGGTCGAGGTGGCGGCCGGCGCGGGTCGCGACCCGCCGACTGGAGTCCAGGGTCAGATCGCCGCAGGCGAGCACCGGCGGCAGCGCCGGTGCGCTACGCCGCCCGAGCGCGCGGACCCGGGCGACCAGCTCGGGAAAGTCGAACGGCTTCGCCAGATAGTCATCCGCCCCGAGCTCCAGGCCGCCGACCCGGTCGCGCAGCGTGCCCGAGGCGGTGAGCATCAGGATGCGGCTGCTCGGGCTGTCCGCCGCGACCCGCCGGCAGACCTCGTCGCCATGCACGCCGGGCAGGTCACGGTCGAGCACCACCACGTCGTACCGGGTCAGGCTCAGGTGCTCCAGCGCCGTAACGCCGTCGAGCGCCACGTCGACCGCCATCCCCTCGCGGCGCATCCCCGTCGCGAGCGACTGCGCGAGCACCTCGAAGTCCTCGACCACCAGCACGCGCATCAGCCGACGGCACCTCCTTCGCGCTTCACGATGCCAGGCGGCAGGTGTCAGCGGGGTGTCAGCAGCTGTCACCGTGCTGTCACCGCTCGCCGCGTACAACCGTGCCGTCAGCCAGAGCTGACCAGATCACGGAGGACGGATGTCGGCGAGGAGCGGCTCATGAGTACGGCGATGGTCGAGGTGACCGAGCTACGCAAGCGGTACGGCGCGACCCGCGCCTTGGACGGGGTGACGTTCGGCGTCGAGCCCGGGCGGATCACCGGGTTCGTCGGACCGAACGGCGCCGGCAAGTCCACGACGATGCGGGTGATCCTCGGGCTGGACGCGGTAGACAGCGGCACCGCGCTGGTCGGCGGCCACCGCTACGAAACTCTCGCCGAGCCCCTGCGCGCGGTCGGCGCGCTGCTCGACGCGGGCGCGCTGCAGCACAACCGCAGCGGGCGCAACCACCTGCTGTGGCTCGCGCACTCCCACGGCCTTCCGGCCGCGCGGGTGGACGAGGTGATCGACCTGGTCGGGCTCGGCCCGGCGGCGCGACGCAAGGCGGGCGGCTACTCCCTCGGGATGCGCCAGCGGCTCGGCATCGCCGCCGCGATGCTCGGCGACCCGCCGGTGCTGCTGATGGACGAGCCGTTCAACGGGATGGACCCCGAGGGCATCGTGTGGATGCGCGGCTTCCTGCGCGCGCTCGCGGCGCAAGGCCGGGCGGTGCTGATCTCCAGTCACCTGATGAGCGAGCTGCAGGACATCGCCGACCACCTGATCGTGATCGGGCGCGGCAAGGTGCTCGCCGACACCAGCGTCGAGGAGCTGGTCGCGACGGTGTCCGGACAGTGGGTGACGCTGCGCACGTCCGCGTCGTCTGACGCGAGCCGGGTGCTCACCGGCGCGGGCGGTGAGGTGAACCCGTCCGGGGTCGACGTACTCACCGTCACCGGGCTCGCGCCGCAACGGATCGTCGCGCTGCTCGGCGAGGCGGGCGTGCCGCTCTCCGAGATCGCCGCGCACCGGGCGAGCCTCGAGGAGGCCTACCTCGCGTTGACCCGCGACGCCGGAGAGTTCCACGCTGCGGCGACCGAGGGGGTCGCGCGATGAGCGCCGTCGAGACAGCGCCGTCGTACGTGTCGCGGGTGCCGGCGCGCACCGGGTTCCCGCAGCTGCTGCACGCCGAGTGGACGAAGTTCCGCACCGTCCGCGCGTGGGTGACAACGACGCTTGTAGCCACGCTGGTGCTGATCGGGCTGTCCTGGTTCGCGGCCAACGGCAGCCACGCCGGGTTCTGCAGTGGGCCGCCGCCCGGCTCGTGTCACGGCGAGCCGCCGCTGCCGGTCGGACCCGACGGCGAGGCTGTCGTCGACACCTACTTCTTCGTGCACCAGCCGCTGACCGGCGACGGCAGCATCACCGCCCGGGTCACTGCGCTGACCGGCCGGATCTCCACCGAGGGCAACGCGGTGAGAGCCGGGACCAACCCGTTCACCGAGAGCCGGCCCGGCCTCGCGGAGTGGGCGAAGGCGGGGCTGTTGCTGCGGCCGAGCCTTCGCACCGGTTCGCAGTACGCCGCGGTGTTGGCCACCGGCTCGCACGGCGTGCGGATGCAGTCGGACTACGTGCACGACACCGCCGGGCTGGCGGGCGCGGTATCCGCGACCTCGCCGCGGTGGCTGCGACTGACGCGTGTCGGCGACGTGATCACCGGGGCGGACTCCGCCGACGGCGTGCACTGGACGACGGTCACCACCGCGCGGCTGCACGACCTGCCGTCGACCGTGCAGGTCGGGTTGTTCGTCACCTCGCCGGCCCAACCGCGAGGGTTCGCCGCCGACGGCGAGCCGACCTATGCGACCGGGCACTTCGACAACGTCGCGGTGAGCGCAGCCGGCGCGAGCGGGTCGGCGTGGGTCGGCGGCGACCTCGGCGGCGGGCCGTCGTACCGCACGTTCGCTCGCGGGAGCTTCCAGCAAGCTGCCGGCGGCTTCACGGTCAGCGGGTCCGGCGACATCGCGCCTGCGGTGCGCGGCGCGGGCGCCGGCGGGCAGCCGGCCGCGGCCGGGCTGGTCGGGGCGTTCGCCGCGCTGATCGTGGTGGCGGTGCTCGGCGCGCTGTTCATGACCTCGGAGTACCGCCGCGGACTGCTTCGTACGACGTTCGCCGCGACACCGCGGCGCGGCCGGGTGCTGGCCGCGAAGGCGCTGGTGCTCGGGGCGGTGACGTTCGTCGGCGGCGTGGTGGGGGCGGTCATCGCGACGGCGGTCAGCCGGCGCGTGCTCCTGGCGAACGGCAACGCGCTGTTCCCGATGAGCGGGCTGACTGAAGCGCGGGTGGCGATCGGGCTCGGCGCGGTCGTTGCAGTGACCGCGGTGCTGGCCTTGGCGGTCGCGGCGATCACGCGACGCAGCACCGACGCGGTCGTCGCGGTCATCGTCACGACGGTCGTGCCCTACATCCTGTCGATGACGCTGTCCGGCTCGGTCGGCACGTGGCTGCTGCGCCTCACCCCGGCCGCCGGCTTCGCGGTGGAGGAGAGCCTGACCCGCTACCACCAGGTCGCCAACTCCTACTCCGCGGTCAACGGCTACTACCCGCTCTCGCCGCTGGCCGGCTTCGCGGTGCTGTGTGCGTGGACGTTGCTGGCGCTGGTCGTTGCGCGAAGGCTGCTGCGCAGGCGCGACGCGTGAGGCGGGCGCTGCACGCCGAGTGGACGAAGCTGCGCACCGTGCCGGCGCCGGCCGGGCTCGCGCTCGCCGTCGTCGTACTCACCGTCGGGGTCGGTGCGCTGGTCGCGGCGACCGTGCACGCCGGCGGCGGCGGTCAGCAAGATCCGGTGCACCTCGGCCTGATGGGGCTCGACGCCGGGCAGGCGGCTGCGGCGGCGCTAGGGGTGCTGGTGATGGCCGGCGAGTACGCCAACGGCATGGTCCGTACGACGCTGGTCGCGATCCCGCGGCGCCTCGTCGTGCTCGCCAGCAAGGCGACGCTGCTCACCGGGATCGTCGCGGTCGCCGCAACGGTCGGGGTGCTGGCGAGCCTGCTCGCGGCGCGACTACTGCTGCCCGGCGGCGGCTTCACCGCAGCGCACGGTTTCGCGCTGGTGAGTCTTGGTCACTCGACGACGCTGCGGGCCGCGGTCGGCAGCGTGCTCTACCTCGTGCTGATCGGATGGCTCGGGCTGGGCGTCGCGGCGGCGGTGCGCGACACCGCTGCGGCCACCGGGACCGTGCTCGGGGTGCTCTACCTGTTCCCGATGCTCAGCGCGGCCGTCTCCGACCCGCACTGGCACCGCCACCTCGACCAGATCAGCCCGATGACCGGCGGGCAGCTGATTACCGCGACCACCGACCTGCCGTCGTTGTCGTTGACCCCGTGGCAGGGGCTGGGTGTCTTGGCGGCGTGGGCACTCGGCGCGCTGATCGTCGGCGGCGCCGTCTTGAAGCTCCGCGACGCCTGACCGTCACGATTGACATTTGCCGCCCTAGCTCGGATACTCGGTTTCGAGTATCCGAGGTTCGGGAGGCAACGCGATGGCCACGCGGCGACGGGTGTCCAACCCGCTGGCCCTCGCCGTACTCGGCTGCCTGGCCGAGCGCCCGATGCACCCCTACGAGATCTCCACCACGCTGCGCAGCCGCGGCAAGGAACAGAGCATCAAGCTCAACTACGGCTCGCTGTACTCCGTCGTCGAGTCGCTGGTGAAGCACGGCCTAATTCGCGCGCAGGCCACCGTCCGCGAGGGCCGCCGCCCCGAGCGCACCGTCTACGAGATCACCGAGGCCGGGACGGCGGAGTTCGAGGAGTGGCTCGCCGAGCTGCTGTCGACGCCGGTGCGCGACTTCACCTCTCTCGAGGCGGGCCTGTCGCTGATGCCGGGGCTGCCGCCCGACGAGGTCGCCCGGCTGCTCGAGGACCGCGCGGTCAAGCTGCGGATCGAGCTCGGCGCGATCGAGGCCGGCGAGGCGGTCAGCGCCGAGATCGGCCTGCCGGAGCTGTTAACGATCGAGGGCCGCTACCGCCACGCGATCCTCACCGCTGAGCTCGACTTCGTCCTCGACCTCGCCAAGCGGATTCGTACGGCGAAGCTCGGCGGCACCAAGCTGTGGCGGCGCATCCACGAACTGCGCGCCGAAGGGGTGCCGTTCGAGGAGATCACCGCCGACCCGGTCGGCTACCTCGGAGAGGAGGCCCGCGTCCTGGCGCCGCCCTCGGCCGGCCAGTGACGACCGCCGCAACCAGACGCAAGAGATAAGGAGAAGCCCCGACCGGTGCGCGAACACCGGCCGGGGCCGTGAACCCGAGCCGGCCGCGAGGCCCGCCCGAGCTGCACTCGACACGATAGGGCTCGCGACACCGGCTCCATACATATAAGAGGAGCCCCGCGTTGCCCGCACCACGCCCGTCCCCTGCCCCGACCACTGCCTCGACTCCTGCCCCGCTCCCGGAGCCGGCGGTCGTCGCGACCAGCGACCCGACCCAAGAACTAGCGGTCGTCGCGACCAACCTGGTCAAGACCTACCCGGCCGGCCGCCACGCCCCGCCGGTCCGCGCCCTCGACGGCTTCACCCTCACCGTCGCCGCCGGCAGCGTCGTCGCGCTGCTCGGCCCCAACGGCGCCGGCAAGACCACCGCGACCAAGGTGCTCACCACCCTCGCCACCGCCGACTCCGGAGAAGCGCAGGTGGCCGGCATCGACGTACGTCGCCACCCCGACCAGGTACGCGCCCGGATTGGACTGGTCGCGCAGCGCCCCACCGCCGACCCGCTCGCCACCGGCCGGGAGAACCTCGCCCTCGCCGGCCGCATCCAGGGACTCACCCGCGCCGACGCGGTACGGCGGGCGGGCGAGCTGCTCGACCGGTTCAGCCTCGCCGACGCCGCGGACCGGCTGGCGCGGACCTACTCCGGCGGGATGGGCCGCAAGCTCGACGTCGCGCTCGGGCTCATGCACCGCCCGCAGGTGCTGTTCCTCGACGAGCCGACCACCGGCCTGGACCCGCAGGCCCGCGCCGAGCTGTGGGCCGAGATCGCGCAGCTGTCCGCCGGCGAGCGGGTCACGGTCGTGCTCACCACGCACTACCTGGAGGAGGCCGACCGGCTCGCCGACCGGGTCGCGATCGTCGAGGGCGGCCGCATCGTCGTCGAGGGCTCGCCGGAGCAGCTCAAGCGCGAGCTACGCGGCGACACGTTGCAGCTCGACCTCGACGGTACGGCGGCGGCCGGTGCGGCAGCCGCGGCGCTGGCGACAGTGCCGGGCCTGCGCGACGTACGCGTCGACGGCGGCCGGCTGCGGGCCCGCGCCGACGACGGCGCGCGGGTCTTGTCCGCGGTCGTGGGTTGCCTCGACCGCGCCGGGCTTGCCGCCGCGGCCGTCACGGTGGCCCGCCCGACGCTCGACGACGTGTACCTGCACCACGTCGGGCGCAGCTTCGAGGAGGTGCAGGCGGCGTGAGCGCGCTGTCTCCGACCGTGACCGGCGCCACCGTGTCCGGTGCTCGGCCGCGCCGGCCCGCCGGGTTGCTCGCGCAGTCGGCGATGCTCACCGGCCGGGCGCTGCGCGCCCTGCTGCGCAACCCGGCGGTTGTCGCGTTCACGTTGATCCAGCCGGTGATCTGGCTGCTTCTGTTCGGCCAGCTGTTCCGCTCGGTGATCCACCTGCCGGGCTTCCACGTCGGCGCGGGCACGTCGTACCTCGCGTTCCTCACCCCTGGCGTGATCGTGATGACCGCGCTGTTCTCCAGCGGGTGGGCCGGCACGGTCTACATCGAGGACATGAACCTCGGCGTGATGGACCGGCTGCTCGCCTCGCCGGCGCGGCGCTCGGCAATGGTCGTCGCGAACCTCGCCTACCAGGCGGTGACCACGGTCGTGCAGACGGCGATCGTGTTCGCGATCGGGTACGCCGCGGGGGCGCGGTTCCCCTCGCCCGCGACCGGGATCCCGGTGACGGTGGTCGCCGCGGTACTGGTGGCGGTGGTGATCGCGGCGTTCTCCGACGCGGTCGCGCTGCTCGTGCGCCAGCAGGAGGCGCTGATCGGGATCAGCCAGTTCATCGTGCTGCCGCTGCAGTTCCTCTCCGGCGCGATCATGGACCTGCACCTCGCGCCGGCGTGGATCCGCGACGTGGCGCGGTTCAACTTCGTCGACTGGGCGGTCGTCGCCTCGCGCGACGCACTGTCGTCTGGAGTGGCGTGGGATGCGGTGCTGTGGCGGCTCGGGGCGCTTATGGGCCTCGCGGTCGTCATGGCGGTGCTGGCCACGCGCGCGTTCCGCGCGTACCAGCGCCACCTCTAGGTCGCTGCCCGGTTGCCGAGCCCGACGCAGGTTGCGGAACTCGCCGCGAGTTCGGCTACTTGCGTTGGGCTCGGCGCATGTTCGGGTTCTGCTTGGCGGGCAGCGTGCGGGCGTACCCGGCACCGCGGTCGACCCACTTGGTCAGCTGGGCCTTGGTACGCACCGCCTCGGCGGGCACCCTCAGCCATCCGGTTATCGGCCGGCCCCGCATCACCATGAACTCGGCGGGCGTGCGATCGACCAGCTGATCGGCCTGGGCGGGATCGACCCGCACGAGCAGGCCGCCCTGACCGCTCGCGGCAACCGCCATGTTGCCGCCGATGAGGAACGCGAGACCGCCGAACATCTTCTTCTCGGTCAATGCCGCCTCGCCTGCGAGCTGCTCGCGAATCCGCTCGGCCAGGTCCTCGTCGTACGCCATGCCGCGATCGTAGGAAGCGGTTGCGACAGCTTTGCGAACGTGCGTGCCGGCGGCTAGGCCTCGACGAGGTGGTCGGCGATCCAGGCGGCCAGGTCTGGCACATCGAGCTCACCGGCTGCCACACCGAGAACGAGGTGCTCGGCATCGTCGACGGTGTATTGGAGGTCGCGGCCGTTGAGAAGGCAGAACGCGCGCGTCGCCGACCACGCGAGCCGCTTGTTCCCGTCGACCAGCGGGTGGTTGCGGGCGAGGGAGTGCATGAGCGCAGCCGCCTTCTCGGGGAACGTCGGATAGGCGTCCTCGCCGAAGACGCTCGTCGCCGGGCGGGCCGCCGCCGAGGCGAGCAAGCCCACGTCGCGCACGAGAACCTCGCCGAGAACGCCGGCCGCAATCTCGAACAAGTCGTCGAGGGTCAGGTAGTCCGGAGCCTCGCCCGCGCTCACCGAGACAGACGGTCGAGGAGCTCGGCGTCCTCGGTGCGGATCTTCTCTATCGCCGCCCCGAGCCGCGTCTGGCGGTCGCTCGTGTACTCGCGGATCGCCGTACGTGCGACCTCCTGCATCGACCGGCCTTCTTGCTCAGCCCGGCGCCGCAGCGCCTCGGCCTCCTCGTCGGTGAGCCGCAGGTTCATCGCCATTTGCTGATGGTACCATGGCGGTACCACGCCGGGAGTCTTATCGCCTCGGTAGCGGCGTCGGCGCTGCGGTGCGAAGATCGCCGCACTCCCTCTCCCCTATATATAGGTGGGCAGCGCTCATGATCGATCTCGTCATCTCAGGCGGCACCGTCGTTGACGGCACCGGCTCCGCGCCGTACTCGGCGGACGTCGCCGTACAGGACGGGCGGATCGTCGAGATCGGCTCAGTCGGCGGGTCGGCGGCGCACGAACGGATCGAGGCCGACGGCGCGCTGGTCACCCCCGGGTTCGTCGACGTCCACACCCACTACGACGGCCAGGTGACATGGGACGACGCGCTCGAGCCGTCGGCCTCCAACGGCGTCACCACCCTGGTCATGGGCAACTGCGGGGTGGGCTTCGCGCCAGTCCGCCCGACCGACCACGACAAACTGATCGACCTGATGGAAGGCGTCGAGGACATCCCCGGCTCGGCGCTGTCGACCGGGATGCCGTGGGGTGAGTGGGAGACCTTCGAGGACTACCTGGACCTGATCGGGAAGCGGAGCTACGCCCTCGACATCGCGGCGCAGATCGCGCACGGCGCGGTCCGCTTCTACGTGATGGGCGAGCGCGGCGCGGCCAACGAGGACGCGACCGCCGAGGACCTTTCGGCGATGGCTGCGATCGTCCGGCGCGCTTTGGATGCCGGCGCGGTCGGGTTCACCACGTCGCGCACCGTCGGGCACCGGGCGCGATCCGGTACGCCGGTCCCCGGGACGTTCGCTCCGGAGGCCGAGCTGATGGCGTTCGCTTCGGCGATGCGCGATGCCGGTCGCGGCGTCTTCGAGGCGATCGTCGCCGGCACCATTGGCAACCTGGAGGCGCTCGGCGGCGAGCACTCGACGATGATCGAGGAGGTGCCGTACCTGCGGCACTTCGCCGAGGTCAGCGGCCGGCCGGTGACCTTCACCGTGGCGCAGCTCTTCGACGACCCCGACGGCTGGCGCACGATGCTCGAGGTGTCGCGGGAGTCGACCGCTGCTGGTGCGGTGCTGCGCCCGCAGGTCATCCCGCGGTCGGTCACGCTGATGACGACCCTCGACGCCTACCACCTGTTCATGTTCCGGCCGACGTACCTGTCGTTGAAGGACCTACCGCTCGCCGACCGGGTGGCGGCGATGCGCCGCCCGGAGGTCCGTGACGCGATCCTGACCGAGACTGACAAGCTCGAGGGGCAGCCCAACGGCGCGGCCGCACTGATGCTGCTGTTCTCCTCCGCGTTGCCGGTGACGTTCCCGCTGACCGAGCCGGTCAACTACGAGCCGTCGTTCGAAGACTCCGTCCTCATGAAGGCGATGGCGCTAGGTGTGGAGCCGCAGGCCTACATGTATGACCTGCTGCTGGAGCAGGACGGTCGCGCGTTCTACGCCGCGTTGGGGTCCAACTTCGCCGGCGGCAACCTCGAGGTGTGCCGGGAGATGCTGCTCGACCCCAACACCGTCACCGGGCTGTCCGATGCGGGCGCGCACGTGAACCTGATCTCGGACTGCTCGGCGTCGACGTTCCACCTCACGCACTGGGGTCGGGACCGTACGGCGGGTGAGAAGCTGCCGCTCGAGCTGCTCGTGCGCAAGATGACCGGCGCGAACGCAGAGCTGTATGGGTTCACCGATCGCGGGACGATCGAGGTCGGCAAGCGGGCCGACATCAACGTGATTGATATGGAGCGGCTACGGATCAAGGCGCCGGAGGTTCGCTTCGACCTGCCCAGTGGCGCCAGTCGGATCCTGCAAGGAGCCGAGGGCTACGTCGCGACGCTGGTGAATGGCGCCATCACGCGGCGCAACGACACCGACACCGGTGCCCGGCCGGGCCGACTCGCTCGATCCGCGGCCGGCTAGATGTACTGCCCAGGAACGTTGGTTGAGTGAGTGTTCCGACACGCGCTGAGCAATCTGGATGGGGAAGGCCTCCCTGTCGTGGAGTGGAGCTGTTGAGAAACCGCTCTACGACCAGGAGGCCTTCATGTCCCACGCTAATGCT
>DASZVL010000079.1:0-67909 GCA_035547035.1 Mycobacteriales bacterium | reverse complement strand
GCTGCGCTCACAACTCCGCGGGGACCCCGAACTGCAGAGGTTGGTTGCGATGGGAAGACTCGACGACAAGGTCGTCATCGTGACCGGCTCCGGTCAGGGCATCGGAGAGGGCATCGCGCTGGCGGCGGCCGCTGAGGGCGCGAACATCGTCGCCGCCGGCCGGACGCTGGAGAAGGTCGAGCGGACGGCGGCTGCGGTCGAGGGCCGCGGCCGCAAGGCGCTGGCACTCAAGTGCGACGTCCGAAACCAGGACGACATCAACGCGTGCGTCAAGGCGACGCTCGAGCAGTTCGGCCGGATCGACGGCCTGGTCAACAACGCGCAGGACGTCGCCCTCGGTCCCGTGCTGGAGATCACCGAGAAGGACGCGCGGCGTACCTGGGAGAGCGGGTTCCTGGGATCGGTGTGGTTCATGCAGGCGGTGTACGAGTCGCTGAAGGAGAACCGCGGCGCGATCGTGAATCTCGGCACCGGCTCGGCGCTGCGCAACGACCTTCCTGGCTTCGCCCTCTACGCCGGCACGAAGGAGATGATCCGGACGATGTCCCGGATGGCGGCGCTCGAGTGGGGCAAGGACGGGATCCGGGTCAACGTCGTCATCCCGAACGGCATGTCACCCGGTCTGCAGATGTGGTCGGAGTGGGCGCCCAAGGAGTACGAGGACTTCGTCAACACGATCCCGCTCGGGCGGGTCGGCAAGCTGGAGGAGGACGTCGGCCGCGCCGTCGCCTTCCTGCTCAGCGAGGACGCCGCCTATGTCACCGGTTCGACGCTGATGGTCGACGGCGGCCAGGCCTACTTGAGGTAGAGGAGAGACGTGGGGATCTGCGACGGACGGGTGGTCATCGTGACCGGCGCGGGCGGCGGGTTGGGCAGAGCGCATGCGCTTGCCTTCGCCGCCGAAGGGGCCCGCGTCGTGGTCAACGACATCGGCACCTCTCGCGAGGGCGAAGGCACGTCGGCCGGGCCGGCGCAGACCGTTGTCGACGAGATCACCTCGGCAGGCGGTGAGGCGGTCGCCAACACCGACGACATCGCGAACTGGGAAGGCGCCGAGTCGCTGGTCCGTACCGCGGTCGAGTCGTTCGGTGGCCTCGACGTGCTCGTGAACAACGCCGGCTTTCTGCGCGACCGGATGCTGATGTCGATGTCGGTGGAGGAGTGGGACGCGGTGAGCCGGGTCCACATGCGTGGCCACTTCTGCACGATGCGTCACGCCGGCACGTTCTGGCGTGAGCGGTCAAAGGCGGGCTCGCAGCCCGATGCGCGCGTCATCAACACCTCGTCGGGCGCGGGACTCATGGGCAGCGTCGGACAGGGCAACTACAGCGCAGCGAAGGCCGGCATCGTCGGGCTGACGCTGGTCGCCGCCGCGGAGTGGGCGCGGTACGGCGTGACGGCGAATGCGATCGCTCCGGCTGCCCGCACCCGGATGACCGAGGTCGCGATGCCGGACATGATGCGCAAGCCGGAGACCGGCTTTGACGCGATGGCACCGGAGAACGTCTCGCCGCTGGTCGTCTGGCTCGGCTCGCCTGAGTCTCGAGATGTCACCGGCCGGGTGTTCGAGGTCGAGGGCGGGATCGTCGGCGTCGCCGACGGGTGGCAGCACGGTCCGCAGGTCGACAAGCGCGAGCGGTGGGCGCCGGCGGAGCTGGGCCCGGTTGTCCGCGACCTCCTGGACAAGGCCCCGGTGCCGGCGCCGGTGTACGGCGCGGGAGGCTCATGATGAGTCGGCGACTCGAGGAGCCGTCCATCGTCGGGCGGCGGGCGGGGCGGAGGACGTGTGTCTGACCTTCTTCTCGCCCCCACGATCTGGGAGCTCGTCCGCTCCCGCGCGGCTGAGTCAGGCGATCGGCCGCTGCTGATCGACACCAACGGCAGGCGGGTCGGCTTCGCCGAGTTCGCCGTCGAGGTCGAGCGAGTCGCTGCCGGCCTGCTGGACCTCGGAATCGGACCCGGAACGAAGGTCACCTGGCAGCTGCCGACACGGATCGAGAGCGTCGTGCTGTCGATGGCGCTCGCTCGACTGGGCGCGGTGCAGAACCCGGTGCTGCACCTGTACCGGGAGCGGGAAGTCGCCGCAGTGCTGCGGGCGAGCCGGCCGGACTTCTTCATCGTCCCTGGGGTGTGGAAGGACCGCGACTTCGGCGCGATGGCCCGCACCCTCGTGGCGGATCTGGATCCGGCGCCTCATGTCCTCGAGATCGGGCTGGAGCTGCCGAGCGGAGACGTCGCGACGCTGCCCGACCCGCCTCGCTCCGGTGAAGAGGTGCGCTGGATCTACTACACGTCCGGCACGACGTCGGAGCCAAAGGGTGTGCAGCACACCGACCAGACCCTGATGGCGGGTGGCCGGGGGCTCGCGGCTGCACTCGACATGTCGGCTGACGACATCGGGTCGATGGCGTTCCCGTACTCGCACATCGCCGGCCCCGACTACTTGCTGATGATGCTGTCGGCAGGATTCGGCGCCGTACTCGTCGAGTCGTTCATCCCGGCCGACGCGGTCGCGGCGTACCGGGAGCTCGGCGTCACGATGTGCGGCGGCAGCACGGCCTTCTACCAAATGTTCCTCGCCGAGCAGCGCAAGACGCCCGACACCCCGATCATCCCGACGTTGCGCATCATGTCGGGAGGTGGCGCCGCGAAGCCGCCGGAGCTGTTCTACGACGTCGCCAAGGAGATGGGGGTGCGGCTGGTCCACGGTTACGGCATGACCGAGGTGCCGATGATGGCGATGGGATCGCCGCACGACACCGACGAGCAGCTCGCCAACACCGATGGCAAGCCGGTCCTCGGCGCCGAGATCCGCATCGTCACGGCGGACGAGACGGTCGCCGGGCCGGATGAGGAAGGTGAGGTCCGGTTGCGCGGCGGCGTCGTGTGCGTCGGCTACACCGACCCGGCGATCAACGCCGAGGCATTCGACAGCGAGGGCTGGTTCCGCACCGGCGACCTCGGCGTGCTGCGACCGGACGGCCATCTGCGGCTGACCGGCCGGCTGAAGGACGTCATCATCCGCAAGGGCGAGAACATCTCGGCGCGCGAACTCGAGGACGTGGTCTTCAACCACCCCAAGGTCGGTGACGTCGCCGTCATCGGTGTCCCCGACGAGGAGCGCGGCGAGATGGTCTGCGCGGTGGTCGAAACCGCCCCGGAGTCCGAGCCCATCACGCTCGACGAGCTGGTGGCCTGGTGCCGTGACGCGGGCCTGATGACCCAGAAGATCCCGGAGCGGCTGGAGATCGTCGATGCGCTGCCGCGCAACGAGACGTTGAACAAGGTGCTGAAGTTCAAGCTCCGCGAGCAGTTCGGTAAACCCCACGAAATCGCTCGCTCCGCTCACGATTCCGCGGGGGCCCCAAATGACTGACGACAGTGTCGGCGTCGTCACCCGCTTGTCCGGCGGTGTCCTGACGATCACGCTGGATCGCCCGGACGTGCACAACTCGCTCGACTGGCGGGCGCGCGACGGGCTTGCAGACACGTTCCACGCGGCGAGTGAAGATCTCAATGTCCGCGCCGTCGTGCTGACCGGCAGCGGCGAACGGGCGTTCTGCACCGGCGCCGACCTGCGCACGTCGCTGCCGAGAGCACCGCGCCCGGAGGGTGCACCGAACTTCGCGCAAGGCGACACCGCGCGCGCGATCCAGAACGGCTGGCAGCGGCTCGTCACGTCGGTCCTCGACTGTGACAAGCCGGTGATCGCGGCTGTCAACGGCACCGCAGCCGGCGGCGGCATGCACCTCGCGCTTGCCTGCGACATCGTCGTGATGGCCGAGACGGCGAAGATCGTGCCGGTCTTCGTACGACGCGGGATCGCGCCCGACGCCGGCGGGCCGTACCTGCTCGCCCGCCTCGTCGGACCGCAACGCGCGAAGCAGCTGTACTTCTTCGGCGACGACCTGCCGGCCGCCAAAGCCCACGAGTGGGGTCTCGCCACACATCTCGTTCCGGCCGGTGAGGCGCTGTCGACCGCAACCGCGCTTGCCGAACGGCTCGCGTCCGGTCCGACCCGCGCCATCGCGGTCACCAAGCGCCTGGTGAACTCGGCCCTCGACGTCGATCGCGGAACCGCGCTGAACGACGAAGCATGGGGTCAGGAGCTCGTCATGACGACCGAGGACGCGCAGGAAGGCGTGCGCGCGTTCGTCGAACGGCGCGAGACCGAGTTCAAGGGCTGGTAGGCGATGCCGTCGACGTACGACATCCGGGTGCGGTGCAATGCGCCGCGGGACAAGGTGTTCGGTCTTGTCGCCGATGCGACGACCTGGTCGAGGTGGGCCGGCCCGACGATCCGCTATTCGGCGTGGGAGCGCGAAGGCACCCCGCCTCCGGGTGGTGTGGGTGCCGTCCGGCGGCTGGGCTCGAAGCAGCTCTCCACCCGCGAAGAGATCACCGAGTACGACCCGCCGCACTATCTGGCGTACAAGATCCTGACTCGCACGCCACTGCGTGACTACCGAGCGATCGTGTCGATCGACAAGGACGGTGACGGCTGCCGCATCACGTGGGCCGCGACCGGCGAGGGACGGTTCCCGGGTGCGGCGCCCGTCATGATGTTCATCCTGAGCCGGGTCGTTCGCGGCTTCGTGACGCGGCTCGCGCGATACGCCGAGACGACGGGTTGACCTGATGGCGAAGATCCGGATCGAGCACGACTACGCGGCCGATGTCGAGACCGTCTACGCCCTGATCAGCGATCCGGACTACGTCGAGCGAAAGTATGTCGCGCTCGGCGGCCGTGACGTCGCGGTCGACCGCAGCGAGACCGACGACGGCGGCTGCGAGGTCGTGACCAAGCGAACGATCACCGTCGACCTGCCTGGATTCGCGAGCAAGGTGCTCACCCCAAGCCAGAGTCCGATCCAAGCCGAGACGTGGTCGCCCCCCAATGCGGCGGGGGAGCGGGTGTGCAACTACACGGTCGAGGCGCCCGGCACGCCGTCGCGCATCGTCGGCACCCACAGGCTCACGCCCACTGCATCGGGCTGTCATCACACGATCGACATCGATGCCAAGGTCAACATTCCACTGATCGGCGGCAAGATCGAGAAGTTTGCGGCTGAGCAGGGTCGCGCCGACATCGAGGCGCAATTCGCGCATACCGACGCTGCGCTGGCAAACCCTCGTGGCTGACGCCGTCGCGGAGCGCTACGGACCGTGGGCAGTCGTCGCGGGCGCTTCGGACGGGATCGGGGCAGCCTTCGTCGAGCACGTCGCGTCGCTTGGCATCAATGTCGTGCTGGTCGCGCGACGCAAGCCGCTCCTCGAGAACCTCGCCGCCCAGCTCGACGTCGACACTCGCGTCGTCGTCCTTGACCTCAGCCTGCCGCGGGCGGTGGACCAGCTCGTGGCCGCGACGAGTGATCTCGAGATCGGGCTGTTCGTCTTCAACGCCGGCGCCGACACCGTCAACCGTCCGCTGCTGTCTCGTGACATCGACGAGCTGCGCGCCTTCGTGCAGCGCAACTGCACCGCGGTGCTCGAAGCGAGCCACGCCTTCGGCGGCCGCATGGTCAAGCGCGGCCGCGGTGGCGTCGTACTCGTCACGTCGGGCGCAGCATGGGCGGGCGGCGCGACACTCGCGGTCTACAGCGCGACGAAGGCGTTTGACGCGAACCTTGCCGAGTCGTTGTGGGTCGAGTGGCGCGACAGCGGCGTCGACGTGCTGTCGCTCGTCCTCGGTCCGACCGACACACCTTCGTTGCACCGCTCGCTCGCTCGGCACGGCGGCCAGATGGACAACCTCGCCGACCCGGCTGACGTCGCCGCGGAGGCGATCGCGCATCTCGGTGACGGCCCGACCTGGGCCTTCGGGATGCCTGATCCGGGCGGGCCCTCGCCGCTCGCCACGCTGTCCCGTCGCGAGGCGGTCGAGCTGATGAGCGCCGGCGCGGCCGCGGTCGCGGGCGACGGTTCGGAATGAGGCGGAGTACGTCGTGAGTGTGATGTTCGGCCTGCGATTCGACTTCCGGAACCCGGCGTTCGCCGGCGTCTCGATGGCGGACCGATACGACGCGGCGCTGGAGATGGCGGAGTGGGCGGACCGGCTCGGCTGCCTCACGCTCACCGTCTCCGAGCATCACGGCTCCGAGGACGGTTACCTGCCGAGCCCGCTGCCGATGCTCGCCGCGATGGCGGCGCGCACCACGAACGTGCGCCTCATGGTCGCCGCGATCATCGCGCCGTTCTACGACCCGCTCCGGCTTGCCGAAGACCTGCTCGTTCTCGACCACCTGAGTCGCGGTCGGGTCGATGTGATCGTTGCCGGCGGCTACGTGGGCGAAGAGTTCGACATGTTCGGCGTGCCGATCGGCGAGCGTGCGAAGCGCGTCACCGAGACGGTCGAGACATTGCGCGCCTCGTTCACCGGGGAGGCCTTCGCGTTCCGAGGCCGCAAGGTTCGGCTCACGCCGTCGCCGTACCGCGAGGGTGGGCCTGGCGTGATGCTGGGCGGCAGCAGCGATGCCGCGGCGCGACGAGCGGCACGGATCGCCGACGGCTTCATCCCGTCGGTCCCAGAGGTGTGGGACGCCTACCGCGACGAGTGCATCAAGCTCGGCAAGCCTGACCCCGGTCCGGGGATGCTGCCACCCGCCCACACGGTCGCACTGGCCACCGACCCCGACGAAGGCTGGAAGGCACACGGTCCGTACTTCCTGTATGAGTCCAATGCCTACGGCAAGTGGATCGCCGACAGCGGGGCTCCCGGTCCCTACAAGCAGGCGGCCGACCTCGACGAGCTCAGGACGATGGGGGACTACAGCGTCGTCACGCCGGCCCAGATGGTCGACAACCTCAAAGCAGCGCCGTTCCCGTTCGCGATCTTCCACCCGATGTGTGGAGGTACGCCGCCGGAGCTCGCGTGGTCCAGCCTCAAGCTCTTCGAGTCCGAGGTCCTCAACGCCCTATGACGCGGTGATCTTGACGTAGTGCGCCTATCAGGGCTCGTGATGGGCTCATAGCGTCAAGATCACCGCGGGTCCCCGGTTTCTGACGACCCGTCAGAAACCTTTATCCTTGGGGCATGCGCGGGATTGTCGGCTGGGGCGCCCATGTTCCGCATCGTCGGCTGGACCGGACCCAGATCGCGCCCGTCGCCGGCACGGGCGGCGGCAAGGGCACTCGCGCGGTCGCGTCGTACGACGAGGACTCGACGACGATGGCGGTCGAGGCCGGCCGCGCCTGTCTCGCGTCGGTCCACGTCGTACCGGACTCGTTGTGGTTCGCGACGACCTCGCCCGCGTATCTCGACAAGACGAACGCCGCCGCGATCCACGCCGCTCTGCGCATGGATCGGTCAGCGCGCGCATTCGACGCGGTCGGCTCGGTGCGGTCGACCGTCGCCGCGCTCGTCGCGACCGGCGAGAGTCGCAAACCGGCCCTCGCGGTCGCCAGCGACGTGCGGGTCGGGCGGCCCGGTTCGCCTGACGAGGCCGCGGGTGGCGACGCAGCCGCGGCGGTGCTGTGGGGCAATGACTCAGATGCACCGCTGCTCGCGGAGTTCGTGGCGTATGCGGGTGTGACCGAGGAGTTCCTCGATCGTTGGCGTACGCCGGGTGATGCCGGATCGAAGCTGTGGGAAGAGCGCTTCGGCGAGACGAAGTACACCCCGCTTGCGGCGGAGGCGCTGAAGACCGCGCTCGGATACGCCGGGGTCGGACCGGACGAGGTCGACGCGCTGGTCGTCGCGGGTCTGCACGAGCGCGCGTGTGCCGCAGCTGCGAAGGCGTCAGGTGTCTCGCCAGAGAAGATCGTCGACCGGCTGGCTGACTCCGTCGGCAATCCTGGTGCGGCCCAGCCGTTGCTGCTCCTGACCCAAGCGCTCGAGTCGGCCCAGCCGGGACAGACCATCGTGATGCTGGTGTTGTCGGACGGTGCTGACGCGATGGTGCTGCGAACGACCGACGCCATCGCCTCGTATGTGCCGCACCGTCCGTTGCACGCCCAGCTGATGGCGAGTGCGCCGGTGAGCTATGGCCGTTATCTGTCATGGCGTGGCCTGCTCCCGGTCGAGCCGCCGCGGCGTCCCGAGCCGGCTCGTCCTTCCGCGAGTGCGGCGGGTCGGTCGACCGACTGGAAGTTCGGACTCGATGGATCGTCCGGCACACTGGCCGACCAGCGCGGCACCGTCACCACATTCACGATCGACAAGCTCGCGTACTCCCAAAGCCCGCCCGTGGTCTTCGCGGTGGTCGACTTCGACAACGGTCAGCGGCTGCCGGTCGAGCTGACGGACGTCGACGCAAACGAGGTCGCGATCGGGATGCGGGTGGAGATGACGTTCCGCAAGCTGTTCACCGCCGATGGCATCGCGAACTACTTCTGGAAGGCACGGCCGACTCGAGCGGAGGATGGCTCGTGAGCTCGCACGGAATCCGGGACCGCGTCGCGATCGTCAGCATGGGGTGCACGCGGTTCGCGGAGCACTTCGACAAGGGCACGGACGATCTCCTGCGGGACGCGACTGACGAGGCGTTCACGGGCGCGGGTGTCACCAAGCAGGAGGTCGACGCCTACTGGCTCGGCACCGCGCAGTCCGGCATGAGCGGCATCACCCTCGCCCGCCCGCTCGTGCTCGAGGGCAAGCCGGTGACGCGCGTGGAGAACTTCTGCGCGACCGGGTCCGAGGCGCTGCGGCAGGCGTCGTACGCCGTGGCCTCCGGTGCGTACGACCTCGCGATGGCGGTCGGTGTCGAGAAGGTGAAGGACTCCGGCTACCAGGGCCTCAACGCCTTCCCGATCCCGAATGACGGCACGCAGCGGTCGTTGACCGCGGCGGCGATGTTCTCGATGGTGGCTCCGGCGTACGCGAAGCGGTACGGCGTCGACGAGGCCGAGATGAAGAACGTGCTCGCGCGGATCGCCTCGAAGAACCACGCCAACGGGGCGCGCAACCCTAAGGCGCAGTTCCGTAAGGAGATGCCCGTCGAGAAGCTGGTCGCGATGCCGGCGGTCGCGGGTGGGCTGTCGGTGTTCGACTGCGCGGGCGTTGCCGACGGCGCCGCTGCGGCGATCGTCTGTCGTGTCGAGGACGCCGCGAAGTACACCGACAAGCCGCTGGTGATCAAGGCGCTGTCTTTCGTTGCGGGCAACGGCTCGGGTCTCGAGGACCCGGCGTACGACTACACGCAGTTCCCGGAGGTCGCGGCTTCGGCGGCGGACGCGTACGCGCAGGCCGGCATCACCGACCCGCGGGCCGAGCTCGCGATGGCCGAGGTGCATGACTGCTTCACGCCGACCGAGCTGGTCCTGATGGAGGACCTCGGGTTCTGCGAGCGCGGCACCGCGTGGAAGGAAGTGCTTGCCGGGACCTTCGACCGCGACGGCGACCTGCCGGTGAACCCCGACGGCGGGCTGAAGTCGTTCGGACATCCGGTCGGCGCGTCAGGGCTTCGCATGATGTACGAGGCCTGGCTGCAGCTGCGCGGTGAGGCGCCCGAGGAGCGACGCATCTCGACGTACGGCAAGCGATCGCTCGCACTGACCCACAACCTCGGCGGCTACCCGGGCGAGATGGTCAGCTTTGTAGGGATCGTCGGGGTCTAGCGACCCTGTCCGTGTTAGGCGTGCCTATAGGCAGCGCAAACACGGACAACTGAGGGTCCGCAGCAGCCGATGAGATCTTCGGGCTCGCGCCGTCTTCACAGTGGACGCATCAACGCCGCCCGGGTAAGGGTCGCACCATGAGTGATGAGACCGGAGTCGTGTCCGTCTCGAGGCGCATCGAAGCACCGGCCGAGCAGATCTTCGCGCTGCTCGCGGATCCCGGCCGTCATACCGAGCTCGATGGCTCGCAGATGCTTCGCGGCGCTGCCGGTTCGAAGCCGGTGACCGGAGTCGGCGACCGCTTCGTCATGAACATGTTCTTCGACGGGATGGGTGGCGACTATGCCATGGACAACCATGTCGTCGAGTTCGAACCGAATCGGCGGATCGCGTGGACACCATCTGCAGCCGATGACCGGGTGACGCGCAACGCGGGTGGTGAGATCGGCGTGCCGGCGGGCCACAAGTGGAGCTTCGACCTCGAGCCGGACGGCCCTGGTGCCACCGTGGTCACCGAAACGTACGACTGCACCGCCGCTGATGACGCGCTGCGCCAGGCCGTGCAACAGGGTGAGATCTGGCGCGGCGCGATAACCGGAACGCTCGAGCGCCTCGAGCAGGTATGCACCGGCGTCTCGACGTGATGCCTGAGGCAGGTCACGTAGTAACGGTCTCCCGTCGGATCGAGGCTCCGGCGGAACGGATCTTCGCGGTCGTCGCCGATCCGAGCCGGCACGTCGACATCGACGGCTCGGACATGGTGCGCGGCGCGATCTCGCACGCCCGGATCGCCGCGGTGGGCGATCGCTTCGAGATGGCGATGTTCTCGAACTTCCTCGGCGGCGACTACGTGATGGACAACCACGTCGTCGAGTTCGAGCCGGGTAGGCGACTCGCATGGGCGCCAGCTCCTGGCGATGAGCGGTCCGCGCGTGGCCGCTTCACGATCGGCGTGCCCCCCGGGCATCGCTGGATCTTTGAGCTCGAGCCGGACGGCCCGGACACCACCGTCGTGACGCACAGCTATGACTGCTCGCGTGCTCCGGAGGATCTGCAGCACAACGTGCAGCAAGGCGAGATGTGGCGCGGCGCGATGACCGGAACGCTCGAGCGACTCGAGAAGGTCTGCGCGGCCTGATCGTCAGGTGGTGAGGTCGACCCAGGTGCGGTCGGCAGCCGATCGCCGGATCGCATCCATCACCCGCATCGCCGCAACTCCGTCAGCGAATGTTGCCGGCGCCGGCCCCGAGATCGAGTTGCCCTCGATCAGCTGCCCGAAGGTCTCGAACAGCCGGGTGTAGGGCCCCATGTCGATGCCGGTCGAGTGCAGCCAGTCGTACGCCGTGACCAGCAGGTCGGCCGGCGGCGGCTCGGCGGTCGGCGTGGCGAGATCGGCGGGAATGTCGACGGTCTGCGTCCCGGCAGCGTCGGTGAGCTTCACGGTGTCGCCCTCCGTCCAGACGGTCCCCTTCGTCCCCGCGATCCGCGATGTGATCATCAGCGGGCCGCGGTCCGCTGCGGTGCTCTGCATCACGCCGTCGCACCCGCGCGTCGTACGGAAGTGCACGGCGAAGGTGTCCTCGGCGGTCCAGCCGTGCCCGGCGAGATTGAGGAGTGACGCGCTCACGCCCGTGAAGTCGCCGAGCGTCGTACGGACTTGATCGATGACGTGCGAGCCTTGCGCGCCGAGCCACCCGCCGCCCTCACTCGCCTGCGACCACCAGTCAGGAACCTCGGACCCGACGCCGGCGAGCAGCGGGATGTGGAGCAGGAACGTCGCCAGCCGCGGTTCGCCGATCGCCCCGTCACCGACGAGCCGCGTCATCAGCGCCTGCCCGGCGGCGTAGCGGAACTCGCAGCCGAGCAGATGTACGACGCCCGCCGACTCCGCCGCGTCGTGCACCTTCCGCGCCTCGGCCTCGTCGCGGGCGAACGGCTTCTCGCAGACGACGTGCTTGCCCGCCGCGATCGCTGCGAGGGCGAGCTTGGCGTGGGTGTGCGGCGGGGTGGCGATCGTCACCGCGTCGACGCCGGGCATTGCGAGCACCTGGGCGAGGTCGATCGAGGCGACCGGGATCCCGAACCGCTCGGCTCGTGCCTCGGTTCGTGCTGCGTCGCGGCCGACCAGTGCCGCCACGTCGAAGCCCGCCGCACGAAGTGCGCGGACGTGGGTCAACGTCCCGAACCCAGTACCGATCACGGCAACGCCCGGTGTTATGCGATGAGTTTCGCGGGTCGGCCTCGTCTGTTGGAGCAGGGCCTGGACCAACCGCGCCCTTGAGGAGTCGAAGGAGTGCATATGGCCGCAACCCGCGAAGACGCCACCTTGATGGTTCAGCTCATGCAGCTTGGTGCCCAGACCGGGTTTCAGGAGGCAATGAGCCACATCATGCGTGACGAGTTCGACCCGCAGCAGGCTGGTCTGGACGACTCATCGGTCCAAACCGTCCTGGGCCTGGGCGAGACGATCGGCACCTTCGTCAAGCAGGGCGTGCTCGACGGCGGCCTGGTCCATGACCTGCTGTGGATCGAAGGCATGTGGGCGAAGGTCGGGCCGGCGGCGCTCAAGGCGCGTGAGGCGCTCGGCGAGAAGCGGTTGTACGAGAACTTCGAGGCACTTGCGAAGGGGTAGCCCTGACACCGATATCTGACGGGTCGTCAGATATCGTCGCCTGATGCCTGGAATGCTCGAGGACAAGGTCATTGCGATCACCGGCGCCGGCCGCGGGATCGGTCGCGCGATCGCGCTTGCGTGCGCTGCGGAAGGCGCCAAAGTGGTCGTCAACGACTACGGCGTGAGCATGGATGGCAGCGAGCCGTCGAGCGAGGTCGCCGACGCGGTAGTCGCCGAGATCGAGGCCGCCGGTGGTGAGGCGATCGCGCTCGCCGACGACATCTCGAAGATGGAGGCGGGCGAGCGGCTGGTCGCAGCGGCCGTCGACAAGTGGGGTCACCTCGACGGCGTCGTCACTCCCGCGGGCATTCTCCGCGAGCGAATGCTCTTCAACATGTCCGAGGACGAGTGGGACGGTGTCATCAGCACCCACCTCAAAGGAACCTTCACCGTCTTCCGCGCGGCCTCCGCCGTCATGCGCAAGCAGGAGACCGGCGGCTCGCTCGTGGCGTTCACCTCAGGCGTCGGGATGTGGGGCAGCGTCGCGCAGGCCAACTACGCGGCGGCGAAGGGCGGGATCGTCGCGCTGATGCGCAGCGCCGCGCTCGGGCTGTCGCGGTACAACATCAACGCCAACGCGATCGCTCCCGTCGCGAGCACACGCATGCAGGCCAACGTTCCTGGCGGTACGGCGGAGACCGGCGAGCCGGAGGACATCGCTCCGATGGTCGTGTACCTGCTCTCCGACGGGGCTCGCGAGATCACCGGCCAGACCTACACCGTGGTCGGTGGCCGCATCGCGCTGTGGAGCCAGCCGCGCGAGATCAAGGAGATTTCGAAGGACGGTCGGTGGACGCCGCAGGAGCTTGCCGAGCGGATCCCCGCCGATGTCGGGTTCGACCGGCTGCCGATGCTCGACTACATGGACATGATGAAGAAGCGCGCGGCCGAGGCCGGCGCTTCCGAAGGCTGAGCGTCCTTCATGCCAGCGGGGCCTCCTCCGTACCCGACCGCGCACGGCCTGCTTGCGGGCAAGCGAGTCCTTGTCACGGCCGCTGCAGGCACCGGGATCGGGTTCGCCACCGCGAAGCGGTGCGCCGAGGAAGGTGCGACCGTCGCGATCAGCGACCGGCATGAACGCCGGCTGGCGGAGTCGGCGCAGCGGCTCGCCGAGGTGATGGGGTCCGAACCGGTCGCCGTTGCGTGCGACGTGACGGTTGAGGACGACGTACAGCGGATGTTCGACGCGGTGGGGGAGCTCGACGTCCTCGTCAACAACGCGGGACTCGGCGGTACGGCGGAGCTTGCCGAGATGACCGACGAGCAGTGGTCCAGGGTGCTCGACGTCACGCTCAACGGCACGATGCGCTGCACCCGCGAGGCGTTGAGGCGGATGCGGGCACGCGGCGCGGGTGGAGCGATCGTCAACAACGCCTCGGTGATCGGGTGGCGTGCCCAGGTCGGGCAGGCCCATTACGCCGCGGCGAAGGCGGGCGTGATGGCGCTCACCCGCACGGCGGCGGTCGAGGCGGCAGCCTTCGGTGTGCGTGTCAACGCAGTCGCGCCGTCACTCGCGATGCACGAGAACCTCGCGAAGGTCACGACGGACGAGTTGCTGGCGGAGCTGACCTCGCGTGAGGCCTTTGGCCGCGCTGCCGAGCCGTGGGAGATCGCGAACATCATCGTGTTCCTGGCGAGTGACTACGCGTCGTACCTCACCGGCGAGGTCATCTCAGCCAGCAGCCAGCACCCCTAGCGGCCGCTGTGCCGACGATCCGCCGAACTTGCAGTAATCAACCCGAATTACGCGCTTGAGGCGTTGATTTGTGCAAGTTCGCGGGTGACGGAAGTGAGGGGCGATCAGAAGGGCAGGGGCGGCGGGGACATCGGTCCCGGTTCCGGCTGCACCGGAAGCTCGAGGTACGACGGGTGGATCTCGTTGTGGAACACGCTGTTGCGCGCGACCACCCCGACCGCGTCGTCACCGATCGCATTGCCGGTCTGCATGTTGCGCGCCCAGTGCGGGAAGGCGCTCGACGCGATCTGCACCCGCAGCCGCATCCCGTTCTCGAACAGATAGCCGGTCGGTCCGAGCTCAATCGTCATCGGCACGACCTCGCCCGCTCTGAGCGGAGCGGGCGAGTCGTAGCCGTTGCGATGAAGGGCACGCGCCTTGCCGTCGGCGAGGTTGATGCTCGTGCCGTCCGGCCACACCACGCACAGCTTCGCGATGAAGTCCGTGTCGGCGGCGGAGGACGCGACGAACAGGTGCAGCCGGATGTCGCCGACCACCTCGGTGTCCCGCTCGAGCGGTGCGCTGGTGTAGACGAGGACGTCGCCGCGCTGCTCGACGCGATGCTGGTCGAACGGCCCGCACACGGTCGTTCCGCCGGTGTACATGACCCGAAAGCCCCATGACGGGACGGGGTTGTGAGGGTCTGACGAGTAGGTGTCCTCGGGCTCGCTCGCGGTCGGCTGCTCGCGGCTCAGCGCGCCGTCCGACTCGCTGGTCGCGGCCGAGCCGCGCGAGTGCAGGTACCAGCGTTGGAAGTCCGTGTCCGGGATGGGCCACTCGGCGGCCTCCCGCCAGACGTTCGCGCCCATCACGAAGTAGCGCACCGGCGCGAGGTCGTTGTCGCCGCCGCGAAGATGGCGGTCGTAGAACCGGAGATGCAGCGCGGGGATGCCGCCGCCATCGGCGGAGCCCAGCCCACCAAGACCGAAGGACCCGACGAAGCTCGTCGAGTAGTTGTGCGTCCAGCCGCCCATGATCAGCCGGGTGCCGGTCCGCGCGATCTCGCTCGCGGCCTTCGCGTGCATCGTGTTGAACTGCTCCGCCCCGCCCGCGTTGTCGTACCAGCCCGCGGTCCACAGCGCCGGGACGTGCCAGCCGGTCTCCTGGATCCCCTTGTGCGCGGCGGCGTTGCCGACCAGCTGGTCGGTGAGCTCGTACCCCGGCATGTCGTGCGACTTCAGGATGGCGAGGTCGTTGAGTGGGAGGACCTGCGCTGCGAGGTCCGGACGAACCATCGCCTGCAGCACGCCCTGCAGGTCTTCCAGCGATGCCTGGCCAAGTGGCAGCAGCTTGACGACCTTGTCGATGGCGAGGCCCGCCATCCAGCCGACCGTCATCGACTCGAGGGGCAGCCCTTGGCTCAGCGCGCGGTCCTTGCCCATGCCCATGAGCGACGGTGCGATGCAGCCGAGGCTCGGCGGGTTCGCGGTCGCGGCGGCCATCTGCGTCTCCGCGACGTAGGAGCCGCCCGCCATTCCGACGTGACCGTCGCACCACGGCTGGCCGGCGAGCCACTCGATCGCGTCGTACCCATCCGCCTCGTTCGCCGACGTGAGGTCGAGGAAGTCCCACTCGCCTTCCGAGGCGAAGCGACCGCGGATGTCCTGGATGACGTAGGCGAAGCCCGCCCGAGTGGCCGGCAGCGGGAGGCAGTAGCGGATCGGGTCGGTGTGCGTCGTCTTGTTGTACGGCGTGCGCGCGAGGATCGCGGGATACCGACCGGGTGCATCGGGCCGGTAGACGTCGGCTCGGAGCGTGACGCCGTCCCGTGTCTTCATCTCGACGTCGTGATCGATGCGAATCGAGTGGCCCGCCATGTCCTTATTGTGCCGCGTGCGTAAACCATTGTTAACTGCGGCGTGGACTTCGACGACGCGCCGGAGGATGCGGCGTTCCGCGCGGAGTGGCGGAGCTGGTTGGTCGCCAACGCCGATCCCGCCCCGAAGGGGTTCCGCGGCGGCTTCGTCGCGCCTGGGCGTGAGGACCAGCGCGTCCTCGCGAGAGCGAAGGAGTGGCAGCGTCGGCTCGCAGACGGCGGCTGGGGCGCGATCGCATGGCCGAAGGAGCACGGTGGTCGCGCGGCTACGCCGATGCAGGTCTACATCCACGCCCAAGAGCTGGCCGGCTTCGACGTCCCGCCGGACATCTACTCGATCGGGCTCGGCATGATCGGTCCGACGTTGATGGCGTGGGGCACTGAGGAGCAGCAGCGCACCTACCTTCCCTTGATGCTCGACGGCAGTGAGATCTGGTGCCAGATGTGGAGCGAGCCGAACGCAGGCTCCGACATCGCATCCCTGACGACGCGCGGTGAGTACGACGCCGCGGGCGGCAAGTGGCTGCTCAACGGGCAGAAGATCTGGACGAGCGGTGCCCACCGCTCGCGGTGGGGCCTGGTCATCGTGCGGACGGATCCGGATGCTCCCAGGCATCGCGGGTTGAGTGCCTTCATCCTCGACATGCACGCACCCGGCGTGGAGATCCGGCCGCTTCGGGAGATGGCAGGCGGCCGGACCTTCAACGAGGTGTTCCTCACCGATGTCGAAGTGCCGGCGAGCAACCTCGTCGGTCCGGCCGGCGAGGGCTGGACGGTCGCCCTGACGACGATGGCCCAGGAGCGCCTGACCGCGGGTCTCATCGGACTGGCAGCCATGCCGACCGCACCGCTCATCGAGCTGGCGCGAGCCGCGCAGCACAACGGCGCCCCCGCGATCGACGACCCGGTGCTTCGTTCCCGGCTGATCGATGTGCTGACCCGCCACCGGATGCTCGAGCTCACCTCGCTCCGGACGCTGAGCGCGATGGCGCGCTCCGGTGCACCAGGTCCGGAGAGCTCCACCCTCAAGCTCTCATGGAGCAACGTCGGCAGCCTCTACGCCGAGCTCGCGCTCGACCTGCTCGGCGCCGGCGGCACCCTCGCCGGCCCGCAGGCGCCGTACGACGGGCTGGTCGCCGCGTCGTACTCGTTCGCGCCGAGCTTCCACATCGGCGGCGGCACCGACGAGGTTCAGCGTTCGGTCATCGGTGAGATGGTGCTCGGACTGCCCAAGGAGCCCAAGCCGTGACCGCCCACCGCCTGTCAGACGCACGGTGGTTTGGCATGAGACCGACCTACGACAAGGAGAGCTTGTGAAGCTGGCCCTCACGCTGCCCTACGCCGAGGGAGCCCTCACCCGCGACCAGGTGCTCGAGGTGGTCCGCGCCGCCGACCGGCTGGGCTATGACTCGCTGTGGGTGGCTGAAGCCTGGTCGTTCGACGCGTTCATGGTCCTGACGTCGCTGGTCCCCGAGACCGAGAACATCAAGCTGGCAACCGGGATCGTCAACGTCTACTCCCGGACGCCGAGCCTGATCGCGCAGTCGGCGGCGACCCTCGACGCGCTTTCCGGCGGCCGCGCGATTCTCGGTCTTGGTGCGTCCGGGCCACAGGTCATCAAGGGATGGCACGGGCTGGACTACGACCAGCCGTTGCAGCGCACCCGAGAGGTGATCGAGATCGTCCGCATGATCATGCGGCGGGAGAAGCTGGAGTACGCCGGCGAGGTCTTCGACCTGCAGGGAAGGCTGAAGCTCATCAACCATCCGGTGCGCGCGGCGATTCCGTGCGCCGTTGCCGCGCTCGGCCCCAAGAACGTCGCGATGACGGCAGAGGTCGCGGACGCGTGGCTGCCGACGCTCTACTCACCCGAGAAGGCCGCCGACGTCTTCGGTCCGGCGCTGGCCGAGGGCGCTAGCCGCCGACCGCCCGAGCTCGCTCCGCTCGAGGTGGTGGCGCCGGCAGCCGTAGCGATCTCCGACGACACCAGCGCCGCGAAGGACCGGGCACGCATCGGGATGGCGCTGTATCTCGGCGGCATGGGGTCGCGGAGGCAGAACTTCTACAACCAGCTGTTCCGGCGTTACGGCTACGAAGCCGAGGCGACGGAGATCCAGGAGCTGTACCTCACCGGCAAGCAGGCGGAGGCGATCGGCAAGGTCACCGACGAGATGGTCGACGAGGTGTCGGTCATCGGGCCGGCGGGCTACGTGAAAGAGCGGCTCGCGCAGTTCGCCGGCGCCGGCGTCAGCACGCTGCTCGTGCAGATCGCCGACCCGGACCCGGCCAACATGGTCAAGACGTTGGAGCACCTCGCCGAGCTGAACTGAGCCTTTCTGACTCAGCACACCAGTCGTCAGCCGGAGACCAGGCGTCAGCCCGGGGACGCCTCAGACGTGAGCTGAACCCAAGGCTGCGGCGAAGCCGGCAGTCAGCTCGTCGATGAATGCGGTGTCGACGGTGAGCGCAGGTGACACCTGCAGCCCACCGGTCGCGAGCGCACGCGTCAGCACGCCATGCTTGCGCAGCTCCATGACCATGCGGGCGGGCAGCGCCGGGTTGTCGTCGAGCGCTGCCCGGTCGAGCTGGACAGCGGCGAGCAGGCCGACCCCTGCCCGGACCCCGGACACCAGCGGTGAGGCCGTCAGCGAGCCGAGAGACTGCGCCAGCGCCGACTCAAGCTCGCGGGCTCGTTGCGGCAGTCCCTCGGACTCGACGATGCGGAGGTTGGCGACGCCGGCCGCTGCCGCACCGGCGTGACCGGAATAGGTGTAGCCGTGGCGCCAGATGCCGGCGCGGCCGTCGTAGAACGGTTCCGCGACGCGGGGCGCGACGATCACCGCGCCCATCGGGACGTAACCCGAGGTCAGGCCCTTCGCGCACAGCACCATGTCCGGCTCGAGGTCGAAACGACTGCTGGCGAACCATTCGCCGGCGCGGCCGAAGCCGCTGATCACCTCGTCCGCGACGAACAGCACGTCGCGCTCGCGGC
Source organism: Mycobacteriales bacterium (assembly GCA_035547035.1). GTDB lineage: Bacteria > Actinomycetota > Actinomycetes > JAFAQI01 > JAFAQI01 > DASZTV01. The sequence continues at coordinate 49,137 of DASZVL010000079.1, read as the reverse complement.
AGATCTTCCGGACCTCGGCCAGGTAGCCGTCCGGCGGGAAGAAGACGCCGCCGGCGCCGATGATCGGCTCGCAGAGAAACGCCGCTACATGCTCGGCGCCGAGGCCGTCGATCGCCTTCGCGACCGCAGTGGGGTCGTCCCAGGCGACGCGTTCCACGCCGCCGAGCAGCTCGCCGTACCCGGTGAGGTTCACGTCGATCCCGGCCACGCTCGTTCCGCCGACGTGCATCCCGTGGTAGGCGTGCTCGCGGGTGATCACGGCCGTGCGCTGCGACTGGCCGAGCACCTGCCAGTAACGGCGCGCCAGCTTGATCGCTGTGTCGACCGAGTCGGACCCGCCGTTGGTGAAGAAGACCGCGCTGTCGGGCACCGGTGCGTGCTGCGACACGATCTCGGCGAGCTCGATCGCCGGCCGGTTCGCGAAGTCACCGAATCCGGAGTACGCCGGCATCTCGCGCAGCTGCTGCTCGACGGCGGCGGCGATCTCCGCGCGGCCATAGCCGACGTTGCAAAACCACAGCCCCGCGGTTGCGTCGAGGTAGCGGCGGCCGCTCTCGTCGAAGACGTACGCGCCCTCGCCACGGACGATGACGAACTCACCGTCGCGGACGATCGCAGACATGTCGGCGAACGGATGCCACAGCCGGTTCACGGTCAAGCCACCTCGAATGCAATGAGCGGATGCGCGGACGGTGGGCCTGCGGTCAGGTGCAGGACCGGCGCGTCGGTCAGCTCCATGATGGCCGAGTACAAGGTGAACCCGGGATCGCCGTCCGAGCCGCGACACAGGGGCGGCTCGGACAGGATCGCGCCGAGAGCCTCCGGGCGGGCGCGGTCGAGCTCGCCAAGTCGCTTCGACAGGTGGTCGAGGCGTGGCACGCTTCGATCCTGCGAGCCGTTGTCCGTCGGCGCGACGTCGCCGTCGTGACCGGCGACCAGGGGATGGTTGGTGTGGGCGAACCACGACGTTGCAGCCGAGCAGTCGACGGCACCCGCCGCTGAGCACTCGACGTCCATGACACCCGATGGATCGCCCACGACGTAGTTCTGTCCCGATGCGTGGGGCAGCTCGTGAAGCGCTGCCACCGCTTGCGTGCGGTCCGGCTGCGCGAGCAGCTTCCGAATGACGAACGCGACCGGCAGCCCGTCGATCGACGTCGGCAGCTGCGCCAGCGTGTTCACGCACACGCCGACGCCGTGCTGGTTGAGGCCGTCGAGCGCGATCATTCCTGGCCAGGAAGGGACGAGGGCGGACGGTCCGTCGTCGGGCCGCAGGTCGAGCAGGATCTGCAGCCCGTCCATCCACGCCGGCAGGTCCATGTTCTGTCCGACGTACGCCGGCTGGTCGCCTTGCGGCGGGATCCCGAAGCCGCTGCAGTGCGCGAGCGCGTCGCCGGTCGTGAGGCGGCGGCGGAGCCACCACTCCTCGTCGAGAAGGTTCATCGCGAACAGCGTCCGCTCGTCGACGCCACTCGCGTGAGCGACGCCGGACAGCTCGTCGATGAGGTCGGGGCAGTGGGTTGACGCGGCGCGACGAAACCCAGTGTGCTCGACGAGCTCGGTCAGGTAGTCCGCCAACGGCATCGGGACTGCGCGTCCGATGTGCTCGGACCAGCGATCGGCCGCCTCGCGGACGAGGTCGCGGACGCCTTCGCCGTACGCCTCGCCTCGGGCAGTCGGCGCTCCCGTGAGCGTGACGACCTGGGTGAGCCGATCGGCTGTCAATCGCCCTCCTCGTAGCTATGTGAACGCTAACTCACATAGCTCAGGCCGAGTCGCGCTTGATCAGGCGAAGCGGCGGGACGGGCAGCGCGGCGGCCGGCTGGTGGGCGAGCACCGCCTCGACCGCATCTGCCACCGCCGTCGCGAAACCGGCGAAGTCCCCGGCGATGGTGGTCAGTGCCGGCGTGACTGCACGACCGAGCGGTTCGTCGTCGAGACCGATGACGGCGATGTCGTCGGGGATCCCCAGTCCGCGATGCTGCAGCGCTGTCATCACTGCGATCGCATAGCTGTCGTTGTGCGTCGCCACCGCGTCGGGAAGCACTGACCAGCTCGCGATCCCTGCGGCGATGTCGGCGAGGTCGAGTCGCTCGATCTCCAGGCGGACCCCTGCCGCCGCCGCGAGAGCCTGCGCATCGGTGAGCAGCTGCCGCGCGGTCCGCGGGTCGACGGGAAGCTCTTTCGGCAGGATCGAGCGGATCGTGCGGTGGCCGTGATCGATCAGGTAGCGCAGCTGCTCCAGGCGCTGCTCCCGCGCGAAGATGTCGCCGCTGGTCTCCCAGGGCTGCTGGTCCGGAAGCGCCGCGGACAAGACCGGGATGCCTCGCGCGCGCACCAGCACGAGCGCCTCGTCGTCGTGATGAAGGTTGAGGTCGAGCACCGCCGCGGGAGCCACCTCGGCCCACGCGTCGGCCTGCACCGCCGGATCGGCATGGTGGGACATGTCGCTGACCAGGGCGAAGCCGCGGGGCGCGAGCGCGGTGGTGCAGGCGTCGATGAGCGAGCTCAGCACGTGGTTCATCTCGATGCGGGGCAACGGGAAGAGCACAGTGTTGCTGCGGCCGCGCTTGAGTGAGCGCGCCAACGCGTTGGGCTGGTAGCCGAGGTCTCGAGCAACCCGCAGGACGGCGTCCCGGGTCTGCGCCGACACGGTCCGCCCGGGCGCGTCGTTGAGCACGTAGCTCACCGTCGCCCGCGACACGCCGGCCGCGCGAGCGACGTCGGCGCTGGTGACGGACATCAATGCTCCCGAGGCCGTTGTCAGGGCGACGCCCTGACGGTAGCGTCCTAGGTTACTCGAGTAAATACGAGGAAGTTCCCGCTTCTCATCCTGATGACAGGAGCCCCGGTGTCCCAGCCACTGCCGGAGATCGTCGAGCTGCTCGCTGCAGCCGGCGGCAACCCACTCGCGACGCCGGATCTGTCGATCCCTGAGCTGCGTGCGCTTTGCGACGCGGGCGTCCTGGGCTATCACCGGTGGGTCCGGGAGTCCGGTGAGCTGTACGAGGTACGCGACCTGGTGTCGCCCGGTGGGGTGCCGGTCCGGCTGTACCTGCCGAGTGAGAACCCGGAGGGGCTGCACATCCACCTGCACGGCGGTGGGTGGTGGATGGGCAGCATCGAGACGGCAGACCCGATGGCGCGCGAGCTCGCCCGCGGGCTGCGGCTCGCGGTGCTGTCGGTGGACTACCCGCTCGCACCCGAGCACCCGTGGCCCGCAGCGCCGGAGGCGGTCTATGAGGTCCTGACGTGGATGGCCGAGTCCTACGACCGGATCTCGATCGGTGGCGAGTCGGCCGGCGCGAACCTCGCGGCGGTGCTCGCGCTGATGGCCCGCGACCGTGGCGGTCCGAGCCTCATCGCGCAGTGGCTCGACGTCCCGGCCGTGGATCTCGACAGGTACGACGATCCGAGCATGTCGGCGTACGGCACCGGCTACGGACTCGAGGTCGCCCAGTTTCCGGCAATTGTGAGCTGGTACGCCGCCGACTTGAGCCACCCGTATGTGAGCCCCCTGCGCGCCGATCCCGCCGGCCTCCCACCCGCGATCGTCACCATCGCCGAGTTCGACCCGCTGTGCGACCAGGGAGTCGCCTACGCCGAGGCGCTTGAAGCCGCGGGGGTGCCGACCACGCTGCTGCGCGCCAGCGGTCACATCCACGGCAGCAGCTGGCTGACCGCTCTGACCGAAGACACCGCCGCGTGGCATGACGAGGCTGTCGCGCTCCTCGCCGGCCACCACGCATTGGAGCCCGCGCTGTGAGGCGGCTCTGGCTCGCCACCGCGCTGCTGGCTGTCTCCTGCGGGACCACCGTGCACGAGCCCACTTCGCAGGTGGCCTCGTCGGGCGACGCCGGACTCGCGCCGCCGGTCGTTCAGCAGCAGACCGTGCCCCAGACGTCGGCTGCTGCGACCAGCGCTGCGCCTCCCGAGAGCCGCACCGCAAGCCCCAGGACTCCCGGTACGCGGCCGACCGTCACGACCGCCGCGTCGTCGGTGGCGCCCGCCAAGCAACATCGCGTGGCCAACCACGACCCGATCCAGATCGGCTTCGTGACGACCAGCGTCGGAAACGCACAATCGCTCGGCGTCAACGCCGGCTCGTCGTACAGCGACCAGTCGATGTTCAGCGCGCTGGTCGCCGAGTACAACAAGCATGGTGGTCTCGACGGCCACCCGATCGTTCCGGTGTATGGCGCGACCGACACCGCGAGCAGCAACTGGGCCAACCAGTTCCAGTCGGTGTGCGCGAAGTTCACGCAGGACAACCACGTGCAGGCGGTGATCGGCTACGTCTTCGTGTTCCTGCCGTCGTTCGAGAGGTGTCTGGCGAACGCGCACGTCGCGCATCTGTACGGCGGGTACCAGCCGGGCGACGTCGTCGACCAGCGGCAGTACCCGACGCTGGTGTCCACCGCCAACCCGACCACCGACGGTGCGTGGCTCACCGTGCTCGACGGCGCAAGCCGTAGCGGCCTGCTCGCCAAGGGCACGAAGATTGGCCTTCTCATCGACACCTGCGCCGACGGCGATCGCGCGTACAGCCGGTCGGTCGAGCCTTGGCTCAAGGCGCACGGTCTTAGCTACCAGACCGTCATCGGGAACTGCGCGCAAGGTTCGACAGACGTCAGCAGTGCCGTCACAGCTGTCGGCAACGCGGAGCTGCGCTTCGCGTCGTCGGGCGTGAAGGTCGTGCTCGGCAGCGGGCCGGAGCTCCTCGTGTTCATGGAAGCCGCCCAGACGCAGGGCTACCAGCCGCAGTACCTGACCGCTGTCGGTGGCGCCGCCCTCGAGGCGAACGCGCCCACCAGCCAGTTGAAGAACCTGCACGGCTATGGCTGGCTTCCGGCGGTGGACGTCGATCCCGACCACCAGCCCGCAGCGCGGACGCCGCAGCAGAAGGCGTGCCTCGCGATGCTGGTCAAGCATGGCCTGCAGGCGAAGCAGTACAACGACTTCATGACGGCCTACGCGGCCTGCGATGGCCTCGACCTCTACGCGAAAGCGCTCGCGGCAGGCGCGAGCACCCCGATCCAGGTGGCGCAGGACGTGGCGGCCGTGGAGTCCAGCTTCACAGGCGCGCTCACCTACGACGGGAAGCTCCGGGCGACCTCCGTCCAGCACGGCGGACCCGGCGTCTACCGGCAGTACGCGTGGACCGCTGGGTGCTCGTGCCTCACGTACCAGGGCCCGACGTACCCGATCCCCTCGCCGTAGCCAAGCGCGGGTGCTCGCGACACGCAGTTGCGGCCATAGACCGGGTTGTGAGTTGGCGTTAACATTCGCCAGCAAGGCTGCACCGCGCCCCGGGAGGTTTGATGCGGCTCGTCGGCCGCCGCGCGGGCCGCACGCGCGTCGCGGCACTGTGGCTGCTCGCCGCCACGGGTCTGCTCTCGGGCTGCACCAACTTCTCGCAGCTCCAGTTCCACAACGACCACGACGTGACGTTCAGTGCGCCGGCTTCACGCGCCAAGCTGACGTTGCCGATCACCCTGCAGTGGCAGGTCAGCGGCTTTCGGATCGCGGCGCCCGGCAGCGAGCCGCCGTCGAAGGACGCCGGCTACTTCGCACTCTTCGTCGACCGGGCGCCGATCAGGCCCGGCCAGACACTCGCTGCGGTCGGCCACAACGACCCGTCGTGTGATGCGAGTGCGGGATGTCCGGACAAGCAGTACCTCGCCGACCGGCAGATCTACACGACGACCGGTCTGTCGTACACGTTGCGTCAGGTCGCTGCGTTGTCGGACAACAGCGACAACTGGCAGCTTCATGACGTGACGATCGTCTTGCTCGACACAACCGGGCACCGCATCGGCGAGCACGCGTACTACCGCGACTTCCAGCTGCGACGGAGCTCCGACTCGTGACCCGCCCGGCCACCAGGCAACGCCGTCCTGCTGCGTCGATGACCGGCACGCGCCGACAGGAACGCGCCGCCGCCGTTCTCGACGAGCTGGTCCGCAGCCGGGACGAGCTGCGGGCCGAGGCACGCCAGAAGCTCGGCGTGGTCGGCTCTGCCGACACCGAGAAGTTCCGGGTTCTGGTCAAGCGCTACGGCCTGTCCTACTACCCGGTCATCGCGCTCGGCCTGCTGTATGCGTCGGACCAGCTGCAGGGCTACGCATTCACGGTGCTGGCGCCGGACATCAGCCGGTCGCTCGGAGTGGGCATCGGGGCGATCGCGGCGGCGCGGGCGGCGTACAGCCTCGCCTTCTCCGCGGCTCCGCTCCCGGTGGCATGGCTGGCGCAGTTCCGTGCGCGCCGCGCGATGATCTGCATCGTCACAGGCCTGCTGTGGAGCCTGATGACGCTCTACACCGGTTTCATCACCTCGTTGCTCGGACTCGTCCTGATCCTGATCTTCGACGGCTTGACGACAGGCAGCGTCACCGCACTGCACGCGCCGATCATCATGGACTCCTACCACCCGGAGGTGCGGGTAAGAGCGCTATCGACCTACTCCGCGTTCTACTCGGTGGGACAAGTCGTCGCTCCGCTGCTGATCGGGCTCTGCGCCGGCGTTCTCAACCTGACGTGGCGAGGCGTGTTCATCGCCATGGGCCTGACGTCGCTCGCCGTGACGTTCGGCGCGCTCGGCCTGCGTGACCCGGGCTACGGCAAGTGGGATACCGATCGGCTGCGGTCGGCCGTCCATGACAAGCACGGCGAGTCGGGCGACGCGCTCTCCGAGGCAGACGTCAGGCTCGGCTTCTGGGAGATCTGCCGCCGGATGCTCATGGTGCCGACCAACAAGCGGCTGTACGCCGGGGCGCTGGTGCTCGGCATCCTTGTCGTGCCCTACTACACGTTCCTGTCGTTCTTCCTCGATCGTCGTTGGGGTCTCGACGCGACGCACCGCGGGCTGTTCTTCGCGTTCTACTCCGGCATCGGCGTCATCGGGTTGATGATCTACGGCCCGTTCGGCGAGCGGCAGTTCCGCGACAATCCTTCGCGGTTCCTGCGCGCTGCGGGCGCCATCCTCGCCGGTGCCGTTGTCTTCGTCGCCATCGGCGGCTTGATGCCGGTGTTCGCGGGCGTGGTCGTCTGCTTCGGGATCGCTGGTGCTCTGCTCGGGATTGCTCCGGCCGCGTTCTACATGTCCTTGATGTCGGTCGTGCCGGCCCGGATGCGCCCGCATGCGCAAGCGCTCGGCGCCATCTTCATCGCGGCCGGCAGCCTCGTCGGCGTACTGCTCTTGAACAGCATCGCCACTCAGTACGGGACCGTCGGGGCGATGGTCGGCATCGCGATCCCGGGCATCATCGGCGGCTGGGTCCTCAGCTCGGCCTCCCGGTTCGTCAACGACGACCTCGACCGGATGATCGACGAGATCATCGAGCAGGAAGAGGTGCAGCGGATCGTCGACCACGGCGGGCACCTTCCGATGCTCGCCTGCCGCGGGATCAACTTCTCCTACGGCCGGCTTCAAGTCCTGTACGACGTCGACTTCAGCGTCGACGACGGCGAGATGGTGGCGCTGCTCGGCGTCAACGGTGCCGGCAAGTCGACGCTGCTCAAGGTGATCTCCGGGATCGGGCTGCCGACCGGCGGCAGCGTGCGGTACCAGGGCCAGGACATCACCTACCTCGACGCCGAACGGCGGCTGCGGCTCGGCATCACGCAGATCCCGGGTGGCCGCGCCGTGTTCGGCCCGATGACCGTCGTCGAGAACATGCGGACCTTCGGTTTCGCCGCGGGTCGTGACCGCAATGCGCTCGAGCAGGCGATCGAGCGCAGCTTCGAGGCGTTCCCCCGCCTGTTCGAGCGCCGAAGCTCGCTGGCATCGACGCTGTCCGGCGGCGAGCAACAGATGCTCGGTCTGTCGAAGGCGCTGATCCTGCGGCCGCGGCTGCTGCTGATCGACGAGCTGTCACTCGGTCTTGCTCCGGTCATCGTCGGACAGCTGCTCGAGATGGTCCGCGAGATCAACGCTGATGGCACTGCCGTCGTACTCGTCGAGCAGTCGGTCAACATCGCACTGAACCTCGCCGAGCATGCCTTCTTCATGGAGAAGGGCGAGATGCGCTTCGACGGCCGCAGCGCGGATCTGCTGGCCCGTGACGACCTGCTTCGCGCGGTGTTCCTGCACGGGGCGGCCGCGGGGGCGGGCCGATGAGCAGCCTGTCGATCGCGCGGGGCCGACAGCTCTTCGCGCAACCCGGCCCCAAACGCACCACGGCGCAGGTGGTGGGGACCGCCGCGGTCGTCGCGCTTGCGGCATTCATCGCCGCGCAGGCCGGCTGGGGAACGCCGCTGCCCTACGTCATCCTCGGCGCGATCACGGGGATGACCTACGGCCTTCTCGCGGTCGGACTCGTGCTGATCTACCGCACGAACCGGATCATCAACTTCGCGCACGGCCAGATCGGCGCGTTCGGCTCCGCCCTGTTCGGTCTCGGCACCGTCTCGTGGGGGATGCCCTACTGGGTCGCATTCCCTCTCGCGCTGATCATGGCGGCAGCCACTGGCGCCGTGGCAGAAGCCGGAGTCGTGCGCAGGCTGCGTAACGCGCCGCGCCTGATGAGCATCGTCGTCACCCTAGGCATCGGCCAGTTCCTCGTCGTGTTTGCGCTGCTCATCAACTCGCAGGCCTCGGCCGGGTCGTTGTTCCCGGTGCCGCCCGGGCTGCCGTCGTTCAGCATCGGCGCGTTGCGCGTCACCTCGGCGTACACGGGCATGCTGATCTTCTGTCCGCTGTCGGTCGTCCTCATCGCCTGCTTCCTGAAGTTCAGCCGTTACGGGTTGGCAATGCGTGCGGCCGCGGCCAACCCGGAAGCTGCGCGCATGGCGGGCGTCTTCGCCGGCCGGATGTCCTCGCTCGCCTGGGCGATCGCCGGCGTCCTGTCGGCGCTGACCGCGATCCTCACCGCACCGACGCAGGGCTTCATCAGCTTCGACAGCTTCGGGCCTTCGTTGCTGTTGCGGGCGATGACCGGCGCCGTCGTCGCCCGGATGAACAACCTGCCGCAGGCGTTGATCGCGGGCATCGGGCTGGGCGTGATCGAGCAGGTGCTCTTCTTCCACTACCCGCAGTCCGGTCTCGTGGAGATGGTGCTGTTCGTCATCATCCTCGGCACGCTGCTCCTGCAGCGGCAGCGCGGTGGCCGAGACGACGAGAAGGGATCGTGGGCGTCGGTCCAGGCCTGGCGGCCGGTGCCGGAGCAGCTCAACCGGATCTGGATCGTGCGCAACCTGGGACTGGTGATCGGGCTCATCGGGCTCGTGGGTGCGGCGGTCCTGCCGTTGATCATCAACAACGAGCACTCGGTAGAGGTCACGGGCATCATCGGCATCTCGATCGTCGGCCTGTCGGTGGGCGTTCTGACCGGTTTGGGAGGGCAGCTGACCCTCGGCCAGTTCGCGGTTGCGTCGATCGGCGCGGTCGTCTCCTTCCAGGTGACCAGGTCGAGCGGCGACTTCCCGTTGGGGCTGCTGTACGCCGGGCTGGCCGCCGGCGTCGTGTCGGTGCTGATCGGCCTGCCGTCACTACGGATCCGCGGTCTGATGCTGACCGTCACGACGCTGTCGTTCGCCCTGATGACGCCGGACTGGCTGCTGCCCAAGTCATGGATGCTCAGTGACGGCAGGGACCCGGGCCGCCCGATCGTCTTCGGTCACGCGCTGGACACCGGGCGCCTCTACTACCCGTTCGCGTTCGGGTTGTTCCTCGTCACGCTGTGGATCGCCCGCAACGTACGGCGCAGCGGCTTCGGTCGCCTGCTGGTGGCGATCAGGGACAACGAGGACAACGCGCGTGCCTTCACCGTTCGCGCGAGTCTCGTGAAGGTGCAGGGCTATGTCCTCGCGGGCTTCATCGCGGGGATCGGCGGCGCTGTCTACGGCCACTCCCTCGCGAGCATCGACGCAAGCGCCTTCCCGGCGCAGACGAGCATCGACGTGGTGGCGATGACCGTGATCGGGGGAGTCTCCATCCTCGCGGGTCCGATCATCGGCGCGCTCTACGTGATCGCGCTTCCCGAGTTCGTGCCGCTGAACTCCCTCACGCTCGCCGCGACCAAGCTCGGCGCGCTCGTCCTCATCATGTATCTGCCCGGCGGCATCACGCAGCCGATGCAGCCGATGCGCGACCGCATCGTGAAGTGGATCGGTCGCCGTCGCGGCCTGGACATCGACGCGATCTACAGCGACGAAGGAGTGGTCGAGGACATCGGCTCCACGACGATCACGACTGTCCCGGTGCAGCGACCGTCTGTGCTCGAGAGCCCACACCGCTACGTGCCCGTCAACGGCCGGAAGCTGCTCGAGGCACGGAATCTGCGCAAGCGGTTCGGCGGCGTGGTCGCTGTCGACGGCGTCTCGTTCGAGGTCCGGGCCGGCGAGACAGTCGGGCTCATCGGGCCGAACGGCGCGGGCAAGACCACGACGTTCGAGCTTCTGGGCGGCTTCACCCGCCCCGACACCGGTCGCGTGCTGTTCGACAAGCGGGATGTGAGCTCGCTCGGTCCCGAGGAGCGCGCGCACCTCGGGATGATCCGGTCGTTCCAGGACGCTGCGCTGTTCCCCACCATGTCGGTGACCGAGTCGGTGATGCTGGCGCTCGAGCGGACGCAGCCCACGTCGTTCCTGCGGTCAGTCGTGGGCTGGTCGTTCAGCGAACGCACCAAGGAACGGCAGGCCCGCGAGATCGTGAGCTTCATGGGTCTCGACCGCTACCGCGACAAGCAGACGCAGGAGCTGTCGACCGGCACCCGGCGGATCACCGAGATCGCCTGCCTCATGGCGTTGCAGCCGACGCTCTTGCTCCTCGACGAGCCGTCGTCGGGGGTGGCGCAGCGCGAGACCGAAGCGCTCGGCGCGTTGCTCGCCGAGCTCAAGCGCCAGCTCGACCTGACGCTCGTCATCATCGAGCACGACATCCCGCTGATCATGGGCATCTCCGACCGCATCATCGCGATGGCAGACGGAAAGGTCGTCTCCCACGGCACGCCTGATGTGGTGCGAAACGATCCGGTCGTCGTCGAGTCCTACCTGGGTGGCAGCGTCACCGCGATCGAGCGGTCCGGGCCGGCTGCGCCAAGGCGACGCAAGCCGGCGGTGACGGTGTGATGGCCCGCCGTCGGCTCTGGGTGCTCGCGGCAACGGCGCTCGCCGGGCTGCTCGCCGTCGGCACCGCCGACGCCGGTACCGGTACCGGTACCGGTAGTGCCGGCGGTGCGACGACCACGACCCGCACCGTGAAGGTCGGCGACGACACCGAGGCGTGGTACCAGGTCCTGCCGATCGGGATCTGCAGCACGCCGCTCGGCTGCCCGCCGCCGCTCCCGCTGCCGGTCCCGGGTCCGGACACGATCTACCCGGCGGGAACGTTGCACGTCGGCGCCGCCCTCGGCGTCGAGATCTCCCGCACCTATCTGCGCCCGGCGCTGTACTCCTTGCCGGCGGATGCGACGCTGACCGACGCGGTCGCGACCATTCCGATCGACTCCGACATCAAGGCCGGAACGATCGACGCCGGCAGCGCCGACATCCAGGCCTGCTTGGTGACCGCGCCGGTCACCGACGGCGTGCAGGGATCGCTCGAGGATCCACCCGCTGTCGACTGCAACGTGAAGAGCAAGGTGACGACGACAGTGAGCGGCGACGCCCTCACCGTCGACCTCGCGCCGCTCATCGCCGCCTGGCACGCGGGCAAGCCGGACTCCGGCTTCGCGCTGGTGCCGGTGCTCGGGAGCCTCGGCAACCTGGCGGTGTGGCAGCTCGCGCTGAACGGGCGGATGGCGGGCGCGCCACACATCTCCTACGAGGTGACCTACACCGTGCCCGCGGCCCCGGCGGTCACGCCGACGTCGGCGGCGCCCGTGCCCGTGGCGTCCACCGCCGCCGTCGGGCCGCCCCAGGCCATCCCGCCCGCGGTGGCCGCCGTCGTACCCCCGGCGGCGCCGGCTCCGGTGCTCGCGGAACCGCAGCCCGTCGCGCAGGTCACGTCGACCACGGGCTTCAAGTACTCGGCCGTCTTCCTGATGCCACTCGCGTTCCTGTTCGCCCTGGCCTTCCTCGGCCGCACCTTCACCCGTGACGCCACGCCGCGGGGTACCGCCGACGGCGAGCTCAAGAGGAGAAACTGATGACCGTGCTCAGTCCCACCGCGGGCTCACCCGTCGACGAGATCGAGGGCGGCCGCGGCCGGCGCCGGTTCAGCTGGCTCTCGCCGTCGTCGTACGTCCCGACGTACGCCGGGCTGCTCGTCGCGGCGGTCGGCTTCGGGCTGCTCGTCCTCACGTGGGCGCGAGTGGCCAACAAGGACAACGTCGCCTTCCAGATGCCCTACATCGTGTCCGGCGGGCTCACCGGCCTCGGGCTGATCATGGGCGGGCTGATCCTCGTGAACATCTCCGCGAAGCGGCAGGACGCAGCCGAGCGGACCCGCCAGCTTGACCAGCTCCGAGAGGCGATCGACGACCTCAGGGTCACGCTTCGCGACCTCGACGACAAGTCGTGAGACTCGACTGGCGCGACGCCGGGGTCCGCGCGACCGCCGGCTTGCTGGTGTTCGTGGCCGCCGGCTTCGTCGTCATCGGCTTGGCGTGGTCAGGAACGGCGGCGAGGGGGTACGCCGTCTACCAGCTGCCGTGGTTGGTGTCCGGCGGCTTGGTCGGGCTCTCCCTCGTCGGAGTCGGCGTCGGGCTGCTCGACGTGCATCTGTGGCGTCGCCAGGCCGCGGTTCGGCGGGCGGCGCTCGGGGAGGTCGTCCGTGACACGAGCGAGCTGACCGAGGAGATCGCCGCGCGGCTGATCGCCCGTCGGGAGGCCCGTACGACGGCTTCACGCGCGCCCGCGGCAGGTCGTGCTCCGCGCAAGTCCGCGCGGCCCGAGTCCGCGCCACGTAAGGCGACGCCGCGCAAGCAGACCCCCCGGAAGGCTGCCGCGCGAAAGGCGACACCTTCCCGGTGACGACGCCGACCGCGGTCGAGATCGCGGCCCAGGTGCGGTCGGGCAAGGTTCGCCCGGTCGACGTCCTCCGTTCCCAGCTCGACCGCATCGCCGCCGTCGACCGACGCGTCGGCGCGTTCCAGGTCCTGCGCGTCGACGCGGCGGTCGAGGAGGCCGAGGCGCTCGAGTCGCGCTCGGATCTGGCGGACCTGCCACTCGCCGGCGTCCCGATCGCGGTGAAGGACGTGCTGGCCTTGACGGGCACACCGACCCGGCTCGGCTCGCTCGCCACCTCCGACGCCGTCGCGTCCCACGACCACGAGATCGTGCGCCGGCTGCGCGCCGCGGGAGCGGTCATCGTCGGCAAGACGCGGGTGCCGGAGCTGTGCATCTGGGCATTCACCGACAGCGTGTTCGGCGTCACCCGGAGTCCATGGGATCTGGGCCGGACGGCAGGCGGCTCATCGGGCGGCAGCGCGGCGGCAGTCGCGGCGGGGATGGTCCCGCTCGCGCACGGCAGTGACGGCGGGGGCTCGATCCGGATCCCGGCGGCCTGTTGCGGCTTGTTCGGCATCAAGCCCGGCGAGGGTGTCGTACCCGGCTCCGAGACCGGCAGCGACTGGTTCGGCTTGTCTGCCCACGGGCCGCTCGCGACGACCGTCGACGACGCGGCCGTCGCACTCGCTGTGATGGCCGATCGACCCGACTTGCTCACGCCCGCCACGCCCGACGTGCCGTTGCGGATCGCGAGTTCGGTGCGGCTCCCGTTCGGCACGGCGAACGCTGACCCGGAGTACGCCGAGGCGGTGATGCGAACCGCCGAGGTGCTGGCGTCGCTCGGACACGGCATCCGTGCCGCGGACCCGCCGTACGACCGCAACCTGTCGATGACCGCCGCAGCTCGCGCGATCTCCGGCATCGCCGAGGCCGCTGACGGGCTGTCGCGACGGAAGCTGGAGCGCCGATCGCTGCCCTACATCCGGATCGGCAACACGATCCGGCGCGGCGGTTGGCTGCGCGACGAAGGGCGTCGTCGCTGGCAGCGGGCGGCGTCGGAGTTCTTCGCCGACGTCGACGTCCTGGTGACGCCGACCCTCGCCAAGCTGCCGATCGCGGCCGAGGAGTGGTGGAAGCGGTCTTTCCGCGCGAACCTCGGCGTCGCGACGTTCGCGCCGTTCACCCAACCCTGGAACGTCGCGGGCTTCCCGGCGGCGGCGGTCCCGGCGGGGTTCCACTCGACCGGCTTCCCGCTCTCGGTCCAGCTCGTCGCACCGACCGGGGGAGAGGCGCGCTTGCTCGCGGTGGCTCGGCAGCTCGAGGCCGCTGCTCCGTGGCCGCGCCACGCGCCATTAGGCGCCTCCTAGTTGACCCGCCGGGAGTGGCCCTCCCAGTAGGGCTCGCGCACCTGACGTTTCAGCACCTTGCCGGAAGCGTTGCGTGGCAGCTCCGCGACGAAGTCGACCGATGTCGGGCACTTGTAGTGCGCGAGCCGCTCGCGGGTGAAGTCGATCAGCTCGGCAGCCTCGACCGGCTCGCCTGCCGCGACGACGACCGCCTTCACCGTCTCGCCCCACCGCTCGTCCGGCACTCCGACGACGGCAACGTCCGCAACGCTCGGATGGTCGAGGAGCACGCGTTCGACCTCGGCCGGGTACACGTTCTCGCCGCCCGAGACGATCATGTCCTTCACTCGGTCGTGCAGGTACAGGTAGCCGTCTCCATCGCGGTAGCCGGCGTCTCCACTGCGGAGCCAGCCGTCGGCGATCAGCACCTCGTCGGTTGCATCCGGGTTCTGCCAGTACCCGCTCATGATCGAGCCGGATCGCAGCCAGACCTCGCCGACGTCACCGGCCGCCGCGTCGACACCACTGTCCGGGTCGACGATCCTCAGCTCCACGCCGACGGGCGGCTTGCCGACCGATCGAAGCAGCCGCGGGTCGCCCAAGTGGTCGGCGGGCTCGAGGACCGTGCCGAGTCCGGTCGACTCAGTCAGTCCGTACAGCTGCATGAAGTCGCAGCCCAGCGTTGCCATCCCCTGTGCGAGGAGGTCCGGTGAGATCGGGGCTCCCCCGTAGACCAGCCGTCGCAGGCTCGAGAAGTCCGTGCCCGCCGCCTCCGGATGGGCGAGCAGCATCTGCAGCACCGCGGGCACGAGCAAGCCGTGGGTGACGTGATCGGCTGCGACGGCGTGCAGGATGCTCGCCGGGTCCGGGTCGCGCAGCAGCACGACATGACCGCCGTGGAAGAGGCAGACGAACGCCCAGCTCGTCCCCGACATGTGGAACAGCGGCATGCAGGCGAGGGCAACCGTGTCCGGCGCCATTCCCCAGGCGGCGCCGAGCGATGCGGCGCGACACAGCGCGCCGTGCGACAGCAGGACGCCCTTGGGAAGACCCGTGGTCCCTGAGGTGTACATCTGCAGCGCGATGTCCTCGTCCGCCGGTTCCGCGAACGGATCTGTGTCGGCCTGGTCGGCGAGCCAGGCGTCGTACTCGGTGTCGAGGTCGACCAGCAGCGGACCGGTCGTAGTGCTGGACAGGAGCTCGCGCAGCTCGGTGCCGACGAACACGACCGAGGCACCGGAGTTCCCGAGGATGTAGGCGACCTCGTCGGGGGCGAGTCGCCAGTTGATCGGGAGGTACGTCGCGCGCAGCTTTGCCGCCCCGAACATCACCTCGGTGTGCTCGAGCCGGTTGCGGTCCAGAACGGCGACGCGGTCACCTGGTCGCACCCCGGCGGCTGCCAGGCCGTTGGCGACTCGGCTGGAGCGCAGGTCGAGGTCCGAGTAGGTGCGGGCGTCGTCGTTGAAGGAGACTGCGGGCCGGTCGGGGTGGAGCTCGGCCCGCCGTCGCAGTACGTCGGCCGTCGACGCGAACACGGGACTAGATGCCGAGGTGGGCGCCGAGCCGGTCGCGATGCGTCGCCGGATCGCCGAGGAGCAGCTCGGAGGACTTCGCACGCTTCAGATAGAGGTGCGCCGGATGCTCCCAGGTGAAGCCGATGCCACCGTGGACCTGGATGTTGTCGGCAGCCGCCTTGGCGTAGATCTCGGTGCAGAAGGCCTTCGCGAGGCTCGCGCTGATGGGTAGCTCGTCGTTGCGCTCGGCGGCGCACCATGCGGCGTAGTACGCCGCGGACTTCGCGCCCTCGACGTCGACGAGCATGTCCGCGCAGCGGTGCTTCACCGCCTGGAACGATCCGATCGGGCGCCCGAACTGCACGCGCACCTTCGCGTACTCGACCGCCATGTCGAGGCAGCGTTGCGCACCGCCGACCGACTCGAGGGCGAGAGCGACTGAGGCGAGATCCAGGACGCGCTCGAGGACCGGCCACGCCTCGCCGTCGATGCCGATCAGCCTCGCCGGCGTGTCAGTGAGTCGAACCCGCGCGAGCTTGCGGGTCTCGTCGAGGGTGTGAAGGAGCTCCCGCTCGACGCCGGCGGCGGAGGCATCGACGGCGTAGAGCGACAGGCCGGCAGCGCTTCTCGCCACGACGAGCAGGAGGTCAGCGATGTGGCCGTCGACGACGAAGTCCTTCGTACCCGAAAGGCGCCAACCGTCGCCCGCGGCGTCCGCGGTGGTGGCGATGGAGGCGTCCCGCCAGGCCCCGTCCGACTCGGTGATCGCCAGCGTGGCGATGGTCTCGCCGCGAGCGATGCCGGGGAGCAGGTCCTTGCGTGCCGTCACGTCGTCGACGGCAAGCAGGGTGCTGGCGGCCAGTGCCACTGTCGCGAAGTAAGGGCCGCAGAACAGTGCGCGCCCCATCTCCTCGAAGACCACTGCGAGCTCGACGTAGCCGAAGCCGGCGCCGTCGTACTCCTCGGGGACCGCCAGCCCGGGCAGCGAGAGCTGCGACGAGAGCTGGGCCCACACGTCGCGGTCGAAGCCTTCGTCGGTGTCCATGAGGCGGCGGACTTCGGACTCGGGCGAGCGCTCATCGAGGAAGCGCCGGACGGTCCGGCGCAGCTCCTCCTGCTCATCGCTGAAGGCGAAGTTCACTGCCACCCCTCACACGCGCCGATAGCGCGTTACATTAACGCAGGTTCACGTAGCGGGTGGAGGAGGCGATTGTGGACGTCGCCATCGTCGGCATCGGCATCCACCCGTTCGGCCGGTTCGACGGTGTCTCCGGCCAGGACATGGGGCTGTTCGCGACCCGCCAGGCGCTGAAGGATGCCGGCGTCGAGTGGCAGGACATCCAGTTCGCGTTCGGTGGCAGCCAGGACGGTGGCGAGCCGGACACGCTCGTCTCCCGGCTTGGTCTGACCGGCATCCCGTTCATCAATGTCGCCAATGGCTGCGCGACCGCAGGCAGCGCACTGACCCTCGCCGCGCAGGCCATCGACACCGGCCAGTACGACCTCGGCCTCGTCGTGGGGTTCGACAAGCATCCGCGTGGCGCGTTCGCGCCCGACCCGTCGGTGCTCGGTCTCGACCAGTGGTACGGCGACATTGGCCTGATGCTGACGACGCAGTTCTTCGCGATGAAGATCAACCGCTACATGCACGACCACGGCATCTCGCAGTCGACGCTGGCCAAGGTCGCGGTGAAGGCGTTTGCGAACGGCGCGCTCAACCCGAACGCCTGGCGTCGTACACCTCGAACCGAGGCCGAGGTTCTGAACGCGCGGATGCTCAACTACCCGCTCACGCAGTACATGCTCTGCTCACCGAACGAAGGCGGTGCGGCCGTCGTCGTGTGCCGTGGCGATCAGGCGCACCGCTACACCGACCGGCCGGTCTTCCTGCGCGGGGTTGGGCTTCGCACCCGCAGGTTCGGCTCCTTCGAGGTCATGGCGCCGTGGCTGCCCGTCGAGCCGGCGGACACGCCCACCGTCGACGCGGCCAAGGCGTGCTTCGAGGCGGCGGGCATCGGGCCCGAAGATGTCGACGTGGCGCAGATCCAGGACGGCGAGGTGGGCGCCGAGATCATGCACATGGCCGAGAACGGTCTGTGCAAGGACGGCGAGCAAGAGGCGTTGATCCAGTCCGGCGAGACGCAGATCGGCGGCCGGCTGCCGGTCAACACCGACGGCGGGCTGCTGGCCAACGGCGAGCCGATCGGGGCGTCAGGGCTTCGGCAGGTGTACGAGACCGTTCTGCAGCTGCGCGGGCAGGCCGGCGAACGACAGGTGCCGGGCGATCCAAAGGTGGGCTACACGCAGGTCTATGGCGCACCGGGGACGGGTGCGACGACACTGCTGACGACCTGACTAGGGGACGACGGCCGGTGAACGAGGGGGACGCATGACACTGGCGGAAGACAACGCGACGGCCCCGACGCCGACGGCTGCGAGCGAGGCTCGCCCGCCGGAGCGGACCGTGCTCCGCATCGTCGGCGGTCTGCTGCTGTCGGCGCTCAGCGGGGTGCTCGCCGGCGTGTCCTTCGAGGGCTTCCACATCTGGCCGTTCATCTGGTTCGCGTTCGTGCCTGCGCTGGTCGCGCAGTACCACGTGCTGCCGCGCCGCTGGTCCGGCCTCGGACTCGGCGTCGCGGTCGGGATCATGTTCCAGATCTATCTCGGGCCAGGTCTCGCCGACGGCGACGTCGGCTGGTACCTGAAGATCTACGGCTTCTGGATTGCGATCATCGTCGCTCTGCTCGTCGGCCGCAGCCGCAGCTTCCAGGAACGCACCGACTACCGGTGGTTCCTGATCTCCGGGCCACTCGCGTGGGTGGCCTTGGACTTCCTTCGTACGACGGCGACCGAGGTCGCCGGTGGCACGTGGGGCATGGTCGCCTACGCGATGTACGACCGGCCGGGCTTCCTGCAGCCGGTCAGTGTCTTCGGCATCCACGGGCTCAACCTGCTGATCCTGCTGTCCAACTGGGCCTTGGGCGGGCTGGTGCTCGCAAAGCTGCAGCATCGCCGGCCGGCCTGGTCGCCGGTGGCGATTCCGTGGCGTCGCGCGGTGGCCTGGTTCGGCGTCGTGGCGATGCTGGTCGTCGCATGGGGCGTCTCGAGCGAGGCGATGATCCGACATCCCGCCGCGACGGTCCGCGTCGCCGCGATCCAGCCCGGTTCGTGGACGCAGAGCCGGGGCACGATCACGCCGGCGGTCGAGCTCCAGCACGACATCGCCCAGACGCGACAGGCGGCCGCCGAGGGCGCGAAGCTCATCGTCTGGCGCGAGGCAGGACTCAAGTTCGACCCGACGACGAGTCCGCGCGGCGCTGTCATCGCGCACCTTGCGCGCAGCACGCACACGTACATCGCCGCGGGTTGGTACGCCGTGGAGAACGGCAAGCGCCTCAACGAGGTGGCGACCTTCGCGCCGAACGGCAAGCTGCTCGGGACCTACGGGAAGACGCATCCCGGGACGTTCGCCGGCGACTACAGCGACTGGCGCGGGCACTACATCGTCTACCGCGCGCCGTTCGGGAGCTTCGGCTCGATCATCTGCTTCGATCTCGACTTCCTCGACTCCGCTCGCGCGGTCGCGAAGCTGGGTGCGCAGATCATCGCGGTCTCGTCCAACGACGTGCAGGGGATCGCCGACAAGCACTACACACATCTGGTCTTCCGAGCGATCGAGACCCGGATGTCGGCAGTCAAGGCCGACTCGACGTACGACTCGGCCGCGATCGACCCTTACGGCCGAATCCTTGATCGTCATGTGACGCGTGACGGCTCGGCGTACACCCTCGTCGCGGACGTCCCGCTTGGCAGCGGAAAGACGTTCTACGTCAAGCACGGTGACTGGCTCGGCTGGCTTGCCGTCATCGCGGCGGCGGCGTTCGCACTGCTTTCGGTCGCGACGAGGCTCCGGCGCCGCCGCGTCGGCGCCGCAGGGAGCTCTGGGGGTTAGCTCTTCGGGAGAACGATCCCCGCCGCTTCGCGGTCCCAGGTCGTGGCGGTCACGCCCGTCTCGCGGAGCGCGAACTTCTGCACCCGGAACGTGCCGTCGGTCTTCGGCAGCTCGGTGACGAACTCGATGTAGCGCGGGATGTGAAACCGCGGCATCCGCGGGATGAGCCACTCGACCAGCGCCTCGGGGGTGAGCTCTGAGTCGGGGGTCCGCACGATGACCGCGAGCACCTCGTCCTCGGTCAGCTCCGACGGCACGCCGAGCACCGCCGTCTCGGCGACCTCCGGGTGCGCGTTGATGCCGGCTTCCACCTCGAAGGACGAGATGTTCTCGCCGCGGCGCCGGAGCGCGTCCTTGCGGCGATCGACGAAGTACAGCCAGCCGTCCTCGTCCTCGACGAAGGCGTCACCGGTGTGGAACCAGCCGTTGCGCCACGCCTTGGCGGTCGCTTCAGGCATCGCCCAGTACCCCTGGTTCATCACCCACGGGTCACCGGACCGCACGATCAGCTCGCCGACGGTGCCTTGTTCGACCGGCTCGTCGTGCTCGTTGACGATGCGCACCTCGTAGTGCGGCGCGCCATCGCGTCGCTTGCCGCAGGTGCGCGGGTTGGGCGGGTCCCAGCCGGTCGTGAGGGGAAAGCCGATCTCGGTCATGCCGTAGCCACTGCAGACCCGCTTGATGCCGAACCGCTGCTTGAACTCGTCGATGTTCGGCAGCATCGGGCCCATCATCATCTGCTCGAGCGGGTTGTCGGCGTCGTCGTCGTGCGGCGGCATCATCAGCAGGATCGCGGCCATCGGGCCGAGCAGCGCACCCCCGCGCACGTTGTGCTTGCGGATGTCGTTCCAGTACTCGGTCGGGCTGAACGTCTCGCGGATCACGAGGTAGCCGCCTGGGATCGCGGCGTTGTAGAGGCTGATCTTGCCGGACAGGTGAAAGGCGGGGGAGACGGCGTAGTACGGCTCGCGGTCGCCGATCAGGTCCGCGGGCAGGATCAGCGGCGACTGGTAGAGCTCGCCCCAGGGCACGAGCACGCCCTTGGACGGGCCGGTCGTGCCGGAGGTGTAGATCATCGCCGCGATGTCGAAGTAGTCCGGGCCGGGCAGGTCGGATGCCGGTGCGGCCGCGAGGAACTCGTCCCCTCGTACGACGCGGAACGGCAGCTCCGGCAGATCCCCGGTTGCGTCAGGCACGACGACCGTCTCGAGCCGATCGAGGCTGTCGGCGACGAGTGTCAGCCGGTCGACGTACCGCTCGGCGATCACGAGAGTGCGTGCTTGGGAGTTGTCGAGGAGGTAGCGCAGCGTCTCGCCGCGGTACATGTTGTTGGCCGGCACCTCGACCGCACGCAGCCACGACGTCCCCAGCCACGCGAGGTAGGCCTCGAAGGAGTTCGGCAGCATCGTGACGACGTGGTCGCCGGCCGCGACGCCGAGTGCGCGCAGCCCGCCGGCCCAGGTCTGGAACTCGGTCTGAAGCTGCGCCCAGGTCAGGCTGCGTCCGGCGACATCGAGCATCGCCGTCTCGTCGGGACGTTCCGCGGCGAGGCTCGCGATCCGGTGCGGGAGAACCTTGTCGCGATCGATCACCGATCGGCTCCAATCAGTCTTCGGGCCACACCTGCTCCGGGAACGCCGCGTGCTTCGAACCCTTCCACGTCGGCGCGCGCTTCTCCATGAACGACATCACACCTTCGACGGCGTCGGGCTGCGCACCCGACCACCAGACGAGCTTGGTCTCCAGCACCATCGCGGCGTTGCGGTCGTCGTGCTCGAGGAACCGGTTGACCAGTGACTTCGTCGCGGCGACCGCTCCAGGTGCGGTCTTGGCGGCAAGCTCGCGGGCGTACTCCTGCGCGACCGCGAGAACCTGGTCAGCCGGGTGGGCTGACAGCGCGAGGCCGTAGTCGACGGCGTCGCATCCGTTGAACATGCGGCCGCTCATCAGCAGGTCGAGTGCGCGGGTTGCTCCGACGATCCGCGGCAGCGTCCAGGTCACGCTCGCGTCCGGGACGACCCCCCGCTGCACGAAGTTGAAGCCGAGCTTCGCGTCCTCGGCGACGAAGCGGATGTCGAACATCGTCGTGATGGTGATGCCGGCACCGACGGCCGCGCCGTTGATCGCGGCGATCACCGGCGTACGCATCCGCCAGAACGCGGACCGCTCTGCGATGCGGTCCGAGTCCGTCTTGAAGGTCTCGTCGTGCGTCTTGTGTGCCGTATCGCCGAAGACGTCCTCGGCGCCGTCGGTGAGGTCCATTCCGCCGCAGAACGCGCGACCTGCGCCGGTGACGACGATGACGCGAACGTCCTCGTCGGCCTCGCACTTCCACATCGCCTCGTGGAACTCGCCGTCCATCTTCCAGTTGAACGAGTTGAGCTTGTCGGGTCGGTTGAGGGTGACCGTCGCCACGCCGTCGACGATGTCGACGAGCACGGTTTCGTACGACGAGTCGCTCATCAAGATCTCCAGGGTCTGGTGGGGTCAGGCCACGGGGCGAAACGCGAAGGTGAGGACTTCCTCGCCGGCGGTGTTGTGTCGGTACGGCGTGACGACGAGCTCCATCTCCATGCCGATCTGGAGGGTGTTGACGTCGGCGGTGGTCAGGCGGGTCTCGACCTTGACCTCGCCCGGCAGCTCGACGTACCCGACGCCGTACGGCTCGAACTCCTCGGCGGACTCGGTGCCGGCATACGGCGGGTTCTTCGGCAGGAACTGCTGCGTCGTGAACGTCCACAACGTCCCGCGACGGGGGAGCAGCACGTCGTTCATCCGTTCAGACGGGCAGCGAGGACATGTGGCCTGGCGCGGAAAGGTCGTCACACCGCAGTCGGCGCACTTCGCGCCCATCAGCTGGGGCTCCTCCGAGGGCCACGTGAAGAGCCCCTCGGCGACGGGAACCTGTGCGGTCATGACCGTCCTCTCACGATCTAGAAAGCATATCGCGGATGTAAGCCTCTGTTAACATTAGTTGCCTGCCCAGAGGGGATGCGAGTGGACGCGATCGTCGCCGACTTCGTTGCCGAAAGTGACGCTCTTGACGCGTTGCTGGCGACGTTGTCCGACGAACAATGGCTCACCGGAACGCCTGCAGAAGGCTGGGATGTCCGGGATTCCGTGACGCATCTCGCCTTCGCGAACGAGCTTGCCGACGAGATCGCCCGCACCGGGCGAAGCGAGTTCATGGAGGCCGCGCTCGCCGGCGGTGACCTCGACGCGCTCGAGCGCGAGCACCTCGCGCGCGGTCGCACCATGGCACCTGCGGAGGTGCTGACGTGGTGGCGCCAGACGGTGGGCGTGCTGGCCGACTCCGCGGCCAATCTCACTCACGACCAGCGGGTGCCGTGGGGCCCGATGACGATGAGCTCCACGTCGTTCATGACAGGCCGCCTCATGGAGACGTGGGCACACGGGCTGGACTGCTTCGATGCGGTCGGCCAGGAATCGGTCGATACCGACCGCCTGCATCACGTCGCGCACCTCGGGCTCAGCAGCCTGCCGTACGCGTTCATGTTGCGCGGTCTTCCGGCACCCGGCGCCGTACAGCTCATCCTCGATGCCCCGGACGGATCGGTCTGGCGGCTCGGTCGTCAGTCCGCACCAAGCGTCATCGAGGGCACGGCCGGGGACTGGTGTCGCGTCGCGGTGCGCAGGGACCGTCGGGGGGAGCGGGAGCGGCTGCGGGGAATCGGTCCTGATGCCAAGGCGATCATCGACAACGTGCAGGCCTACCTCGCGGCACCCACGCAGCAGGCATGATGCTCGGGTGACCGACACCCTGGCCGACTTCACCCGTGAGCCGTTCACTGCGGACGGCAAGACAAAGGACATCTACCGGCTCGGCTCCGGCCCGGCCGTGATCGTGATCTCTGAGATCCCCGGGATCACCCCTAAGGTGGCCGGCTTCGCCCGCAAGGTCGTCGAGCGGGGCTGCACAGCGGTCATGCCGCACCTGTTCGGCGAGCCGGGCAAGGACGTCACGATGGGCTACACGCTGCAGACCCTGACGAAGCTCTGCATCTCGAGCGAGTTCACGAAGCTCGCGACGAAGCAGTCCGGCAAGATCACAACCTGGCTGCGGGCGCTGGCTCGCGCCGAGCACGAGCGGTGCGGCGGACCCGGCGTCGGTGCGGTTGGCATGTGCTTCACGGGTGGGTTCGCGCTGGGGATGATGGTCGACGCGCCGGTGGTGGCGCCGGTGTTGAGCCAGCCGTCGGTGCCGTTCCCGCTCGGGTCGCGTCGCAAGGCGGACCTCGGGATCTCCGATGCGGAGCTTGCCGTGGTCAAGCAGAAGGTCGCGGATGGCGGTTGCGTGCTCGGGTTGCGCTTCAGTGGCGACCCGATGGCTCCCGGCGACCGGTTCGCCACTCTGCGCCGCGAACTTGGCGACGGCTTCATCGGGGTCGAGCTCGACTCGTCACCGGGCAACACGCACGGCCATCCGAAGGCGGCGCACTCGGTGCTCACCGAGCATCTGATCGATCAGCCCGGTACGCCGACGCGCGAGGCGCTCGACCAGGTGCTCGACTTCTTCAGCGAGCGACTCGGGGTGAGCGCCTAGCTCTCGTGACCCAGGCGGCAGTTGCCGGCGCGGACTCTGTGATCGCATGTCACACAGGTGTCGTGATGTACGACCCGCATGTCACACAGACGTTGCGTTTCACGACACGCATGTGACACGCGGACACGGTGGCACTGCTGGCGGGTCGTGCCTACAGTTCGGATGTGGCGACGCCTCTGCAGGTGGTCGAGAACTTCGTTGTGGCATTCGTCGATGCGTGGCCGAAGGCCGACTCGGCCAGCGTCGGTGCGTTCTTCGCCGAGGACGCTCTGTATTGCAATGGGCCACTCGAGCCGGTCCGAGGACGAGCCGCGATCACCGGCGCGCTCGCGGCGTTCATGGCAATGGGCGGTCAGGTCACCGTGGACATGCGCACGGTGCTTGCCAACGATCAGTTGGTCATGACCGAGCGCGTCGACCACTTCGTGCTGGACGACAAGACGTTCGCGTTGCCGGTCATGGGCGTCTTCGAGGTCGAGGACGGCAAGATTGTGGCTTGGCGCGACTACTTCGACCTCGGACAGTTCACGACGCTCCTCGATCGGTCCGACTGAGCCGACGAGCGTCTTGGGCACCCACATATTGGGTCGCTGCGATCGCCGCTCGTCCCTACTGTTCCTTCATGCGGGCCGCCGGGAATCCCAGTGGGCTTCCCAACATCGGGCGGACGCTGGTCAGCGCGCGATCGTTCGACGAGTACGTCGCGATGTTCGACCTCACCGCGGAGGACCTGGCCCGCTCGATGCTCGACTGTCCGGGCGGGGCCGCCAGCTTCACCGCTGAAGCTCGCGCGCTGGGCGCCTCAGTCGTTGCGGTTGACCCGGTGTACTCGGCCTCGCCTGCCTGGCTCGCCGGCCACGCAGTCGAGGAGGCGGTGCGCGGCAACCGTCACACCGCGACGTCGGTCGACTCCTTCGCGTGGACATTCTTCGCGGACATCGAAGACCACCTGGAACGCCGCACGACATCGGCTCGGGTCTTCGGGGACGACCTGATTGCGAATCCATCCGTGTACGTCGCGGGAAGCCTTCCTCGGCTGCCGTTCCGCGATGCGTCGTTCGATCTGGTGCTCAGCTCGCATCTTCTGTTCATGTACGCAGACCGGCTCGATACCGACTTTCACGTCGCCGCGGTGCACGAGATGGCGCGGGTGGCTCGACGCGAGGTCCGCATCTTTCCGCTGATCAGTGACTCCGGGTCGGACACCGGGGCGCTCCTGGACACCATCCGCGAAGCAGTGGAGACGAGCGGGTACTCGACGCTGATTCGACGGACGCCCTACGAGTTCCAGAAGGGCGGCAACGAAATGCTCGTCGTCAGAAACGGCTTCTAGCTGGAGGCGCCGAACTGCTGCAGGCTCGACCGAAAGTCACTGAGCGATCCGAGCATGTTGACCTCTGATGCTGGCGGCGCGCTGATCGTCGGTACGACGCTGGTGGGCGTGAAGTAGGCAACGGCCTGCATGGAGATGCCGTCGATGTCGAAGCTCATGGTGAGCTCTCGTGGCAAGCCCTGCTTGTCGATCCAGATCGACATGGGGAAGTCCTGATTCAGATCAGGGTTGTTGACCAATGGCGAGGTGCTCGAGCCAGAAACAGCGGACTCACGCTCGATCATCGACTGAAGATTCAGCTCGACGGTGTACTTGGTGGTTTGGACACCGTGCACCGAGTCGCTGCCATCGTCCTTGACGGTGCCGCCGAAGTCGGCCAATGACTGAAGCAGCCCCGTCGGTCCACCTGATTCGAGCTGTTGTTGCTCCCCGGTCAGGTTCGGGGAACGCACTCCAATCCAGGGCTTCCCGCCGTTCGTCGAGATCGCTTGGGCGGGGACCTGAACGTAGGCGACGCCATCGAGGAACACCGAGGACTCGCTGATGCCCGGACCTGTCGCCGTGAATGACGCCTCACGATTGCCGTTGCTGCCGAAGCCGGACATGTGGATGGTCTGCTGCTGGCCGTCGCCCGAGAGCGTCATGGTCATAGTGAAGGTCGTCGCGGGACTGCGGCTGAGACCCGTCGAGGCGGTATGCACTAATGCCAGCATCTGAGTGTTGGACAGTGCGGCGCCGCCCTTGTTCACGCTGAAGGCGAGCGCGAGCGCGCCCGCGAGCAGCGCGGCTACCGTGGCTGCCGCCGCGGGTACGAAGCGCCTACGGCGAGCGCGGCTGGTCCCCACTGATCCGGTCCACGGCGCTGGGGTGGGGACACCCCCCGGCGCTGCTGTGGGTGCGTCGCCGGGTTGCGGTGGTTCCCTCATTCGCGGTGGCGTGGCATATGCAGGCGACATCGCAGAACTACCACCTGCGCTCTCGGGCTCGGGTGGTGGCATGACCACCGCGCGCGAGGCAAAGAAGTCGGGGACGGGTTGCCGCGGCTGCCCGATTGGCGGGTTACCCGTCGGATCTGTGTACTCATCCGGCCCCATGTGCGCATTTTGACGCGCGTCATGCCACGAGCGCTGCACCCATTCAGCCCACGGAACGCAAATGCACCTCTCCGCTTTCGACGCCCAGATCATGCCGGCCCTGAGCGGTCGTTCTAGGCCCCAGGTTCCTGGGCTTCCGTTGTCCTGGTTTTGATGAAGTGCGAGTCGGAAGTGCCAGTCGGTGTGATGGTGGGCCAGCGGTGGTAGCTGCAGAGGTAGATGCCTTTCGGCGAGTGGCTCTGGGATCGACGCTTGTGAGACACATGTACCAGCGCCATAATGGCGCCATGACGAGCGTTCAGATCAAGGACGTTCCTAGCGACGTCCACGCCACGCTTCGCCGTCGCGCCGCTGCGGCCGGTCAGTCGCTGCAGGAGTACCTGCTGGGACGACTGACCGAGGAGGCACGGACGCCGACCGTTGACGAGGTACTCGAGCGTGCGGGCGGCCGTGCAGGTGGATCGGCCAGCTTCAAGGCAGCGGTGTCGGTGCTCCGGGAGGAGCGCGGCCGCCGGTGATCGTGGTCGACGCCAGCGTCCTTGTCACGGCACTTGGCGACGACGGTCCGGATGGAGATCGAGCCCGCACCCGCCTTCGCGGCGAACTGCTGGCCGCCCCGTACCTCATCGACCTCGAGGTCGGATCGGTCTGGCGCAGGCTGGTAGCCGCCGGGACCATGGATCTGCGGCGCGCGGGTCTTGCTCTGGTCGACCTGCACGAGCTACCGCTTCGTCGAGCCCGTCACATCGATCTGCTCCCGCGATGTTGGGAGCTGCGCAGCGACCTCAGCATCTACGACGCTGCATACGTCGTGCTTGCCGAAGTATTGGAGACGACACTGGTGACAGCCGACGCGCGAATCAAGAAAGCCCCCGGACCGCGCTGCAACATAGAAGTCCTGCGCTGATCGGTACGTGAGCGCTCGCACAAGGGGGACGTCTTAAGAAACTTGTGGCGTTCAGGTGCCCGCTGTGTTGTCAGGACGCCCGGTGCCGCTTGACGTACTCCTCGAGTGCCTGCCGGGCAATCTCGGAGACATGCTTACCGTCGCGCGCAGCGAGCGCAGCCGCCTCGGCGCGCAGTTCGGGGGGCAGACGGAAGGTGACCTGGGGCGACGGTGCGGATCGGCCGGTCAGTGACGGGCGTCCACGGCTGAGCTGGCGGTGGGAGGCATCGACCGCGCGACGGACGTAAGCGTCGGTGATGCGTCGTCCCTTGCGGTCGCGTACGGTCTGCCGGTCAAGGTCGATGTCGGGTCCATCCGCTAGCTCGTAGTTCTGGCTCTTCTTGTTGCTCATGGTCGCCTCCGATACGAGTACGGCATCACGTGGATCACCAGCAGTCAGGTTGTTCGATTGCGATCACCTCAAGGACCACCCCGGTCGTCCTGACCGATCCACACCAACCGCTCGTCCAGCCCTTCCTCGGCGGGTAGCCGGATGGGAGTGCCGGCGTCAGCCATCGCGGCCAGCACGTGTGCTTTGCCGATCCGTGGCTTGCGTGCGGACCGGGTGAACTTGACCGGCCGCACCCGCCTATTATTGCAGTGCAAAAACTGCTCGTCCATAGGTCGATGGGGGTGTCGCTGCGGCGATGAGCAGATTCCTTACGGCTGGTGCTCGATGCCGACCGCGGTCGGCCGGCGATTGCTGGACGGCGACCGCCGGTCATGGGCGTCTTCGAGGTCGTCGATCGGTCACGTCGAGGTTGACGTAGTTGGTGGAATGAGCCCACAAGACCAAGTACGTCGACGTCGACGGGTTTGGTCTCTGACCTAACTCCCCGTGAAGTCAGGGCGGCGCTTCTCGAGGAAGGCAGCGACGCCTTCGCGCCCGTCCGGCGTACCGGCGGATCGTGAGAGCTCGACGGACTCGACAGCGAGACGCTCCTCATGAGACACGTCGTACGTCGTCCGCAGCAGTCGCCTGGTGACGCCGAGTGCGTTCGTCGGCCCGGCGGCAAGCTTCGCAGCGAGATCCGCGGCGGTGTCGTCGAGCGACGCCTCCGCGACGACAGACGTCACGAGTCCGATCCGCTCGGCCTCGGCGGCGTCGACGACCCGGTTGGTGAGTGCGAGCTCCTGTGCCGTGCGCAGGCCGACGAGGCGGGGCAGGGTCCAGCTGGTGCCGCCATCAGGCGTGAAGCCGATCGCGCTGTAAGCGAATGCGAACTTCGTGCTCTCGGCAGCGACGACGATGTCCGCCGCACACACGAGACCCAAACCGGCGCCGGCCGCCGACCCGCGAACCGCGGCAACGATCGGTGCATCGAGCCGCGACAGCACAGTCATCGCAGCGTGGAGATGAGTGGTCACCTCGCGCAGATGGGCGGGCAAGTCGTCACCGAAGGCGGCGAAGGACTTCAAGTCTCCACCGCCGCAGAAGGTCGGACCAGCAGCACCGAGCAGTACGACGCGTACGCCGGCGTCGGCGCTCAGCTGCAACGCCGACTCGGCCAGCCCCTTCGCGACCGACAGGTCGATCGTGTTCAGCCGATCCGGCCGGTTGAGAGTGAGTCGCGCGATGCCGTTCGCCACGTCGACGGTGACCGGTGAAGAGCTCATCGCGGCTGCAGCTTCCAGGGCTGGTCCTTGTCGGCGCGCGGCTCACCCGGAAGTCGCAGTACGCGCTCGCCGAGGATGTTGCGCATGATGTCGGTCGTCCCGCCGCCGATCGACGTACCGCGCGTCACGAGATAGCACCGCGCGATGTCGACGTCGTCCCGCTCACCCAGTGCGCCGGCATCGCCCCCCATCGCCGTCGGCTGCACCATCTCGTAGCTGCCGGTGAGCAACCCGGCCGGGCCGGCAAGCCGCATGCACAGCTCCCAGATGTGTTGCTGGTTGAGCGCCATCGACAGCTTCGTCGTCGAGCTCTCGGGTCCGGGGATTCCGCGCTCGAGGTTCTCGCGTGCTCGCATCGACGTGAGTCGCACGACCTCCGTCTCCGCCCAGAGCTTGAGCAGGTCGTCGCGGAGGACCGGGTCGCGGTCGGCCGGTGGGCGTTCCTGCCAGAGCCGCACGGCCTGACGGATCGGCCCGGCCCCCCGCTCGGTTACCGACAGCCCGGACAATGCGAGCCGCTCGTTCATCAGTGTTGTGACCGCGACCGTCCAGCCCTTGCCGACCGGCCCGACCCGACGACTGTCCGGGATCCGGACGTCGGTGAAGTAGACCTCGTTGAACTCGGCCTCGCCGGTGATCTGGCGAAGCGGCCTGACATCGACGCCGGTGGCTGTCATGTCGATCACGAAGTACGTCATGCCTTCGTGCTTCGGTGCGTCCGGATCGGTGCGCGCCAGCAGCAGGCCCCATCGCGCGATGTGCGCGAGCGTCGTCCAGACCTTCTGACCATTGATGATCCACTCGTCGCCGTCACGCACCGCCGACGTCGACAGCGACGCGACGTCACTTCCGGCACCCGGTTCGCTGAAGAGCTGACACCAGATCTCGTCACAGCGGAACAGCGGACGCAGCAATCGGTCCTGCACCTCATCGCTCGCCCATGTGACGAGCGTCGGCCCGGCCATGCCGACACCCATGAAGTTTCGGTACACATTCGTCGGTGCCTCGACCGCCCGCAGCGCGTCGTCGACGACGGACTGCAGCCGGGGGTCGACCCCGAGGCCGCCGCGCCCCTCCGGAAACTGCACCCACGCGAGGCCGGCGTCGAACTGCGCGCCCCAGAAGTCCTCGGCGCTCAGCTGGTCCGGCGGCGACTCGGCAAGAAGTCGTCGTACTGCGTCACTGACTCGCTCTCGTTCGGCGCTCTCCATAGCCCCTCAAAGCGATACCATGCGGACGGCTGATGTTAACGGCGGTTCGCACGGTCCGCCAGGTGGGTGGGAGCGAGAGGAGCCACGTTGACTGCGCGCGAGCGTCGGCGGCGTCATCGATCCGCAGCATTGCTCGCCCTCGGTACGACGCTGGTCGTCGGATGCGGCTCGACGATTCAAGAGCGTGCCCAGACCGCGACCGCCCAGCAAGGCAACGGGCTTGCGCCGCCGGTCGTCATCCAGTCTGCGCCACCCGCAGCGACGACGACCGGCGTGACCCCGTCGGCGCTCGCGCCCGAGACATCAGGACCCGGCACCGTCGTCTCGACGGCGCCGTCCACCAAGACGACGTCGACGACGACGACCGGAACGCCGACGGCCACCGCAACGGTGGGCGGGAAGACCTCGCCCGGCGTGACGGCGAAGACGATCACGCTCGGCATCCAGACCTTCGAGGGCTTCAACAAGGCAGGCAAGTCGCTCGGCATCTCAGCCGGCCTGCCCACGGACGAGACGCAGGCCAACGCGCAGCTCGTCGTCAACTACCTCAACAAGCACGGTGGAATAGCCGGCCGCAAGATCGTCCCGGTCTTCCATGACACCAATATCGACTCCGCCAACAGCTTCGACGCCGATGCTCAGGCGGCGTGCTCCAGCTTCACCGAGGACCACCACGTCTTCTCGGTTCTGACGCCTGAGATCTTCGACCACGACACGTTGATGTCGTGCCTCGCACAGCACGCGACCCCGTTGCTGGCCAACAGCGTGAACATCTACGACCAGGCCTATGCGAATCGCTACCCGGGCCTCTTCTACGACGTCGCCGTCGTCTTCGGCGACCGCTTTGCGCCGTTCATCAACGCGCTGGTCGCCAAGAGCTACTTCCCGAAGACCGCGAAGATCGGCCTCATCACCGGCACCTGGCCTGAGGACACGGCCGCCGCTCAGACCATCACCAACGCGCTCAAAGCGCACGGCCTGGCGGTCAAGGACACGGTCGCGCTCGACGACGAGGCCAGCACACCCGACGTTGCGCACGTGCTGTCAACGATGGTGAGCATCCAGCTTCGGTTCCACACCGAGGGCATCAACTACGTGGTCTTCGAGCAGGGGCCCGTCTTCCCGTACGGCTTCATGGTTGCGGCGCAGAGCCAGGGCTACTTTCCCCACTACGCCTTGACGAGTCAGGCCAACCTCGACTTCCTGCAGGCGAATGCCTCGAGCGAGCAGACGCGTAACGCTGCCGGCGTCACCTTCAACGGTCTGCCGAGCCACCCGATGGTCAACGCGGCGACGAAGGTCTGCCACAGCATCGGCCCGCACGTCGAGAGCTACTGCGGCCCGCTGATGCTGCTGGCCGCGGCGGCCAAGCGAGCGCCGGTGCTCAACCCGGCCGGGCTCGCGGCGGGCATGAAGGCGCTCGGCACGAGCTTCGTGTCGCCGCAGGCGCTGCGGACCGACTTCGGCGCGCACTACCAGGACGGCGGGGCGGGTCTGCGCACCTTCGGGTGGGACGGCGCCTGCCACTGCTTCAACTACACCGGCGGCGTGCAGCGCGTCCCGTAGCGGCGTCGTACGGCGGCTAGCGCTTCCGTGCGCGAGGCGCGCCGGGAAGTCCGAGCGCGTCGAGCACCATCTCCTCGACCAGCTTCGCCACGTCGGCGCGGTCGAGTGGCGTCTTGCCGCTCACGGCTCCGATGCACAGGGATGCCGCACCGCGGACCATCACGTGCGCCTGCTCGCGAGTCAGACCGGAGCGCGTCTGCTGGAGCGCGTCCTCCCAGAGCTCGCGGTGCCGGCGGTCATAGCGATCCACCCATCGGCGGGTGGCCGGAGTCAGGTGCCGGCGCTCCCGCACTCCCATCACCGTGAGGTCAGGGTTGTCGATCGCGAGTGCCACGAAGCTCCGGACGAGCTGACGCAGCCGGGCGTCTGGGTCGGGGTTCTGGTCCACCACGCGGTTGACCTGCTCGACGGCACGCGCCCCGGCCTCGAGCACGGCGACCTCGAGGATCTCCTGCTTGTTCGCGAAGTGGCGATAGATGCCGGGACCCGTGATCCCGGTCGCCGCCCCGATGTCGTTCATGCTCGTCGCGTCGTACCCGCGTTCGTGGAACAGCTTCAGTGCGGCACGAAGGATCTGGTCGCGCCGCTGCGGTCGGCGCTTCGGCGAACCAGGGCCAGGGGGTAGGTCGGGGGTGTCGAGCGGCGCGGCGGGTGCAGCCACCGTCGTAACCACAGCCGCAGCCTTCGTCGTCCCCTTCGTCGCGACCACCGGATCAGCCTAGGAAGTCACGGGCCAGCGCGGGCCACAGCTCGGTGATCAAGCGGAGGGACTCGACGTCGATGCGTTCGTTGTCGCCGTGGGCCATCGCGGCGATCGCATCGAGCGACATCTCGCGGCTGTAGAGGCCGAAGCCGTATCCGACTGCGCCTGCCGGACGGAAGTAGCGGTTGTCGGTGCCGCCGACCATGAGCATCGGAACCAGCCGCCCGTCGACGTAGGTGTTCCTCGCGACCCGTTCCATCGCATCCCACAGCGGGGTGTCCTTGGGCGAGGCGGTCGCCGGCACCTCTTCGCCCATGTCGATCTCGCAGTCGCCGGCCAGGTCGCCGATCGCGTCGACCAGCATCGCCCTGACGTCTTCCGCGGTGTCACCGGGAATGGTCCGTACGTCGAGCTGCAGCCGCACCCGGTCCGGGATGACGTTCGTCTTGTTGTCGGTCGACATGCCGGTAGGGGCGAGCGTCGTACGGGTGCTGGAGAACGCGACCTTCGCCAGTCCCGGCGGCAGCATGTCGAGGGTCGCGTCGAGCTGCTCGGGGTCGCGCAGCAGGACCGCGATCTCCTCCGGCAGGCCCATACCGGCGATGAACTCGCCCCACGTCTCGGTGAGACGCGGCGGCACCCGGTACGACGTGATCCGCCGCAGGACCTCTGCCGCCTTCACGAGCGCGTTGTCGGTCCCGTAGGGGAGCGAGCCATGACCCGGTGTACCGCGCACGGTGATCCGCGGCCAGACCAGTCCGCGCTCCGCGACGAGGACCGGAAGCGCGGTGCCGTCGGTGGTGGGCAGCGGCATGCCGCCCGACTCGGTGATGACGTAGTCGGCGCGGACCGCGTCGGCGTGCCGCTCGACGAGGAACTTGGCGCCGTGGTTCCCGCCGGACTCCTCATCGGCCACCGCGGCGAAGATGAGGTCGCCTTTCGGGCGAAAGCCCGAGTCGGCGAGGGTGCGCATCGCGAGGGCCATGGATGCGGTCAGGTTCAGCATGTCGATCGCGCCGCGCCCCCACACCACCCCGTCGACGAGCTCACCGCCGAACGGGTCGCGCTCCCAGCCGGCCGGTTGCACCGGCACCACGTCGGTGTGCGCCAGCAGGCACAGCGAAGGAGCCTGCGGGTCGGAGCCGGTGATGCGCGCGACCAGGTTGCCGCGGCCGGGGCGGCTCTCGTAAGTCTCGATGTCGACGCCCGGTCCTTCGATCATCGAGCGCAACAGATCGGTGCTGCGAAGCTCGAAGCCGGAGTCAGCGCTGCCATCGTTGACGCACGCGTTGCGGATCAGCTGTTGGAGCAGGTCGACGACGGGACCGTCGGTGGCGGTCGGCACCGCCAGATCGTAAACGGCGGTTCACGTGCCTGTCTGCGCTCGTTGGGGAGTCAGCGGGCAGCCGTCCCGATCCGGCAACCCCCGCGGCACGTCCGTCGGCCCCGCCCACCGCCCTCCATGGGGGACGGATCTGACGACCCGTCAGATCCGTCCGATATCTTTTCGACGTGGCAAACGAGCGTCCGTACCGCCTCTACATCGGCGGCGAGTGGGTCGAGCCGGCAAACGGCTACTACGACGTCGTGAACCCGGCGAACGAAGCCGTCGTCGGGCGCGCGCCTGAGGCGAGCAAGCAGCAGGTGTACGACGCGGCCGCCGCCGCGAAGGCGGCGCTGCCGGCCTGGTCCGCGACCAAGCCGGAGGAGCGCGCCGAGATCCTCAGCCGGGTTGTGGACGTCATCGGCAAGCACGCCGACGAGTACGCCGAGATCGCCCAGGCCGAGACCGGCGCGACTTCCGCGACCGTCAAGTCGCTGCAGGTCAACGTCGCGATGCAGCGCTTCCGCCGTTACGCGCAGGGCGCGCTGGAGTCCAACCAGATCCCGCTGCCGCCGACGGTGAGCGAGAGCACACCGCTGTCGAAGGGGGGCCTGACCGGCGCGCTCGTGATCCGCCAGCCGGTCGGGGTCGTCACGTGCATCACGTCGTACAACAACCCGTGGGCCAACCCGTCGGGCAAGATCGCGCCCGCGCTCGCGATGGGCAACACGCTCGTCGTGAAGCCGGCGCCGCAGGACCCGCTGTCCGTCGTCCTCATGACGGAGGCGCTCGAGGAGGCCGGGCTTCCGCCCGGCGTCGTCAACCTCGTCAACGGCCAGGCGATCGAGGTCGGCGAGGCGTCCGTCGACTCACCCGACGTCGACATGGTCAGCTTCACGGGCAGCACGCAGGTCGGTCGCGCGATCGGCTCCGCGGCGGGCGGCCAGATGAAACGCGTCCTGATGGAGCTGGGCGGCAAGGGTGCGGCCGTCGTCTTCGACGACGCCAACCTGCAAGCCGCGATCGGCGCGATCGGTACGACGTTCTCGTTCTACTCCGGCCAGATCTGCACCGCACCGACCCGCGTCTACGCGCATCGGTCGGTGTACGACAACGTCGTGTCCGGTCTCACGCAGTACGCACAGGCGCTGAAGGTCGGCGACCCCACCGTGCCGGAGACCGTCGTCGGCCCGGTGATCTCGGCCACGCATCGCGACCGGATCGAGGCGTACGTCGCAAAGGGCAAGGCGGAGGGCGCGACGCTGCTCGCGGGTGGTGAACGCCCGGACATCGACAAGGGCTTCTACGTCGCGCCGACGCTTTTCGCGGACTGCCGCAACGACATGACGATCGTCCGCGAGGAGATCTTCGGGCCGGTCGTCGCGGTGATCCCGTTCGACACCGAGGAGGAGGCGATCGCGCTCGCGAACGACTCCGACTACGGCCTCATCAACTACGTGTGGACCGCGGATCTCGCCCGCGGCTACCGCGTCGCGAAGCAGGTGCAGGCCGGCACTGTCGACCTCAACACCGTGACGCAGCAGATGGAGGCGCCGTTCGGCGGCTTCAAGCAGAGTGGTGTCGGGCGTGACCGCGGGTCGTTCGGCCTGCACGCCTACAGCGAGATGCAAGCGATCGTCTGGCCCGGCTGAGCTTCAGCCTTAGCAATAGGGAGCGCCATGCGCGGCGTCGTGTACGACGGCACCGACTACCAGGTCGTTGACGACCTGTCCGTCAAGGACCCCGGTCCCGGTGAGGTCGCCGTACGGATCTCCTCCGCGGGCCTGTGCCACAGCGACCTGTCGGTGATCAACGGGACCATCCCGTTCCCGACGCCGGTCGTGCTCGGCCACGAGGGAGCCGGGGTCGTCGAGGCCGTCGGCTCCGGCGTGACGTCGGTGAAGGAAGGCGACCACGTCGTCCTGTCGACGCTCGGCAACTGCGGCTCCTGCCAGTACTGCGACGCAGGCAAGCCGACGATGTGCCGATCGACCTTCGGTGGCCGGCCGCAGCCGTTCAGCTGGAAGGGCGAGCCGGCGTATGCGTTCGCGAACGCCTCGGTCTTCTCCGAGCAGACGGTCGTCAAGGCCAATCAGGCCGTGCCGATCCCGAAGGACGTGCCGCTCGACGCGGCGTCGCTCGTCGGCTGTGGCGTCCTGACCGGTGTCGGTGCGGTGCTGCAGCGCGCACGCGTTCCGGAGGGCGCGACCGCGCTCGTGATCGGCGTCGGTGGGATCGGCCTCAACGTCATCCAGGGCTTGGCGCTCGCCGGGGCGTCGACGATCATCGCAGTCGACACCAACCCGTTGAAGAAGGAGATCGCGTCGACGTTCGGCGCGACCCACTTCCTCGAAAGCGCGGACGCCGTCAAGGACGTCACGCCGAACGGCGTCGACTTCGCCTTCGAATGCGTCGGGAACGTGAAGCTGATCCGGGCCGCGATCGACCTGCTCGACTGGGGCGGCACCGCGGTGATGCTCGGCGTACCGGGCTTCGCGGACGAGGCGTCGTTCAACGTGTCGTCGATGTACCTCGACAAGGGCGTGCTCGGTTGCCGCTACGGCTCGTCGCAGCCGCAGCGCGACATCCGGCGGTACGTCGAGCTCTACCAGCAAGGGCGGCTCAAGCTCGACGAGCTGGTGTCGGCGAAGTATCCGCTCGGCGACATCACGAAGGCCGTGCACGCGATGGAGTCGGGCGAGCTCGCCGCGCGCGGCGTCCTCGAGATCGCCTAGGCGACGACTCCTCCTCATGCCGGTCGACGTCGCTGCGATCGTCGATCCCGCGCACACCGCGGTCGTCACCAGCGAGTGCCAGAACAGCGTCATCGGCTCGGTGTCGCTCCTGCCCGAGCTCGCGGCGGTTGCGGCAGCGACGGTGATCCCCAACGGCTCCCGCATCTGCGCCGCCGCTCGGGAGGCGGACGTCAGCGTCGTGCACTGCGTCGCCGGTCGGCGTCCGGACGACCGGGGGTCCAACACCAACGCCCGCCTGTTCGCCGCGCTGCTGAAGTCACCCGTGGCAAACCTGCTCGGCACTCCCGCCACCGAGGTGATCGACGAGTTCGGGGTGGTCGACAGCGACCTTGTCCTGTCGCGAGTGCACGGTCTCAACCCCATGGCCGGCACCGACCTCGATCCGGTGCTGCGCAACCTCGGCATCTCGACGATCGTCGTCGTGGGCGTGTCGGTGAACGTCGCGATCACCAACCTCGTCATGGATGCGGTGAATCTCGGCTACCAGGTCGTGGTGGTTCGCGACGCGGTCTGCGGAGTGCCCACGGCGTACGCCGACGAGGTGATCGACAAGACGTTGTCGCTGCTCGCCACGGTGGTGACGAGTGACGAGCTCGTCGGATACTGGCGCGCCACGCACTGACTCGGGAGAGCGCTGTGGCGCCCGGCGGTGTCCGCCCGCACGCTCGGTGATCGCATGTCACATAGGTGTCGTGCTTTGCGACCCGCATGTCACACAGATGTTGCCTTTCACGACACGCATGTGACATGCGGGCGCGGTGACACAACCCTCATGTGACATACGAGCAGGCCAACGCAGCAGGTCAACGCAGCAGGTCGACGCGGCCGGCCAGCACACCTACTCGCCGATCTGACGACGCATTGATCTGAAGTAGCTCCGCAGGGCGGTTTGCTGCATCAGCAAGGCCAGCGGGCCGAGGAGCTTGACCAGCAGCGCGCCCGGCCGGGAGAACGCTGTGATCTCCAGCCACACTTCGTCGCCGACGAGCTCGGCGACGAACGACTCCTCGCCGGACTCCGGATGGCCTGGCAGCGTGCCGTAGGCGAAGCCGCGTCGTCCCGGTTCGTCGACGACGTACACGACGCGACACGGGATCACGAGGCCGATCGGCTTGCCGAGGCCGAGCGCTACCGTCCGACCCACCGCGACCGATCCGGCGGAAGCGACCGCCAAGCCCGCACCGCGTTGGATGTCCCACGCCATCGTCACGTCGGCCGCGCGGTCGAACGCATCCTTGCCGTTTCCCACCAAGCGACGCAGCCGCGTGTGGTGGTAGCCGGCAGGCAGCTCGCTGTCCTGCGTCGCGCCGACCTCGGAGTAGGTGAGGTCGCGTCTGTCGTACTGAGGAAGCACGGCCGCGAGACGTGACGTTCGAGAAAGTCGCACCAGGCTCTCTTACCCAGCGAGCCAATCGAGGATCTTCTTGTTCACTTCGGCCGGCTTCTCCAGATGCAGGAAGTGGCCGACGCCGTCGAGGATCTCGACCCTTGACTCATCAGACAGGTTCTGCTCCGCCCCAGCGACACCGTCGACCAGAAACGCGCCGTCCTCCAAGCCGTGCAGATACAGCGTCGGATGCGGTGGCGACTTGTCGCCGCCACCGACCGAGAACATCGCGCGGTAGTAGCCGATTGCTGCTGCGAGGTTCGCAGGTCCGCGAAGGGCGTCCTTCACGAGCGGCAGATCCGCCGACCCGTCGTACGACGGGGACCAGTCGGCCCACAGTCGCTCGATGAACACCAGGTCGTCGGCACCGACCACGATCTCGGCCAGCGGGGTCTGGAACAACATGATGTAGAAGCTCCGCTTGAGCTGCGCGTAGCGGAAGAACGCATTCGTCGCGACGCCGGGCGGGGGCACGGCGATGGTCACGAGGCGCCGCCACTTGTCGGGTGCGGTGGCCCCGGCGTTGTAGGCCGTCATCGCACCCCAGTCGTGTCCGATCAGCACTGCGTCGCTGCCACCACCGAGCGCGTCATGAAGTGCGTTTGCGTCGCCGGTCAGCGCGGCCGCGGAGTAGTCGCCGTCAGCCGGAACCATCGTCGGCGCGTAGCCGCGGGTCCACGGTGCAACCGCGCGATAGCCGGCGGCGGCCAGCTCCGGCAGCAGATGCCGCCAGGTGTGGGCGGAGTCCGGGAACCCGTGCAGACACAGCGCGAGCGGTCCCTCGTCGCCGCAGGTGAGCGCGGCGAAGGTCAGCCCGTTGGCCTCGACGGTGGTCTGTGCGATCTGCATCCGCGCTCCCGCCCTTGCGACTTCTGACGGGTCGTCAGAAGTCATCTCGAGGCACAGTACGGTAAGCACGTGGACCTGCGCTTCTCGGCCGAGGACGAGGCATTCCGCGACGAGGTGCGCACCTGGCTGAGCGAGCACCTGGTGGGCGAGTTCGCCGACCTCGGCGGCGCGGGTGGGCCGGGCCGAGAGCACGAAGGCGTCGAGGTCCGGCGTGCCTGGGAGCGGGTCCTCGGTGGGGCCGATTGGTCGTGCATCGGCTGGCCCGGGCCCTACGGTCGCGGTGCGACGCTGATGCAGCAGGTGATCTTCGCCGAGGAGTACGCCGCCTCCGGCGCGCCGCACCGGATCAACCACTTCGGCGAGAACCTGTTGGGTCCGACCTTGCTCGAGTGCGGCAGCGAGGAGCAGAAGCAGCGCTTCCTGCCGACGATCAAGGTCGGCGAGGAGCTGTGGTGCC
The DNA here is from genome assembly GCA_035547035.1 of Mycobacteriales bacterium. Classification (GTDB taxonomy): domain Bacteria; phylum Actinomycetota; class Actinomycetes; order JAFAQI01; family JAFAQI01; genus DASZTV01. The sequence continues at coordinate 9,627 of DASZVL010000079.1, read as the reverse complement.
AGGGCTACTCCGAGCCCGGCGCCGGCTCGGACCTTGCCGGCGTGAAGACCAAGGCCGTGCGTGACGGCGACGAGTGGGTCATCACCGGGCAGAAGGTGTGGACCTCCCTTGCCCACATCGCCGACTGGTGCTTCGTCGTCACGCGCACCGACCCGGAGTCGACTCGCCACGCAGGTCTGTCCTACCTCCTCGTGCCGATGCACCAGGACGGCGTCGAGATCCGGCCGATCGTGCAGATGACCGGTACGGCGGAGTTCAACGAGGTCTTCTTCGACGGCGCGCGCACGTCGGTCGAGAACGTCGTCGGCGAGGTGGGTGACGGCTGGCGAGTCGCGATGGCGACGCTCGGCTACGAACGCGGTGTCGCGACGCTCGCCCAGCAGATCGGGTTCGCACGCGAGCTCGACGACGTACTCGAGCTGGCACGGCGAACCGGCGCCGCGAAGGACCCGATCCTCGCCGACCGCCTGACCCAGGCCTGGATCGAGCTGAAGGTCATGCGCTACACCGCGTTGCGGATGCTCTCCAACGACAAGCCGGGCGCCGAGGCATCGGTGTCGAAGCTGCTGTGGGCGCCGTGGCACCAGCGCCTGGGTGAGCTCGCGATGGCCGTCCGCGGCGCGGCCGCGCTTGATGCCGACGCGGAGTCCGGCGAGCTCGACGAGCTGCAGCGGCTGTTCCTCTTCAGCCGCGCCGACACGATCTACGGCGGGTCCAACGAGATCCAGCGCGACATCATCGCCCGCCGGATGCTCGGCCTTCCGCGCGGATGAGCTCGCGGCTGTCTAGGCGCCGCGTGCTAAATCGGACATTCCGTGCTTTGCTGGTATCGACGTCGGGAGAGCGCGTTCCTAGGGCAGGCGTGATGAAGAAGCTGATGATCGCGGCGGCGACAGCCGCACTGACTGCGGGCGGGATCGCCCTGCCGGTCGCCGCCAGCGCGAGCACGGCGCATCCGGCGACGCATCATCACAAGCACCACGCCAAGAAGAACGACGTGCAGCAGCACCCGTGCGACGGCCTGGGTATCGACCTCGCGATCGGCCCGGAGAACATCTGCATCCCGCTCTAGGAGCGGGCCCCGCCTCGGTCAGAGGCGTTCGATGATCGTCACGTTGGCCTGGCCGCCGCCTTCGCACATCGTCTGCAGTCCGTAGCGGCCGCCGGTCCGCTCGAGCTCGTGCAGCAGCGTCGTCATCAGCCGGGCGCCGGTGGCGCCGAGCGGGTGACCCAGTGCGATAGCACCGCCATTGACATTGACCTTGGAGAGGTCGGCGCCGGTCTCCTTCTGCCAGGCGAGCACGACGGGCGCGAACGCCTCGTTGATCTCGACCAGGTCGATGTCGTCGAGCGACATCCCGGCCTTGTCCAGCGCGTACGCCGTCGCGTTGATCGGCGCGGTCAGCATGTAGATCGGGTCTGCCCCGCGTACCGACAGGTGGTGCACTCGCGCCCGCGGCGTGAGGTTGTGCTCCTTCAGTGCGCGCTCCGAGACGACCAGGATCGCGGCGGCACCGTCGGAGATCTGCGAGGAGACGGCAGCGGTGACGCGGCCACCTTCAGCCAGCGGCTTGAGCGACTGCATCTTCTCGAGTGTCGTGTCGCGGCGCGGGCCTTCGTCGTTCGTCACGCCGTTGAACGGCGAGATCTCCTTGGTGAACCGGCCCTCGTCGATCGCCTGGATCGCGCGCCGATGCGACTCGAGGGAGAACTGCTCCATGTCGTCGCGGCTGATGCCCCACTTCTCCGCGATGAGCTCCGCGCCATGGAACTGCGTGACCGGTTGGTCGCCGTACCGCTTGACCCAGCCCTCGGAGCCGGAGAACGGGTTCGGGTCGGTGAAGCCGACGTGCTTCGCGGCCTGGAACGCCGCGCCGATCGGGATCATCGACATGTTCTGGACGCCGCCGGCGATCACGACGTCCTGCGTGCCGCTCATCACACCCTGGGCGGCGAAGTGCAGCGCCTGCTGCGAGGAGCCGCACTGCCGGTCGATCGTCGTACCCGGCACCTCCTCGGGGAGACCGGCCGCGAGCCAGCAGGTGCGCGCGATGTCGCCTGCCTGCGGGCCGATCGTGTCGAGGCAGCCGAAGACGACGTCCTCGACGGCGGACGGATCGATGCCCGAGTGGTCGACGAGCGCGTTGAGGACGTGCGCGCCCAGGTCGGCGGTGTGAACGCCGGACAGGCCGCCGTTCCGCTTCCCGACCGGCGTACGGATGGCATCGACGATGTAGGCCTCAGGCATGCGTCCCAGATTATCTGACGGGTCGTCAGATACGGTTGCCCGCGTGGATTTGACCGAGCGCGCCGAGCTCGCCGCGTTCCGTGGCGAGGCCCGCGCCTGGCTGCGGTCCCACGTCCCGAGCACGCCGCTGCCCTCGCTCGACACCGAGGCCGGATTCGCCGCCCACCGCGAGTGGGAGCTCGAGATGTACGACGCCCGCTGGGGCGTGGTGACCTGGCCGGAGCAGTACGGCGGGCGCGGCGCCGGGTTGCTCGAGTGGCTGGTGTTCGAAGAGGAGTACTGGGGTGCCGGCGCGCCCGTGCGGGTCAGCCAGAACGGCATCTTCCTGCTGGCGCCGACGATCTTCGAGTACGGCACCGAAGCGCAGAAGGAGCGTTTCCTCACGCCGATGGCGAAGGCGGAGGAGGTGTGGGCGCAGGGCTGGTCCGAGCCGGGTGCCGGCAGTGACCTTGCCTCGCTGCGGTCGAAGGCGGAGAAGGTCCCTGCGGATGCCAGCGGAGCTGGGGGCGGCTGGCGGCTGTCCGGGCAGAAGACCTGGTCGACCCGCGCGGTCTATGCCGACTGGATGTTCGGCCTGTTCCGGTCCGACCCCGACTCCGTGCGGCACCGCGGCCTGACCTACTTCCTGCTGCCGCTGTCCGCCGACGGCGTGACGGTCCGCCCGATCCGCCAGCTCGACGGCGAACCCGGTTTCGCGGAGGTCTTCTTCGATGACGTCTTCGTTCCCGACGAGCATGTCCTCGGCGGCGTCGGCGACGGCTGGAAGGTCGCGATGTCGACCACGACGTCGGAGCGCGGCCTGACCCTTCGCTCACCCGGCCGGTTCATGGCCGCGGCGGGTCGCCTGCTCGACCTGTACGCCGCGACGCGTGAGTCCGACCCCGACGCGGCAGCCGCCGCCCGCGACGACGTCGTACAGGCATGGATGGACGCCGACGCGTACCGGCTCTACGTCCTCGGCACCGCGCTGAAGGCGCTCGACGGCGAACCGATCGGCGCGGAGTCGAGCGCGAACAAGCTGTTCTGGTCGCAGCTGGACGTCGCGCTGCACGAGACGGCGCTTGCGATGCTCGGTGAGCGCGCAACCCTGGACACCGACCTGGTGTCGGCGCCGTGGCTCGACGGGTACGAGTTCTCCCTCGCCGGCCCGATCTACGCGGGCACCAACGAGGTGCAGCGCAACGTCGTCGCCGAGCGGGTACTCGGCTTGCCGCGATGAGACTCGCCCCCGACCCGGACGCGCTCGAGTTCGCGGCAAGCATCCGCGAGCTGCTGACCGATGTCGCGGACGCGGCCGCGTTGCGGGCCGCGTGGGACGACCCCGATGGGCGCATCCCCGGCGTGTGGAAGCGGCTCGCAGAGGCCGGCGTACTCGGCTTGACCGTCCCCGAGGAGTACGGCGGCTCCGGCGCCGACCTCACGACGTTGCTACCCGTGTTGGTCGAGCTCGGCCGCGCGGCGCTGCCGGAGCCGGTCGTCGAGACCGTCGTCGGCGCCGGACTGCTTGCGCAAGTGGGTGGACTCGTCGCGGAAGACTGGCTGCCGCGCCTCGTAGCCGGCGAGGTCGTCATCTCCGCCCACGTCGGGCCCGGCGAGCTGGTCAGCGCGGCGCCTTGGGCCGACCTGCTGCTCGTCCCCGATCACGCCGGTGTGCTGTGCGCGGTGCCACGTGAGGACGCAACCGTCAACGTCGCGGAGTCGGTCGACCGCGGCATTCGGCTGGCGCGTGTCGACGTACCGCCCGGCGCCGGGTTCGCGCTCGGCGGCGTCGACGTCGACGCCGCCTTCGACACCGCCGTGACCGCGGTTGCGGCGCAACAGACCGGACTCGCCGAAGCGATGCTCGCGATGAGCGTTCGCTACGCCAACCAGCGGGAGCAGTTCGGTGTCGTCATCGGGTCCTTCCAGGCGATCAAGCACCAGCTCGCGAACGTGTACGTCGACAACTCGTTCGCGGCGCCGCTCGTCGCGCGTGCGGCGTGGTCGATCGCGCACAACCGCCCGACGCGTACCCGGGACGCTTCGCACGCGAAGCACGCCGCGACAGCAGCGGCGCAGCGCGCGGCGCGCACCGCACTGCAGGTGCACGCCGGCATCGGCTACACCTTCGAGCACGACCTGCACATGTGGATGAAGCGCACCTGGACGCTGTCGTCTCTCTGGGGCACTGCGGCCTGGCATCGCGACCGCGTCGCGCGAGCGGTCTTGAATCGGTGATCTTGACGTTGTGCGCCCTTCAGAGGTCGCGGATGGGCTCAAAGCGTCAAGATCACCGCGGATTGGGAGGTCGGAGATGAGTGCGCCGCTGGCGGGGATGCGGGTGGTCGAGTGCTCGATGCTCGGGCCGGCGGCGATCACGAGTGCGCTCGTCGACCTCGGCGCCGAGGTGATCAAGGTCGAGCCCGCTGCCGGTGACTACATCCGGCAGATGACGTGGCCGATCGTCGAGGGTGTCTCGCTGATGCACCTGCATCTCAACCGCGGCAAGAAGAGCATCACGCTCGACCTGCGCAGCGACGAGGGCAAGCAGGTCTTCCGCGATCTCGCGAAGGATGCGGACGTCGTCGTCGAGGCGATGCGCCCGGGAGCGCTCGAGCGACTTGGGATCGGACCCACCGACCTGCGCGGCCGCAACCCGAAGCTCGTCTTCGCGAGCATCTCCGGGTACGGCGCGACCGGTCCCTACAAGGACTACCCGAGCCACGGGATCGCCTACGACACCTGGGCGGGCATCGTCACGCCGCAGGTCGACGACGAAGGCTTCACCTACATCCCCGAGCACGTCAGCATCGGGATCTTCGCCGCGCCGCTCTACGGTGCGCTCGCGATCCTTGCCGCGGTCATCCGCGCCCGTGGGACCGGCGAGGGTGCCGAGCTCGAGCTTGCGCAGTCCGACTGCGCCGCCGCCTTCGACTGGTACCGCAGCGAGACCTACCGCGCTTACGGCCGGCCGCAGTCAGAGGTGACGGGCAACCCGAGCGACAACTACGAGCGCCGCGCTCCCGGCACCGCAGGCATGAAGGAAGGCGTGCGCTACCAGATCTATGCCAGCGCGGATGGCCACGTCCTCTTCATGGCGAGCGAGCAGGCGTTCTGGAAGAACTTCTGCGAGGGCGTCGACCGGATGGACCTCTTCGAGAGGTGGCCCGGGTCGACGTACGCCGACCACGCCCGGGGCAACCGCGAGCTGCAGGCCGAGCTGCGCGACATCTTCGTGACGAAGACGTCGGAGGAGTGGATGGAGTTCGGCGGCCGGGTCAACACGCCGATCGCGCCGGTGAACACTCCCAAGACGCTCGCGGCCGACCCGCAGTTCGCCGCCCGCCTCGGCTGGCTTCCCGCCGAGCAGCTCGGTGCGGAGCAGCTCGGCTTCCCGGTGCGCTACGTGGGAGAGACTTTGCCGGTGCCGGACAAAGCGCCGACAGCGGGCGAGCACACCTACGACGTGCTCCGTGCGGTCTGCGACTACAACGACGAGCAGATCGCGGAGCTGCGGAGGGCGGGAGTGCTCGGATGAGTGCGGACGCCAGATGAGCAAGGCCTCCGAATGAACACCGACTTGCCACGCAGCATCCCGGCACTGGTGGTGCACGCGGCGGCGTCGTACGGCGACTCCGAGGCCGTCGTCGACGGCGAGCGTCGCGTCACGTTCAGCGAGCTCGAGCGACTCGTGCTCTGTGCGGCGGGGGAGTGCATTCGCCGTGGCGTCGAGCCGGGGGACCGGGTCGGCATCTGGGCGCCCAACAGCCTCGACTGGGTGGTCGCCGCGCTGGGCGCCCTCGCGGCCGGTGGCATCCTCGTGCCGCTCAACACCCGGTACAAGGGTGAGGAAGCAAACTGGATCCTTGATCGCAGCGGCGCGAAGCTCTGCTTCGTCTCGCCGCCGTTCCTCGGCAACGACTACCCAGCGATGCTCGGCAACCGCCCAGGCGCGGTCGTGCTCGAACCAACGCTGTGGGAGGGCGGACCGACCCGCGAGGTACACCCGCGGATGGAGAGCGTCGGGCCGGAGGACACCGGTGACCTGATCTTCACGTCCGGTACGACGGGCAGGCCGAAGGGCGTCGTCACCACGCAGGCGCAGACGATCGAGGTCTTCGACACCTGGTCGCGCATCGTCGGCCTGCGCGAAGGCGATCGCTACCTGGTCGTCAACCCGTTCTTCCACACGTTCGGCTACAAGGCCGGCATCATCGCCTGCCTGCTGCGCGGCGCGACGATCGTGCCGCAGCCGGTCTTCGACGTGCCGGCGGTGCTGGACCTGATCGAACGGGAGAAGATCACTGTCCTGCCCGGGCCGCCGACGCTCTACCAGTCGATCCTCGATGCGCCGGACCGCGCGAAGCGCGACATCTCCTCGCTGCGCCTGATCGTCACCGGCGCGGCCGTCGTACCCGTCGTCCTCATCGAGCGGTTGCGCGACGAGCTGCGCGTCGAGACGATCCTCACGGCATACGGGCTCACCGAGGCGACGGGCACGGTGACGATGTGCCGGCAGGGCGACGACGCCGAGACGATCGCGACGACGTCAGGCCGCGCGATCCCCGACACGGAGGTCCGCATCGTCGACCCGGCGGGTGAGGAGATGCCGACCGGTGAGGCCGGCGAGGTCGTCGTCCGTGGCTACAACGTGATGAAGGGCTACTACGAAGACCCCGAGGCGACGGCGCAGACCATCGACCCGGACGGCTGGCTGCACACCGGGGACATCGGCGTGATGGACCTGCACGGCAACGTCACGATCACCGACCGGCTCAAGGACATGTACGTCGTCGGCGGTTTCAACGCCTATCCCGCGGAGGTCGAGCAGATGCTCGCTCGGCACGACGCCATCGCGGAGTGTGCCGTCATCGGCGTCCCCGACGAGCGGCTTGGTGAGGTCGGCATGGCGTTCGTCGTCGCTCGGCCCGGGATGACGATCGACCCCGACCAGGTGGTCGAGTGGTGCCGGGACAAGATGGCGAACTTCAAGGCACCACGTACCGTTCACGTCGTGGACGCACTGCCGCGCAACGCCTCAGGCAAGGTCATGAAGTTCGAGCTGCGCAAGGTCTGACCCTGTCGATGTCTGACGCCTTCGATCCCAAACACTTCCGGCGCGTGCTGGGCCACTTCCCCACGGGCGTCGCGGTGATCACCGGTATCGATGCCGAGGGAAAGCCCGGCGGCCTTGCGATCGGGTCGTTCAGCTCGGTGTCGCTGGACCCGCCGCTGGTCGCGTTCATGCCCGACAAGAACTCGAGCACCTGGCCCCGGATCCGCGACGCGGGCCGCTTCTGCGTGAACATCCTCGGCTCCGACCAGGAGGAGGTGTGCCGCACCTTCGCGGTGAGCGGCGGCGACAAGTTCGCCGACCTGACCTGGAAGCCCGCAGGCTCCGGCTCTCCTATCCTCGACGGCGTCCTCGCGTGGATCGACTGCGACCTCGAGGTGGTCCACGAGGCCGGCGACCACTACATCGTCATCGGCCGGGTGCGCGAGCTGGACGCGGCTGGTACGACGCTCCCGCTGGTCTTCTTCCAGGGTGGTTACGGACGCTTCTCCTCGCTGTCGCTCGCGGCATGGGAGTCCGACCTCGCGCTGCAGATGAGGTCTGCAGATCTTGCCCGCCCGCACATGGAGGCGGTTGCCGCCGAGCTCGACATCGAGTGCGTCGCGAGCGCGATCGTCGGCACCGACATGGTGCTGCTCGCGCGTGCCGGGAGGCTGCCCACCGGCTCGCTGCCCACCGCCGTCGGCCAGCGGATCCCGTTCGAGCCACCGGTCGGCACCGCTTTCGTCGCGTGGGCGCCGGAGTCGGCGCAGAAGGCGTGGCTGGCCCGGCTGGGCAACGCCGTCGCGCCGGAGCGGCTCGAAGCACTGCACCGCACGCTGGCCGAGGTGCGTGCGGCGGGTTACTCCGTCGGCCGGGGACATCGCTGGCACGAGCAGGCAGCGCAGGTCATGGCACGTCCCGACCCGACCGTCGACCAGGACGAGGCAACCGCCCAGCTGCACCAGCTGATCGGCATGCTGCCGCCGGACTACGAGTCGCCGGTCGGCGACGCGCTCGACGCCCGCACCGTCTCCACCCCGGTCTTCGGTCCTGGCGGTGTCGTCGTCATGGTGCTGTCCGCCGTACTGACCGGGACGGCGGATCTCGGTGGCGACGAGTCGCCGCTGTCCAACCTCGCCTTCACCGTCGCGCGACTCCGCGCGGCGGCCGCTGCCGTCACCGAGGCGCTGCACGGCGCCGCACCCGAGGGGGTCTGATGTACGCGTCGATTCACGGAGTCGACTACGCGGCGCTGTTCCTGCGGTTCGCGCTTGGCATCCCGATGCTCGCGCACGGCTACAACCACATGTTCGGCGGTGGCAAGCTCGAAGGCACCGGTCGGTGGTTCGAGTCGCTCGGGATGAAGCCCGGCTGGCTGCACGCGCGCTTCGCGACGTACACCGAGCTGGCGGTCGCACCGCTGCTGTTCCTCGGGTTGCTGACGCCGCTGGCCTGCGCCGGCGTGATCGGTGTGATGCTCGTCGCGCTGATCACGAACCACTTCAAGAACGGCTACTTCATCTTCCGGCCGGGCGAGGGCTATGAGTACGTGCTGTTCATCACGATGACCGCGTTCGGGCTCGCCGCGCTCGGCGGCGGCAAGGTCTCCCTGGACAACGCGTTCAACATCGGGAGCTGGATGTACGGCGGCAAGGGATTGCTGCTGGGCCTGCTCGGAGTCGTCGGCTGCATCGGCCTGCTCGCGGTCTTCTGGCGGCCCGAGAAGAAGCCCGCCGCCTAGTTAGACAACTTACGTTACGGGTTGTAATGTAACTCACGCAGCGCCAATCATCGACCAGGAGCAGCCTGATGGAGTTCGGCCTTTTCATTCAGAACTACGTGCCCAACAGCCGTCGTGAGGTCGACCCTGACGCCGAGCATCACGCGATCCACGAGGACATCGAAGCGGTCATCGCGGCGGACAAGGCGGGCTTCAAGTTCGTCTGGCTGACCGAGCACCACTTCCTCGACGAGTACTCGCACCTGTCCGCCAATGACGTAGTCGCCGGCTACCTCGCCGCGAAGACCGAGCGGATCCACATCGGTGGCGGCATCTTCAACCCGCTGCCCGCGGTGAACCACCCGGCGAAGGTCGCGGAGCGGATCAACTACCTCGACCAGATCACGCACGGTCGCGTCGAGTTCGGCACCGGCCGCGGCGCCGGCAGCCACGAGATCCTCGGCTTTCTCGACCACCTCGGCATCACCGACACCAACCAGACGAAGGAGATCTGGGAGGACGTCATCCGGGAGTTCCCGAAGATGTTCACCCAGGACACCTACGAGGGCTACAAGGGCAAGTACTGGTCGCTGCCGCCGCGCAAGATCCTGCCCCGTCCGTACG
>DASZVL010000078.1:0-11372 GCA_035547035.1 Mycobacteriales bacterium | reverse complement strand
TAGCGTGGGACATGAAGGCCTCCTGGTCGTAGAGCGGTTTCTCAACAGCTCCACTCCACGACAGGGAGGCCTTCCCCATCCAGATTGCTCAGCGCGTGTCGGAACACTCACTCAACCAACGTTCCTGGGCAGTACACCTAGTCGGCCGCGAGCTCGGGTCGGGGATGCATTCCGTGTCCTGGCGTGCTGAGGTGCGGGAGATGTGGGTGCGGGTGCTCGTCGGCTCCGAACCACGCGGTGCCCGCATGGTCATGCGCGGCCTCGGCCGACTTCGGATCGCGTTCGCGGCGCGCGAGGATTGCGACCAGTCCAGCCATGACCAGGGCGAGCGCTGACCAGACAACGACCCGGTGGATGCCGAGGCCGCCGGCGCTACGCGGGTAGTCGAACCAGTCGGCGAACGAGGCGCCGAGCGGGCGGGTGAGGATGTAGGCGACCCAGAACGTGACGATCGAGTTCGCGCCGAGCCGGTACGCAAGCAGCGGCAGCATGATTGCGCCGGCGAACACCAGCCCCGAGCTGAAGAAGCCGAGGTGTAGCTCGGTAGCCGTCCAGTCGCCGGTCGCCGTACCCAGGGCGAAGGTCGCCAGCACTGTCGCCCAGTAGAAGTGCTCGCGCCGGCGAGTGTCGATGCTGTGAATCGACAACGTGCCTTCGTTGGCCCACCAGCGCCAGAAGACCAGCGCGAGGATCGCTGCGTAGAAGACGGTGGTCAGGAAGTAGGAGACACCGAGGAACTGGTGCAGCGAGTCGGCTGCCATCGTGCCGAACGTCGCGACCATGGCGACGCCGAACCAGTAGCGCATGGTGTCGTAGCGCCGGGTGCGGAACTGCGCGCGCAGCGCGAAGATGAACAGCGCTGCTGCGAGCAGCGAACCCAGCCCAGCGACGATCACGTTGGCCGGACCGTCGAGGAAGTCGGCGAGGGCCTCCCCCATCGCCGTACTGGTGATCTTGATCGCCCAGAACAGAGCGGTGACCTCAGGCACCTTCACCGCGAGCGGGACGACGCCCTCGGGTGGGTCGACGAGCTTGGAAAGGGCGCGAGTCATCCGGTTGCTGGGCACACTCAACTTTGCCGAACGTTGCTGAGGACGAAATGAAAGGCCGCTCAGAGAGGTCGCCTCTGCACCACCGACCAAAGATGAGGCGGCGAAGAATGAGATAGCGCTCTTGCGGGCAGCAAGACAGTGCCGTGCCACGACTCTCGATGTACGTCGCCTGCCTCAGCGTGGCTACGGCACTCGCGACAGGCTGCAGCGGATCGAGCGCCCCTTCGCACCGCTCGATGAAGTCCCCGTCACCGTCGCCCACACCGACGTTGGCGCTCGATCGCGGCGCGATCAGGTTCACCAAGGCGGACAACCATCGACTACGCCGGATCTTCGTTGCCGACCGCTCGTATCTCGTCCGCAAGGGACTGAAGGGGGCCTCGCGCATCGAGCTGCGCCTGCTGTCGGGGGCGGACACGTTCTACTGCTCGGCGGTCCGGACCACCTACGCCGCTCGGGGTCCCGGACCCGATTACTGCCAGCCGAGCTCACACGCGCCGATCGGCACCGTCATCCTCAACGCCCGCTTTCTCAGCGACGACGTTCCCAACCTGGTGACCACCGACGGCGAGCACGTCACGCCGACACGCCTGCACTCCACCGAGCTCGGCGCGGCCGCGGCGGTGATCGGCCATGAGCTCGGCCATGCCGAGCAAGCTCTCCGGCGCGGCCACAGCGCCCCGCTGGAAGGAGTCGCGACAGAGCTCCAAGCGGACTGTTACGGCGGACAGATGGTGGCGAGAGCGGAGCCCAGGCTGTTGGGGGCGGCAATGCGGTTCATGCGACACGTTCCGGGTGACTCCCGACACGGCAGCGCGCACCAGCGGCTGGCCGCGTTCAAGCGGGGAGCGCACGGAGGTCAGTGCTCCGCGCTCTGAAGTTCGGTGGAGCTGAGGAGACTCGAAACCCTGACCCCGGTACGCCGCCGCGCCGACATGGGATTCTGACCACATGGCGAGGGCACATCTGATTGGCGCTTACGGGATGTTCTGGGACCGGCACGAGGTCTCCTGGCGACCAGGATCGGGACCGGCCGCGTGGCAACTGCTCGGTCATGTCAACCGGGTCAAGCCAAAGGTGCGAGTCTGCGACTTCCGGAAGGCGCAGGGCTTCTACATCCTGTTCGACGACTTCCGGGCTAACTATGTCGGACTCGCTCGCGGACGTCACGGAATCGGCGCCCGGCTGCGGACACACAATCAGAGCGCGCAACGACGTCCGTGGAATCGGTTCTGCTTCTTCACCTTTGACGACGTCGTCGACGACCGATCGCTACCGGGATGGTCGAAGATCAAACCGCGCGAGGCTCTGCGCAACATGAGCGCCGACCTCGTGCTCCGAGAGTGCGAAGCACTGCTGATTACCGTCTTGGGCTCGGACGCGCAGAATCAAATGAACTTCCAGCACGCGCAACGCTGGGAGCAGCTACGGGAGTCTGACTTCCTGCCGGGCGGGATCGCCGCGCGAGTCGCCGCTGATGGGTACACCGACCCGCGACTGTTGGGCCTAGCCCGCGCATGAAGTACTTCCGGCTACGGGCCTCCGACGGAACAGCGCCGATGTCCCTCTAGCAAGGCCAATCTATGCCAATAGACGATCCGCGATTGGATTTGGCGGTGCCCGAGGCCGCTGCAGCCATCCTGCGACGAGCCCGTACGAGCGCACGGTTGTCGCAGCCGGATCTCGCGCGGCGCCCGGGCGTCGCACAGAGTGTGATCAGCGCTTACGAAGCAGGCCGACGAGAGCCCAGCATCAACACGCTGTCGAAGCTCGTCGCCGCAACCGGACACGATCTCGTGGTCGACCTGTCGCCTTCGAGCTCACCACAGCGCGGGCTGCCGGACACCCCGATGGGAGGCCGCCTTCGTCGTAACCGCCGCAAGATCCTCGACGCTGCCGCTCTGGAAGGGGCGGGCAACGTGCGCGTGTTTGGCAGCGTCGCGCGCGGTGACAACACTGCCGACAGCGACGTCGACCTGCTCGTCGACCTCGAACCTGGTGTTGGCTTGTTCGGGCTCGGAAGACTCGAGCGGGATCTGAGCGGGATCCTTCGATGCCCGGTCGATCTGATTCCGGCCGACGGGGTCAAGCCTCGGATCCGTGACGCTGTTCTCGCAGATGCCGTGCCGCTTTGAGCCCAAGTATCGGATTAGAGAGGAACCTTTCGTATCCGATACCTAAGTCCAGTCGCTGAGATGTCAGCCGCAAGGTCCGATCAATGGCCTTCGACGGCCAGCGCCTCCTCGGCATCAGCGATGAGATTGACGAGCGAGGAGCGCCATGCCGGCAGATCGACAGAAAGCGTGAGCCAGGTCTGCTCGCGATCGATCGCGTCGTACCGGTGGATGATGAAGTTCCGGTTTGCGATGGCGAGTGCCCACTCAACTCCGTCTGGAGCGAGGACATCGAGCTTGGACAGCCGACCCGCCGCCTCACCTAGCTTCATCATGAGTGAGTCGCCGGCCTCTTGAAGCAGGTCGTCAGCGAGGTACGCCGGTTTGCCACGCGCGACGATCTCCTCGGCCCGGGTCAGCCACCCGCCGACGTGTGCGAGTTCCTTCGCCACCTTGCGCTCCATCACAGCAAGACTGCCTCGCGCCGGATCTCGTCATCGATGCGCGGCTTGAGTCCGGCGTAGGAGATCAGGTCGACCTCGCGACCAAGGACTCTTTCGATCAGCTGCCTGAAGCGGATGAAGGCGAACGTTGAGGTCCCGACAGGTGCTTCCACTATCAGGTCGATGTCGGAGTCTTGTCGAGCTCGGCCCGTTGCCACAGAACCGAAGGCTGCCAGCCGCTGGTAGCCGTGCGCCTCAGCGAGCGCCGTCAGCACCGGCGCCGCTGCCTCGAGAAGGGCGCTCGGGTGAAGGTCAGCGAGTGAGGACGAGTACCTCAGCTGCTGGCTTACGGCGGGCTGGGAGATCCCCAAGTCGTCAGCGATCTGGACCTGCGTCATACCCTCTGCAACCATCGCCCGCAGCGCGAGCAGACGTCGAAGCCTCGCCACCTCCTCGTCGCGACGAGCCGCGCGGTAGGCATCCGCCAGGTTCATAAGGACATCTTATATCGCTCGGACCGGCTGGTCGACCCCTGCCTGCGGGCACCGCCGATGCGACACGATGGCGACGTGTCAGCACTCGCAGACGAGGTCCTTCCACTCATTCGTACGCGAGCAGACCTGTGGCGATGGAACGCTGCGAACGCACACGGCGCGCAAATGCACGAAGCCGTCCAGTTGCTACGGGATGCGCTCGACCGCGAAGACGCGGCAACGGTGCTGATCGTCACGCAGAAGGCGATCGCGTCCTCGATGTCGGTGATCATGCGGGCCGACGACTCCAGCGGCATCATCGGCGACGCCTGCCGCGACCTGCTTGACCTGCATCCGGTCGTGGCGGCGCGCGAGAAGCCGCCGACCGGCAAGCTGGCCGACTGGATGATCCGCTTCCAGTTCGACAACGACTGCGACTACTTCCACATCGATCCGGTCGCCTATGCGCCAGCGCTCGGTGACCTCGGGATGGCGGCGTACCGCAAGCGCCTCGCCGAAATCGAGGCCGGTCTCGGCCCACGACCGTCGGAATCCGATCGGTGGCCGTCACCCCACTCGGGTGAGTGGTTCACCCTCGACTACAACGCGCAGCGACTCGCTATCCACGATCGCGACATCGAGGAGATCATCCGGACCCACGTCCGCGACGGACAAGTCCCGGCCTGGCTGCAAGACACAGCCGAGGCGCTCGCGGAGATCGGCGAGACCGATCTGGCGATCGACTGGGCGAGGCGGGCAGCGCAGCACCCGGGCGGGGGACATCAGGCGTTGAAGGCCGGCGAGTACTGGTGCACTCTGCTCGCCGACCACCGGCCGCACGCAGAGTTGCTCTTGGCGCGTCTCGCGGTCTTCCGGCACTGGCCGTCGTCGAGTACCGCGGCGCGGCTGCACCAAGACGCGCGAAACGCCTGGCCCGACTACCGAGACGAAGTGATGACCGCCCTCGCGAACCGGCCTCGCGACGCGGTCGTCTTCGCACAACATCATCTGCGCGACGTGCCGCTCGCGTGGGAACTCGCACACTCGCTCGGGCTCGACAGCGACCGCGCGTGGAGTGACCTGGGCAAGGCCTACGAGAAGGTTGACCCGCTCGCCGTCATTCCCGTCTACGCCCGCCTCGTCGAGCACGAACTGGAGCCTGCGAACGCCCAGAACTACCGGTACGCCGCAAGGCGGTTAGCTCGAATGCGCAGGCTAGCTACCGGCACGGAGAAGGCCTCAGAGGTCGATCAGCTGATCGCCGAACTGCGCGAGACGCACCGCCGCCGACCACGACTCCAGCAAGAGTTCACCCGAGCCGGCCTGCCGTAGGACGAGCGGGAGTCAGCGCTCCGGGTAGGTGACGGCCGGGCCGGCCTGGTTGAGGGTGATCATCCACGGTCCATCACCAAGCTCGTCGGCGAGTGCCATCAGTGCATCCCAATGGCGGGTCACTCGCCGCATCCAGTCCCAGCTCGACTCATCTCGCTTGCCACCGATCCAGATGTAGCGCGGACCACTGTCGATGATGCGCTGCCGCTCAGCCGGGCGCGAGCGGACCTTCTGGCGTTCGGTGTCGGCACGGCGGCTACGCCGCCTGCGAGCGCTCGTACTCCCAGGCGTCGAGCACCTGATCAAGGGTCAGATCGTACTGCTTCGCGACCCACTCGATCGGCTCGCCAGCACGGATCAACTCGGCGAGCACGTCTGTCGGCACGGCACGTACGACCGGCGCACCCGACCGTCGGTCCGGGTCGATGACGACCTCGCGCTTGAGACCCAGCGGTCGGATACGGGTGACGACGCCGAGGTTGTCGACGTCCTCGAACTCGACGGTGCGCTTGAACGATCTCGCGGGCGGCGCGAGAACGTACTGGCCGGTTCCTGCCTCGACGACCGGGCGCATGCGAAGCATCGGCACACCGGCGTCGCGGTACTGAGCCAGCAAGCGGGTCTCGACGAACTCCCCCCACGTAACCAGATCGCTATCCGTCGATTCGTGGCGGACCACGGGGTCGTAGTGCCGCCCCCGCCGCTCGTAGCCATCGATCCAGCGACGGGCCGTGCCCGAACTCAGACTCAACAGTTCATCGACTTCGGTCATGCCGTAGACGGGACGCTCGAGGTAGGTCAGCTTCGCCACCTGATCGCCTCCACTCGAATCGCTGTCGCCCGCGAGCGATCACGTCACCCCGGTCCCACGGCACCCGGTTCATTTCGCAGGCCGCCGCTGAGCGGCCTCCGATCGCAGTCGCCTTGTCGTCGCAGCGTCCGCCGGGATCTGGCAAGCAGACCGGAGCTACTCGAGTCCGGTTTACGCGACCTTCGTCCGAGCCCGCGACTCTGTTGCTCGGCCAAGAAGACCGCCAGGCCCTCGCCGCGTTCCTCGCCACGCGGTTTCCAAGCGCAGTCTGAAATGCCCAGTCAGAACGCCCCGCATGGCCCACACTTCTCCTGGAGCCTGCGGCTTGTCAGGCTCTCGCCCCCTTGGAGCGGTCGCGGAGCCTGACAAAGACAATTTTGTGGAGCTGAGGGGATTCGAACCCCTGACCCCTTGCATGCCATCGACCTCTAGCGGCTGCGTTGGTGTCCGCCGAGGTCCGCGATTCGTTGCCATTCCTGGGACTCCGTCCGGCAGCGTCCGTCAACTTCCGCCAGAACTCGTCCCGGATGTGCCCCAGTATGTGCCCCGGCGTCGCAGCCGCGCCCTCGGGGACCAACGATCGATAGTGACGGTTCTGTACGGGCGCAGCGTGAACGAAGATCGGTTGCGGACTCGCGCGGTGGCAGCTCTGGACGCTGCCTTTCTCACCGGAGGTGCGTGTCTCCCCGGGGCCACGGTGACAGGTAGCCGACGCCGGTCGTCATCTCGTTGAAGCCGCCATGGAGGGCGACGAGGCGGGTCAACGGATTCTGGTAGTACGGGACATCCTCTTGAGCGAGGTCGGTGGGTTGAACTGGCGGCGTGTCCCAGTCGCCGTCGCTCCGCATGCGGAATGTCCTCGTGTTCGCTGCCTGGGCATAGTCATACGTTGCAGGGTGCTGGTCGAGGAACCAGAAGTGCGACGAAAGCCTTTCGGAGAGCGCGCAGGCCTCGTTGATTGATTCGCATCCGGAGGTTTCGACCACCGGCGGCCCCGTTGTCATCTGTCGAAATGCGCGGAGTCCGCGCACGGCAATGACGTTGGCGTAGAGCAGGACGAGTTCGCTGCTGTAGTGGTCGTACCGAGGCCAGTCCTGCACGTTGCGGCCGTAGACCAACTCCGGGAGCTCGGTCGCTGGGTGAACGAACGCGCTGAGGAAGCGGTAGTGAACATCGAGACGCGATATGTCTGTCTCTGTCGCCAAACCGCTCGACTGGAGACTGTCGACGAGGCTGCTCCACCGAAGGTAGAGGTCGTACTTCGCCTTGTTCTCCTCGGCGAGCCGGCGGCGATCCTCTTCGCTGAGGAAGCCATCGTCCGCCGCAGCGTGCCTCCCGGGACTTCCCATGAACGGCGAATACTGCTGCATCCAGAAGTAGTGGATGCCGAGGATCTGGTCACCAGCATCCGAGCGCAGCCCCTCGCGTACTACGCGGACGTCGCCCTTCTTCGATCGCGTCATGCTGACGATGCCCTCGTAAGCAGGGTCGCCGGCCGCTCGTTCTGCCTCCCATTCCTGGAATTGCTCCTCCGAGACCGACTTGAACCGCTGCACGTAGGTGCGACCGAGCATGATCAGCAGATCAATCACGTGGTGTTCTAACGCGATGCGGCACACGGCTAGCGCCGGCGCGTAAAGGTCCTGACCCGCCAGATCGAGCGCGGACCGCAGAGTCAGCGCAAGGCTGCGTGCACGGTCCGCGAAGTCCGAATGGATGACGTGATGCACGTCCGTACGTACAAGCCTGGCCTCAAGGCTCACTAGTTCATCGAGCAACGTCCGAGCGGACGCGATCAGCGCTGCGTGTTCCGCCGACCCCGGCCACGCCCCCGTCATGCTGCCAGTATCCGTCGCGATGCCTACGGACAGGCGCGATCGGATGGCAGGCGGAGATCGTCAGTTGTTCGACGGCGACGGCCGACCAGGCGCCGCACAGGACAGCGGGTGGCAGATGCGGATGGGTATACAACCCATCAGACCGAGGTCATCGGCCTCGACGGCTTTGCAGACCGATCGGTAGTGCCAGTTCGCGAGTGGCCCCTTTCCGAATGCGCCGCCGCCTATCCCCACCATCGACCGTCGCGGCTACTCGGGGCTGTGGAAAATCGTCGGTCATCGACAGACCCGGTCGGCGAGCGAGGTGCCTGACGCACATGCACTTACGGTCCACGGGTGTCGCAAACGCTGATCGTCGTCGAGGGAGTCGTACCCGTTGACGAGACCGATCTCAATGACGTACGAGCGAAGGTCTGGTCATACGCGCTCGATCAGCGGGCCTTCGGCCCCCGCAGGTTGCTGGTCGCGTTCACCGAAGCGAACGGACGGCTTCGCGTCCTTGCGCATGCGAATCGCACTGACGATCCTCTCCTCTCCTTCGAAGCCTGCCTCGATCATCTCGGCGAAGGCGCGGCAGCGGCGGCGGTCTTTTGCGACGAACCCGTCACGACCGGGCCTCCTCCCCGAGACTTCCTCGACCGCTTCGACGAGGCACGCGAGCTTGCCAGGAGGTACGGGGTGCACCTGGTGGACTGGTTTGCCTGCGACGACGAGCAGTTCCGTGCGGCACGTCTGACGACACTTGCCATGGAAGACCAACCCGAGTGGTGGGACGTCCCGCCTCGCCCAGGACCCTGAAGCCAAGAGCGATCCGGGATTCGACAGCGCGCTCAGTCCGGCACGCCGACGACTCGCGCGACGAGGGCTCGGACGCGGGCCTGCTGCGGCGGCTGGTCAGTCGCAGCTTTGACACCCATCCCGTTGGCGGGAAGGAAGTCGCTGCGCATCCGCTCCGCCGCCTGACGGGGCGTCGCGCGGTCGGGCCAGTCCGCGGCGGTCACTCCGTCTGCGTTGACGACCTCAAGCATGCGCCAGACGTCAAGCGCGTCGCGCTTCTCCCGCCGCGATCCGAAAGCAAGCACTTTCAAGCAGAGAGCGGCGACCGCGTCGGGGAAGTGCGGCGCCATGTCGACGTACTTGCTGCTCGTCAGGCGCACTCGCAGCGGGCTGATGAGTGGATCCCGAGCAAGGGCGTAGCTGAGACCCGGCACCTCATCGACGAACAGGTCGCCGACGGGGCGGTTGTGCCGGATCCTGGAGGTGTGCGCCGGGACAAGCAGGTCGATGGCGAGGTCTGAGCCGTCGACCTTACGAACGAACCGGTTCCCGCCTTCCTGCTCGTAGCCGCGGTCGATCAGAGCCTCGACCAGTCCAGAGGCCGCCAACACCTTCGCTTGCAGACCGACATCCGCATCACCGGTTTGCCGAAGCGGAAGGTCAAGTCGATGACGGGCGGTGTGAACGCTCACCATGTGCGCGCCGATGATGCGGTACTCGGTGCGGGTCGACGCGGCCAGCTCGGCGACGTCGGCCATCGCGAGGAACGCGCCGTCCTCGGCGCGGGCCGTCGACGGGATGACGAACGGCTCAGCCATGGAGCGCTGTCACGACGTACTGATTCTTGATCCAGTCAACCAGACGTTCGGCCGCCTGCCTCGCATCGTCGTCCTCCGCAAGGCGGACATCGCGAAGGACTTGCACCGGATCAGCGAGGTTGATCGTGCGATCCCGGAACGTGCGGGTGATCGGAGCGGTCGGCCAGACGGTGCGATCGTCGGGGACGCAGACAGCGACCGTTCCTTCGCTACGAGGCGTGACTTGAACGAGCCCGGTCGCCCCGAGATCGTCCATCGAAGTGACGTAGACAGTGGCGAGCCGCGGCTGTCGCCACGGGGCGAGCAGATCCGCGGCGGCGTCACCCGAGACGACCGCGGTGTCGGGCAGCGCGTCCAGTGCGGTCAGCGTGCTCGACCAGACGTCATCGAGTCCGGACCAGTAGGTAACCACCCCACGCGGCCCTGGGTAGGACGAGAGCCAGGCCTGGAGCGCACGGTCCCAGTCGGTCAGCGTCCATCCGTTCTCGTCGCGGGCGACGATGTCGTCTGCGGCGAGGCGGTTCAAGATCTGCGAGATCCGCGGCTGCGTCAGTCCAGTCGCCGCCGCCAGCTCGACCTGACGGGAATGGGAAACGAGCAGCATCCGCCGTACGACCGCAAAAGTGCCGACGCCGCGCGCCGAACGACGCGCTGACGAGGTGGGCGCGCGCGCCGGCCTTCCCCTGTTCCCCGCTGCGTCGACAGCGTGGCCCGGGAACCTCAGGTGCAGCTGCCCGGCGTCGGTCACCCATGACCACCCGAGCTCACGGAGGCGAGCCTCGGCCGAGACGGACAGACTCGGTGCCACCAACAGCGCATCCGTCGTCGGGGCCGGGACGAGCTCGCTTGGACGAGGCGCCCTGGCCTGTCGATGTAACCGGAAGGCCCGTACTCGCCCGGCATGGCGCAGTACGAGACGAGCAGGCTCGACCGAGGTCAGGGTGACACCTTTCTCGGCAAGCGACTCCGTCCAACCAGCCATATACTGAATATAAGTCAAGACGGTCTTAACTGCCAATACTTATACCACTATACGGTCGCGCCACTCCGCCGCCGATAGACCCACCGTGAAACGACTCGCGCTTCGCCGCCCCGGTCAGTGCGTGTCCTGTGCGACGAACCTCGAGGTCGGGACGACGGCGTACTGGGACGCGTCCACCCGGACATCCAGATAGGCCGAGAATGGGCCGGCGCCGACGTGGCACCGTCATCGCGACCGGCGACCACGCCCGAATCCTCTACAAACGCCAACTCGTACGCGATCTCACCATCGACCCAACCCGCCGCTACCAGCCCCTCAACCGCCGCGGCGGCCGCCGACTCCCACGCATAGTGTCAACGATGTCCTGACACACCGTGTCAGCGATGTCCCGTCACATGACACGGCCTATAGCCCCGGCAGAGCCTGACAAGTGTCGAAAAAAGTGGAGCTGAGGGGATTCGAACCCCTGACCCCTTGCATGCCATGCCGACACCGCTCGGCATGTGTCGTCTCGTGTCGTCGGCTCTCGTGCGGCGCTGTGCGTGCACCACCCTCGCCACGAGAGTCCTTATTGGGTCTCGTGAGGATCCATGGGTCGCGTCCTGCGGCGTGGTGTGTGATCTGACTGCCGCGTGATCCTTGTTGGACTTTAGGCAGTGATCGCGGTGAGTGTCACCTCCTCGGTGGCGGTGGTCGCGATGAGTGCAGCGCGACACTTGGCGAGGACCTCGA
>DASZVL010000077.1:0-7584 GCA_035547035.1 Mycobacteriales bacterium | reverse complement strand
AGCCTCTATGCCACTGCGTACGCCTGAGCCGTCGCTTCGCCTCTTGTAGACTCGCCGAGCCGATTGCACGCGTGCATCGCGGTCGGCCCACGTCGGAGTGGCGGAATGGCAGACGCGCTAGCTTGAGGTGCTAGTGCCCTTCAACGGGCGTGGGGGTTCAAGTCCCCCCTCCGACACAGATTGCAAGCCTCTGACCTGCGGTTTTACCCGCAATTCCGGCTCGATCCGGCTCTCGGGGGGTTTACGGGGGGTCTATCACTACTTGAGGGTTGGGGAGCCGCCCAGGCCACTTAGCTTGGCCGGATAAGCCGGTCGTCCTGCGACAGAGTGAGAACGGTGCGGTCAGCGAACTCGGACGGCGGGGTGTTGTCGACGACGACTACCTGAAGCGAGTCGCGATAGGTCTCGGCCACTCGCGCAATGAGCGCGTACATGTCGTTGACACGATCCTGGTCGAAGCCCTCCTGGCCGAGGTTGCTGCTGATGCCATCTAGAACGAGCAGACCGGGCAGCGGCAACCCTCGATCGATTGACACCGCGTGGTGAGCCAGCGAGTGCGCGACGTTGACGATTGTCTTCAGACCCTGACTGCTGAGTTCGTCAAAACTGCGCCCGCTGATCTCGGGTAGGTAGGTTCGATCGTTGATCGCGACAGTCTGTCGGTCGCCCAAAAGCGGAGGGTGAAGTTCCGCTAGGTACTCCTGCATCCGCAGCCTGAGAGCCTCGATGTTGTCGGCTGCGCCAAGTCGCGCGGATGCGCGTCTATCCAACGCTCCGACTAAGTCTTCGCGTTGTGCCATAAGGGAGGAGGCCACTGCTCCTGAGGCCCCGACTTTGTCCCACAGCGACAGGTAGTCTCGAAGCCGGCGCATTTGCTCGCGGATCTGGGCCCTCTCAGCTGCCCTCGCCGCCAGCCGGTCGGCCTGCTGGGAGACGTACGCCCGCATTCGTTGGTCAAGCTCGGCCTCGAGGTCTGCGAGCTCGGCTTCCAGCCGACGCAGCGAGAGTTGCAGAGCTAGGTGCTCCTCGGACCGAGAGGTGAGTACATCGACCGTCTCGTCCGCCTGCGCTTGGACGCGATCGAGTTCACCGATCAGGGCGTTCTTATTGTCAGCTTGGTGTAGATCCTGAAGGCACAGACGGCAGGCGATGTCGGATCCGCGATCAGCATCCACGTCGCTTCCGCAACGCGGGCAGACGATGAACTCGATGTCGAGAAGCTGTTCTTCGGCCACGACTGCTCGCGTCAACCTGCCGGCCTGGGCACTCAACTGGTCCCTGAGTTGGCCCAGGTCTTCGATCTGATCGCTCACAGCTTGGATCTGTCGCCGAAGGTCGGCGGTCTGAGCCTGGCGCTTTTGAACCTCGTCTCGGAGGTCGCCGGTGTTGAACTCCTCGTGTGCAGTGGCCGCCATGTCCGCGTCGTCGGAATCCATGGAAGCCTGTTGGCGCCCAAGATCGACGAGTTGATCTTCAAGATCTTGGCGGCTTTCGAATGGAGTGCCAGCGAGCAGGTTTCGTAGAACCTCAGCCTCGTTCGCGATTGCCTGAAGCCGAAGATCGATCTGGCGTAGCTGGCTTTGGATCGATGCGCTCTCGCTGTCGTACAGACCGTAGTTGAGCTCAAATACGTAGCGCCTCTTCGTATCGCGGAACGACTCGCGGTGGCCAAAGACCATCGTGTCGATCTCGTCGCCCGTTATCAGGCAGTAGTTCAGCCAATCGTTGACGCTGACGGGGATCAGCGGGCTGTCAGCGCGGCTGCGCGCCTCGGGAACCTGAACATCTGGAAGCTTCATTTGACCGAGCAGCCAATGCACGTACGTATCGGGCGAGCCTCGCTCTCGGCGCGATGCTGGGAGCCGAAGCGTCGTGCTCGCTCCCGCGATCTCGACCTTCGCGGTTAGCGTCGTGGTCAACGGTCGCGAGATCTCCCACACCGCGTCGCCGACGAGCACATCGCCAGCGAGATAGCTGATGTGGCTGGTTTCTTGCGGCAGGTCAGACGGAACGCTTCCGAGCAACGCTCTCATTAGGCGAACTAGCGTCGTCTTCCCAGTCGTGATGTCACCGGCAACCAAGTTGAGTCCCGAGGGAAACGTGAGCTCCCGGCCGCCTCCGACGAGCCGCATCGCGTTGATTCGTAGTTCACCCATTAGAGCGCCTGGTTCCAGCTCGCCGAGGAGACCTCTGGAATTTGGCTGTAGACCATCGTTTTGAGCGACTCGCCGGTCAGGTCAAGGTGGCGGCGTAGAAGCGTAATTCGGCGTCCGATCTCACTCCATGACTCATCGTTCAACAGAGAGGCCGCAGCGCGCTGGCCGAGTTCTGTTGTTCTGTATCCGAATCCGGCCTTTCCTGGCAACGGGACCACCTCGACCAGGCCCTTGCCGACCAGCCGACCAAGCAGCGCGTAGTACGCGGGATCCCACGGTCCATATCGGTATCGGACCATGCGTTGCTCTATTGGGTTGCGCTCGATCGTAGCGGCCTCTACTTGTGCTTCGGGTGCACCACGTGTGTCCAGAATGCGCTGGAGGTACTCCGGATAGCGCAAGAGGAAGTCAAGTTTGGCGAGCTTGACCCGTCCTTCTAGTGAGCGTCGTGGCTCCTGGCCGACCCGGCTGAATCCGTCGATTAGGCACAGAAGTCTGGCCTCGCCCTCGGCGGTTGGCCTGAAGCGTTCGCGATCAGTCATGTGTGCGCACGCCAACCGAAGTGACACTCGTCCGACAGGTGACAGAGGTAACCCAGAACTGCGAACGGCCTCGCCTCGAACAAGGCGTTCTGGTCGAGAGCATTGAGGCTCAGATACCCCGTTGTCAGCGCAGCAAATACCTCATCACCGGGACGCATGCTCGCGCTGTGGGCGGTGGCCACAGCCCTCGCGTAGGTGAGGACGTCCTCCGCAAGGGCGACTAGTTGCCCGATTGCGTGTTTGGGTCCTGCCTCGATCTCGATTCTGCGTGTCTCCGCCGCGGCTCTCAGCGCCTTGGCCCTGTCGATGGTGGGTTGGGTGGCGTTCGCGATGATGAGCTTTCGCTCGAGATCTGACAGTTTCTTGTCGCTGAGTAGGCGCTCCCACTCGTCCGGTGACCTGACCGGCAGTTCCGGCAGGATTTCAAGGAGTCGATCACGAGTGAGAAGTCGACGCTCGAGATCGTCAGGAACTTCGTCCCCCAGTGGATTGATCGCTCGCACGACACGGCCCCAGTCCGCCATCCCGCTTGGAGCAGCGTCAGCCTCTTGAGCCGCAGCGGCGGCGTCGAGAAGGTCGCGGTAAGTCTGCAAGATCTGGCCCGCCGTCACCGTCCGAAGGACCGTTGCAAGCAGAGCGATGTTTCGGTCATCGATCGAGGCTCGACTGACCGCCCCTGGATGCACTTGTAGTCGGGACAGAAATCCGTTGACGCTCCTAGCCGCCAGGCCTGTCTTGTCGCGGAGCGTTTTGCGGCCAGTCCTGCCGAGTGCGGCCGGGGTCTGAAAGAACGCCTGACTTACCTCGCCGTTGCTTGCAGGGCCCTCGAGGAGTAGTTCGAACGTGGCGGGTAGGTGCTTCGCGGCGCCGTAGGCGCGTACGAGGGAGTCGAGTCCGTCGTCGCACACTGCGGAGAAAGTCCAAGCGCTTCGACCGGCCGTCCTCGTCTTCACCTGGATGAAGCGCTGGCGGTCGACATACACGACAACCAGGTCTTCGACGTATTCCACGACAATGTGCGTCGGGCCGTCCTCCAGAAGGCAGGTCAACCAGAGTTGGACCGCCATCTTGGTCTGGTATCGGTAACGACTGAAGGTGTCGGAGCCAGAGATATCGCCTGGTCCCAACGCCTCGAGAGCAGAGAGATCCGGCGCGGTGTCCGCCATCGCTCCCCCGATCCTCAGATGCGATGGACGTTTGTATCAGGCTTCAGTCGCGGTGTCTGGGGTTCGGCCGATCCGTAAGCCTCGCCGCCTCCGATCACGTCGCCGATACTAATCACGAGGTGTCCGTGCTCGTCTCGTCCGGATGAGTGGCGGAGCCAATGACCAACTCCGTCATGAGCGCCGCAGCACGTGCGGATCGCTCCTTGAGGACGTGGGAATAGACGGTTCGGGTGACCATGACGCTGTTGTGGCCGAGGAGCTGGGCGACGATCTGGTCGTCGACGCCGGCGAAGATCATCGCGGTCGCGGTGGTGTGCCGGGTGTCGTGAAGCCGCAGCATCGGGAGCGGCTCGTCGGGGTGCTTCTTGTTGTACTGGGTGATCATCCGCTTGAAGGTTCGGGACAGCCGGTCGGGGTGCAGCGGCGTACCGGCTCTCTTGTCGGGCTGGTTGCGGCCGTCGCTGACGAAGACGTAGTCGCTTTCGAACCATTGGCCGGCCTCACGTCCGGCGGCCCGTTCGGCCTCCTGCTTTGTCTTGTGGTTCTTCATGACTTCGATGAGGACGGCGTCGAGCGGGATGAACCGGCCTTTGCCTTGTCCTTTGGTGGTGGCGCGTTCGATCACCTTGCCGGAGTACGTGGTGGTCCTATTGCAGGTCAGCGCGAGGGTGCCGTGTTCGAGGTTGACGCCGTCCCAGCGCAGGCCGAGCAGCTCGCCGCGTCGGGCGCCGCGGGTGAAGTAGAGCCAGAACAGCGCGACCAGGCGGTGGTCGGCGTAGTGGGTCAGGAACGCGAGGATCTGTTCTGGCTGCCAGATGTCGTAGCTGCCTTGGTCGGACTTCGGTGGGGTGCGCGGGATGTCGTCCTTGCCGATCTGGGTGCACGGGTTAGTACGACGTAGTGGTGGGTCGGCGGTGATCGCGTCGCGGAAGCTGGCCCGAAGGATGTTGTGGACGTAGGCGACGGTCCGTTGCGACAGCGGCCCACGGCCACCAGGGCTGCCGTGCAGCATTAGGCGGTCGTAGAGCTTGATCAGGTCCCGCGGCGCGACGTCACGGACCGGCAGGTGTCCGAGGTCGGGTTCGATGTGGAGTCGGATGTACTTGCGGTAGGACTCGTACGTCGTCTCGCTGAACCGCCCGAGCCGGACGCGGCGGGCGAGGACCGAGTCCCACTCTTTGAACCATTCGCCCATCGTGAGTGCGGTGTGCGCGAGCGCGATGCCGGCGTGCTGGCTGTCGCTGTCGGTGTGCTCGCGGATCCAGCGGGTACCGGCCGCGCGGGACGGCAGCCCTTTCTTGCGCAGCCGCCGGCCGCGGACCGTGACCTCCGCGGTGTAGGTACCGGTGGCAGGGTTGGGGTAGACGGTGCCCTCTCCCCTGCTGCGGCGTCCCACCTGCTTGTCCTCTCTTACCTGTCAGAGTCGTCCGGCGTTTCGGGCCATCCAGGCCCGCAGATCGCCGGGTTCGAACCGCAGCTCGCGCCCGAGCTTGAGGGCCTTGAGTTCGCGGCGGTGCCGGTAGACCCAGTCCTTGCTCATCCGCAGTACGGCGGCGACCTCATCGACGGTCAGCAACGGCTCGACCGCAAGAGGTCTACTGGCATCTGTGGACAACGTGGTCATCTTCTTCATCACCTCCTCAACGTGAGCGGCCGAAGCCGCGGTCCTGGTCCCGCGAGTGGCGCTGCAGGCTGCGCCACGGGTCGTCGGGTCGTTGCCTGCTGGCCAGTTCCTGGCGGCGGCTATCGCGGAGACGCTCGATCAGCTCGCTGGTCAGGGCGCGAGTCCTACGGTCCGAGCTCGCGCGGGGCGGTCCGCAGTCAATCGGGCTGTCGACATCCTCGGCCAGGTAGAGGTGGTTGGAGATTCGGCCGCGGGACAGTGCGACGTACCCGTGTTCTCTTGTGATCGGTCCGAGGCCGTAGACCAGGGTGGTGTCGACGGTGAGGCCTTGGGCTTTGTGGACGGTGGCGGCGTAGCCGTAGGTCAGTACGCCGTTGGTCAGCATCGTCCAGTCGAGCCTGACGGTCGCGCCGCTGTCGAGAGCGAGCTCGAGCCGTCCGGACCGTGGATGCACTGCGGTGACGACGCCACGGGCACCGTTGACCAGACCGCGCTCTCGGTCGTTGACGGTGACCAGGATCCGGTCCCCGGCCCGGTACGCCGTCACCCCGTCGGGACTGGCAACGACGAGTTCCCGGTCGCCGAGCCGGCCAGTCGTAACCAGCTCACTGCGGATCGCGGTGTTGAGTGCGGTGACGTCGCGACGCCTGGCGGCGAGGACCAGCACGTCCTCTCCGTCGTCGGCGTGTCGGGCGTAGTCGCGGGCCACACGGGCGAGCAGATCCGCTCGGGTCGGCGCGGTGTGGACTCGGCCGTGGGCGGAGTAGACGTCGAGGGCGGTGACGGGGTCGCCGTCGCGGAGCCGTCGGAGCGCCTCGCGTTCCCACGGTTCGTGTTGTCGCTGGTTGCCGGACAGGCGGATCGTCTCGGGCCGTTCAGCGAGGGCGGCGAACAGTCCACCGGCACCGATCTCGGGGAGCTGGTGCGGGTCGCCGATGAGGGTGAGCTTCCCGTCGACGGCGATCACATGTTGTTGGAGGCGGTGGTAGGTGCGGGTGTTGACCAGACTTGCTTCGTCGAGCGCGACGATCGCTCCGGGTGGGAGGCCGTGCCGGTCGGCGTCGTGGAGCAGTTTGGTGAGGCTGACGGTCGGGATGCCGGTGGCGGCTTCGAGCTGTTCGGCGGCGAGCCACGAGACGCACGCGCCGAGGACCGGATGTCCGGAGACGGTCCAGATGTTGTGGGCTTCGGCGAGCGCGGCGGTCTTGCCGGACCCGGCGGGGCCGGCGACGACGTCGACCCGGCGTCCGGAGCTGGTCAGCTCGCTGACCATCGCGACCTGCTCGTCGGACAGGTCCGCGAAGGCGAGTCGCCCGTCGCGGACCATCGACGAGGCGACCCCGACCGGCCGGCCGGGTTCGGCGGTCGCGGCGGTGAGGGCGGCCTGCTCGACCAGGAGCAGTTCGCGGGTGGTGTAGCGGCGTTCGCAGCCGTCGCGGGTCGCGACCGGGATCACCTCGACGCTGCCGATCAGTGTCAGCACGAGCCGGTCAACGTCGGCGAGCTTGAGCGGCGTTCCGGCAGGCACGGTGTCGCAGATCGCCCGCGCCAGTTCCTGGCGGGTGAACGTGGTCCGGTCGGCAGTCAGACCATCCGGGCCGAACAGTTCGGCAGCGAGCCGGTCGACGTCGACGGCCGCGGCGAGACGCGTCTGGCCGAGGAGGCTTCGAACTCTCGTTGCCGGGAAGCCGATAGTTGTCGCGAGGTCCGCCCATCGCTCGCGAAGCGCGACCTGACTGGTGGGGGTTTTGGCGGGACGGGTGTCCAGGCACGCGGCTTGCGCAGCCTTCGGTCCGCTGCTCCCCTGCTTGGTCATCGCGGCGACGATCTGTCGGCGACGTTGGGAGAAGCCGTCGATGACCGGTCGCGGGATCCCGGCGATCTCCGCGATGCCCTTGTGCACCGGGGTCCAGTCAACGCCGAGGGTGCGGGTCAGCTCGCCGCGCAGCACCGCTTGGTAGAGGCTGCTCGCGGTCCGGGAGTACCGGTAGATCGCGGCGGTGTCCATCGCCGACCAGCGCCCGTCGATGCCTTGGACAAGGTTCGGGATGACGAGGTGCGTGTGCAGCTGCGGGTCGCCCGCCCGGCTGGACCGA
>DASZVL010000076.1:0-5452 GCA_035547035.1 Mycobacteriales bacterium | reverse complement strand
AGCCTCTATGCCACTGCGTACGCCTGAGCCGTCGCTTCGCCTCTTGTAGACTCGCCGAGCCGATTGCACGCGTGCATCGCGGTCGGCCCACGTCGGAGTGGCGGAATGGCAGACGCGCTAGCTTGAGGTGCTAGTGCCCTTTAACGGGCGTGGGGGTTCAAGTCCCCCCTCCGACACCATCTGCAAGCCCCCGACCTGCGGTTTTACCCGCGATTCCGGCTCGCTCTGGCGCTCGGGGGGTTTGCGGGGGGTCTATCACTACTTGAGGGTTGCGGCGTGCGCATCCTCTTCATGATCGCTCGTGTCAGTCGACGTCAACGTCGGGCAGCGTGCGTGCCAGCTCATCGTCAACGTCCAGGCCATAACTTGCTGCGACGATCGCGACCTGCATGCCAACGCCCGCCCTTAATTCGCCGAGTGCTTCTCCGAACCAGTAATCGTGCATAGCCCACCGACCATCTCGGTAGAGGTGGCGAGCTCTCGCCTCATCGCTATGTCGGGGCTCGCTTGCGCCAACACGCTCAAGGAACTGAAGGCAGTACCGGCGACCAATTCGTAGAGCGCGTTCGAGTTCCTTCGCGATGCCGCCCTCGCCGAGCAACTCGGTGATGAAGTCTCGAATTTGTAGCACTGACGTGACGCATTGCTCTGGCACTTCGTCGGAGTAGGTCGAGAACAAAACTCTGCGAGCTTCGACGAAGGTGATGAACTTGCGAGCGACCGCGACGTCGACTGTCGGCGGCGTCCACGAAACCCCGAAGATGGGCGTGCTCAACCCGTTCACGCGCGCCGCGATCTCTGCGAACTTCATTGCAGTTCGCCACTACTGGCGGGCTGCCCGTGCTGGGTCTCGAGTCGTAGCAGCGAGAGAAACATTGGAAGGTCGTTCCACCCGTCGAGCCAGATGGTGTTGACGTCGAGCGAGCGCAGGTACCGGTCCTTCACCGGACTACGCCGGCCCTGCACTGTGTAGGAAGCCGGCATGTTTGGACCGTAGAGCTGTCGAACGTCGTCATGAATCAGGTTGAAGTTCGGGTCGCTCAGGCTGAAACCTACGAATAGGAAGGCCGCGTCGCTCATCTCACTCCGTAGTAGGGACAGCATCTCCTGGCGCTCGCGCCTTGCCCTTGCGTAGTCGGACCGTGTGAGAACGATGGTGTCGGGCTGATCGATTGACCCATGAAGTTTGACCAGGTGGGACATGGAGCGCTCGGCCCGATGGGCTCGGAATTCATCTTCTGTGATGCTGACGCGCAAGGGCTGCGCGGCGTCCCTGTACGCGGCCTCAATGAGCTCGTCGAAGTTGGTCGTGAAGATGAGTGGAAGCTTCAGGCGGACGAGCTCGACGTGGCTCGGTGTCGTCTGGATGAATGGTTGTCGCGTCGAATCAAACTGCATTGCAAGGAATTCGCGGTAGTTGGCTTCGCCCACTGTCTGTCGGAACAGCTGCGCGCAGTCCAGGGGGCCTTCTTCGATAAAGAAGGCTCGCAGTGAGTCCTGCTCAGCGTCAGGGGTCTGGATGGCGATCTCCCGGTACATGCGGTTCACGAGCCATGGCCAGGAGGGCAGCGGCAGACCGTCGTCCTCTGGCGTGATTCCGCGGTGCGGAAAGTCTTGGGGCCACCACCTGTCGTACCGGTCGTAGTCGAAACGGGCGCGACCTTGCTGCCTCGCTGCGCCGAACGATAAGCCGGCACCGAGGAAGATCAGGAGGCGACCGCCGTCGCTGAGCGCGCTGCGCAGGCGGTGTAGAAGACCTAGATTCGCGTCGTCCTCGTGCCAGACAGTCATGGGTCGAGTCTCCCAAGCCACGGCGATTCTTACGCTTCGTCTCACTCGACTGGCCGGTCGAGGCGCCGCCTCAGTCGCGGCCGTTGCCTTCGCGGCTGCCAACGACGAGTTCCGTCATCAAGGCGGCAGCGCGCGCGGACCGCTCCTTCAAAACGTGGGAGTAGACGGTCCTGGTGACCATGACGCTGTTGTGGCCCAGCAGTTGGGCGACGATCTGGTCGTCGACGCCGGCGAAGATCATCGCGGTCGCCGTGGTGTGTCGAGTGTCGTGAAGCCGCAGCATCGGCAGCGGCTCGTCGGGGTGCTTCTTGTTGTACTGGGTGATCATTCGCTTGAAGGTCCGCGACAGCCGATCAGGGTGCAGCGGCGTACCGACTCGCTTGTCGGGCTGGTTGCGGCCGTCGCTGACGAAGACGTAGTCGCTCTCGACCCACTGGCCGGCTTCGCGCCCGGCGGCTCGTTCGGCGTCCTGCTTCGCTTTGTGCTTCTTTATGACCTCGATGAGGACGGCGTCGAGCGGGACGAACCGGCCCTTGCCTTGGCCCTTGGTGGTGTCGCGTTCGATGACCTTGCCGGAGTAGGTGGTGGTCCGATTGCGGGTGAGCGCGAGGGTGCCGTGTTCAAGGTCGACGCCGTCCCAGCGCAGGCCGAGCAGCTCGCCGCGTCGGGCGCCGCGGGTGAAGTACAGCCAGAACAGCGCGACCAGGCGGTGGTCGGCGTAGTGGGTCAGGAACGCGAGGATCTGTTCGGGCTGCCATATGTCGTAGCTGCCTTGGTCGGACTTCGGCGGGGTGCGCGGGATGTCGTCCTTGCCGATCTGTGTGCACGGGTTGGTACGCCGCAGCGGCGGGTCGGCCGTGATCGCGTCACGGAAGCACGCCCGCAGGATGTTGTGCACGTAGGCAACGGTCCGCTGCGACAGCGGCCCGCGACCGCCGGGACTGCCGTGGAGCATGAGCCGGTCGTAGAGCTTGATCAGGTCGCGCGGCGCGACGTCTCGGACCGGCAGGTGGCCGAGGTCGGGCGCGATGTGCAGTCGGATGTACTTGCGGTAGGACTCGTAGGTGGTCTCGCTGAACCGGCCGAGCCGGACCCGGCGCGCGAGGATCGTGTCCCACTCCGTGAACCACTCGCCCATCGTGAGCGCGGTCGTCGCGAGCGCGACGCCGTCGTGCCTGCTGTCGCTGTCGGTCTGCCCACGGATCCACCGGGTGCCGGCGGCGCGGGACGGCAGACCTTTCTTGCGCAAACGTCGGCCTCGGACCGTGACCTCGGCGGTGAAGGTGCCGGTGGCAGGGTTGGGGTAGACGGTGCCCTCGCCCCTGCTGCGCCGTCCCGCCATCAGTGTTGTCTCCCTCTACTTACAGTCGCCCCGCGGTGCGGGCCATCCAGGCACGCAGGTCGCCGGCTTCGAACCGCAGCTCGCGGCCGAGCTTGAGGGCCTTGAGTTCGCGGCGGTGCCGGTAGACCCAGTCCTTGCTCATCCGCAGTACTGCGGCGACTTCATCGACTGTCAGCAACGGCTCGACCGCAAGGGGTCTAGTGGCGTCTGTGGACAACGTGGTCATGCTGATCACCTCCTCACCGTGAGCGGCCGAAGCCGCGGTCCTGGTCTCGCGAGTAGCGCTGCAGGGTGCGCCACGGGTCGTCGGATCGTTGCCTGCGGGCGAGTTCCTGGCGGCGGCTGTCGCGGAGGCGCTCGATCAGCTCGCTGGTCAGGGTGCGAGTTCTGCGGTCCGAGCTCGCGCGGGGCGGTCCGCAGTCGATCGGGCTGTCGAGGTCTTCGGCGAGGTAGAGGTGGTTCGCGACTCGGCCGCGGGACAGTGCGACGTACCCGTGTTCCTTGGTGATCGGTCCGAGGCCGTAGACCAGGGTCGTGTCGACCGTGAGGCCTTGCGCCTTGTGGACAGTGGCGGCGTACCCGTAGGTCAGTTCGCCGTTGGTCAGCATCGTCCGGTCGAGCCTGACGGTGGCTCCGCTGTCGAGAGCGAGTTCGAGTCGGCCTGACCGTGGATGGACGACGGCGACGGTGCCGCGGGCACCGTTGACCAGACCGGCCCGTCGGTCGTTGACGGTGACGAGGATCCGGTCGCCGGCCCGGAACGCCGTCATCCCGTCGGGACTGGCGACGACGAGCTCCCGGGCGCCGAGTCGGCCGGTCGTAACCAGCTCACTGCGGATTGCGGTGTTGAGTGCGGCGACGTCGCGACGGCGCGCGGCGAGGACCAGTACGTCCTCGTCGCCGTCGGTGTGCTTGACGTAGTCGCGGGCGACGGTGGCGAGCAGATCCGCTCGGGTCGGCGCGGTGTGCACTCGGCCGTGCGCGCTGTAGGCGTCGAGCGCGGTGACCGGGTCGCCGTCCCGCAGCCTTCGTAGCGCGTCGCGTTCCCAGGGCTCGTGTTGGCGTTGGTTGCCGGACAGCCGGATCGCCTCAGGCCGTTCAGCGAGCGCGGCGAACAGTCCACCGGCGCCGATCTCGGGGAGCTGGTGCGGATCGCCGATGAGGGTGAGCTTCCCGTCGACGGCGATCACATGTTGTTGGAGGCGGTGATAGGTGCGGGTGTTGACCAGACTTGCTTCGTCGAGCACGACGATCGCTCCGGGTGGGAGGCCGTGCCGGTCGGCGTCGTGGACCAGTTTGGTGAGGCTGACGGTCGGGATGCCGGTGGCGGCTTCGAGCTGTTCGGCGGCGAGCCACGAGACGCATGCGCCGAGGACCGGATGTCCGGAGACGGTCCAGATGTTGTGGGCTTCAGCGAGCGCGGCGGTCTTGCCGGACCCGGCGGGGCCGGCGACGACGTCGACCCGGCGGCCGGAGCTGGTCAGCTCGGTGACCATCGCGACCTGCTCGTCGGACAGGTCCGCGAAGGCGAGTCGCCCGTCGCGGACCATCGACGAGGCGACACCGACCGGCCGCGCGGGTTCGGCGGTCGCGGCGGCGAGGGCGGCGTGTTCGACCAGGAGCAGTTCGCGTGTGGTGTAGCGGCGTTCGCAGCCCTCGCGGGTCGCGACCGGGATTACCTCGTCCGTGCCGATCAGTGTCAGGACGAGCCGGTCAACGTCGGCGAGTTTGAGCGGCGTTCCGGCAGGCACGGTGTCGCAGATCGCCCGCGTCAGTTCCTGTCGGGTGAACGTGGTCCGGTCGGCGGTCACACCGTCCGGGCCGAACAGCTCGGCAGCGAGCCGGTCGACATCGACCGCGCCGGTGAGACGAGCCTGGCCCACGAGACTGCGAACTCTTGTCGCCGGGAAGCCGATGGTTTTTGCGATGTCCGCCCATCGCTCGCGAAGCGCGACCTGACTCGTCCGGGGTTTGGCGGGACGGGTGTCCAGGCACGCAGCCTGGGCCGCTTTCGGTCCGCTGGTCCCGTGTCCGGTCATCGCGGCGACGATCTGTCGGCGACGTTGGGAGAACCCGTCGATGACCGGACGCGGGATCCCGACGATCTCCGCGATGCCCTTGGTCACCGGGGTCCAGCCGACCCCGAGCGTGCGGGTCAGCTCCCCGCGCAGCACCGCCTGGTAGAGGCTGCTCGCGGTCCGGGAGTACCGGTAGATCGCGGCGGTGTCCATCGCCGACCAGCGCCCGTCGATGCCTTGGACAAGGTTCGGGATGACGAGGTGCGTGTGCAGCTGCGGGTCGCCCGCCCGGCTGGACCGA
>DASZVL010000075.1:0-20607 GCA_035547035.1 Mycobacteriales bacterium | reverse complement strand
TGTCCCGTTGACCACGTCACGGCCGTTGTCGGAGTAGTCGTTGTAGATGACGGTGTCGGCACCGGATACGACCCCTGCCGGGTTGTCGTAGCTGACGGTGGCGGTGCCTGATGCTCTGCCGTGGAGCACGACGGTGTCGATGGCCCCGATCGCGCCGTGGTAGCTGGTGGGACTGGGTGCCCACGCCCCGGGCCGTGAGCTGACGATCGGCTTGGGCTTCGTCGGCTTGCGGTCCATGAGGTGCGCGACGAGCAGATATTCCGCGCTCCGGTTGGTCGAGAAGCTCTCCGTGTTCAGGGCAATGCGTGTGCCGTCCGGACTCCATTGCGGGTAGCCCGACACGTTGTTGGCCGCGTGCACATCGCCACCGGTGTAGGGCTGGATCGGCTGGCCCATCAACGTGGCGTCGCGATCACCAGAAGCCGGAAAAAGCCACGGTTGAAGGTCGCATTGACGGTCCACGGGGCCAGCGACGAAATAACTCGCCTCGACGCCGATGACGGGAGCGTCGATGAAGCCGCGCACAGGCAGGAGGCCGCCAAGCATGTCGACCCGGTGCATCGTTCGGTCGGACTCGATGAGGATCGAACGGCCATCCGGTGACGGGGCGTCGTCCTCATCCCAGTCAGGACCGGCGGTAAGGCGCGTGCGCTTGCCGGTATGCAGGTCGACCTTCCAGACGTCCGGGTTGTAGCCGGCGGTGCCACCGACCTGCGCGTACGACGCGTCCTTGCCGCCGTCGCCGAAGGTCTTGAACTCGAACAGTGCGGAGCTGTTCGACCAAGCCTGCGTGTTGGTGTCGGTGAGGGAGGTTGGACCGGCCGGGTTCAGGACGCGGGGATCGCTGGTTGTGTACTCAGATTTGCCGGGGTTCAGCCGTGCAATGGTCATCAGCTCCACTGCGTCGGTGGTGACGTCGGAGAACGCGATCCAGTGACCGTCGGGAGAGATCTTGGGTGACGACGCTCCGCCCTCGTCGAGGGCCGGGACCACATCGGCGCCTCCCGGTGGGATCACGTTGCCGGGTGGGCGTGCACCGGAGAGGTCGATCGGGAAGATCCTTCGCTTGTGGCAACTGTCGACGCTGGGCAGGCAGCGCAGGATCGCGACGCTGTTCGCCGCTCCGAAGAACACTCGCTTACCGCCGGGAAGCTCCGTCGCGAAGCCTTCCTGTTCGGACTGCGTGACGGCAGGCTGATGGGCCACGCCGCACGACAGGCAGGCGAGGTGACGACCGGCTGTACTGATCCGCCACAGGTGCTGACCGGAGAAGAACAATAGGTGCTGGCCGTCGCGAGTGAAGATCGGAGTGCTCGCCTCGTGCATTGACTTCGGCAACGCGATCTTCTGAATGTGGATCGGCTCCAGCGGCACATCGACGTGCCGAACGGAGGGCCGAGTCACCGTCACCGTCGTGGTGTGTGCAGCTGCGGGCGAACCAAGTGCATGAGCGATCGGTGCGCTGCCGCCGACCCAGAGCAACAGGCCTGAAAAGACGACGCCGCCGACTCCAACGGCCGGGCCGCGCGAACCCGAGTACCGCCGACTCGCCCTGCCTGACCGCGCCATCATCACCGTCTCATTTGCGGCTTAGCTCGACGTGCCCCGCATCAAGTCATTGTGCCTAGATCTACCGTCGGACTCGCACTCGACGGGGAGTGCCAGTAACCGATAGACGCTGACTCGCGATATCGAGGACCTTGGACCACTGAATGTTGTCGACGACCCACGTGCACCAGCAGTCTGTCGCGGGGCGTGTGGGCGTTCCTAGCTCGTGGTCCCAGCCGGGGCCAGTTGAGCCAGCTGGTATGTGATCTTCTCTTCGCCGACGACTTCGTCTAGCACAGTCGTCACGAGAATCAACGCCTCGTATGCTTCGTTGATCGTGGCGTGGTCGACCTGCGCGACTGCTTGATCACTAATCTTGCCTTCGTACGACACGTCCGCCGCTTCGTCCCGGACTCCAAACACTTTGCGTTCTAGGTCAGCTCGGTAGAGGCGCATGAGACCGCGAACCTCATACGTGTCTGCCTCGGGTACCAGGCTTGTCAGCAGACTCACGAGACTCTGCAGGCGGTCTCCTGGCAACTCGCGCAGGATTGGTTCGAAGGTAGATCCGGCCGCAACCATGCTGACATCGCCACCGGTACCTGCCAGCTCGGTCACGAAACGGCGAAAGCTCTTCGCCGCGCGTGGCCGAAGTCTTTGCAGTTTCGTAGTGATTTCAGCGATCTCGAGGCTCTGGTCGAGTAGATCGACGAGCTGCTGAGTGGCTTGTGCAAACAGAGAATCACCTAGGAGGTCATCTTGCTGGGTGGCGGCGAGCTCGATGACAAAACTGGCTGCAGCGAGCTCAAGCACCTGGCTCGAGGTCTGCATGCTGATGTCTGTTGGTATCGGTCCACGCTGGGGAGGGTCATCGGAGCTAAGCGCCAGCCCGATGTTGTCGTAGGTGTTCTGCGTCGACAGAAGCAGCTGGCCGATGAGGCGGCTTGGGGCTTCGGTCCGCAGATAGAACGGAATCTCAACCTCGAGGCGGAGACGGGTCCGTCCTTCCTGGCGTGCGCGGATGCCGACCTCATCGACGCTGACTGCGTGCGGTTTCGTTTCCGTCGGAAGGCCGATCGAGTAGTTGGGCGCAGGTAACTGATCGTCGGCGAGGTTGGCTGGGCTTAGTGGCTCGACTGAATCGGGTTGTTCGGGGTCATGCGACAACGTCACGCCCCACAGGGGCCCCTCCGTGTCGAGGAATGCTCGATGTGCGCTGATGCCGCCCGACCTCACCATGGCTAGTCGTGCGGTCGAGATGGGCATGTACAGCCAGAAGTCGGAGTCTTCGCCTTCCGTCGCCCACGCGACGAGGTAGGCCTGGTCCGTCAACGAGCGAGCTACGAACAACCTCGGGCCGTCATAGAACGCGAACGTCTCCTCGATTGTCAGCTCACCGAGGATCGTGTCGCGTGGGAGCCAACTCATGCGCTCACCGCGAAGGTTGTCCACGCAGCGTCGTTGGCGGGTCGCCACCACGTGTGGTGCGACGGCGTTGCGCCCGTTTGTTTCATCACTCCGGATCCACTCAGGTCGCCGATCGCAACCATCTTCTTGCGTAGCGGCCCCGCCGAGAGTCTTACCGTCTCGACCGCCGTCACGTCGGAGTACACGCTGACACCGGCCGCGGCGCAATCGTCAGCCCAACGTCGCTTCTTTATCGTCCCCGCTGCGAGCTGTTCAGCATGGCTGGCGAAGTCCGACGATGACGGGGGACTGCTATCGACCAGTCGATACATCTGGCCGACCGCCTCTACTGCGTCGCCGGGGGGGCAGCCTTCGGGAAAGCTGTCCGGCCAGCTAGTCATCGTCTTCCTCTCACAAACATTGTTGTTGGTCGCTACGACATCTTCTGACACGACCACCTGTCACCTATCGTGCAGCAACCCCGACGTTCAGCATCGGGAGAACAATGGCGGTGTGTCAGACGAGGTCGCTTCCCCGATCGTCACTCCTGGACCCGGCGTCGATCCGAGGGTTGCCCTCGCGACTTCCATACACGGAGCCCCGGGGATCTACGCGGCGATGGTTGGCAGCGGCATGTCGAGTGCCGCGGGAATCCTAACTGGCTGGCAGGTCGTGCTCGATCTGGTCAACAGGGTTGCGCGCGCTCAGGATGTGGATCTCGAGGCGGTTGGTCTGATGCCGGACGCTTGGTGGACTCAGACCTATGGAGAGCCGCCGGCCTACGGGTCCGTCCTCAAGGAGCTGGCTCCCACTCCGGCCGCCCGGCAGGCGCTTCTACGCCCGTACTTCGAGCCGTCAGGTCCAGGCGGGGAGGGCCGCGTGCCAACCGCGGGTCACGAGGCTCTCGCGCAGCTCGCGGCTGCCGGGGGCGTGCGGGTGATCCTCACGACGAACTTCGACCGTTTGATTGAGCGTGCGCTCGATGGAGCAGGCGTCTCAGCGGCGGTCGTGTCCGCGACGAGCGGCATACCGGGGATGACTCCGTTGCAGCATTCGCCCGTCACGGTGATCAAGCTCCACGGCGACTACACCGAGATCGGCATGAGGAACACGCCCGACGAACTCGGCCAATATCCTCGCCAGCTTCGGCAGTTGCTCAGGCGAGTCTTGGACGAGTATGGCCTGATCGTTGTCGGCTGGTCCGCGGACTGGGACAGCGCATTGGCAAGAGAGCTGGTCGCCAGTCCGACGCGCCGCTACCCGACCTATTGGGCGGTGCACAACGGGTATGTGTCGGAGGCAGGCCGTCGGGTGATCGCCGGTCGGCAAGCTGCGGAGATTCCGATCACCAATGCGGACGAGTTCCTGTCGGATCTCGTCACGCGAGTTGACCGCCTCCGCATATCCGCCAGGAGGCACACAAGCCCTCGCCGCGACCGGCACTACGTGATGCCTCCAGCGTCGAACGCACCACCCTCGGGCTGGAAGATCCTGCCTCTGCTTCAGATCCGCACTACCGCGATCCTTGGGCATGTTGACGCGGATGACCTTCAACTGATCCGTCCCGACGACAGACGACGGATCGTCAGCGCGCTCGACGAGGCGGGTATATCCGGCCTGTTATGGGGCTTCGCTGCCTGGGCGGACGCGGCTGACGCCGCCACGGGCAACGCAGTCGGGAAGAAGGTTGATGTCCGCGGTCCGTGGACCCCAGTCATGGACAACTACAGCCAGTCGACGGACCGCGCGTTGTATCGATTCGGAGAGGATGCATCCGACGGCATCTCGGCGCTGTGCAACGTGCAGCTGCCAGGCAGCTCGCGGATGGGGAGCAGCCCTACGGTGACACTGGACGTGGCCTTCTCGCTGACGACGAGTCTCCCATCCAATGTCCTAGCGAATGTCATTCGAGAAGGCCTTCTCATGGTCACAACAACGGTGCCGGATGCGCTCGGCGAGCTGCTGCCCCCGGAGTCCCAGCCCGAACGGGTGGAGGTGCATCTGATGGCGTCGAACGCGTTGGGCGCCGCCAACTTCCGCGCCAATAACGCGGTTGAGGACAGGATCGATTTCACTCAGTTCGGTCTGGCTAGCCGTTCGGTCGGGGAGCTGATGTCTTTCGGATACCGAGTCAGTGGTCCCCTCACCAGCGTGCAAGCCGCCGAAGTCACAGCTGGAGGTCTCGAATATGCGCTGTTGGCGAACGGCTACCTCGACACCACATCGGGCGTGGCCGGGCTTCGCCGTAACCTGGGGCTTCCTGTCGATGTCACGCAGCGACCGTAGGTGCGACGGATGTCGTCAGTAGCTGACACGTCCTGTCCGACTGGCATGGCGATTCAGACGGCAACGAGTGAGCCAATGACGCAGCAAGACTTCGAGCGAGCGGTCTTGCAGGAGCATCCGGTTCGGCGACATGGACTTGGTGCAGCGCGTTCCGCGCCGGCTCTTGGAGCCGCTGCTTCACTTCCGCGCGAACGACCAGACCACGACGCCAGGCGTAAACGGCGTGACCATTGCTAGCAACCGCGGCTACGACTCCCCGACCGGACCACGTCGCAGATCGCCGAGCAGTCGCCCTCGCTGATGACGCCGCTCGCCTTCGCGGAGTAGACCTCCTGCACGGTGCCGAGTTGCGGGTAGTCCATGTGCTCCCACGCAGATTCCGAAAAGAAGCGGGGGTCAGGGTTGCTGGACTTAACCGCCCTCCACGGGTAGGTCCGCATGGCGTCGAGCATCCGCTCGCGCGACAGCGCCCCACCGCTGTACGCGGTGAGGGTCTCGGTGACTGTTTGGGTCCGAGGGGCCATGTCGGCAACCTCTCTCGCTATCGTCATTGTAGGTCGCAAGCCCAATGATCCGGCGAGCCGAAAACGAGCGCGGAGCTGCCGACACGCCCAGGCGGTGCTACCGCAGCGCGCCCTAGCGCCAGCGAACGGTTCCCCTACGGCGTATGAACTGTCGCCTTGACCAGGTACGACGAGATGCCGATACGCCGCGGAGCCGTTACCTTGATCCTCGGGACAGCGTTGTCGTGGTAGCGAAGACCAGTTTGATATGCCCGGATTGCTATAGCTCAGGCTGATACGTCAGAGTTCTCCCGACCCGTAACCCTCGCGTGAAGGATGCTTGCGCGGATCGCTAACCTGAGGTCGCGCCACCTGGGCGCGTCGTCGATGGAGGTGCGAGTGCACCACAACAAGGCATTCGGCGTGACGATCGAGGCATCGATCAACGCCCTGGCGCCGGGGCAAGTCGCCGTGACTGCGGACGGGATCCTCAAGCGGTTGGCCATGTCACCAGGTGCGACGCGCACAGACATGGCCGGCTCGGCAGCGCGCGGACGTTACGTCTTTTCCGCCATCGTCGATGAATCGGAAGCAGAGGCAGCCGCAGTCCTCGCAGTTGATTTATTCCGCAAAGCGGCCGCAGGAACGTCAATACACGTGCGCGGCGTTGGTGTACACGAGATCGAGACCGTCTGAGAAACGCCCTCGTCACTGGCGCTAGCACCGGCATCGGGCTTGCCGTAGCGACGAGATTGGCTAGCGACGGTCTGACGGTCGTTGGTTGCGGTCGTCGCGAGTGCCCACTGGTGCCGGGCAACTTCAACTATGTGAGTGTCGACCTCACCACGCCGGAGGGCCCTGCCGCTTTGGCTGCATCGGTCACCGAGCCGTTAGATCTGGTTGTCCTTGCCGCGGGGGTCTACGGACCTGGGAGTGCCGGCTACAACCCCGGGTCGGCGGACCAGGACCTTGGCACCCTCACGGCCAAGGAGGCACTCGAAGTGCTCGCGATAAACGCCGTAGCGCCTCTGATGACGATCCAAGCGCTGGTCGAGCACATGCGCAGAGCTGACAGCCTTCCCGTCGTTGCCGTCCTCGGTAGCCAAGTGGGCTCCCTCGGCCAACGCACACGGCATGGCGATCTCTATTACGCGCCGAGTAAGGCGGCGGTGAACATGGTCGTACGGTCGCTAGCGGCGTTGCGACCGTTGCCAGCGGCGTTTGTCGCGATCGACCCGGGCTGGGTTCGTACTCAGGCTGGCGGAGCGCATGCGCCGGACGCGCCCGACAACGTCGCCGATGACCTCGTGGACCTGTTCATGGCGCTTACGGAGGCGGACAACGGAAGATTCATCGATCGATCGGGTCGTCCGATCCCGTGGTGAGGTGATCTCCACGTCGATAGCCTCTAGGAATGGCACGCGACCGCACCCTAGTGGAGGTGCTCGACGCTGCCCGCAGCATCGGACGGCTGCTATCTGCGCACGAAGAGCCGCTGACAGTTTGGCTGGGTGCTGGCGCGTCGATCAGCAGCGGTGCGCCCGCCACCGATGCCTGCGTCGAGGCATTCCGGGAGCTCCTCCGCGGCCGCGGCGACGTCGACGACATTCACAACATCACGGATCTTCCGGGCAACATTACTGACTTCGAACGTTCAAATGCGGTCGCGCCACTATTCGCTGACTTCAGCCCGTACCTGGGCCTGCGACTGCTGGTCTCGCTTGCGCGCGAGCGGCCGCTGCGCATCATCACCACGAACTGGGACGGCGGCGTCGAGCGCTCGTGCGAGCTGATCGGGCTTCCGTGCAGATCCTTCGACATCGCGAAGATGACCGACGACGACTGGCAGGTCTGTGAAGACGCCGAAGTCGGGACGGTCGTTGTGGTACATCTGCACGGAACCTTAGCGAATCCGATCTACAGCAAGAGCAGCACCCTTCCGTTCGACCAAGGCAGGCGTGCGCGGCTCCAAGCCGGATTTCTTCGCTACACGACGGTCTTTCTCGGAGCGAGCTTGTCAGGTGACGACACCGACGTCAGCCACTTGTTGAGAGAGGCGTGGGAAGCGCGCGGAGACTCGGCTGACGAGAGACCCGTAACGTTCTTCGGTCGAGCTGAGCCGGGGCATGGAGAGGGCGCCCCGATCGCTGCGCTGGAAGTGGGGCCAAGCGGGAACAATGTAATGGTCCATCCGCGGGCCGACTTCGATCGAATCGTGCTCGAAATCGTCGACGGCGCGGTCGCTCGGGAAGGGCGTTGGCGCGTCGACGCTCCGGCTCTTCCTCTTCCGAGCCGAGACGAACTCGTGATGCCCGACCCCCGGCTGTTGCGCCCGTTTCTCGACGATCCAGTACTCGGCATAGTCGGGGAGCCGGAGATCGGCAAGACGACCGTCAGCTATCTGCTCGCGCATGTGGATGCCCTTATCTATCGCTCGGGCAGCATGGGTACCGCCGATCGCGGCGTGCAAGCTTTGAATGCTGTTGGCGCCGTACCTACGACCCCGTTCGTGATCGAAGATCCTTTCGGCACAGTCGAATACGAGCCGACGCCAGCCCTGATACAGCGCCTTGACGAACTCGCGCCTGCAGGCCCTACGGGTCACCCGTCGAACCGTGTTGTCTTGTCCAGCGCACGGGGGATGTGGGCTCGAGCAACCAGCCAGCATGGTCAGTCGCCGACCTTCCCGGTCATTGATGCACCGACCGACTCCTGGTACCGCGATGACGACTTGGCGTCTTGCGTCCCTGACACCCACCCCCGCCGTGACGATGTGATCGCCAGACTCGGTGAGTTGGCCACGCCGCGACGGGTTATGGAGGCGCTGGCTGGTCGACCCGCGACCAACGACCCCGTGCGTGATCACTTTGAAGCGATGAGAGCTGACCCTCCGGCAGCACTGCTCGTGGCTTTGACCCGCCTGCAGTATCTAGTCGACGACGCTCAGCCGGCACAAGTACTGCAGGAGTTGGCTGGTGTCGACGATTCGACTGTCGAGCGTGTGCGATGGGCCCTGGACACGTTCGGTCTCGATGGCGTTGCGTACTTTCGTCTCCGTAGACCAGCGCACGCGGACGCCGCAGACCTTCTCATCCGAACAGTTCTACGTCCATCCTCGGACGGCACCGCACCGGAGTTTGCGGATGCCCTTCGTGAGGCGATCACAAAGACCACCTGGGCGACGGAGGCGCTTGACCGCTTCGCAGTTCTTGCGGAGGTAGGCCGTGGCTCGCAAGCTGCTGCCGGTCCCTCGGCGATCGACCTCGCGCCCTATCTACCCGTTGTACTGGCACGCAGCGGGAATCCCTCGCTTGTTACGCCAGAACGCTACGAGGCGCTCGACCAGTGGGGTGTCGTCGAGCTCACGCTTGAGCTCGCTCGCCAATGGCGAGGCATCTGTCGCGACCAGGCTGCAACGGACCTCCTGGAAATGATCATTGCGGACGCTTCTCGATTCGGTACGTACGCACTTGCGGAGACGACGTTGTACTTCGCCGCAAGTACTGATCAGGAACTCAGGGATCGCGTGACTGCCGCGACCTGGAGCTTGTTGACGCCGGACGGCGGTCGGCTCACGGAGGCGGTCCGTGTGTTCGACGGCGTGCTGTGGAAGGAGCCTCAGGCACCCCTCGGCTCAGCTGAATGGATCCGACGGCTCTTTGACTCGATCGGACCAGATCGCCGCGAGTGGGGTGCACTGCTTGCTGCCTGTGCACATCACCCCCGAAGTTCGGAGGTGCTCGCATCGGCCGGGGTCGAGCACCCTCTCGACCACGGCCTCGCTCTCAACGCCGAGCAAGCCCAAGCGGCGGTCGAGTTGATCGGCTGGCACTTCACCCACCAGGCTCGAAATCGGGCCATGACGGTTCGACATGCTGTCGTCGATATGCCTGCTCTGCGCCGCCACCGCCCGCCAATTACCCTCCCAGACGAGCACGGGGCTCGACATCTAGTCTCCGCACTAGCTCGGCACTCCGAGAGTGCGGGCTGGGGGGTATTGCTGGCGGCAATGCTTGCCTGCACCGACGACGTCGCCGTAGAGGACAGTCTCCTTGCCGGCATCATCCAGAACACTGGTGTCGACGATGCGATCGTTCTCGCAGCAGTCACCTTTGAGCTGCCGGACGAGTCGCTACGCAATCTCCGGCGCCTCGTTGACCGAAACGCGGACGCAACCAAGCGAATCCTTGGGGCACTCCTTGGCGGCGTGGAAGTGAACGGGATGCACCTGTCGGCGCCAAGGTTTCGTTTTGCTCGTCGGGCCTCGGATGTGCTGGAGCAACTCAGGCTCCAACCAGCGGAGCTGCGCACGTTGCCACCCGTTCCGTTGGAGATGCTGCCCTCTTTGCTGCGCGCCTGCGCTGCCGAGGCCGGTCGATTGTTCAGTGTCGAGCGTTACTGGGTCGATGAAGCAATTGCCGAGATCGAGGCCGGGCATCTCGAACAACTCGCTGTTGGCTTTCGCGATGAAACCGAAGGCCCTGATAGCGAGCCCGGGCTCGTCCGAGCACTCGGAGCCGCCGCGCTGCTTTTGCGTGAGGCGAGAGTCGGCGAGGACCGGCTGTTGTGACCTCGTCGGCTGGGCTGACGACTTGGCTTGGGGACCGCCAGAGGCGCATTGCGGCTGGAATGTCGGAGGGGAGCGTGCCGCTGCGGGTGTTGTTGTTTACATTCGCAGACGAGCTGCGCGATCTACTACCGCATACAAAGGGCGATCCTCGGCTCACCTGGGAACCACTGGGAATCGACGTCGTTAAGGCAGCAGATCTTCCGGTCGCTGGTCTCGCGGGCGCACCCGATGGAAGACCAACAGTCTTCCTGAAGGCCTCAGACG
Source organism: Mycobacteriales bacterium (assembly GCA_035547035.1). Classification (GTDB taxonomy): domain Bacteria; phylum Actinomycetota; class Actinomycetes; order JAFAQI01; family JAFAQI01; genus DASZTV01. The sequence goes on along the minus strand of DASZVL010000075.1, from coordinate 10,029 downwards.
ATGTGCGGAGGCAACGATTCACCGCCGCGCATGAGGTCGCTCATCTCATCCTTGACTCGCGGATCGGGGTGCACCCAGGGGCTGGACGGCACACGCGGCGGTCCATCGAGGACTTGTGCGATGCCTTCGCTGCACAGTTCCTCTACCCCCCGAGTCTCGTACGGGGTGCGCTCTCGCGGATCGATCGCGTCAACTCGCCAGACGATCTCTTCGGGATTGCGTCGGAGCTCGACGGAACGTTGACGGCCACGGTGGTTTCGTTGGCCGCGCAGAGCAACCATCCAGCAATGCGAGAGCGAGCGGTGTTCCTCGCTCGCCGCTACGCCCATGGCGCAACAGGCCCGCACGCGTGGCGACTACAGACCTCGGCGTCCGCTAACAACCTAGTGCTGCCTCAGGGAAAGCGCCTACTTACCCTCGGACTCACGGGACTTGACGCGGCTGCGGACGCTCCGGGACCGGGCCGAAGTGATGAGCCTCTCTTATTCGGTGACAGCGCGCCGGCGCACGCGCTTGACGCCGAGGGCGCTGACAACATCACTGCGAGAACTTGGAGGCGCGATCAGCAGCCACGAAGCGGCGCTGCTGATGGGAAAGTGCTGTGGAAGATGCGACGCTCCGGCGACCCGCTTCATGGGCATCTAGTTGTCGTCCTGGACACGAGCAGCGTGACCTACCGTTGGGCTTCCGGCTCGTAATAACCAAGCCAGCGGAACCGCGGCGTAGGTGCGCCGTTCACGATCACGGTCTCGCTGAAGGAGTCCAATCTGCGGACGGTCATTGGCGCTCCGCCCGAGTCTCGGGAGTACATACGCACGTACACCACGACTGGTTCGTCCGTGTCATCAAGGCGCGCGACTCCTAGTACGAGGTACCGATCTCCCCGATAGTGCTCGTAGACGCCCAACGCGAGTGCAGCTTGAGGTTGGTTCTGCTCTGATGTGGCATCTCGTGGACTCACGCGCCGATCGTCGCACGTAGGTCAGTCGGCTACCTGCGTGACAAGCGCTTACTCTGTGGACGTTTCGAGTCGGTCGCCGTTTCGGCCCGAATGTCGGCGCGATGCCTTGCCTAGACTCCGCGAGGTTCGACGCAAGACGTGATCGAACTCGGTCAAATACAGTCCGAGCGATGTCCTCTGATTCGCAGCCGCCCGTCGCCATTCCGGATGTCGCCTACTACTACCCGGCGCCTTACTGGAGTGCGGTCGAGGGCGGCTGGGTCAAGTCACTTCTCTTGTTTTTCGATCGCATCTCGATCCTGCTACCCGGCTACATGCGCGATCGTCACCACGACGCTGATCCTTCTTTGGCCGGGCCTCTCGAAGACCTCGGCCTGCTTGAGGTCCTCGATCCGTCCGACTGGGTTGACCAGCGAGTCGCAGAGCAACTAGCGACTGTGATGACCGATCTGTTGGTTGCGGGTGCATTCAACGATCTGCCCCAAACTGGCTACTTTCACGAGCTTTCGCAGTCGAGAATGGGCTACGGCGCAGACATCGGGCTCGCCACGATGCTCATCGAGGAACTCGTCGCACGTGACCTTGCGCGGCCAACGGAGGACGGCGTCTCGATCCCGCTTCATCCGGTCGTGCGTCGAACGATTCTCGTCGTACTCGGCCAACTGGCGCGCGCACGGGGCCAACGCAGCGGCGTTGCGGTCCATCCTGCAACCAACGACCTCAGCGCCGCCCGCGATCTGATCACAACCCTGGGCCTTCCGGCTCTCCCTTCTGCTGGCCATTTAGTGACTTTGGATATGGAGGTAGTCGGTCTCGATCTCGACCCCATTCCGCTAGATGAGGTCTTGGACTTCCGTGCATCTCATATCGCGGCGCACACGGCCTACATGCGCAGCCTGCGCGGAGCATTGGAGGAGCTATCGGCGGTGCCAGAGACGGACCGCGCGGCGCTGCTCATGCAGCGACAGCAAGAGATCATCGATGCGGCGCACGATCTTCGGCGACTGACTCGTCGCTCGTTCGGAAAGAACCTCGCCGCATGGTCGCTCGGCGCAGCCGGGGCAACGTGGGGCGTCGTCGGCCAAGATCCACTCGGGCTGGCGATCACCGCTGCCGGCTTAGTGGCGGGCGCGGTGCCGGCCGGCCAGCCAACTGTCTCGGCATATTCCTACGTGTTCGCAGCTTCTCATCAGCTAGGGCGATAGATGCTCTCCGATTGGTTCATCGGCATGTACCTGCCGCGCCGGCGCAGCCGTACCGCTGGAACAACCGTGTGAGCAGGAGGCGCGCGGGCTTCGAATGCCCATGCTGATCGAATACGCCGTAGCCGGATGCAACTGCGGCTGTGGTCGGCGCGTCCTGAAGCAGGAATACGAACAATCCACCGACCCCGTACGCCGGCCCGTCATGAGCGACGGTCGCGATGACTCGTTGCCAGTAGTCGCGTTGCGCGGCGTACTCGGTCGGACCGCGGGTCGTGGGATACCCGACCTCCGTGATCTCGATAGGCACAGCGGGTGAGAGGCCGATTGCCGCCATACATGACCGGGTGGTCGCCATCGCGAGCCGTTCCAAGACCTCTACGGAGCCGTTCACCGGCGTGTCAGCGCTGAGCAGGTTCGGGTAGGTATGCAGACCGACCCAGTCGACGTCCCGCCGGAACTCCGGCGTTGCTTGCAACGCGAGGCGAGCCCAGAAGATGCTGTCGGCGCCGTAGTCGTAGGCGACGTTGAATCCAACTCGCAGACGCAAGTGCAGTCGACGTGCGAGGCTCTTCGCCGCAACGACACCGTCAACCAGATCGCCGATGACAGCCGTGTTGGCGCCATCGCTTGTCGTGGGACTTGGCACGTCCGGTTCATTGGTGAGCTCGATTGCGTACAACCAGCCGCCGTCGTGCCGGACAATGTGGCGGACGAACCGCACGAACCGCCGCCGCGACGGCGCGGCGCCATTCGTGTTACCAATCCCCACGTCGAGGGTCACCGGATACCCCCGGCGCGAGAGACGGTGCAGCCGCGGATAGACGGTGCGCAGGTATGCCGCGCTCCGGGTCGGGCCTGTGTAGTCGTGTACACCGAGCCGGCGCAGTCCTCCTTGCAAGGTGCGTAGCAACGGAAGGGTCGCGCGGGTCGGGTGGCTATCCGTAACCCCGAAGCTCAGTGGGTGACGTGACGAGCCTGCGCCTGCGGGTGGAGTGGAAGTGGCAGGCAGCGCGCAGTCCAAGGCGACGTTCAGCGAGGACAAATGTGCAGCGGTGACTGGAGTAGGCGCCCCGGCGGCCGCGCCGCCCAAGCTTCCGCCAATCGTCACGACGACGGCGAGAGCCGCCGCCACTCTCAGCGGCCGGTCCACACCGGTAGGCGTTTCTCGGCGAACGCCGTTGCGCCTTCGCGGGCGTCATCGGAGGCAAAGACCGGATCAGTGATGACGCGCTGCCGGTCGAACGACTCCGCGATCGGCCAGTCCGTCGACTCGACCACCACGCGCTTTGACGCAGCCAATGCAAGCGGCGCGTTCGCCGCGAGCCGTTGTGCGAAGGCGACGGCCTCCGTCAGCGCTGTGCCATCGGCTACGAGCCGGTTGACCAGGCCTAGCGCGGCGGCGCGTTCGGCGGTAACGGTGTCGCCAGTGAGGATGAGCTCCATCGCGACCGCGCGCGACACCAGCCGCGGGAGACGGAACATGCCGCCACCGGCAGCCACGAGTCCGCGACGAACCTCCGGTAGCCCGAAGTGTGCGCTCGCGGCCGCGACCACGAGATCGCATGCAAGGACAAGTTCGAAGCCGCCCGCTACGGCCCAGCCCTCGACAGCAGCGATCAGCGGCTTGGCGGGCGGGCGTTGAGCGAACCCACCGAGACCGCGGCCCGGGACGGACGCGGGCTCTCCGGCAGCGAAGCGCTTGAGGTCCATCCCCGAGCAGAAGGTGCCGCCGGCTCCGGTGATGACTCCCACAGACAGGGTGGGATCGGAGTCGAGCTCATCGAGTGCAGTGGCTATGAGCTCGCCAGCGGAGCGGGTCATTGCATTCTTCTGGGCCGGGCGGTTGATCGTGACGATGAGCACTGCTCCGTCGCGCTCGACCAGTGCTTCGGGTTCTTTGTCGGTCATCGCGGCGCCATCCGGATCGAGCCGTCCAGGCGGATGGTCTCGCCATTGACGAACGAGTTCTCCAACAGCGCGACGGCCAGGTGCGCGTAGTCCTCGGCGTTGCCCAACCGCTTCGGATGCGGCACCGAATCAGCCAAGCCCTGACGGATGTCGTCGCGAAGCCGCGCCAACATGGGCGTGTCGAACGTGCCCGGCGCGATCGTGTTGACCCGAATCTGCCAACTCGCCAGGTCACGCGCGGCAACGAGCGTCATCCCGTGCACTGCGGCCTTGGAAGCTGTGTACGACGTCTGGCCAATCTGGCCGTCGAATGCCGCCACCGACGCGGTCAGAACACACGCGCCGCGGTCTCCGTCAACGATCTCGTTGTGGCTCATCGCCGCCGCGCAGAGTCGAAGAACGTTGTAGGTGCCGACCAGGTTTGTCTGCAGCACCTCGTTGAACGTGTCGAGGTTGCCCGGCTGGTGCTGGCGATCGACGATCCGGGTCCGGTCTCCGCCGCGACCTGCACAGTGCACCAGCGCGCGTAGCGGCCCGAACTCCTGTGCCGCGTCGACCGCGGCCTGCACGCCGGCCTCGTCCGTGATGTCTGCGGCGACGAAACGCACGTAGTCACCGAGATCCTTCGCTACTTGCTCGCCGTCGCTGGAGGGCAGGTCCACGATCGTGACCGATGCGCCGAGGCCAGCCAGCCGGCGGGCGGTTGCGCCGCCCAAGCCAGACGCGCCCCCGGTGACGAGCGCGGAGATGCCGCTGATGTTCATGTCCTTCTCCCTCTGGTGCTCAAAGCCCGAGCGATTTGCTGATGATCGACTTCATTACTTCACTGGTACCGCCGTAGATGCGCGTCACTCGAGCGTCGGCGTACAGCCGGGCGATCGGAGACTCGTTGATGTAGCCGAAGCCTCCGAAGAGCTGCAGGCAGCGATCAACGACGCGGCCCTGAAGCTCCGAACAGAAGAGTTTTGCTTTCGCGGCATCTGCCGGAGTGAGTTCGCCAGCGACGAGTTCGGTGACGGCCTTGTCGACCATTGCCTGGCCGGCCTCGATGTCTGTGGAGATCGCGGCGAGCTCAAACTTCGTGTTCTGGAAGTTGCTGATTGGTTGTCCGAAGACCTTGCGCTTCTGGACGTAGTCGATGGTCAGATTCAGGGCGGAGATCGATTGGGCGATCGCGAGGACGGCGATTGCTAGGCGCTCCTGCGGGAGGTTCGCTCCTAGCATCCAGAACGCCTGTCCGACCTCGCCGAGGACGTTGGCCGCTGGTACCCGTACGTCGTCGAAGGCAAGTTCGACGGTGTCTTGCGCTTTGAGCCCGATCTTGTCCAGCTTGCGGCCCTTGGTGAATCCCGGCATCCCGGCCTCGACAATGAACAGCGTCAGCCCGTTCCGCCGGTTCTCTTCATCGCGAGACGTGCGGGCAAGGACGATGACGAGATCAGCGATGGAGCCGCCGGTGATGTAGGTCTTGGCGCCGTTGAGGACCCAGTCAGCGCCGTCGAGCACGGCCCCCGTGCGCACCGCGGCGAGGTCGGAGCCGGTATCCGGTTCGGTCATCGCGATCGCCGTCATGAGCTTTCCCGATGCGATGTCGGGAAACCAGCGCTGCTGTTGTTCAGGTGTTGCGTAGCGGCGGAAGTAGGGCAGGACGACATCGAGGTGGGTGAGTAGCGGCCCGATCGTGACTCCGGCGCGTGCGGTCTCTTCGCGCACGACGACGTTGTAGGTGTAGTCGGACTGGCCGCCGCCGCCGAAGGCCTCGGGCATGTTGATTCCGACGACCCCGATGTTGCCGAGCTGGGCGAATACGTCCTTGGGAGGACCGCCGCTCGCCTCCCATTCGGGATACCTGGGGACGACCTCGGCCGCTAGGTAGGCACGGACCAACTGTCGGAACTCTTCGTGCTCGGAGCCGAAGATGGTCCGCTTCACTGCGCGATGGCTGCGCCGGTCTTTCGACCCGTGATGCAGATGCGACATGGCTTCATCTGGGCGCGTCTTTCGGAGTCGACTGCTGCTAGGCCGTGGGGGTGATGAGCGAGGATTGCGCAGTCGCTCAGGTGGTACGCCGTTCCGTTCTCTGTTGCGAAGTACGCCTCACCCGCTTCAGTCTGGGCCGCCGACCGGCGTTCGCTGCTTGTGGCTGACACGCGACGACGCGATGCCCCGCCTGCAGCCGGGCGCTCGCTCAGAGCGAGTTCAAGCAGTTGAACCTGGTCCGCGAGCAGCTGCATCTGGCCTTCGTGGTGGCGCTCGAGCTGGCTCGACAGCTCACGATGATGCAGGTCTGCTTGGTCATAGATCCGGTACAGCCAGTGCGCCCAGTAGAGAAGGCCGCCGAGGATCAGGCATCCGAGGCCGATGAATCCGCCGCTCTCCACGTACGGGATCTGCTGCTGAACGTACGAGGCGTGTGCGGCGCCGTACCAGCCGAGAATGAGGAACAGAACGCCGAGCGGAGTGAGAATCACCCCCACCAAGATCTGCCAGGTGTTGCTCAGCGAGGAGTTCGCCCGTGACCACGGCCGGACCTTGCGCGAAGCCTTACCGTCGGCGTGACCTCGCAATCCCACCAGGTCACGCATCGCATCAAGGCCAGAGCGCGACGCCTTAGCGTGTTCGGAGGCACTCATGTCTCTCGTCCCTTCAGCAACTGCGCCCAGGCGCCGTACAACATCGGGTAGCCGAACAGTAGGCAGAGCAGGATTCCCACGAGGACCCATCCGACCGGCACCGACGCGCCGTGAACGAAGGCGCTCAGTCCGTTGTTACCCGGTGCCGCTACCAAAGGTGGTTGAACGGGAGCCGTCGTCGTTGCGGGTGGTGGGAATGAGCTGTCGGGAGCGCCGCCGGAAGGCGACCCACCCGAGACGGGCGCGCCGACGGGCGTCGTGATCGGGTGGTACGCCGGCGGAAGGGTCGCGGCGGCCTCGACCACGCTCGACCCAAGGGTGATTGTCGTCGTTGCCTTGTAGACGCCACTCGGCAACGGCACGTTCCCGAGACCGGGGACAGGGATCGTTGGCTCGCCCGGGATGTAGGGCACCGCGATCGCGTGGCTGAAGGAGATGACCAACGCCCCGGAGTTCGATTTGGCCGAGCCTGTCTTCGTCGACTTGGTCGGAGCCAGCAGCTGCACGGACAGTCCGTCTGCCTTCAAGGTCTGATTGAGAGTGTTTTGCACGAGCTGCGGTGTCAGGCCCAGCACGGTGGGAACCTTGTTCAGGATGTGGATGCCTTGTTTGTCGATCGAGGCATCCAGGCCGGCGACGGTTACCTGACCGACATGTACTGCGCCGGTAGGCACGGCCGACGTTCCGTCAGTCCGCGCGACGGCTTGTGAGTTCACTGAGGAGATGTGGACCAGTCCGGCGATGTCGATGCCCTGAATCACGGTCGCTGCTGCAGCAGTCATGCATGAGCGCGCCGGTGTCACCGTGTTGGTCGACTGGATCTTCGCGATGGTGAGTGGTCCAGCGCTCAGTTTGGCGATTGTCGCGGTCGCGGTCTCGCGCGTCGCGCCAGCGTGAGCCGTACCGCTTGCCACCGAAACGCCCGATGACTTCGCTCCCTTTGGGAAGGTCGACGTTGCGGGTTCCTTGGGGCTGGCTGGATAGCTTGCGAACGCCTGGAGTGGGTCGTTGGGGATGGGAAGGGGTACGCCGTCCGACGCCAGCAAGCTGCCAAGGTTCGCTGCGGTATCCCCGGGGTAATACGGCGCGGCTTGTACGGATGCCTGCGGCCCGCCGGAGACCACCGTCCTGGCGAAGCTGAGATCGTCCTCGATCAGATTGCTGCTCAGCGGCAGCGGGCCCGGGACGATGTTGAAAGCCACCTGTACGCCGAGCGCCTCCGCGGTTGCCGTTGATCCGGCAAGCGCCGATTCCGCGCTGTTGCTTGCGCAGAAGCGGTGACTGACGGCCGCGCCGGTTGGGCTTGCGTGTACCGAGGCCGGCATGGCGAACGCCGCAGCAGCGGCCGCAGCAACACCGCCCGTCGCGATGAGTCGGGCCCGGCCTACCTTTCTGCCTTGAGGCATCGTCGTCTCCTCCGTCACGTTCCGAGGTAGGTCGACACGAGACCACCGGCTCGCACATCGTTGGACTCGCCGACGTCGCAGATGACACCCTTTTCTAGGACATAGACGTAGTCGGCGAGCTCCAACGCCGTTTCGACGTACTGCTCGACAAGCAACAGGCTCGTGCCATTCAGTGCCTGCTCGCGTAGCGCGTCGAAGAGCTGAACGACCACGATTGGCGCCAAGCCCATCGAGATCTCGTCGACCATCAACAGCCTCGGCTTCGCGGTCAGTGCCCGAGCCAGTGCAAGCATCTGCTGCTGGCCGCCAGACAGAGTTCCAGCCGCCAGCTTCAGACGTTCGCCGAGTACCGGAAAGCGCGCGACGCCGGCCTCCACCGGGTCGATGTCGCTGCCCACAGCACGGCGTGAGAGTTCGAGGTTCTCCCGGACTGTGAGGCTGGGAAAGATCCCCCGGCCCTCAGGGACATGCACCACGCCAAGTCGAGCAATGGCGTGCGGCGGGCGACCATCGACCCTGGTGCCCCCGACCGTGATCCGCCCCGACTCGACAGGTATCACCCCCGACACCGCTCGCAGGGTGGTCGTCTTGCCCGCGCCGTTGGGGCCGAGCAACGCGACCACGGCTCCGGTCGGGACGGTGAGGGTGAGGCTCGACAGCGCCCGTATTCCGCCGTACGAGACACAGACGTCGTCGAGTTGCAGAGCCGGCGCCAGCGGCACCGTGTCAGGCGACATCGGCTTCTCCGAGGTAGGCAGCCTGCACGACCGGGTTTGCGCGAATCTGCTCCGGCGTTCCGCGCGCGATGCATTTGCCGAAGTCGAGAACCGTGATCGCGTGGCACACCCGCATGACCAATGGCATGTCGTGCTCTACGAGAAGAATGGCCAGGTCGGTGTCGGCAACGAGACCCTCGAGGATCCGGCACAGCCGTTCCGTTTCGGCCGCATCTAGGCCAGAGCCCGGCTCGTCGAGCAAGAGGACTCGAGGGTCAGTACACAATGCGCGACCCAGCTCGACGAGGCGACCCTGGCCGGTCGGTAGCTGTCCGGCGAAGCGGTCCGCGAGTGAGCCGAGACCAAGCAGGTCAGTTACCTCGCCTACTCGGCGCCGACACGATTGCTTGCCCCGGCCGAGCCCCCCTCCGCGGTGCGCAGACTCCCAGGCGGCGAGGAGGTTCTGCTCGACGGTCATCCGCCCGAACAGCTCAAGCCGCTGGAATGTCCTGGCGATGCCAGAGCGTGCGCGGCGGTGGGGCGCCCATCGGCTGATGTCGGTCCCGTCGAACGTCACATGGCCGTCGACGGGTGGCACGAGGCCGGTCAGCACGTTGAACATCGTGGTCTTGCCGGCGCCATTCGGGCCGATCAGGCCGGTGATGCAGCCCGGTTGCACCCCGACGTCGACGCCGTCGAGCGCCTGCAGGCCTCCGAACCGAACTGCGATGCCAGTGGCGTCCAGCAGTGCGTCGTGTTCACCCATCGGTGCCTGCCGGCAATGGTGGGTCGAGGACCAGCGAGGTAGCGGCTCGACGTACTGCGCCGGGCCGCGGCTGCAGCAGAGCCTTGACGCGCCAGTCACCGCCTCCGTTGAGGAGCGCCACCAGCCCATCGGGTGAGCGTCCGAGCGCGATCACGCCCAGGGCGATCGTGAGCGGGATGTAGTTGTGCACGGAAGCTGGCACGCCGGGTAGGTGCTCGAACATGTAGAGGGCGCCGGCGATCACCGCTCCCGCGATCAGGGCTCGGCCGCTGAGCACGACAAGCAGCAACAGCTGCAACGACACCCCGAAGCTGAAGTTCGCGGGGGTGATCACCTGCTGGAAGCTTCCGAGCAGCGCCCCGCCGAGTGCGGCAACCGCCCCACATACGACGAAGGCGGCGAGCTTGGTCACCGCGAGATTCGATCCGAGCGTC
>DASZVL010000074.1:0-3092 GCA_035547035.1 Mycobacteriales bacterium | reverse complement strand
GAGGGCAGCGCTAGCGATTACGCCATGAGCTCGGCGAGGCGATGCAACCGGCTCAACGCGTCCGGCTCTCCGACAGGCGCCTCTTCGGGCTGCCGGCCGGTGACGAAGTCGACGAGGTCTCCAGCGCGCCCTGACACCTGCGGCGTGGTGGCGGTCCGGGTGAAGGTGGCTGCCGCGGACCCGTCATCTGTGGATTCCACGTGGACGGTTCGGTCGAGATCGGTGATGTGCACGTCGAAGGCGACCGGCGGCCCGTTGGACATCCCCTCCTCGCGCGCCACGCACGCCAGCGCTAGCACGTACGACGTGACCGCCGCAGCCTCGGCCTCGTCGGCGGTTGGGTCCTCGCCCCGCGGCAACAGCAGGTCCCGCTCGTGCACCCAGGAGTCGAACAGGAAGTGGTTGAGCGCCATGAAGGCCGGCACGTTGCCCGCCGGCGCCTCGGCCAGCGCGTCCCACCCGCCGCCAGCCAGCGCGTGGCACTCCTGCTCCACCCGCGTGTCCATGTCGGCGAGCCTGCCCAGGAGCTCTTCCCGAGACAGCCCGCGGAACTGATCAGCCGTGGCGGCGGGCGTCTGCTGCGGGTCGAACCCTTGCAGCAGGCGACTGGCCTCGCCCTTGCCAGCCAGGTGGAGCGTGTACCCGAGGAACTGCGCACCTGAGATCAGGTGCTGCACAAGCCCGGTCACGTCCCAGGCCGAGCATCGCGTTGGCGTCGACCACTCGGACGCGGACAGGTCGCCGAGCCACTCGCGCAAGCGCCCACGGTGTGTCTGCCAGGCGCTTTCGACCTGCTCAGGGTCGCTGGGAACTCGCATCGGGACGACAGCTCCGCCGTAGAACTGCATGATCCGAGTCACGCAACCCCCAAGCCTGCACGACGACGCGACCAACCGGGCTGGCTCATCCTGCCAGAACGACCAACGGCGGCCGAGAACGCAGGATGGCTTCGCGGGGCTCGACACTCACGACGTCGTACTGCCAATGTGAGTACATGGGCGTGAAGGATGAGCGCCTTCAGGTGCGCGTGGACCCAACGGCCAAACGTGCGCTATCCCCGGCATATGCGATCTTCGTAATCGGCGGATGAACCGCCACGATTCGAGGCAGCCGACCCGCTACCGGCGTCCTGACCGCTGCCAGGGGCGCGTTCGTGCCGGCGGGCCGGCGTCGAACTGACGGCACCACCGCTGAATGGATCTCCGAGCGCAACACCGTCGGCGGCACGCCCGCAAACCTTCGCGAATGGAAGATCTGGTCGACAGGACCGAATCAATCGGAGTGGAACACCAATGGCGCCGAAGTGGTCGACGGCGCGGATACCAGCACCGGCACCCTCGCTCAGGCGACTGGGACGCGGGCGTATTCGCTCACCATGAATGACGGCTCCCAGAACATTGCCACGAACTCGTTCACTCAGGGAGCGCAGGTTTGGGACGACACGTGGAAGCATTGCAACTAGAGGAGAGTCGGCACTGAACTCATCAGCGATGAGACTTGCGGCCATCGTCATGACCGTTGTCGCGATGTCGACTGCCTGCAGCAGCAGCTCGGGCGCCAAGGCTCCGACGACCGCGCCTGTCGGCAGCGTTCGCTGCGAACTGACGGACTTTCGGGCGTCCTTCCTGCCGGAGGGCCCTGAGGTCGCGCCCAGCGATCCACGGGGTGGCGTCGCGTGCCGGATGCGTGATGGGCGGCGCCTTACGCAGCGCCAACTCACCGCTGCCGAGGCAACGGAAGTTCTCGCGAAGATCGATGCACTGCCGCGCCTCGCGTCGGGTGCATCGGTTGCGTGCGGCTCGCTGCCGGTAGATGCGCCAAGAACAGCTGTCCTTTTCCTCTACCAAGCGTCCGGCCGGGTCTTTGTAGCTATCGGGCCATGCGGAGTGGTCGCCAGCGCGATGGGCAGGCGGAGTCTGTCCGGAGAGGCGGGGCAAGCATTGGTTGCTCTCGTCGGTTCATACCTGACCTGATTGGTCATCAAGTCAAGGACCCCGGTCTTCCGCCCACGATTTGAGTTCACGCGTAGAAGGCCACGGAGTTGGCCGGGCTGAGCCGTCCCAATGTTCCGGGCAGACCTCGAATCAGGAGGTCGGCGTAGCCGACGAAGACACGTCGTTGTCGAGCGAGGGGTCTTGCTCCAACTCCGCTATCTGGGCGCCGGTCGTCGGATCAGCAAAGATCCAGCTCGTGCAGGCAAGGCCGGTAGGCACGACTGGCAACGACCCCCTGTATCCAGGGGCCTCAGTAATGTCGCATGCGCTCGGGCTGGCAAACGCCCACACCGGACGATCTCGCCAGACATCAGTGGCGCCGCCGCCGGCCGTACTTACCACGTGTGTGAGCGTGCCGAACTGTGGCGTCTCGGTGGCTGGAATGGAACCCGGAGCACCGAGCGCGGTCCAAACCTGCTGAGCTGTCATGGGGGCCGTCGCTGCGAGAGCCTGATCTGGTGTGAAGGTCATCTGATAGATGCCAAACGTGACGGGAGCCGTCGCAGCCGCGCGTGGCTGGATCGCGGTCACAGTAGCCGCCCAATGCGGATCGGGATGCTTGCCGTTGTGAGTCAGCGCAAGCGGCACGACGACCGCGACGACGACGGCAGCTGCAATGACCGGTAGCCAGACCTTACGAGGCATTGGCGGTGTCCCATACGGAGAAGTTCTCGTTCGAGTTGAGCAGGGCGCTTTGCTCGTTAGGGCAAACACCCGCAACCAGAGTGGTGGGTCGCGTCCCTTGACGTGGTGTAACTCGTCGCGTGTTGCTTCGCGAGTGATTGCCACTATGCCGTAGCCGCGATCTCCTTGCGCGAGGACCGGGTGGTCGAGGTGTTGGTGGGCTCCAAGGCGATCGGTGCGGGCGGGTTGAGCAAGGCCATGGATTCCTCGGAGAGGTAGCGGCGGTCTTGGTCTTGCCATTCGTCGTGGGCCTCGATGAGCACACATGCTGACTGAAGCGCCCCAGGTTTGATGCCGCCTCCTTGTGAGTCCAGGAGGATGGTGTCGTGCCGAAGAAGATTGATCCGAAGGTGAAGCAGCGCTGTGTCCAGCAGATGCTGGAGCACGTGCAGGAGTACCCGAATCCGACCGCGG
>DASZVL010000073.1:0-3430 GCA_035547035.1 Mycobacteriales bacterium | reverse complement strand
GTCGTCTTCCCGTACCCGGCGGGCGCGAGGAGCAGGATCGTGCGCGCGTCTGTTTCGTCCAGCAGCTTGATCAGCCGCGGACGCTCGATGATGCGCCTACCACTGCCTATGTTTGGGTGAACCCCGCTCGCGGCCATGCCTGCCTGCCCTCGTCGCGGCGCGCCGCTTCGCCGTCCTGTCTCCAGGTTACGCCTTCGATGTCTGAAAGAGAAGGGGGCTGGCGCCCGTGACGGAGGGTTTCGCCACGGACGCCGCTTCGCCGTCAGCCCCCGTTGTCCGCTCGCGCGGACTCCAGTCGCTTCGCCAACGGGTCTTCCCCTGTCAGCAGCCGGAAAGCGACCGGAATCTGTCGTCGTCTGGGCACCCCGAGCTTCTGGCGGAGGACGTCGCTGTGCGCCTTGGCCGTCCTCGTCGAGATGCCGAGGACGAGCCCCACCTCTTCGTTGGAGAGCCCCTGGGCGATCAGTTCCACCACTTCCCTCTGCCGAGAGGTGATGCCTGACGGATCTCTGAGTGCCTGCATGGTGCGAGGCTACGGCCGGCCGGGTGGGGCAACCATTGGCCGAAGGGTGTATTCGGTGTCAGTGGAGCGCGTGTGCGCGAGGTGTCACGAAGGACACGTCGTGACCGCGCTCGTTCGCTGCGGCCAGCTCATCCTCGGTCAGGGCGCCGATGCGGAGCAGGAGATCGAACTCGTCGCGGAGATGCGTCCGCATCATCTCCGGGCCGTCCGTCGCGATCGTGAACGGAACGCCATTCGCGACGAACGTGCGGAAAGTCTCGCGTAGGTCGTCTTCGTCGGCGAGGGCCTTCGTCAGCAGGTTCGACGTCGGGCAGATCTCGAGCGTGATCCCGGCTGCGCGGATCGCCTCCATCAACGACGCGTTGTGTGCGGCGAGGATCCCGTGGCCGAGACGGTCGGGCCGCAGCGACTCTACGACCTCGCCGATCTCCTCGATTCCGAACTCGCCGCCCTCCTCGCCGACGTGGATCGTCACACCGAGCCCGCCGTCGCGCGCGAGGTCGACGTGCTCCCGGATCTGCGTGTAGTCGTAGCGCCCGCCGCTCGGCCGCGGCCCCGCGATATCGACGCCGACGATGCCGCGCGACCGGTACCGCAGCGCCTTCTCGACGATCACCATGTTCTGGTCGGCGGTGAACGTCCGGTCCATCATCAGCAGGAGCCCGGCGCGCACCTGCGGATACTCGAGCGACGCGCGATCAAGCCCGCGGATCGCGGCGTGGATGATGTGGTCGAGGTCGCGCTCGCCGCCGCGGTTCCGCTTCATCGGGTTGAACCGCAGCTCGAGTGTCGTGATCCCCTGCGAGCGGTACGCGCCGCCGATTGCGGCGTGCACACTGCGCTCGACCGCGAACGGCGAGCTCTGAATCAGCTCGGTCAGGTGGTAGATCTGATCGAGTGAGTCGAGGTCGGGCACGCCGCGCGGGTCGGACACGGTCACGAGCCGGTCGAACTCCCAGTAGTCGCGCGTCGGCAGATGGATGCCCTGCTCGTGCGCGAGGCTCCACATGATGTCCGAGGCGACCGACCCGCCGAGGTGCGTGTGGAGCTCGGCGAGGCCTCCCTCGAACATGCACGGCAGTCTATGCAGATGAGCCTCGACGAGCTGATCGAGTCCGCGGCGCGGCGTATCCGCCGGTACACGCCCGGCGAGGTGGCCGCCTCCGACGCCGCGATCGTGGACATCCGCTCGCAGGACGCGCGCGAACGCGACGGCGTCATCCCCGGTGCGCATCACATCCCGCGCACCGTGCTCGAATGGCGGCTCGCCTCCGACGACTGGCGGAACACCGCGCTCGACGGCAGGAGCCTGATCCTGTCTGCGACCACGGCTACTCGTCGATCCTCGCCGCAGCCACGCTCGTCGAGCTCGGCCGCGACGCCGGCGACTTCGAGGCGTGGCGCGGGAATGGGGCCGCCCGACTGATATGGAGCGCGCTCTGTCAAGGGTCCAGCGGTGATTGCCGCTGATCGGTTCGGTGGGGGTGGATGCGGCCACCGCTGTCGGTGCGGCACGGGCGGGCGGTTGCGCGACGCTCGGTCAGCCTGATATGCGGGGGCTGGCTACCCCAAGACCGTGTCTTCGTCGCGGGTCGGCTGTCTAACATCGGGCGCGGCGGCCATGCGGCCGTTGCCCATAGTCGGGTCGCCGTCCCTCTTGGTGCGCGAAGGTGCCTCGGTCCCGTGCCGCCCCGGCAGCGGTGGCGTGGTGTGGTCGCTCAGTCGAGCGTGGCGATCTCCCAGCAGAAGGTCGCGAGCTCGCGCGCGACGGCGACAGCGACGACGGTCGAGCGCTTGCCCCGCTCGACCTGTAGACGCTGCCAGCGCTGATGAAGACGGCGCTGCGCCCGCCAGGCGATCTCGATCGCGCGTGGGTCCTGTGCGTGCTGGCGGCGGGCGAGCGTCGCCGAGACGCGCGGCGGGCGACGGTAGTGCCAGGCCGCCTCGACGAGCAGACGGCGGGCGTGCTTGGAGCCAGCCTTGGTGATCGAGCCGAGCCGACGGCGCTCTCCGGAGGAGTTTTCGCTCGGGACAAGGCCAAGCTGGCTGGTCAGCAGCTTCGGATGCTGGAAGCGGCAGAAGTCGCCGACCTCGGCACACAGCCCGCTCGCCGAGAGGGTGTCGATGCCGCGCAGGCAGCGCAGCCCGCCGATCGTGCGCGCCCAGGGCGAGTCGACGGCCGACTCCTCGAGTGCCCGCTCGAGCACGTCGCGGCGAGCAAGCAGATGATCGTGCGCGTGTCGGTAGTCGTCGAAGACGACCTGCGAAGGCCGATCGGCGAAC
Source organism: Mycobacteriales bacterium (assembly GCA_035547035.1). GTDB lineage: Bacteria > Actinomycetota > Actinomycetes > JAFAQI01 > JAFAQI01 > DASZTV01. The sequence continues at coordinate 624 of DASZVL010000073.1, read as the reverse complement.
GACAATCCAGACAGCCAGTCCCGGTGGCTGAGTGTCCAGGTCTTCCCCGGCCCGACGAAGTGGAGCTCGCGACGCAGACACAGCTTCGAGATGCGATGGCGGACGCGCATCAGATCGAGGCGCACGTCCTCGCGGGCCCGGACGAGATCGCGCAGCTGCTCCTCCTCGCGGCTCGGGACTCTGACCAGCTTCAGCTCGCCGGCGGCGTAGAGCCGTGCGAGCCGCAGCGAGTCGCGCGCGTCGGTCTTGATCCGGTCGCTCGGATGACGGCCGATGTGACCGGGCGCGCAGACAGCGACATCAAGCCCGCGTGCCGCCGCGGCCCGCGCGAGCGCGTAGCCGGTTGGCCCCGCCTCGTACACCGCCCGCAGCGGCCGTGGCAGATCGGCAAGCCACTCAACGACCGCGCCTGCCCTGCCGTCGATCCGCCGCTGCTCAACCTCGCCCGAGCCGGGGCAAAAGACCGTCGCCACCGTCTGCTGGGCGTGCACGTCCAGCCCGACCCACCTCATACTTTCTGCCACGGCCGGCGCCTCCTTCCATAGGTGCGGTAATCAGTCCGCGCACGACTATGCGCGGGGCGCCGGCCGCACTACGCGACCCTCACCGCTCCATACGGTCTAA
>DASZVL010000072.1:0-5907 GCA_035547035.1 Mycobacteriales bacterium | reverse complement strand
CCCGCGCGTCCTTGACGCCTGCTCCCCTCCCGAAGGTGAAGCTCTCGACCTCGCTGACTTCCTCGCCGAGCGCGGAACGCTCTACCTGCTCGGCACCAGCGGTGCCCAGCTCACCGTCGCCCCACTGGTCACCGCGCTCGTGGAAGCGCTGCTCGACACGGCTCGGACTGCGGCAGCCACGGCCGGCGACGGGTTCCTCGACCCACCACTGACCGTCCTGCTCGACGAGGCCGCGAACATCGCGCCGATCCCGTCACTGCCGAACCTGCTCGCCGACGGTGGCGGATCCGGGATCACGACCATCTGCGTCCTGCAATCCCTCGCCCAAGCCCGAGCCCGATGGGGCCAGGCCGGTGCCGACGCGATGTGGGACGCCGCCACCACCAAGGTCATCCTCGGTGGCCTCGCCCACGCCGAGGACCTCCAGCGGATCAGCCAGCTCGCCGGCGACATCGACGACCCGGTTGCCACCCGCACCCGCGGCGCCGGCGGCACCTCCACCTCGATCGCGCCCCGACGTCTACCCGCACTCCCCGTCGAATCAGTCCGCACGCTGCCGCCCGGACACGCGATCGTCCTCGCCCGCCGCACACCGCCGGTGCATGCCCGACTCACCCCGTGGTGGCGTGGACCTCACGCCACGGCGATCCGCGCCGGCCTCCCGCTGCCGACTCGGATCGCGCAGCGCACCCTGCCGCGCCGCTGGACCACAAGATGACCGATCTCCCTCGACTCACCGCCGACGTGGTGGAGCTCCGCGAGGACGTGGACTACCTGCTCGTCCTGCTCGAGCACAACCTCGCGGGTCCAATCCTCCCCGAGGGAGCGGCGCCACCGACGGGCGCGGCAGCGACGGGCCGGCCGCGGCCGGGATCCGCCCACGTATGGCACAACCTCACTGCCGGAGAAGCCGCCCGCGCCTGGGAAACGCTCATCGGCTGGGTCGACTGGCTGCTCGGCCGCTACTCCCTCGACGACACCATCCCCGAGTGTTGGTACCGGCACGCCCCGATGGTCGACGAGCTCGACGCACTCCGAGCCGGCTGGAGCGCGGCGTACCTCGACCCTGCCGCCCAGCCCACCGAGCCGGGCCTCTGGCTCGACCGGCTTCAACGCACCCTCGAACGACTCCGCGCGTGGGACCGGTACGGCTGCGCCGCCGGTACCCACCACGAGGAGATCGGGGCGCACGCGATCAGCGTCGATCGTGACCGTCACCGTGAGGAGTACATTTTCGCCGACATCAACGGCCGACGCGGACGGGTCGCGATGCAGTCGGCATCGACCGAAACCTGACCCCACTCGGCGGCGCGTCGCAATGAATTCGGCCGTTCAACGGCTGTGGGTACGGCGACGAGTACGCCCGTGGGTACGCGGTCGCGCTCCGATCATCAGGTCATGTCACGACCGCACGCGCGGAGGACCCCATGTCACCGTCTCAAGGAGCGATCAGCCCGAGAATCAGCCTGCGTGTTCCACCAGCGCGTCCTCGGAACAAACTGCCAGGGTCGACGTACAAGCGTTGCCACTGCCGAGATCCGCGCAGCGGCAAGTGGTTGGACACCACCTGTCCGCGGCTGCGCTGGAGCAACCACGGGTCCTGGTACTTCTACGTCGCCCTGCCACCGATTGCCGGGCGTCGGCGACGGGTCCGCCAGGGCGGCTTCGAAACCGAGCATGAGGCACGCGAAGCCATGCAGGAGGTGCTCGACCGGGCCGGAGTTGCCATCTCCGCGACGGGCGACCACCCCAGCGTGATCGACACGATCCGCGGGTACCTCGCTACGGCGCTGTCGCCGATACCGACGCCGGGAACACGGTCGCGGGTACGCCGAGGAGTACGCCCGTGGGTACGCCGACTCGATCTCATCCGCCTGTCTTCGATCCCGCGACGGAAGGGCAGGCCATGAACTACTTCGACAACGGGCTCGGTATTACCGCTGAGTCGATTGCCTACTACCGCGACCACCGCCACGAGCTCGGCACCATCCTTATCGCCGAGGTCGCGTTCCCCGGGCTGTCTGATCACTACCCCTACTGCTTTGAGCTGCGCGATGACTGCGGCAACCGAATGTTCCTTTCCGGGCTGACGGCGGGTTACGCCGGAGACGCCACCCGCGGGGCGATGGAAGTCCTCGTAGACGCCGGCTTTCCCACTGCAGACGCGCAACGCGTCATGCATGACCGGCAGGTCGTGCTGCGCCAGCCGACGTGGCCCCCCAACCCTGAGCTGGCGCCGCAGCATTTCCGGAGGCAGGACCATTTGGACCGCCGCCCGGTGCGTGGCCGATGACGACCACGGTCAGGAGCCGCTCGGACGGGGACGGGGGGTCGCCGATCTTTGCCGGTAGCTGGTTCCCCTGTGAACCGCTGTGTCGCCATGTCACTCGGCGCCGCGCCGGCGGCGCGGGGCTTCGGGAGCTGGCTTCGCCGGGTGCCAGCGCACAGCGCACCGTCCAGCGTTGCTTGCGTTGGGATCGGCTGCGCCGCGACACCGCGGATCGGGTAGTGGCCGCGTTTGGGTCGTACTCCAGCAAGGGGTGGCCGGACTGGTTTGGAGGGGGCACGACATGGCGTCAGACCGCGTCACGATGACCGTCGACGAGGTCGCGGCGATGCTCGGGATCTCCCGTAATTCCGCCTTCCGTGCGGTGAAGTCCGGGGACCTGCCGTCGATCCGCATTGGGCGCCGCATCCTCGTGCCGCGCGAGCGAGTGCTCAGCCTGCTCGGCGCGCTGTCCGCGCCGACGGAGGACCAACGCTGATGTTGGGTTGCGCGTCAGATGTCGTCGGCAAGTTCCAGTTCGGTCCACAGAAGTGCAATCGGACCTACCCGAGTGTCGGCGTACGGACTTACCCTCCCGGCAAGTTACACCGATGTAGTTTATCCGTGGGAGGTGCTGTGACCACAGCGTTGCAGGTGGCTGGCCTGTTCGCCGGCATTGGCGGTATCGAGCGAGGGCTGGGACGGGCAGGTCACCACGCCGAACTGTTGTGCGAGATCGATCCTGGTGCTCAGGCGGTGTTGCGAGCGCGATTCCCGGAGGTGCCTGTCGTCAGCGACATCACGCGCCTTCGGTCACTTCCCGCGGTCGACCTGGTAGCCGCTGGGTTCCCGTGCCAAGACCTCTCGCAAGCCGGGCTGACCGCCGGTATCGACGGCGACCGCTCTGGCCTGGTCGACCACGTCTTCCGGCTGATCGACATCGCTCGCCCGCCGAGTTGGCTGATGCTCGAGAACGTGCCGTTCATGCTGCAACTGCACGGCGGACGGGCGATGCGGCACCTCACCGATCGCCTCGAACAACTCGGGTACCGGTGGGCCTACCGGGTGGTCGACGCGCGAGCCTTCGGCCGCCCGCAGCGACGGCTCCGGGTCATCCTGCTCGCCTCTCGCACCGAGGACCCCCGCCCGGTCCTGTTCGGGCAGGATGCGGGCGAGCCTGAAACCGGTGATCCGTACCAGCGGGCATGCGGCTTCTACTGGACCGAGGGTGTGCGTGGACTCGGATGGGCAGTGGATGCCACGCCGACGCTGAAGGGTGGCTCCACCATCGGAATCGCCTCACCGCCCGGGGTCTGGTTTCCCACCAGCGGCGACATCGTCACACCGTCGATCCGCGACGCCGAACGGTTGCAAGGGTTCCCCGCGAACTGGACGCGACCGGCGCTCGACGTCCCCAAGGTCCGCCCAGGCCATCGATGGAAGCTCGTTGGTAACGCCGTCAGCGTGCCGGTCGCCGGGTGGGTCGGAAGGCGACTCCTCACCTCCGAGCACTATGTGACGAGCGACGCCGAGCGTGACCTCGACCTGCAGCGCGGCTGGCCGACAGCCGCGTGGGGAGAATCGGGGATCCACCGTGAAGTGCGGATCTCCACCTGGCCGGAACGCCGGCGCTACCTGCACCTCGCCGATTTCCTGCGCGAACCCCAACCGCTGTCACTGCGCGCGGCGGCGGGTTTCCTTCGCCGGGCACGAACGGGCAAGCTTAGGTTCGTCGAGGGGTTCCTCGATGACGTGCACGAGCACATCACCCGTGTGGGGGGAGACGCCCTCGCCGCGGTGAGCTGACCGCTGGCGGAGGATAGGACGCGTGGACGGGCCGCAGATCATCGCCGCAACACTGACGCGCCCGTCGGTCCCTGACAAGTTCGGCAACCTGTGGCAGTACCACTCGCGATCCGACCGCCACTCGAAGGTCGCCTGCTGGACGGTGCTGTTCGAGGTCCTCCAACACAGCAGCGTGATGCAGCGGCACGCTGCGGACGGCAAGGTCGTGTTCGGGGTGAACCGTGAGATGCGGGACTTCCGGACCAACCGCACGAAGGACCTGGATCTGGTCATCGCGCGACCCGGAAGTTCCGAGACCACCGGCCGCGTCACCCTCTCCGACCTTGCGGTGCGCTGGAACATCAGCCTGACCCGCGAGCAGCTGGACATCCTTGAGTCTCTGCCGGCGCTGATCGAGGGTGCCACCGGCTCGGTGCTCGTCGCGTTGGAAGCCAAGGCGTGCATGACAGCGCACATCAAGGCGTTACCGCGCTTGTTCGACGAGCTCAACTCCAGTCATGACACCGTCCACGGGGAGAACGACGGCACCATCGCGGCCGGCTTCGTGATGATCAACGCTGCCGAGACGTTCATCAGCCCGGATCTGAACCGGCACGACCTGACCATCACGCACCCGGTCGTCTCGGAGCATCATCAGCCGCTATGGGCGAACCGGGCGCTGGCGAAAGTCCGCGAAATCCAACGACGCAACACCCGCACCGGCTTCGGTTTCGACGCGGTCGGCGTGATGATGGTCGACATGCGCAACGACGGCGGTCCGGTGAGTGTCGTCACCGGGGACCCCGCGCCGCCGCCCGGCGACTCGTTGCACTACGAGCAGATGGTCCGCCGAATCGTGCACCTGTACGACACCTCCTATGGCGGGATCTGAACCCGATCGGCGACCCGCCGCATCGACCCCGGCGGTGCGCGTCCGGATGCAGGCAACCGGCCGGCGTGACACCGCCGCCGAGCTCGCCGTACGCCGTGCCCTGTTCCGCAGAGGGCTGCGATACCGGGTCGACGTCTCGCCGTTGCCGGGCTCCCAGCGTCGCGCCGACATCGTGTTCCCGCGATCGCGACTCGCCGTGTACGTGGACGGTTGCTTCTGGCATGGGTGCCCCACCCACCGGACGCGGTCCAAATCGAACCCGGCGTTCTGGGAGGACAAGATCGCCACGAACCAGCGCCGCGACGCCGACACCATGCTCGAGCTGCAACGAGCCGGCTGGACCGGCCTGCGGGTCTGGGAGCACGAGGACCCGGAGAAGGTCGCCGATCAGGTCGCGCGCCTTCTCAGGAAGGACTGAGAGCAACTCAGGTGCATGGATTCCCCCGCTCGTGACGAGAAATAGGCGGCGTGTCGCTGCTCGACGTTCTTGACAAGGTCGAGACGGACCTCGATGCTGTGTCCTGTCCATCGCCGACGTGCTCGAGTTCGCTCGACGGGCCGGCGCTCCGTTACCGGGGCGGGCGGACCGGCGCGTAGCAGCACTCGGCACGTCCCCCCGGCGGGCACCCCCAGGTGCCCAGACCGAAGGGGGGATCGCCTATGGCGACCCTGCTGGTCTCGTACGACCTGAACAAGCCAGGTCAGGGGTACGAGGATCTGATCGCCAGGTTGAAGTCGTTCGGCGCCTGGTGGCACTACCTGGACAGCACATGGTTGATCGCCTCACCGCAGCCTGCGAGTGAGGTCCGGGACGCGCTACTGCCGCTGATCGACGACAACGACGAGTTGCTGGTTATCAACGTGACCGGCGATGAATGGGCCTCGTGGATGCCCGGCAACGGCGCGAACACCTGGCTCGAAGAGCACATCTAAGTCAAGAAACGCGGTGGGGCCGCCGGTTACC
>DASZVL010000071.1:0-179893 GCA_035547035.1 Mycobacteriales bacterium | reverse complement strand
GCCACATGAGCAAGCTCGGCAACTCGCTGACCTCCGCGGTGAAGACGTACAACGACTCGGTGGGATCACTCGAGCGCAACGTGCTGTCCAGCGCCCGGAGGCTCAGCGAGATGGAGATCGTCGACGAGCCGCTGGCCGAGCTCGACGGCATCGAGGAAACCATCCGGCCGCTGGCCAAGGCGGAGCTGGTCGAGGCGGCCGAGGCGGAGCGCACGATCCGTGCGGTCGCCACCGTCGGTGTCGAGCCGGAGCGCCTTGACGACTACGGCATCAACGCCGGGGACGATGTGGGCAAGGACTGGCGAACCGGGTCATAACGCCCGAGCTTCCTGCGGTACCTCACCCGACGGCGGAAAACTGCCGATACTTCCCTCGTGGAATGGGAGCCGGCCCAGGGGCGTGACGCGTTCCTCGGCGCACCGCCGGCCGGAACCGGGTCCAAGCCCTCGATCGAGGGCCGGGACACCCTTGCCTGGGCGATGGCGGAGCTCGTCCCGAAACAGAAGCCGCCGAAGAAGCGGCACTGGTGGTGGCCGAAGTGGATGACGTGGAAGCGCGCGGTCGCGCTTGTCATCGTGGACCTCATCCTCGGCCACCTGCTGTGGGGATACGTGTTCAAGGCAAACCCCGGCGCCGCGCAACGAGCGGTCAACTCGACCATCAGTGACGTGGCCCACCACAACTGGCAAGGCGCGTACGACTCGTTGTGCCGAGACGACCAGGCGCAGATCGACGAGAGCGACATGGCGGCGGCTGGCAGCGCGGCGCTCGAACAGTTCGGCCTCGGGATCGCGCGCTGGACGATCACCTCGGCGAGGACGGTGCACCAATCACTCGGACCCGTCAAGCTCCCGGCGGTTCAGGTCGGCGGGCAGCTGTACCCGGTCACTGGTGAACCGAGCGCATACACGGTGGTGGTCGTCCACGAGCTCAACGGGTGGCACGTGTGCATGTCGGCCGGCGGGTTCAGCATGCTCGGCTACACCGAGCCACTCGGCGAGGGGTTCACGCCGTAGCGCCTGGCGCCGGAGGCGTTACGCAGTGGCAGGCCTCGCGTGACGAAGCTCCCGGGGCAGCGCGAACACCAACCGCTCCTCGGCGGCGGTCACCTCGTCGACGTCGCCGTAGCCGCGCGTCGCGAGCCAGGCGAGAACGTCGGCCACGAGTGCCTCCGGCACCGAGGCACCGCTGGTCACGCCGACCGTCGAAACGCCGTCGAGCCAGCTCGGATCGATGTGCGAGACGTCGTCGACGAGGTAGGACGCTCGTGCGCCGGCGTCGAGCGCGACCTCGACCAGGCGGACCGAGTTCGACGAGTTGGTCGAGCCGACCACGAGCACCAGGTCGGAGTTGGCGGCGATCTGCTTCACCGCGGTCTGCCGGTTCTGCGTGGCATAACAGATGTCGTCGCTCGGCGGGTCGATCAACGCCGGGAACCGCTTGCGCAACGCGGCGACCGTCGCGAGGGTCTCGTCGACCGACAACGTCGTCTGCGACAGCCACGCGACCCGCTCGGGGTCGCGGACCTCGATCGTGTCGACCGCGTCAGGACCGGAGACGAGGTGGACCCGATCGGGCGCCTCGCCCGTCGTACCGATGACCTCTTCATGGCCCTCGTGGCCGATCAGCAGGATGTCGACGTCCTCGCGGGCAAACCGGCGGGCCTCGCCGTGGACCTTCGTCACCAGCGGGCAGGTCGCGTCGATCGTGTGCAGATTCCGCTGCGCCGCCTCTTCGTGCACGACCGGAGCCACACCGTGCGCGCTGAAGACGACGACGGCGCCTTCCGGGACCTCCTCGGTCTCGTCCACGAACACCGCACCGCGCGCTTCGAGGCCGGCGACGACGTGGGAGTTGTGGACGATCTGCTTGCGGACATACACCGGCGCGCCGTGCTGCTCGAGGGCTCGCTCGACGGTCTGGACGGCGCGGTCAACACCTGCGCAGTAACCCCGCGGCGCCGCCAACAGCACTCGGCGTACCGGTCCCTCAGTCACACGTCCTCCTTCCCGCCCACTGCCCAACAGCCGAGCCGGCTGCGCCGGGCCCACGTATTGATCGTAGGTTGACCGCCATGGCCCTCGAGTCGAGCGCGGAGTCGCCGGTCCCGGTGCGGACGGTGGCCAAGGCGCTGACCGACTGGATCGGCCGCCTCGGCCGGGTCTGGGTCGAAGGCCAGGTCACCGAGCTGACGCGCCGGCCGGGCCAGGCCACGGCTTTTCTCGTGCTGCGCGACACCGCGGTCGAGATGTCGCTTCGCGTGAGCTGCAAGGCCCGCATGATCGACGAGCTCGACCCGCCGCTTGCCGAGGGCTCGCGCGTCGTGGTGTGGGGCAGGCCTGAGTACTGGGCGGCGCGAGGGTCGCTCACCTTCGCCGCCGCGGAGATCCGTCCGGTCGGCGTCGGCGCGCTGCTCGCGCGGATCGAGGCGCTGCGCGCGGTCCTGGCCGCCGAAGGGCTGTTCGCGCCGGATCGCAAGCGACCGCTGCCCTTCCTGCCGCGCAAGGTCGGACTGATCACCGGACGGGCGAGCGCCGCGGAACGCGACGTGATCGACAACGCGCGACGGCGATGGCCGGCGGTGGAGTTCCGGACCGAGGCGGTCGCGGTGCAAGGCGCCTACGCCGTGACCGAGATCGTCGAAGCGCTCGCCCGGCTAGAGGCCGACCATGAGGTGGACGTCATCGTCATCGCCCGAGGCGGCGGGTCGATGGAGGACCTCCTGCCGTTCTCCGACGAAGCGCTGGTGCGCGCCGTCGCGGCAGCCTTCACCCCGATCGTGTCAGCGGTCGGCCACGAGACCGATGTCCCGCTGATCGACCACGTCGCCGACGTGCGCGCGTCGACACCGACCGACGCCGCGAAGCGCATCGTCCCGGACTTCGCCGAGGAGACCGAGCGGATCCGCACCTTCCTCGCACGAGCGCGACGGTGCATGACGCAGCTGCTCGACTCCGAGCAGCACCGGCTCGACGCGATGCGCAGTCGCCCGTCGATCAGCGACCCGTACGGCGTACTCGCCGGATGGGGAGGCATCATCGCCGACCTGCGCGAACGCGCCGACCGAGCGGCGATGTCACGGCTCGCACACCACGAAGCGGAGCTCGCGGGCCTTCGCGGTCAGGTCACTGCGCTGTCACCGCAAGCGACGCTCGACCGCGGGTATGCCGTCGTCCAGCGATCCGACGGCAGCATCGTCCGCGACGCCGCAGCCGTGCCCGCTGGGGAATCACTCACGGCACGGGTCGCAGCAGGCACACTTCACGTCGTGACGGAGGCCTGATGACGGACGAGCTCAGCTACGAGCAGGCTCGCGACGAGCTCGCCGATGTCGTGCGCAAGCTCGAGGCCGGCGGCAGCACGCTCGAGGAGTCGCTTGCCCTCTGGGAGCGGGCGGAGCAGCTCGCGAAGGTCTGCGGCGAGCGACTCGAGGGCGCGCGCGCCCGCCTCGACGCCGCGCGCCCGGCACTAGGAAGCGAGTGAGTCGGCGAGCTGGTTCAGCTCTGCCTCGGATGCGCTGCCCGTGATCACGATGGTCAGCCTTCCGACCTGGCGACGCACGGATCGATCGCCAGGCCTCTCCTGGCCGACCTTGATCGACCCCGTGTTGCTCTCGTAGAGGCCGGCGTAGTTGCCGGTCGGCGTGACCCAGCCGATGTAGAGGGTGGCGTTGGAACCCTGGTGGGTCAGCCTGGCAGCGTTCGCGTACCACCCGCGCACGAGTCCCGTCGGCGTTGCCGCGGCCAGGCCCGTGACCTGTTTGAAGCCGGCCGCGTCGTCGCTGTAGGAGGTCGCCTGCACCCGTTGCGACTTGCTCGGATGCAACAGGCCCGGCACGAAGATCAACGTCACGGCAAGGATCACGAGCATCAGCCCGAGCGAACGGGCCATGTCGAGCGCGGTGCCCGACATCCGCTTCGGCCGCGCGATCTCGCTGCTCACCGCTCCAGTCTCGGGCATCAGACGGCGATGTCCGAAACCCGCCAGAACTCGTCGGGTCCGAGGTGCACGATGGACCCATGCACGAAGACGCGGACCGCTGCTACCGCGCGGTCGCCAGCCGGGACGCGAGGTTCGACGGCCGCTTCGTGACCGCGGTCACCACGACGGGGATCTACTGCCGACCGTCGTGCCCGGCGCAGACCCCGAAGCGCCAGAACGTGCGGTTCTACCCATGCGCGGCAGCCGCGGTGGCCGCCGGCTTCCGGGCGTGCAAGCGCTGCCGGCCCGAGGCGGCCCCCGGCTCGCGCGAGTGGGACTTCCGCGGCGACCTGGCCGCTCGCGCGTTACGGGCCATCGCCGCCGGCGCGCTCGACGGTGCAGCGGCGGACAGCTCCGGCGTACCGGCACTCGCGCAGTCGCTGCATGTCAGCGAGCGTCACCTGCATCGGGTGCTCGTCGCCGAGGTTGGCGCGGGTCCGCTCGCGCTGGCCCGAACCCGTCGGGCGCAGACCGCGCGACTGCTGCTCGACGCAAGCGAGCTGCCGATCAGCGAGGTCGCATTCGCGGCGGGCTTCGCCAGCCTCCGCCAGTTCAACGACACGATGCGCGAGCACTTCGGCGTCCCGCCGCGAGAGCTGCGACGGCGGCCGGCTCGCGACGTTCCCGGCAACGGCGCCCTGACGCTGCGGCTCAGCGTCCGCCAGCCGTTCGCGTCCGACGCCCTGCTCGCCTGGCTGGGCCGCCACCTAGTGGCGGGCGTCGAGGAGATCGACGGGACGGCGTACCGCCGCGTGCTGCCGACCGGTGGCGTCGCGACGCTGCGCCTTGAACCCGAGTGCGTGACGCTGACGACCGCGGTCGACGACGTCCGAACGCTGCCCGATGCCGTGCTGCGCTGTCGCCGGATGGTCGACGCCGACGCGGATCCCGCGGCTGTCGACGGCGTGCTCGGCCGGGACAAGCTGCTCGCCTCGATGGTCCGTGCGCGACCGGGACTGCGGGTCCCCGGCACTACCGACGGCTTCGAGCTGCTCGTCCGGACGATCCTCGCGCAACAGGTGTCGCTGCGTGCCGCGAACACGTTCGCGAGCCGCCTCGTCGTCGCATACGGCAAACCACTCGACGCGCCGATCGGATCGCTCACACACCGCTTTCCCGACGCCGCGACCCTCGCTGATGCGTCGTACGACGGCATCGGTCTCACCGGATCGCGACAGGCTTCGGTGCGCGCCGCCGCCGCCGCATGCGCCACCGGGGATCTCCCGCTCGATCCGGCCGCGGACCGCGACGAGGTACGCCGCAGCCTGCTCGCGCTGCCGGGTGTCGGTCCCTGGACCGCGGAGTACGTCGCGATGCGCGCGCTCGGTGACCCGGATGCATATCCGGGGACAGACCTGGTGCTGCGACGCCGAGCCGACCAAGCCCGCGCCGCCCGCTGGAGTCCTTGGCGGGCCTATGCGGCCATGCACTTGTGGACTGACTTCCTGCTCACTACGGAGGCAACGAAATGACGCTCGACGCCGCTACTTGTGACAGCCCGGCGGGCCCGCTGTCGATCCTGGCGCGTGACGGCGTGATCGTCGCCGCCGGCTTCGGCTCGGTCGACGAGATGTCCGCACGCGTTGGGGACGACGCCGTGCCGCGACGAGACCTCGGTCAGATCAGCCGGGCGATGTCGGCGTACTTCGCCGGCGATCTGACCGCGATGGACGACCTGCCGGTCGAGCAGCCGGGAGGCGACTTCTTCCAGGCCGCATGGAAGGTCATGCGCGAGGTGCCGGCCGGCCAGACCATCACCTACACCGAGCTCGCCGCACGTGCCGGCCGGCCGCGGGCGGTCCGTGCGGCGGGGAGCGCGTGCGCCCGCAACCTGATTGCACCGATCATTCCGTGCCATCGGATCCTGCGCGCCGGCGGCACCGTCGGCGGCTACTACTACGGCCTGTCCACGAAGAGCTGGCTGCTCGAGCACGAGCGCAAGCACGCCACCAGGTAAGAACTAACGGTGGAGTTCGCGGAGGTCCTCAGCCGGCGACGGATGGTGCGTCACTATGACGGGCGTGCGGTCGATGCCGCCGTCGTGGAACGCGTCATCGCGGCCGGACTTCGAGCACCGTCGGCTGGGTACTCGCAGGGCTATTCGATCCTGCTGCTCACCGAAGCCGACGACCGCGCGAGGTTCTGGTCGGTGACAGAGACCGAGCAGGAGACCGCCAGCTGGCCGCCCGAGACCCGGGCCGGGGTGATGCGCGCACCGGTGATCGCGGTCACGCTGTCCTGCAAGCGCGCCTACCTCGACCGCTACGCCCGACCGGACAAGGGATGGAGCGATCGCGACGAGACCCGCTGGCCGGTTCCGTACTGGCATGTCGACACCGGCATGGTGGCGCTCCTGATGTTGCTGCAGGCCGTCGATGAAGGCCTTGGTGCCCTGTTCATCGGAATGGCGCCGCCGGTCATCCCGGCTTTCCGGGAGGCGTTCGACGTACCGGAGGATCACGATGTCGTCGGCGTCGTCTGCTTCGGTCACGAGGCGAGCGACGCCCCGCGGCGCGACCTGCGGTCCCGCCGGCGAGACCCGGCAGACGTCGTGCACCGCGGTCGCTGGTAGGCGGTCGAGCTACGTCGTCTCTGCAGGCTTGCCGATCCGGCTGAGCAGCTCGACGAACTCGTCGGCCAGACGTACGGCGGTCTCTTCGCTCTCCTGAATCGAGATCTCGCGACCCGCCTCGGCCACCACGCTGGTCAGTACGACGACCAGCGTCTCGCCGAGCGGCTCGTCGTCGGTGTTGAGCAGCACCGCGTTGACCCGCACCCACTCGCGGTAGCGCCGGCGGGCGATCAGCTCGAACCCGGGCGGTCCACCACCGTCGAGGAAGACGCGGGCGAGGTCCCGCTCTTCCCAGCACCCGACGAGGTACGCGCGAGCACCGACGAGCCAGAGCTGCATCGAGTCCTGCGTGCCGTCGGAGCGAGCCTTGCGGACCGCCTCCGCCGCGCGCTGCTCCTGTCGCATCTGGTAGTCCTCGAACAGCGCGAGGTAGAGATCGGCCTTGCCGCCGAAGTGGTGGTAGAGGCTGCCCACGCTCGCTCCGGCGCGCGCGACCACGTCCGTGATGTTGGCGTCGGCGAAACCGCCGGCAGCGAACGCATCGCGGGCCGCTGCCAGCAAGGCGGCCCGAGTCGCACGCGCACGTCCGGCACCGCGATCGGCCGCAGCTCGGGACGTGGACACGAGGGCAACTCTGCCACGAGGTGTCCAGCTGGGCGGTCGTGGCAGGATCGAACCATGAGCGAACGCCCCGACCGCAATCTCGCGCTCGAGCTCGTCCGCGTCACCGAGGCCGCGGCCATGGCTGCCGGACGGTGGGTAGGGAGGGGCGACAAGAACGGGGCCGACCAGGCCGCGGTCAACGCGATGCGCAACCTCGTCTCGACCGTGTCGATGGCCGGCGTCGTCGTCATCGGCGAGGGCGAGAAGGACGAAGCGCCGATGCTCTACAACGGCGAGAACGTCGGCGACGGCAGCGGCGCGGAGTGCGACGTCGCCGTCGATCCGATCGACGGCACGACGCTGACCGCGAAGGGCATGAGCAACGCCATTGCCGTCATGGCGGTCGCCGACCGTGGCGCTATGTACGACCCGTCTGCGGTCTTCTACATGCAGAAGCTCGTCACCGGCCCGGCCGCTGCAAGCCTCGTCGACATCGACGCGCCGGCTGAGCACAACATCAACGCTGTCGCAAAGGCGAAGGGCGGATCCGCCGAGGACGTCACGGTGATCCTGCTCGACCGGCCTCGCCACGACGACCTCGTCAAGGAAGTCCGCGAGGCCGGCGCGCGAATCAAGTTCATCAGCGACGGCGACGTAGCCGGCGCGATCATGGCGGTGCGCGAAGGCGCGGGCGCGGACCTGCTGCTCGGCATCGGCGGTACGCCGGAAGGGATCATCGCCGCATGCGCTGTGAAGTGCCTCGGCGGCGTCATCCTCGGCAAGCTGTGGCCGCGCGACGAGGAGGAGCGGCAGCGGGCGCTCGACGCCGGGCACGATCTGAGCCAGGTGCTGAGCACTGACGACCTGGTCGCCGGCGACAACGTCTTCTTCGTGGCAACCGGAGTCACCGACGGCGAGCTGCTCGAGGGTGTGCGATACCGCGCCGGCGGGGCCACCACCCACTCACTCGTCATGCGTTCGAAAAGCGGCACGATCCGCTCGATCCACAGCGACCACCAGCTCACCAAGCTGCGCGAGTACAGCGCGGTCGACTTCGAACGCCACGCCTGAGCTCTGAGAGCAAAACCACACCGGCCGCCGTTCACGCCCGAACCCCGGGCGCGACAATAGACGTATGGCCGACGAGGAATACCGCATCGAGCACGACTCCATGGGCGACGTACGGGTCCCCAAGGACGCGCTGTGGCGGGCTCAGACCCAGCGTGCCGTCGAGAACTTCCCGCTGTCCGGCGTCACGATCGACCCGGCGCTGATCAGCGCACTCGGCGCGATCAAGTCGGCCGCCGCGGTTGCCAACGGCGAGCTCGGGGTGATCGACAAGGAGACCGCCGACGCGATCGCGGAAGCCGCGCACGCCGTCGCGCGTGGCGAGCACAACGACGCGTTCCCGATCGACGTCTACCAGACCGGGTCGGGCACCTCGAGCAACATGAACGCCAACGAGGTCATCGCGACGCTTGCCAGCCGTTCGCTCGGTCGCGACGTACATCCGAACGACCACGTCAACGCCTCGCAGTCCTCGAACGACGTCTTCCCGTCCGCGATCCACATCGCCGCGACCCGCTCGATCGTTCGCGACCTGATCCCGGCGCTGCAGCATCTCGACGCGGCGCTGACCGGCAAAGCGCGCGAGTGGGCCGACGTGGTCAAGAGCGGCCGTACGCATCTGATGGACGCGACACCCGTGACGCTCGGCCAGGAGTTCGGCGGGTACGCCGCCGCGGTTCGCTACGGCATCGAGCGGCTCGAGGCGTCGCTCCCCCGCGTCGCCGAGCTTCCGCTCGGCGGCACTGCGGTTGGCACCGGCATCAACACGCCCACGGGCTTCGCGCAGCGTGTCATCGGCGTGCTGGCCGAACGGCTCGACCTGCCGTTCACCGAGGCCCGCGACCACTTCGAGGCGCAGGGTGCGCGCGACGGCCTCATCGAGGCCAGCGGTCAGCTGCGCACCATCGCGGCGGGGCTCTACAAGCTGGCGAACGACCTGCGCTGGATGTCGTCGGGTCCGCGCGCCGGACTCGGCGAGATCCACCTGCCGGACCTGCAGCCGGGATCGTCGATCATGCCGGGAAAGGTCAACCCGGTCATTCCTGAGGCCGTGTGCCAGATCGTCGCGCAGGTCATGGGCAACGACGCTGCTGTCGCCTTCGGGGGCGCCGCAGGCAACCTCGAGCTCAACGTCATGCTCCCGGTGATCGCGCGCAACCTGCTCGAGTCGATTCGGCTGATCGCCAACTGCTCGAGGCTGCTCGCTGATCGCTGCATCGACGGCACCACCGCGGACGTCGATCGGTGCAAGGCGTACGCGGAGTCCTCGCCGTCGATCGTGACGCCGTTGAACCGTTACATCGGCTACGAGAACGCGGCGAAGGCTGCGAAGAAGGCGCTCGCCGACGGCACGACCGTGCGGCAAGCCGTCATCGACCTCGGCTTCATGGGAGACGGCGAAGGCCAGGTCACCGAGTCACAGCTCGACGAGGCGCTCGACGTACTCGCAATGGCCTACCCGCACGGCCGCTAGTTCGAAGCAGCGCACAGGTGCGTCAAGGTGCGCCCGTTCCCGCTTTGCCAAGCGTGCGCACGGCGCCGCGGGGGCGCCCTGTGTGCTACTTCGAGTCGTTGCTCGCCGGCTTGGGCGGGATGATCTGAGTCGGCGGCACCACTACGCCCTTGGCTTTCTTGCTGGCCTTGGGCTTGCGGGTCTCGCGACCGCCCTTGTCCTTGTTTCCCATGTTGTGACCGTACGCCGATTGCGGGCGAAATCCTCAACGTTTTGGATTCGCCGGACACCAGGAAGCTCGCGCCGGCTCGGGATTGCCTAGATGCCGAGATCCTCGAGCATCTCGGTGACCAGGGCGGCGATCGGCGAGCGCTCGGAGCGCACCAGCGTCACATGCGCGAAGAGCGGATGACCTTTCAGCGCCTCGATGACTGCAGCGATGCCGTCGTGGCGGCCGACGCGCAGGTTGTCGCGCTGAGCAACGTCGTGGGTGAGGACAACCCGCGAGTTCTGCCCGATCCGCGAGAGGACGGTGAGCAGCACGCCGCGCTCCAACGACTGCGCCTCGTCGACGATGACGAACGCGTCGTGCAGGCTACGACCGCGGATGTGGGTGAGCGGAAGCACCTCGAGCATGTCCCGATGAATGACCTCGTCGATGACGTGCTCGGGGACCAGCGCGCCGAGGGTGTCGAACACCGCCTGGGCCCAGGGCGTCATCTTCTCGGCTTCGCTGCCGGGCAGATATCCGAGGTCCTGGCCGCCGACCGCGTAGAGCGGGCGGAAGACGACCACCTTCTTGTGCAGCCGCTTCTCGAGGACGGCATCGAGTCCGGCGCACAACGCGAGCGCGGACTTGCCGGTACCGGCCCGCCCTCCCATCGACACGATCCCGATCTCCGGGTCCATCAGCAGGTCCAACGCGATGCGCTGCTCGGCACTGCGGCCATGAATGCCGAAGGCGTCGCGATCACCGCGGACCAGCCGCAGCGACTTGTCCGGCGTCACCCGAGCCAACGCGCTTCCGCGTTCGGACAGCAGTACGACGCCGGTGTGGCAAGGCAGCTCACGCGCCGGTTCCAGGTCGAGCACTTCCTCGGCGTACAGCGCCGCGACCTCGTCGCCGCTGACGTCAAGCTCGGTCATGCCGGTCCAGCCGGACTCGACCTGCTCGGCGAGGTACTCCTGGACGGCGATCCCGATGCTTGCGGCCTTGATCCGCATCGGGGTGTCCTTGCTGACCAGTACGACGTCGGTGCCGTCGTTGGAGAGGTTGCAGGCCACGGTGAGGATCCGCGCGTCGTTGCCACCCTGCCGGTACCCCGGCGGGAGCACGCTCGCGTCGCTGTGGTTGAGCTCGACCCGCACCGTGCCGCCGGCGTCGTTGACCGGGATCGGCTGGTCGAGGCGGCCGTGCTGGGCGCGCAGGTCGTCGAGCAGCCGAAGCGACTGCCGCGCGAACCAGCCGAGCTCGGGATGGTTGCGCTTCGCCTCGAGCTCGGCGATGACCACGACCGGCAGGACTACCTCGTGCTCCGCGAAGCGCCCGAGTGCCGACGGATCGGCGAGCAAGACGCTCGTGTCGAGCACGAACGCGCGACGACTCGCGGCCGTCGCCGCCTTCCGTCGCTTCGTCGTAGTGGTCCTGGCAGTGGCAGAAGCGGCGCTCGTCGCGGCTGGGGTCACTTGGCCTCCGGGAACCCGGTCGGCGGTTGGCCGACCACACCGCCGACGGTACGACTCGCGGCCACGAGACCTGGCTGCGACACGCCCGACATCGGGTGACGCCGGGATGCGGTGGGGCCGCTGGCCGGCTTAGCGCTTACGCGCCGTGGCGGCGCTCACGCTGGGCGTAGGAGCGAAGCGCACGCAGGAAGTCGATCCTGCGGAAGTCGGGCCACAGAGCGTCGCAGAAGTAGAACTCCGAGTGGGCCGACTGCCACATCAGGAAGCCGGAGAGCCGCTGCTCACCCGACGTGCGGATCACCAGGTCCGGATCCGGCTGGCCCTTCGTGTAGAGGTGGTCGGCGATGTGCTCGACATCAAGGATGTCGGCCACCTCCTCCAGCGACGCCCCGCGTGATGCGTGCTCCTGGAGCAGGCTCCGGACCGCGTCGGTGATCTCCCGCCGGCCGCCGTACCCGATCGCGACGTTGACCAGCAGCCCAGACTTGTCCCGCGTGACCTCGGCAGCTTCCTTGAGCACGCGGACAGTGGAGTCCGGCAGCAGGTCGAGAGCACCGAGCGGGTGGACTCGCCACGGCTGTGCGGGCGCGCTGAGCTCGCGGACGGTCTCCTCGATGATGGCCAGCAGCTGTGCGATCTCGGCTTCCGGCCGGGCGAGGTTGTCGTTCGACAGCAGCCACAGAGTGACGACCTCGACACCCGCCTCGCCACACCAGTCGAGCAGGTCGGTGATGCGATCCGCGCCGGCCTGGTGACCGCGCGCAACATCCGCCGCACCCGACTGCCGGGCCCACCGACGGTTGCCGTCGAGGATCACGCCGACGTGTCGAGGGCGGGGTGAGTGCGGGAGGTTCGCCGCCAGTCGGCGCTCGTAGACGCCGTAGATGAGGTTGCGAACCGCCACAACCGAAGGTTACGCCGAAACCAAATGGGTGCCCCCGCCGTCTCATCGGCAATCGATCGACAAGACAAGGGACAACCCATGAACCGGCTCAGCTCCCGAGCAGGGATCGTCATGATCGCCCTGCTCTCGGTCCTCACTGCTTCTCTCGCGATCGCGGTGATCGTCGACTCAGGCGGCGGCCCGGCGACAGGATCGTCTCCGACCAGCACGCACACCATCTCGGTGAGTGGCGATGGCATCGGCTACGGCGTGCCGGACACGTTGGTCGCCAACCTCACAGTGCACAGCCGGCAGTCGACGGCGCAGGCGGCGATCGACAGCGTCGCGACCAACATGACCCGCGTGCAGTCGACGCTCAGGGCCAAGGGAGTCGGCAAGAGTGAACTGCAGACCACCGACCTGGAGCTGAACCCGGCGTACGACGACCACAGCCATGTCATCGGCTACGACGCGAGCGAGTCGCTGTCAGTACGACTCCCGCTCAAGCGTGGGGGCGGTCTTCTGTCGGCAGTGACGTCCGCGGCAGGCAACGCGGTGAGCTTCGACGGCATCTCCCTGGACGTCTCGGACAAGTCCAAGGCACTCGACGCCGCGCGCACCAACGCGTTCGAGCAGGCGAAGGAAGCAGCGCAGACGGACGCACGTCTCGCCGGTGAGACGCTCGGCCAGGTCGTGTCGATCAAGGAGTCCACGGAGACGTCGGTTCCGCCGCAGCCTTACGCCGACGGGCTCGCTTATGCCACGGCGGCGAAGGCGCTTCCCATCCGGGCGGGCAAGCAGTCGGTGACCGTCACGCTCGATGTCGTCTGGTCGGTGAGCTGACCGCTACTGGAGGCGCTGCTCCAGCGCGGCGAGCTGGTCCCACAACGCCTTCGGAGTGTGGCTGCCGAAGCGCTCGTAGTGCGGGTGCACCAGCGCGGCTTCCTCGCGCCACGTCTCGACATCGACGGTGAGCAGCAGGTCGAGCTGCTCGTCGGAGAGGTCGAGTCCCGAGACGTCGAGCGAGTCCCGTGACGGAACGCGGCCGATCGGGGTGTCGACGGCATCGGTCGTACCGGCGATCCGGTCACTGATCCACTTCAGCACGCGGCTGTTGTCGCCGAAGCCGGGCCAGACGTACTTGCCGTCTGCATCCTTGCGGAACCAGTTCACGAAGTAGATCCGCGGGAGCTTGGCCGCGTCGGTCTTGGTGCCGATCGACAGCCAGTGCGCGAAGTAGTCGCCCATGTTGTAGCCGCAGAACGGCAGCATCGCGAACGGGTCGCGACGCAGCTCGCCGACCTTGTTCTCGGCCGCGGCGGTGCCCTCGGAGGCGACGTTGGAGGCTAGGAACACGCCGTGCTCCCAGTCGAAAGCCTCGGTCACCAGCGGGACGCTGCTCGCGCGGCGACCGCCGAAGAGGATCGCGTCGATCGGGACGCCTGCGGGGTCCTCCCACTCGGGCGCGACCGTGGGGCACTGCGAGGCAGGCGC
This sequence comes from Mycobacteriales bacterium, assembly GCA_035547035.1. GTDB lineage: Bacteria > Actinomycetota > Actinomycetes > JAFAQI01 > JAFAQI01 > DASZTV01. Next base: position 166,153 of record DASZVL010000071.1, on the reverse strand, counting down.
GGTGAACCGTGCGTTCGGGTGGGCCGCCGGCTCGTCGGAGGCCGGCGTCCAGTCGCGACCCTTCCAGTCGGTGAGGTGCGCGGGCGGCGTGTCCGTCAGGCCCTCCCACCAGACGTCGCCGTCGTCGGTGAGGGCGACGTTGGTGAAGATGCAGTTCGCGTGCAGCGTGTCGATCGCGTTCTTGTTGGTCGACTCGCCGGTGCCGGGCGCGACGCCGAAGAACCCGGCCTCCGGGTTGATCGCGCGCAGCCGCCCGTCCTCGCCGAAGCGCATCCAGCAGATGTCGTCCCCGACCGTCTCGGCCTTCCAGCCGGGCAGGGTCGGCTGCAGCATGGCGAGGTTCGTCTTGCCGCAGGCGCTCGGGAACGCCGCGGCGATGTAGCGGGCGACGCCCTCCGGCGAGGTGAGCTTCAGGATCAGCATGTGCTCGGCGAGCCAGCCCTCGTCCCGCGCCATGACGCTCGCGATCCGCAGCGCGTAACACTTCTTGCCGAGCAGCGCGTTGCCGCCGTACCCGGAGCCGTAGGACCAGATCTGGCGACTCTCCGGGAAGTGAACGATCCACTTCTCCTCGTTGCACGGCCACGGCACGTCCGCCTGGCCCGGCTCGAGCGGCGCGCCGACGGTGTGCACCGCCGGGACGAAGAAGCCGTCCGCACCCAGTGAGTCCAGGGCGGCCTTGCCCATGCGGGTCATGATCTTCATCGAGATCACGACGTACGGCGAGTCGGTGATCTCGACGCCGAGCGCGGAGATCGGAGAGCCCACCGGGCCCATGCAGAACGGGACGACGTACATCGTGCGGCCGCGCATGCAGCCCGCGAACAGGCCGTCGAGCTTGGTGCGCATCTCCGTGGGGTCGACCCAGTTGTTCGTCGGGCCCGCGTCCTCTTCACGCTCCGAGCAGATGAAGGTTCGGCTCTCGACGCGCGCGACGTCCTTCGGGTCCGACTTCGCGTAGAAGGAGTTCGGCCGAAGCTTCGGGTTCAGCTGGATCAGCGTGCCCGCCTCGACCAGCTCGCGGGTGAGGCGGTCCCATTCCTCTTCCGAACCGTCGCACCAGACCACCCGGTCAGGTGTCGTGAGCGCAGCGGTATCGCGCACCCACTGGACGAGCCCCCCGTGCGTGGTCGGGGCCTCATCGAGGCCCGGGATCGACGGGGCGATCGTCATACACGTCTCCTACCGGCTACATGTGACCTGTGCCCGGGGAACGTGCTCGCAAAAATAGCGGCAGGGGCGAGGTCGAAGGGCGGGAAAGGACCAAGCATAACGCGCGTTCTGTATACGCGCCATGACCGCCCCGCCCCGCGTCATGACGGCCACGCCTCAGCTCGCGGCCGCCGCCGGGCCCGCCTCGCGGAGTCGCTCCACTTCGCGCAGTGCCTCGCGCAGCTCGCCGAGCCAGTCTTCGGTGTGGTCGCGCACCAGCCGCACGCACCACGCCAGCGCGTCGGAGCGCGAGCGAGCGACGCCGGCGTCGACGAGGGTGTCGAGCACCGTCCGCTCGGGCTGGCGGAGCCGCGTCATCACCGGCGTCGAGACGGTGGTGAACAACGCCTTGCGGTCGCCACACTGCACCCCCCAGCTGACCTTGCGGTCGAAGCGGTGCTCGGCCTCCTGCGCGATTCGCATCCGCTGCTCGCGAGTCTCCTCACGGAATCGGGAGATGCGGCCCGCGGTCGCGCTCGCGGCAGCGGCCTCGCCGCCGTTGCTCGGCGGCTCCGGCACCGCGATCGGGAGTACGACGACCACCTCGTCGCGGTCGATCGTGACCGCCGGCTCCCCGGCCAGCCAGTCGGAGGGCAACCGCCCGGTGAACCACGCTGCGATCTCGGCGCTCATCTGATCCTCCTGCGATCTGTTGCAGTGATTACACACTTACAACCAGCGGGAGGCTAGAGCGCGGCGCTATGCCGACAGCGAACGCGCCCCGATCCGGCCGGCCAGCGCGTCGATGTCGTCCGCGGGAGCGTCGCAGACGAACCCCCGGCACACGTACGCCGCGCCGGCCGGCCGATCGGCCAGCAACGGAGAGTCGCCGCCCGTCACCACGACCGCGCCGGGAGAGGTCGTGCGCCGGGCGACCGCTGCCAGCTCAGGCGCCCCGACGACGGCGATCTCCAGCGGGCCGGCCACGATCGCTTCAGCAACCGCGGCGGACGCGCCCGCGAACCGGGGGAACCGCTCCACGAGGTCCGAGGCCAGCGACACGACGCGCTCGGCGGCGTCGCGGTGCTCGGTGTTGCCGGTCAGCGCGGCGCTGGTCAGCAGAGCTCCCGCGATCGCTGAGGCGCCGGACGGCGTCGCACCGTCCGTCGGATCGCGGGGGCGCCGCACCAGCCGCTCGGCGTCGTCGGCGGTGTCGTAGAAGCCGCCGTCGCCGTCGCCGAAGCGAGCAAGCGCCGTGTCGAGCAGACCCGTGGCGACGTCGAGCCAGTGTCGTTCGCCGGTGACCTGGTGCAGAGCGAGCAGACCCTCCGCGACGTTGCCGTAGTCCTCGAGAACTCCGACCGGATCGCCGGCGACGCCGTCGCGGGAGGCGCGTCGAAGCCGCCCGTCCACGAGGTGCAGGTCGACGATCAACGTCGCACAGCGCGTCGCAGCGTCGACGAGATCAGCGCGGTCGAGCAGCACACCGCATTCAGCAAGTGCGGCGATCGCGAGCCCGTTCCACGCGGCTACCACCTTGTCGTCGCGACCTGGCCGGATGCGTTGTGCGCGGAGGCCGAGCAGTCGCGCGCGCTCCTCGTCGTACGCCGACCGGTCAGCCGGATCGCTGAGCAGCTGCAACACCGACCGGCCGTGCTCGAACGTCCCGCCTTGCGTCACGGAGAAGAGCTCGGCTGCGCGCGGCCCTACCTCGTCGGGGGTCCACACGTAGAACTTGCCTTCCTCGCCGTCGCTGTCCGCGTCCAGCGAAGCGGCGAGTCCGCCCTCTGAAGTCCCGAGCTCGGCGAGCATCCACTCGCAGGTCTCGGTCGCGATCCGTCGCGCCAGCGGCGTTCCGGTCTGCCGCCACCAGTGCAGGTAGAGGCGGGCGAGCAGCGCGTTGTCGTAGAGCATCTTCTCGAAGTGCGGCACGACCCACGACGCATCGACGGAGTAACGCGCGAAGCCGCCGGCGAGCTGGTCGTACATGCCGCCGCGAGCCATCGCCTCACAGGTTGTCGTCACGACCTCGAGACTCCGGGAGCTGCCGGTGCGCGCGGCGTGGCGGAGCAAGAACTCCAACGCCATCGAAGGCGGGAACTTCGGTGCGCCACCGAACCCGCCGCGCACGTCGTCGTGATCGCCCGACAACCTCTCGGCTGCCGTATCGAGGCGCTCTGCGTCGATCGCCGAACCGCGCAACGTCGCATCGCCTCGCCGGTTGAGCTCGGCGACGATCGCGGTTGCCGAGCTTCGGACCTCACCTTGTCGGGATCGCCACGTGTCGGTGATCGACTCGAGGAGCTGACGAAGCGACGGCATGCCGTGACGCGGCGTCGGCGGAAAGTAGGTGCCGCAGTAGAAGGGCTCGGCGTCGGGCGTGAGGAAGGCCGACATCGGCCAGCCACCCTGGCCGGTCATCGCCTGCGTGGCCTCCATGTACACGGCATCGACGTCCGGCCGCTCCTCGCGATCGACCTTGATCGACACGAAGTGCTCGTTGAGGTACGCCGCGGTCGTCTCGTCTTCGAACGACTCGTGCGCCATGACATGGCACCAATGACATGCCGCGTATCCGACGCTGAGGAACACCGGAACCTCGCGGCGCCGAGCTTCGGCGAAAGCCTCATCGCACCAGGGCCACCACTCGACCGGATTGTCCTTGTGCTGCAACAAATAAGGGCTCGTCGCGTCCGCTAGACGATTGGCCACCTAGCGACTCTAGGCCGTTGCGATCAGGAGCTCGATCCCTGCCAGAAGGCCGAACAACCCAAACAGCCATACGAGACAGACTTAGGAAACCCGCAGGAGCCGGGTCCCGCATCATTGACTACCTAGTTATATGATAGAACTATCATATAATGACTGGTGCCTCTGTGATGTCGGGCGAGACCCAAAGAGAGGCGATCGTCGTATGCCTGTAGCAGGTGCGGCTGCACTGACGAGCTCGACGCCGCTTTACAAGCTCAAAGGCGAGTTCTTCAAGATGCTCGGCCATCCCGCGCGGATCCGAGTACTTGAGTTGCTCAGTGAGCGAGAGCGTCCGGTCGGCGAGCTGGCGATCGACGTCGGGCTGGAGACGTCCCACCTCTCGCAGCAGCTGGGGGTGCTTCGCCGCGCCGGGGTTGTGGTGGCCCGCAAGGACGGCACGTCGGTCATCTACTCACTCGCCGCGCCCGAGATCATCGAGTTGCTCGCGGTGGCGCGCCGGGTGCTTGCCGTGATTCTTGCCGGCCAGGTCGACCTGTTGAAGGACCTCGAGGAGGCGCCTGTCTCGACCGGTCCGCGGCGGCGCCGGTAGTGTCGCGGCCCGCGGCCAGATCGTTTCGTCATGTCCTGGGTACGAAGAATCCGACGCCTCGGCCGACTGGCTGAGCCGGCCCCTCCGCCACCACCGCGCAGCGACGTGCATCGGGCGCTGCGCGGCTCTTTGGTGTTGCGGCATGTCGACGCGGGGTCGTGCAACGGCTGCGAGGTCGAGATCTCAGGGTGCTTCTCCCCCGTGTATGACATCGAGCGTTACGGCGTGCGGATGGCTGCCTCCCCTCGCCACGCCGACGGCCTGCTCGTCACGGGGGTCGTGACGCACAACATGCGCCAGGCGTTGCGGGACACCTTCGATGCGACTCCTGGGCCGAAGGTAGTGGTCGCTGTCGGGGACTGCGCGCGCAACTGCGGTGAGTTCGCCGGGGCAACGGGCGTTGCCGGCGCCGTCGACGACGTCGTTCCGGTGGACGTCGAGGTTCCGGGCTGCCCCCCGACGCCTGAGCAGATCGTCGCCGCGCTGCGCGGGATCACGGGGCGCTGAGCTCGGGTGCTCGCACATGTTCTGCTGGCGGTGGCTGCCGCACTTGGCGTTACCGTGCCCGTCGCCGTTCTTCTGGTTCCGGCGTCCGCACGGCCGGCAGTCTCTGGCGCCGGAACCGCCGTGCTCGGGTCGGTCGCCGTCGCGCTCGGCGTACAGACCGTCCGCGTCGGCGTCGTACCGGTGCGCGTCAGCTGGCTGCTCCCGCTGTCGGGCGCCGAGATCGGCGGTGACGCGCTGTCGGGCCTCTTCGTTCTGTTGGTCGGCGCGGTGGCGGTCGCCACCGGCATCTTCCTCATGGGCTACGCACTCGGCGGTCACCTGCCGACCTCCGCGCTGGTAGTGACGCCTGCGTTCGTCGCGACGATGCTGCTGGTTCCGCTCGCCGGGTCGGTGACGACATTCCTTGCGGTGTGGGAGCTGATGGCGCTGAGCTCGACAGTGCTGGTACTGACGGATCACCACCGCGCCGCGTGCCGTCGCGCCGGGCTGACATACGCGGTGATGACCCACCTCGGGTTCCTCGCGCTCGTCATCGGTCTGGTGACGTTCGCCGCGGGTGCACATAGCGAAGCGTTCGCGGTGATGAGTCGCAGCGCAACTGCGTTGCCATCAGGAACCAGAGACGCGGTCTTCTTGCTCACCGCCTTGGGGTTCGCATCGAAAGCCGGCCTGATGCCGCTTCACGCGTGGCTGCCGCAGGCGCACCCGGAGGCACCCGGTCCGGTGTCGGCGCTGATGAGCGCCGCCATGGTCACCCTCGGCATCTACGGCCTGATCCGCATCGACGTCGTCGCACTCGGTGACGGACCGGGGTGGTGGGGCCTCACCATTCTGGTGATTGGTGCCGTGAGCGCGGTCTACGCAGTGCTGCAGGCGTCCGTAGCCACCGACCTGAAGCGCCTGCTCGCCTACTCCACCAGCGAGAACATGGGACTGGTGGCGGTTGGCCTCGGCGCCGCGATGTTGTTTCGGTCAGCGGGCCAACCGGCGGTCGCAGCTGTCGCATTCGCCGCCGCACTGCTGCAGGCCGTCAACCACGCCGCGTTCAAGGCGCTCGCCTTCCTCGGTGCCTCGGCAGTTCAGCGCGAGACGGGTCAGCGCGACCTCGACGAGCTCGGCGGGCTCGCCCAGCGGATGCCCGCCACCTCTGCGCTGTTCGGGGTCGCGGCACTCGCGGGGTCGGGGTTGCCACTTGGAGCGGCGTTCATCAGCGAGTGGCTGCTGCTGCAAAGCCTGGTGCACGCAGTCCCGTCGCACTCGCCGACTGTGGCGCTCGCGATGCCCGTGACGGTCGCCGCCGTCGCGCTGAGCGCCGGGCTAGGAGTCGCGACGATGGTCAAAGCATTCGGCGTCGGCTTCCTGGCCCGCCCGCGCAGCTCAGCCGCCGACGCCGCGGAAGACCCGCCGAGCGCGATGGTCACCGGGATGACCCTCGCGGCTGCCGCATGCGTCCTGCTCGCGGTCGCACCCGCCGTGACCAGCCCGCTGTTCGCGCGCTTGGGCACCGTGGTTCCAGGTCTGGATGACGGGGTCCACTGGGACACCGTGATGCAACTGGGAAGGCTGCGCGGATCGATGTCGCCACTCGGCATCCTTGCGGCGGTGACCACGGCCGCGGTCGTGGTCATCACAGTTGTCGCACTCACCCGCCGAAGTCGGCCGACACCAACAAGCGTGCCGTTGTGGACGTGTGGGGCGGGTGCGCTGACCTCACGGATGCAATACACCGCCGGTGCATTCGCGGAGCCGCTTCAGCGGGTGTTCGACGACGTCCTGCGCCCGGATACCGACGTCGAGGTTTCTCATTTCGCCGAGTCGCGTTACCTGCTCGACCGGATCCGCTATCGCCGTCAGTTCGCGGATGCCGTTGAGGTCAGGCTTTACACACCGATAGTTCGGCTGGTCGGCGCCGGGGCGGATTTCATCAGACGAGCGCACAACGGCGGGCTCCATCGCTATCTCGGATACGGGATGGTCGGCCTGCTGATCGCCCTGGTCGCGGCGCGATGAGTAACGACGCGATCGTTGGCACCGCGGTCCAGGTGGTACTCGTGTCGGTCCTAGCGCCGACGGTCATAGGCGTCACCCGGCAAGCCCGTGCGCGATTGGAGGGCCGCGCCGGCGCCGGCTGGTGGCAGCCGTATCGCGATCTGCGGAAGCTGCTGCGCAAGCAGTCACTGCGCCCGCACGGCACCACGATCGTCTTCGCGGCGGCGCCCGTCTTCGTCGCCGCGACCGCACTCGCGGCGGCGGGGTTGGTGCCCATCGTGGTCGCGGCGCCATCAACCACCCGGATCGGGGACTTGTTCGCGGTGGTCGGGCTGCTCCTGCTCGGTACGGTCATGCTCACCCTGGCAGGGCTGGACACCGGGACTGCATTCGGCGGAATGGGCGCAAGCCGCAGTATCACCCTGGCGGCGCTGGTCGAGCCGAGCCTGCTACTCGCGGTCTTTGCGTTGTCCGTCCCGGTGCGCTCGACCAGCCTGACCGCAATCGTGACCTCCGTCGCCGCGCACCCGGCGACGGTGGCGCGCCCAGGCGCGGTGCTCGCCGGCGCCGCGCTCGTCGTGACGGCGCTCGCGGAGACCGGACGGCTGCCGATCGACAACCCGGCGACACACCTCGAGCTGACGATGGTGCATGAGGCCATGACCCTTGAGTACGCCGGGTCACGGCTCGCCGTGCTCGAGTGGGCGTCTGCGCTCCGGCTCACAGTGCTGCTCGCGTTGCTGGTCAATCTGTTCTGGCCGGCTGGCATCGCGATCCACACCGTGACCACGGCGTCGCTGCTTCTCGCCACCGTCGCGGTCACCGCGAAGGTCGCTGCGCTCGCCGCTGTACTCGCTTGCGCCGAGGTCTTTCTCGCCAAGCTGCGCCTGTTCCGGGTACCGGAGCTGCTGGCTGGGGCGTTCCTGCTCGGCCTGCTCGCCGTCAGCGCGTCGTCCTTGCTGTCCGTAACGGCGGGCTGAGGCGCCACCATGACCAACCCGACCTACACCGCGCTGTTGCAGCTCGCCGTCAGCGGACTGCTCCTGTGCGCCGTACTGGTGGTGTGGCGGCGAGAGCTGCGTGCGCTGGTCCGGCTGCTAGCCGTGCAGGGACTCGCACTGGCGGCGATCCCGGCGATCCGCGGCTGGCACACCCGAGACTGGACGCTCCTGGCGGTGGCGGTTGGAGTCGGCGCTCTGCGCAGCGCCGCGCTGCCGTCCTTGCTACGAAGGGTGTTGCGCGACGCGGGTGAGGCGCGCGAAACCGAACCGCTCGTCAACACCACCGCCTCGATGCTCGCGATGGCCGCGCTGACCGTCCTCGCTTACGCAGTCGCACGCCCCGTCGTTGCCCTCGACCCGACGCCTGCAACCCGAGCAACTCCGGCCGCGCTCGCCGTGATCCTGACCGGCATCTTCGTACTCATCTCTCGCCGTCGGGCGCTGTCCCAGGTCATTGGGTTCCTACTGATGGACAACGGCATCGCCGCTGTCGCGTTCCTCACCACCGCCGGCGTGCCGCTTGTCGTCGAGCTCGGCGCGTCGCTCGACCTGCTGTTCGTGGTACTGGTGCTCCAGGTCCTTGCCGGCCGGCTGCGACTCGCGTTCGGTACGGCGGATCTTGACGAGCTTCGAGAGCTGCACGACTGATGCGCTCCCTGCCTGTCCTCGCTCTGGCCGCCCCACTCCTCGCGGCGCTTGTGGTCGCTGCCGTGGGCTGGCGCCGCGCCGGCATCGCGGCGAGCCTCGCCGCGCCCGTCGCCATTCTCGGATCCGGGCTGAGCCTGACCTCGGGAGTGCGCGACGGCATGGCTCGCATCGGGCCGCTGCGGGCAGACGCACTGGCGGTGGTGATGCTGGTCGTGATCGGCTCGGTCGGTTTGCTCGCCACCGCAGCGAGCGTCGGTTATCTGCGGCGCGAACAGGATGCGGGACATCTACAGCCCCGCCAAGCCCGCCGGTACGGCGTACTCGTCGATCTGTTCCTTGCCGCGATGACGCTTGCGGTGCTTGCCGACAATCTCGGCGTCATGTGGGTAGCGATCGAGGCGACCACCGTCCTCACGGCCTTCCTCGTCGGTCATCACCACACCCGGGCCGCGTTGGAAGCGACCTGGAAGTACGTGATCATCTGCTCGGTCGGGATCGCCCTGGCCTTTCTCGGCACCGTGCTGCTCTATTTCGCCGCCCTCCACGCCGGCCCGACGCACGACGCTCTCGGCTTCGAGACGTTGTTGCGGCGTGCCGCCCTGCTCGACCCCGGCGTCACCCGGCTCGCGGCGGTGCTGTTGCTGCTCGGATACGGGACAAAGGTCGGCCTCGCGCCCTTTCACACCTGGCTTGCCGATGCGCACAGCCAGGCACCCGCGCCGGTGTCGGCGTTGATGAGTGGCGTGCTGCTTGCGGTCGCGCTCACCTCCCTGCTGCGTGTCAAGGCAATCATCGACGCGGCACTCGGTGCGGGCTTCATGCGCGTCGGGCTGCTCAGCGTCGGGCTCGCAACACTCGTAGTCGCGGCCGGCTTACTAGTCGCGCAACGCGACCTCAAGCGGCTACTTGCCTATTCGTCCATGGAGCAGATGGCGTTCGCAGCGATCGCCGCATCTGCGACGAACCCGCTCGCCACCAGCGCGGTACTGCTCCTCCTCATGGTCCACGGCCTCGCCAAAGCCGTGATGTTCATCGGGTCGGGACACCTGCAACAGGCACATCGCTCGACCACGATCGCCGCGATCCGTGGTCTCATCGCCCGCAGTCCCGTGCTCGCGGCGGCGGCGACGATCGGGCTGTGCGTTCTCGTCGGGCTACCGCCGTTCGGGATCTTTGCTGCCGAGATCGGTGCCGCTCGCGGGCTGGCGGATGCCGGCCTCACATGGCCGCTGGGGATCGCGCTGCTGTTCATCCTCATCGCTGTCGCGGCGCTCGCCAGTCGGGGCGGCACGATCTTGTTCGGTGAGCCCGACGTGGAAGCGCCGCCGATCCAGCTCGGTCGACTCGACCTCTCAGTCCTCGTCGTCGGACTCGCCGGCTGCCTGCTCTTGGGGCTCGCCACTGGACCGCTGAGCCAGGTTCTCGCCAGCGCCGGACGTCTCCTGGCAGGCGCCGCATGACTCGTCGTGGACGGCAGCGCGCGACCTCCGCCGCCGTCCTCAGCAACCACGTGGCTGAGCTGCTCGGTGACGGCTACCGCCTCGCGCTCGTCGCTGCCCACGACGACGGGGCTCAGCTGCGCATCGTCTACCTTCTCGTCCGCGCCGAGGACGACAGCCGTATAGAGCTCGTCGTCCGGGTGCCGGCCGACGACCCCACAATCCCCTCCCTCGCCGCGCTGTCCTATCCAGCTGGACGGTTCGAACGCGAGATGCACGACCTGTTCGGGGTCATCCCCTCCGGACACCCGCTGCCACGACGACTCGTCCGGCACGGGCACTGGCCAACCGGTTGGTATCCCCTCCGCCGCAACGCCAGCACGAGCCCGACGTTCACCACCTCCGAGCGGTTCCCGTTCCGAGATGTGCAGGGACCGGCCGTGTTCGAGATTCCGGTCGGGCCCGTCCACGCCAGCCTCATCGAACCTGGGCATTTTCGGTTCTCCGTCGTCGGAGAAACCGTGCTGAAGCTCAAGGCACGACTGTGGTTCGTCCACCGCGGCATCGAGAAGCTCTTCGAGGGACGCGCCCCCGCCGCCGGCGTCGCGCTCGCCGAACGAATCTCCGGCGATACCGCCGTCGGACACAACCTCGCCTTCACCCTCGCGGTCGAAGACGCGGCCGGGCTCGCGATGCCGACCGAGGGCGCGCGGCTCCGCGCCGTACTGCTCGAGCTCGAACGCGTCTACAACCACGTCGCCGACCTCGGTGCACTCGCCAATGACGCGGGCTTCGGCCTTGCCCACGCGCACGCGCTGACATTGCGGGAACGACTGCTGCGCCTCAATGCTGGAGTGACCGGGCACCGGCTGCTGCGGGGCGCGATCGCGCCGGGCGAGGTGCACCTCTGCGCTCTCCCCGACCTCGAAGTCCTCCGGGATGTCGCCTCGGAGGCTGCGGACGTCGCCGAGCTCACTCTCGCCCACTCGGTGGTCAGCGACCGGTTCACCGGCACCGGCGTCCTGACCGCCGGCCAGGCCGCTGACCTTGGCTGCCTCGGTCCGGTCGCGCGAGCCACCGGCCTGGACGTCGATGCGCGCTTCGACCATCCGAGCGTCGATCTCGCACCTGACCCCGTCCTGGAGACCGGCGGCGACGTTCTCGCCCGCTACCTCGTTCGCAGCCGGGAGATCTCGGCCTCGGTCGATCTCATAGCGCGCCTTCTCGACGGCATGACAGCACTCGACTGCACCGCGCGGCGTGCCCACGGATGGTCTAGATCTGGTGTCGGGCTGGTCGAAGGATGGCGCGGCACGATCTCCACCCGCATCGAGATGACGAGCAATCAGCTCGGCCGAGTCAAGATCGTCGACCCGTCGTGGTTCAACTGGCCCGCGCTGCCCCTGACGGTGACCGACGCGATCGTGCCGGACTTCCCACTGATCAACAAGAGCTTCAACCTTTCCTACGCCGGCAATGACCTCTAAACGCAAGGAGCATTTCCCATGCCCACGCCCGTGATCATCGATGCCGTCCGCACCCCGATCGGCAAGCGCCACGGCTGGCTGTCGGGCCTGCCCGCCGCGCAGCTGCTCGGCGCCGCACAGCGGGCAGTCGTTGCGCGGATGGGAGTCGACCCGGGTCAGGTGGAACAGGTAGTCGGCGGGTGCGTCACGCAGGCTGGGGAACAGGGCTTCAACGTCACCCGTATGGCGTGGTTGCGCAACGGCTTTCCGTACGACGTGGCCGCAACGACCATTGACTGCCAATGCGGGTCGTCCCAGCAAGCGAACCACTTCATCAACAACCTCATCGCAGCCGGCGCGATCGACGTGGGGATTGCGTGTGGTGTCGAGTCGATGAGCCGAGTTCCGCTCGGCGCCAATGTCGGTACCGGGATCGGACACGCGATCCCCGACGACCTTCCCTACGATCTGCCCGACCAGTTCGTCGCAGCCGAACGGATCGCGTCGCACTACGGGATCACCCGCGCCGACGTCGACTGGCTCGGCCTGACCTCCCAGCAGCGTGCCGCGACGGCCGCCGCCGAAGGACGGTTCGACCCTGAGATCTACGCTGTCGCCGCCCCGGTAGTCGGCAGCGAAGGCCCACGCGGCAACCACGGCGAACAGACGGTCACGGTTAGCAACGACCAAGGCCTGCGCGATACCACCGCCGACGGGCTCGCCAACCTTGAACCGGTGCTGCCCGACGGGATCCACACCGCCGGGAACTCCTCCCAGATATCTGACGGCGCTGCAGCGGTGCTGTGGATGTCGGAGCAGCGCGCGATAGCGGAAGGACTGCGGCCCAGGGCAAGGATCGTCGGGCAAGCCCTCGTCGGCTCCGACCCGTACTTCCATCTCGACGGGCCGATCGCTGCAACAACCCGAGTCCTCGACCGCGTCGGGATGACCGTCGCGGACATCGACCTTTTCGAGGTCAACGAGGCGTTCGCCTCAGTCGTCATGAGCTGGGCCCAGATTCACAACGCCGACATGGACAAGGTCAACGTCAACGGCGGTGCGATCGCGCTCGGACATCCCGTCGGTGCCACCGGCAGCCGCCTGATCACGAGCGTGCTGCACGAGCTGGAACGCCGCGATGCGTCCACAGCGTTGATCAGCATGTGCTGCGGCGGTGCGCTCGCCACAGCGACGATCATCGAACGGCTGTAGTGCGCCTGACGGTGCGGGTCTATCCCGGCGCCCGCCGCACCCAGGTCGGCGGACGCTACGGGTTAGATGATCCGCCCGTGCTCATCGCGCGGATCGCAGCACCCGCCACGGGCGGCCGCGCCAACAACGCGATCGAGGTAGCGCTCGCAGACGCCTTCAACGTACCGACGTCCGCGGTCCGGATCCGCACTGGACGCACCCATCGAACGAAGATCGTCGAGATCGACGGTGCCGATCCCGAGCGCCTTCGCCAGCTACTCAAACCGGATGACCGGGCCACTCGCTCCGACGCTGAGTAACGGCGGGGACCAGAACCGGGCCATCGGGCAGTGTGTGACCACCGGCCCGAGCTTCGAGTCAGAAAACACCGTCGGCGCGAAAGGAGCATCCGGTTACGACGGGTGCGAGGCCTCCGATGCGGTGACGGCCGCCGCTAGCGCCGCATCGACCGTGGCGTGGATCGACATCGCCGTCGTCAGGCCCGTGATCCTGAAGAGGTCGAGGAGTCGGGAGCTCGTCACGACGAGCTGGAGTGAGCCGCCCTCCGCTCGGAGCCGCTTGCAGGCTCCGACGAGCACCCCAAGGCCAGTCGAGTCGATGAAGTCGAGGTGCGCCATGTCCACGACGATCTGATGCGATCCGCCCCCGATCAGGTCCACGAGCGCGCGGTGCAGCAGCGCTGCCGAGGACAGGTCGACCTTGCCCGCGACGTGGACGATCGGCGCTCTCCGGTCCGCAAGGACCTTGACCTCGGCGTCCACGAGACCCGGCCTCCTCTCGAGGCGCGCAGGCCGGACGGCCTTCGGCCGATGCAGATGGCGTCGTCGCGCATCAACCCTTTCGCGATGGCGGCAACTTGTCCAGCCCGATGCGCTTCGGTTGCGGGAGCGACCGCACGGGGTCGTCGATGGCGTCAGATGGGTCGCGCGCATCAGATGGCTCACAGGCAGATGGATAGTGTCCGAGGCGAACGCCGATCCCCTGGACGAGGTGGTAGCGGTGACCAAGCCGGCCGAACGACCCGCCGAGCTCGCACCCTTGCTTCCGGCAGGCGAACCGGTGGAGTCGTTGCTACGTCGTGCGCAGTTCTTCACTCCGGGCACGCCATCGCCCGACTACCGCGAGCTGCATCGCGAGGGCGGGCGCGGCGCGGAGGAGTTCTACCGAGAACGCTGGCGCCACGACAAGGAAGTGCGCTCGACCCACGGCGTGAACTGCACCGGATCCTGCTCATGGAAGGTCTACGTCAAGGACGGGCTGATCACGTGGGAGACCCAACAGACCGACTACCCGTCGGTGGGTCCGGACTCCCCTGAGTACGAGCCGCGCGGCTGCCCCCGCGGCGCGTCGTTCTCCTGGTACACCTACTCGCCGTCGCGGGTGCGCTACCCGTATGTCCGGGGCCCGCTGCTGGAGATGTGGCGCGAGGCGCGGGGACGACTCGGTGATCCGGTCGCCGCCTGGGCGGAGATCAGCGGCGATCCTGAGAAGTCCGCCGGCTACAAGCAGTTCCGCGGCAAGGGCGGACTGGTTCGCTCGACCTGGCCCGAGGTGACCGAGCTGATCGCCGCCGCACACGTCCACACCGTCAAGACCTTCGGTCCCGACCGGGTGGTGGGCTTCTCACCGATCCCGGCGATGTCGCAAGTCTCGTACGCGGCCGGCACCCGGTTCCTGTCGATGATCGGCGGCACGATCCTGTCGTTCTACGACTGGTACGCCGACCTGCCTCCGGCATCACCCCAGGTGTTCGGCGACCAGACCGACGTACCGGAGTCGGCCGACTGGTGGAACTCCTCCTACCTGGTCCTGTGGGGAACCAACCTGCCGATCACCCGCACGCCTGACGCGCACTTCATGACCGAGGCCCGCTACCGCGGCCAGAAGGTCGTCGTGGTGTCTCCTGACTTCTCCGACCACACGAAGTTCGCCGACGACTGGCTCGCCGCGGCACCCGGGACAGATGGCGCGTTGGCCATGGCGATGGGCCACGTGATCCTCACCGAGTTCTACCGGGACCGGCAGGTGCCCTACTTCACCGACTATGCGAAGCGGTTCACCGACCTTCCGTTCCTGGTGACCCTGGACGGGCACGGCGACGACTACGTCCCCGGTCACTTCCTCACCGCCGCCGACCTCGGCGATGACGACCAGGGCGCCGCGCACAAACCGGTGCTGCTGGACGCGGCCACCGGAAAACCGCACGCCCCCAACGGCTCCCTGGGATTCCGCTTCGGTGCGCACAACGAAGGTCGTTGGAACCTCGACCTCCGCGGCGTCGACCCGCTGTTGAGCCTCTATGGCCGGCACGACGAGGCGGTACCGATCAACCTGTCGCGCTTCGACATCGGCATCACCGAGGGCGGTGACACGATCCGGCGCGGCGTACCTGTGATGCGCATCGGCGAGCGACTCGTGACCACGGTCTTCGACCTGCT
Organism: Mycobacteriales bacterium; assembly: GCA_035547035.1. Lineage (GTDB taxonomy): Bacteria > Actinomycetota > Actinomycetes > JAFAQI01 > JAFAQI01 > DASZTV01. The sequence continues at coordinate 151,000 of DASZVL010000071.1, read as the reverse complement.
GATGGCGCAGTACGCCGTCGCCCGCGACGGGCTGCCCGGTGAGTGGCCCACGTCGTACGACGATCCGCAGCCCTACACGCCCGCGTGGCAGGAGGCGATCACCTCGGTCCCCGCTGCCGCGGCGACCCGGGTGGCGCGCGAGTTCGCCCGCAACGCCGAGCTGTCGGGCGGCCGGTCGATGATCTGCATGGGCGCGGGCAGCAACCACTGGTACCACTCCGACCAGATCTACCGGAGCTTCTTCACGCTGATCATGCTGTGCGGCACCGAAGGTGTGAACGGTGGCGGCTGGGCGCACTACGTCGGCCAGGAGAAGGTCCGACCGCTCACCGGCTGGGCGACCACTGCCTTCGCCTTGGACTGGCAGCGACCGACCCGGCACATGACGGGGACGTCGTTCTTCTACCTGCACAGCGACCAGTGGCGTTACGAGCGGTTCGGTGCAGGAGAGCTCGCCAGCCCGCTCGGCAAGGGACGGCTGGCGGACCGAACGTTCGCCGACTGCCTCGCCCAGGCCTCCCGGCTCGGGTGGACGCCTTCACACCCCGCGTTCGACCGCAACCCGCTCGACCTCGCTGACGACGCGGCGCGCGCCGGCAAGCCCGTGGCCGACTACGTGGTCGAGGAGCTGAAAGCCGGCCGGCTGCACTTCGCCGGCGAGGACCCCGACAACCCGGCGAACTTCCCGCGCGTGCTGACGGTGTGGCGCGCCAACCTGCTCGGCTCCTCCGGCAAGGGCATGGAGTACTTCATGCGTCATCTCGTCGGCGTCGAGGACGCGGTGCGCGCCGAGGAGTCGCCCGCGCACGTGCGCCCGGCGGAAGTCACCTGGCGGGACGAGGCGCCGCGCGGCAAGCTCGACCTGATCACCACGATCGACTTCCGGATGACCAGCACGTGCACGTACTCCGACATCGTGCTGCCGGCGGCGACTTGGTATGAGAAGCACGACATCTCCACGACCGACATGCACCCGTTCGTGCACTCGTTCAACCCGGCGATCGCACCGCCGTGGGAGACCCGCACCGACTTCGACGCGTTCCGGCTGATCGGCGAGGAGTTCTCGCGACTCGCGGCGACGCATCTCGGCACCCGCACCGACGTGGTCGCGGCCCCGCTCGCCCACGACAGCGCCGACGAGCTGGCGCAGCCCGGCGGGGCCGTCCGCGACTGGAAGACCGGCGAGTGCGAGCCCGTCCCCGGGGTGACCATGCCGAAGCTCGTCACGATCGAGCGCGACTACGCCGCGGTCGCGGAGAAGATGGCGGCGCTGGGCCCGCTCGTCGAGACGTTGGGGACGACGACGAAGGGCATGACCTGGGTTCCGGCGGACGCGGTCGACTACCTGCGCCGCGCGAACGGCGTGGTCCGCGGCGGAGTGGGTGACGGCCAGCCGTCACTGGCGCGAGACGTACACGTCGCGGAAGCGATCCTCGCCCTGTCCGGCACCACCAACGGCAAGGTCGCCCTGCAGGCGTGGGAGGTGCTGGAGCGGCAGACCGGTCAGCGCCTCGCCGACCTCGCCGAGGAACGATCGGGCGAGCACATCTCCTTCCGCGACATCCAGCTTCAGCCGCGGGCTGTCATCACCTCGCCGGAGTGGTCGGGAAGTGAGACGGGCGGTCGCCGCTACTCGCCATTCGTCGTCAACGTGGAGCGCAGCAAGCCGTGGCACACCCTCACCGGCCGGATGCACTTCTTCCTCGACCACGATTGGATCGCGGAGTACGGCGAGTGGCTGCCGACGTACCGCCCGCCGCTGGACTACACCCGCCACTTCGGTGAGCAGGGGATGCGCGAGGAAGGCCGCGCCGAGATCACCGTGCGATATCTCACCCCCCACTCGAAGTGGTCGATCCACTCCGAGTACCAGGACAACCTGCACATGCTGCGGCTGTTCCGCGGCGGTCCGGTGATCTGGATGAGCCCGCCGGACGCCGAAGCTATCGGCGTCGCCGACAACGACTGGATCGAGGCGTACAACCGCAACGGTGTCGTCGCCGCACGCGCGGTCGTGACGCATCGGATGCCGCAGGGAACCGTCTTCATGTACCACGCGAAGGACCGGCACCTGATGACTCCGCGGTCGGAGGTCTCCGGCTGGCACGGCGGCTCGGACAACTCGCTGACCCGGCTGGTGATCAAACCGACGCACATGATCGGCGGCTACGGCCAGCTCTCCTACGCCTTCAACTACTACGGCCCGACCGGCAACCAGCGCGACGAGGTCACCGTCATCCGCCGGCGCAGTCAGGAGGTGCAGTTCTGATGCGGGTCATGGCACAGATGGCGATGGTGATGAACCTCGACAAGTGCATCGGCTGCCACACCTGCTCGGTTACCTGCAAACAGGTGTGGACCAACCGACCGGGCGTCGAGTACGTGTACTTCAACAACGTCGAGACCAAGCCGGGGATCGGCTATCCGAAACGCTACGAGGACCAGGAGCAGTGGAACGGCGGCTGGACCTTGGACGGCAAGGGCCGGCTGCAGCTGAAGGCCGGCGGGCGGCTGCGCAAGCTGCTGTCGATCTTCTACAACCCGAACCTTCCGTCGATCGACGACTACGGCGACCCCTGGACGTATGACTATCAGACGCTGATCGACGCGCCGCTGGGAACGCAGAACCCGAGTGCGCACTCGATCTCCGCGCTGACCGGCAAGCAGATGAAGGTGAACTGGGGCAGCAACTTCGACGACGACCTCGCCGGCGCACCCGAGCATGCCGTGCACGACCCCAACCTCACCGGACTCGAGGAGCAGGTGCGGATGGAGTTCGAGCAGGTGTTCATGTTCTACCTGCCGCGAATCTGCGAGCACTGCCTCAACCCGAGCTGCGTCGCGTCGTGCCCGTCCGGCGCGATGTACAAGCGGGAAGAGGACGGCATCGTCCTCGTCGACCAGGACCGCTGCCGTGGATGGCGGTTCTGCGTCTCCGGCTGCCCTTACAAGAAGGTGTACTTCAACCATCGCACCGGCAAGGCGGAGAAGTGCACGTTGTGCTTCCCGCGGATCGAGGCCGGTCAACCCACGATCTGCTCGGAAACGTGTGTCGGACGGCTGCGCTACCTCGGGCTGGTTCTCTACGACGCGGACCGGGTGCTCGACGCCGCCGCGACGGCGGACGAGCAGGACCTCTACGAGGCGCAGCTGTCGGTGTTCCTCGACCCCGAGGACCCCCACGTGCAAGCGGAGGCGGCGCGCCAGGGCATGCCGGCCGACTGGATCGACGCGGCCAGGCGATCACCGGTCTATGCGCTCGCCGCCAAGCACCGGGTCGCGCTCCCGCTGCATCCGGAGTACCGGACGCTGCCGATGGTCTGGTACATCCCGCCGCTGTCCCCGGTCGCCGACGTCGCTCACGCACAGGGTTACGACGACGCCGACCCGGACGCGGTGTTCGCGACGATCGACGCGCTGCGCATCCCGATCGGGTACCTCGCCAACCTGTTCACCGCCGGCAACACCGAGCCGGTCCGCGCGGTGCTGCGCAAGCTGGCCGCGATCCGCTCGATTCAACGTGCCGGCCAGCTCGGCCTCGACGTCGACGATGGGCTGCCGGACTCGGTCGGCGCGAGCATCGACGAGCTCGACGACCTGTACCGGCTGCTCGCGATCGCGAAGTACGCCGACCGTTACGTGATCCCGCCGGCGCACGCCGAGGACGCCGGGCGGCTGATGGCGCAGCACGAACAGCTGTTCTGCAGCCTGGACAGCGACGGTGGTCCCGGCATGGGCGGTCACGGCATCGCGAGCTTCCATCCGGCGACCGAACCGAGCGAAGTGGCAAGCAGCCAGACCTTCCGCGCCGACGACGGCCGCGTGCACTTCAACCTGCTCGGTTGGGATGGAAAGGGCAGCGCGCCCAACCTGTTCCCCGAAGCAGGTACGCCGTGACGGCCGCGACGGCGGTGAGCCCGTACAAGCTCGCTTCGCTGCTGCTGCAGTACCCGACGGCAGCGATGTTCGACGGGCTGGACCATCTCGACGACGCAGCCGCGGACGTGTCGCCTCGTGCCAGTCGCGAGGGCTTCACTCGCTTCCTTGCCTGGCTTCGGGTCACGCCGCCCGCCGAGGCGGCCGCCCACTACGTCGAGACCTTCGACCTGCGCCGGCGGTGCGCGCTGTACCTGACGTACTTCCGCTACGGCGACACCCGCAAGCGGGGCATGTCGATGCTGGCGGTCAAGTCGTCGTACCGGCGGGCCGGGTACGTCCCCACTGACGACGAGCTTCCCGACTACCTGCCGATGGTGCTCGACTTCGCCGCGCTCAGCCCGCGCGGGCCAGCGCTGCTGCGTGCGCACCGCGCCGACCTCGAGCTGCTGCGCCGCGCTTTGCGGCAGGCGCAGACGCCATACGCCTACCTGCTCGACGCCGTCTGCGCCCAGCTGCCGCGGCTTGCCCGCCGTGATCTGTCGCTGGTGGAACGTGCCTGGACCGACGGCCCGCCGTCCGAGGACGTAGGGCTGGAGCCGTTCGCGCCGCCGGGCTACCTCGCCAGTCCGGATGTGGCGCGATGAGCAGCTGGGATCTGTGGTGGTGGGAGATCCTGCCGTACACCGCGATGGTGATCTTCGTCGTCGGACACGTGTGGCGATGGCGCTACGACCAGTTCGGCTGGACCAGCCGTTCCACCCAGCTGCAGGAGCGCCGGCTGCTGAAGTGGGGCGCGCCACTGTTCCACTACGCGACCTTCGCCGCGATCGGCGGACACGTGCTCGGCATCCTCATACCGAAGTCCTGGACGGAATCCATCGGGATCCCCGAGCACGTCTACACCACCTTCTCGGGCGTTGCCGGTTCCATCGCCGCGATCGGCGTGCTGATCGGAGCGGGTGTGCTGGTCTTCCGACGCACGATGGTCCCGCGGGTGCGCGCGACCACCTCAGCCGTCGACTACCTCGCGCTGATCCTGCTCGGGATCATCGTCGTGCTCGGGATCTACCTCACCCTCGGGGTGCAGGAGCTCGGCCACGGCTACGACTACCGCAACACCGTGTCGGTGTGGTTCCGCAGCCTGTTCACCGCGAACCCGAACATCCACGTGGTCACGCGCGCGCCGATCATGTACCAGGTGCACGCGACGGCGGCATGGGCCATCTTCGCCGTGTGGCCGTTCAGCCGGCTCGTGCACGCGTGGAGCTACCCGCTGTGGTACCTGTGGCGCCCGTACGTCGTGTACCGGCGGCGGCGAGCCGCCCGTCCACCCGAGCCCGGGACCGGCGGCCGGAAGTGGCGCAAGATCGGAGTGCCGTACTGATGCCGGCGCGTGGCGGCGCGTGATCACCCAGCTGCGCCGAGGCGTCGAGACGCTGCACCCCGGTTACTTCGCGCTGGTCATGGCGACCGGGATCGTCTCGATCGGCGTGAGCAACCACGGTCTGATCGCCTTGTCCGATGCACTGCTGGCAGTCGGCGTCGCGTCGTACGCCATCCTCGTCCTGCTCACGATCTGGCGCCTGATGTCGTTTCGCGCCGCGATCGCCGCGGACTTCGCCGACCCGGCGCGCGCGTTCGGCTTCTTCACCTTCGTCGCCGGCACCGATGTGCTCGGCACCAGGTTCGCCAGCACCGGTCACGTCAACGTCGCGCTGGGCTTCCTTGCCGTGGGGTGGATCGGCTGGCTGGTGCTCGGGTATGTGATTCCGTGGACCGCGCAGCTCGGCCGAGCGCACCGGCCGATCCTCGCCGCCGCAAACGGCACCTGGTTCATCTGGGTGGTCGCGAGCCAGTCGGTCGCGGTGCTCGCAGCCGCGATCGAGCCCACGGTCGGCACCGGCCGTCACACCCTCGCTCTGCTCGCGGTGTTCTGTTGGAGCGTCGGCGCGCTGCTCTACGCCGGCACCGGCGTGCTGGTCGCCGCGCGCATGCTGGTCTACCCGCTCACACCGCAGGACCTCACTCCGCCGTACTGGGTCGCGATGGGAGCAACCGCGATCACGGTCGTCGCGGGCGCGCGAATCGTCCAGATGGCGGACGCGCCGATGGTCGACGCGACCAGAGGCCTCGTCGCGGGCGTCTCGGTCGTCTTCTGGGTCTTCGGCACCTGGCTCATCCCGGCGCTGGTCGCTGCCGGCTGGTGGCGACACGTCGCCCACCGCATCCCCCTGCGCTACGACCCCACGATGTGGAGCGTGGTGTTCCCGCTGGGGATGTACGGCGTTGCCGGTCACTTCCTCGGCAAGGCGGACAACCTGCGCATCGTCGGCGACATCGGCCACGGGGAGACGTGGGTCGCGTTAGCCGCGTGGGCGCTGACCTTCGCGGCGATGTGCGGGCACCTGTTCCGCAGCGGCAGGGCATAGCGTCCAAACCGGCACCTGCTAGTTTTAACGAGTAACATCGTATAAAACCTGGAGCTACCGATGACCATCCCGGCCGATACTGCACACGAGCTCGACGTCCGCGGGATGCGCAAGCCGGACAAGCACCCGACGATCTTCGCCGCCTACGGCGCTCTCCCAGCAGGCGGCTCGTTCATCCTCATCAACGATCACGACCCGAAGCACCTGCACGACGAGTTCGACGTCGAGGAGCCCGGGGGCTACTCCTGGGAATACCTCAAGCAGGAGCCACGGGACTGGCGGATTCGCATCACCAAGCTGACGTCCACGCCGCTCCCTCGCGTGCTGGTGAACACCTCAGCTGTCGTAGCGCGGCCCGCCGCGGCCGGAGCGGTCACCCCGGTATGGACGTTGCAGCAGCGCACCCGCGACCTCGACGCCAATGTGATCAGCCTTGGTCCCGACGCGACGATCGACACCCACATCGGTCCGGACATCGACGTGCTGATCCATGTCATCGCCGGCACGGGAACGCTCGGGACGGAAACCGGCGTGGTGGAGCTCGCGGCGGGTCAGCTGGTGTGGCTTCCGCGCCGATCGCAACGACGGTTCGGCGCCGGACCGCACGGCCTTTGCTATCTCACCGTGCATCAGCGCCGGCAAGCGCTCGTGATCAGCCCGACGCATCCATAGCGCGGCGCGAGCTACTGCAGCTCAACGCGCTGATCAGGGCTGCGCCGGCAGCTCTTGATGAGTGCTGACGGCGAGACGGTTCCACACATTGATCGCGCACACGGCCATCAACAGGTGCACCATTCCGGCATCGTCGAAGTGTTCACGAGCGGTGTCCCACACCTCGTCGGGAACTCCCCCGTCACCGATCTGGGTAATCGCCTCGGTGAGCGCGAGTGCGGCGCGCTCGGGTTCGGTGAAGAGGCCGGCCGCTTCGCGCCAGGCCGACAGGACGTCGAGCCGGCGTTGGTCCTCACCCCCGGCTCGGGCATCTCGGTTGTGCATGTCGAGGCAGTAGGCGCAGCCGTTCAGCTGCGACGCCCGGATCTTGATCACTTCGTAGAGCGAGTGGTCGAGTCCGCTCTCACGGACGTAGCGCTCCAGCCCGAGCACGGCCTGATAAGCCTTCGGGTCGACGTCGTCGACGGCCAGTCGTTGGTGGGTCATGACTGCGATTCCTCCAGCGCGGCGTCGACCGTAATCGACGCACCGGAGAACAGTCGCGAGATCGGGCACAGCGCGGCAGCCTCGTCGACCGCGGCGCGGAACTCGCCGGCATCGAGGCCCGGCACCCGGGCTCGGACCGCGAGCGCCGAGCTCACCACGGTCGGCTTGCCGTCCACCTCGTCGAGAGTGACGGTGGAGGTGACGGTGAGCTGCTCCGGCTCCGTGTGGCGCTCACCGAGCCGCAGACTCAGGGCCATCGCGAAGCAGGACGAGTGCGCTGCGGCCGCGAGTTCCTCCGGGCTGGTCCTGCCACCTGGCTGCTCGGTGCGAGAGGCCCAAGTCACGGGCAGCGCCTCGAAGGCGCCGCTGTCCGGCTGGACGTTCCCGTGACCTCGAGCGAGACTCCCGACCCACGTGGTGGTGGCGCTGCGATCGGCGATCGTCATGTCATCTCTCTTTCGTCGGGGAAGATGCGGTTCTGGGCTCAGGGTGCGGCGGCGAGAAGCTGGCGCAGGACGTAATGCAGAATCCCGCCGTGCCGGTAGTAGGCCGCCTCGGCGGGGGTGTCGATGCGCACGATCGCCTTGAACTCGCGCTCGCCGCCGGCCGACGTGACCGAGACGGTGACGCTGTCGGGAGGCACGTCATGGTCGGCGAGCCCGGTGATCGAGTAGTTCTCCTCACCCGTCAACCCGAGGCTCTGGGGCGAGTCGTGAGGCTGGAACTGCAGGGGCAGCACGCCCATCCCGATGAGGTTGGACCGGTGGATCCGCTCGTAGGAGCTGGCGAGCACAGCACGCACGCCGAGCAGTAGCGTGCCCTTCGCGGCCCAGTCCCGCGACGAGCCGGAACCGTACTCCGCGCCCGCGATGACGACGAGTGGGATCTCGTCCTGCGCGTACCGCTGAGCAGCGTCGTAGATGCTCATGACCTCCCCGCCGGGTAGGTGACGGGTCACGCCGCCTTCGGTGCCGGGGGCGAGCTGGTTGCGCAGCCGGATGTTGGCGAAGGTGCCCCGGATCATCACCTCGTGGTTGCCGCGCCGCGACCCGTAGGAGTTGAACTTGCGCGGCTCGACGCCGTGGTCGCTGAGATAGTGACCGGCCGGGGAGTCGGGCTTGACCGAGCCCGCGGGGGAAATGTGGTCGGTGGTCACGCTGTCACCGAGCAGCGCGAGCACACGGGCGTCCAAGATGTCGGTCAACGGTTCGGGCTCGCGTTGCATGTCATCGAAGTACGGCGGCTGCCGCACGTAGGTCGACTGCGCGTTCCAGGCGAACTGCTCGCCGGCCGGCACGTCGAGGCTGCGCCAGTGTTCGTCGCCGGTGAAGACGTCGGCGTAGCCCTTCGTATACATCTCGGTGCGCAGGTGGGTGTCGATGACCGCCTGCACCTGCTCGGGGCTCGGCCAGATGTCACGCAGGTAGACGGGCTGCCAGTCACCACCGGTGCCGAGCGGGTCGTTGAGCAGATCGGCGTGCAGCGTCCCGGCGAGTGCGTAGGCGACGACGAGCAGCGGTGAGGCGAGGAAGTTCATCTTGCACTCGGGGTGGATCCGGCCTTCGAAGTTGCGGTTGCCGGACAGCACAGAGCAGACCGTCAGGTCGTGGTCGGTGACGGCTTGGCTGACCTGCGGGATGAGCGGACCGGAGTTGCCGATGCAGGTGGTGCAGCCGTAGCCGACGAGGTTGAAGCCGAGCTTGTCCAGGTACGGCGTCAGCCCTGCCGCGTCGTAGTAGTCGGTCACGACGCGCGACCCGGGAGCAAGCGAGGTCTTCACCCACGGTTTCGGCATCAAGCCGCGTTGGACGGCGTTCTTCGCCAGCAACCCGGCGCCGACCATCACCGACGGGTTGGAGGTGTTGGTGCACGAGGTGATGGCCGCGATGACGACGTGGCCATGATCGACCGTCGTGTCGGTGCCGTCGTCGAGGGTGATCTGAATCGGTTCGGACGGCCAGTCCTGCGGCACTTCCCAACCGTTGCGATCAGCCGGCTCGTCGCCGTCGTGCCCGTGGCTGATCGCGACCGGGTCGCTAGCCGGGAACGACTCGGCCGATGCCTCGTCGAGTCCGACTGCCGGCGAGTCGACGCTGCGGCCCGCAAGCAGCGCGCGGATGACGTTGCGGGCGCGGGAGAGCGGGATGCGGTCCTGCGGCCGCTTCGGGCCGGCTATCGACGGCTCGACCGTCGACAGATCGATCTCGAGAGTCTGGCTGTAGGTGGGCTCGTGGTCCGGGTCGTGCCACAGGCCTTGTTCCTTGGCGTAGGCCTCGACGAGGTTGACCTGTTGCTCGTTGCGCCCGGTCAGTCGCAGGTAGTCCAGCGTCACGTTGTCGATCGGGAACATCGACGCCGTGCAGCCGTACTCCGGGCTCATGTTGCCCACTGTCGCGCGGTTGGCCAGCGGCACGTGCGCGACGCCGGGTCCGTAGAACTCGACGAACTTCCCCACCACACCCGTGTGGCGGAGCAACTCTGCGACGGTGAGCACGAGGTCGGTTGCTGTCGTGCCTTCGCGGAGCTCGCCGGTGAGCTTCAGCCCGACGACGGCCGGGATGAGCATGCTCATCGGCTGCCCGAGCATCGCCGCCTCCGCCTCGATGCCACCGACGCCCCAGCCGAGCACGCCGAGCCCGTTGACCATCGGGGTATGCGAGTCGGTGCCGACCAGAGAGTCCGGGTAGGCCAGGCCGTCGTCGTCGAACACGACCCGCGAGAGGTACTCGAGGTTGACCTGATGGCAGATGCCGGTGTCCGGCGGCACGACCCGGAAGTTGTCGAACGCCTGTTGCGCCCAACGCAGCAGCTGGTAGCGCTCGGCGTTGCGCTCGAACTCCAGGTCGGCGTTCGTCCGGAACGCCTCCGGTCGGCCGAACACGTCGGCGATCACCGAATGGTCGATCACCAGCTCCGCCGGGATCAGCGGGTTGATCTTGCGCGGGTCGCCGCCGAGCGCGGTCATCGCGTCACGCATCGCGACCAGGTCCACCACGCACGGCACGCCGGTGAAGTCCTGCAACAGCACGCGAGCCGGGCTGAACTGGATCTCGCTGCCGTGTTCCGTCGACGGATCCCACGCCGCAAGCGCTTGCACCTGCTCAGCCGTGACCAGATGACCGTCCTCGTTGCGCAGCAGATTCTCCAGAAGCACCTTCAACCCGTAGGGCAGCCGGTCGGCGCCGTCGATGCCGTCGAGGCGGAAGACGTCGTACCTCGCGTCTCCGACGACAAGGGCGTCGCGCGCGCCGAAGGTGTTCGGATGAGAGGTGTCCACGGTCTACCTCCTGACCTGGATCCGAACCTACGCGGGACGGCGACGTCCACCGCGAGTCCCCCACTTCCTAGGCGCCCAGAGCGATACCGAGCGCCATCAGGGCGAGGCTGAGCACCGCGATGCACGCGCGCAGCGCGTGGGCGACTGCCGACCCGCGTCGCACCGAGCCCGCGAGCGCGACGTCATCGAGTAGCTCGAGGGAGCGTCGGCGCAGCCGGGTCATCCGCCGCGCCTGTGCCACGCCGACCGCAAGCGTCGCCGCGAGCAGCGCCGCAATCACGACCGCGGCGATCAGCGGGCCGCTCCATGCGCGGCCGACAAGCAAGGCGGCCCCGGTGCCGTAAGCAAGTGCGAGCGCCGCCGTGCCGGCGATGCCATAGACGCGGCCGAGGTCGCGGAAGAAGGCCACCCGCACCGGAGGCTCCAATGCGCCGGTCGCGACCCGGGCGACGATCGCGATCGCGATCAACCCACCGACCCACACGCTTGCGCCGAAGATCAGGAAGCCGGTCAAAGTGGCAGTCGTCACGTCAGACATGAGACGACGACTCCTGACTGTCGGCCACGGCCCGGCGATCGATCAACGCGTGCTGGCAGCGCCAGCCAACCGGCAACGCGCCGCCGACAAGAAGCTCCCGCAGCACGCTAGCCGCGCCCGAGTCGAGCACCACATCGACCTGCGGGTAGAGGATGGCTTCCTCTTTCGCGTTGTGTCGCTGCAGCAAGTCGAGCAAACGTGCGCAAGCGTCGCGCAGCGCGTCGGCGGAATCGTCGTCCGACGCGATCAGTTCGTCGAGGGTGTCGAGCAGCATCCACATCTCGGCGTGCTCGCGGAGCATGACGAGGACGGGTCCGACGAGTCCGGCATCACGCAGCGCCGGGAACATGAGCTCCTCCTCGGCATAGATGTGCCGGCGAAGGGCGTGCACCGCCTCGCTCAGCTGCTGCCGGTCGATGGGGTCCACGATGGCCTCAGCCGCGGCGAGCACCGCGTCATCGATCTCACGGTGCTCCCGTTCGAACGTCGCGCCGATCGATTGCGTCACGCTCTGCGTTCGAGCCTGGGCCATTGACGATCCACCCTTCGACATCGTGGCCGCTGCAGCGGCGTCAGGCGACCATTTGGTGGTCGTGCGGTGCGGCTTGCGCCGGAACGGCAATCAGCCCGTGGTCGGTCGGCGGTTGCCCGCCGAGCAATCCGACTGCGGCGCAGGCGATCCCCTCGGCATCGGTGCCGAAGTGCGACCGCAATGCTTCACGCGTGTCGGACAAGCCGTAGCCATCGGTACCGAGACTGACGAACGGCACGCGGGCGAACCGGGCGATCGCGTCGGGCAGTGCGCTGACGTAGTCGGTGACGGCGACCACCGGTGTGGCCCCGCCGCCGAGGGCGCGCTGCAGCAGGCTTCGGCACGGCCGCTGCGGATTGGTGCGGTTCCACTGTTCGACGGCCAGCGCCTCGTCGCGCACCTGCTTCCAGCTGGTGACCGACCACACTTCGGCGCTCACCCCGCGCTCGGCCAGCAACGCGGCCGCCTGCTGTGCGGAGCGCACCGCAGGACCGGAGGCGAGCAGCCGGATTGAACACGGCTTGCGATCGTCGGCCGGGCTGACGCGATAGAGACCGGCGACGATCGCCTCGTCGACGCTCGTACCGGGGATCCCGGAACTGGCCGGCTTCGCGGGTTGAACCACGTCTTCGTTGTAGACCGTCAGGTAGTAGAAGCAGTCTTCGCCGTCGCCATACATCCGTCGAAGTCCGTCCCTGACGATCACCGCCGTCTCGTAGGCGAAGGCGGGATCGTACGCGCGGCACGCTGGTACGGCGAGCGCCGCCAGGTGGGACCCGCCGTCGGTGTGCTGCAGCCCCTCACCGGACAGGGTGCTCCGTCCGGCAGTGGCACCGACGAGGAACCCACGGCCGCGGGCGTCGGCGAGCGCCCAGATGAGGTCGCCGACACGCTGGAAGCCGAACATCGAGTAGTAGGTGAAGAACGGGATCACTGCGGTGTCCCACGTGTAACCGGCGGTCGCGGCGGCGGTCAGCTCGGCGAGCCCGCCGGCCTCTGTGATCCCCTCCTGCAGGACCTGTCCAGCGGGAGCCTCCTTGTACGACAAAGGCAGGTCGGCGTCGACCGGTGTGTACTGCTGCCCGTCCGGGGCGTAGATGCCGAACTCGCTGTAGAGCACCTCGAAGCCGAACGTGCGGCCCTCGTCGGGAACGATCGGCACCACGCGCGCGCCGATCACGGGGTCCCGCATGAGTGAGCGCACCAGCCGGGTGTAGGCGACCGTCGTCGACACAGCATGCTTGCCCGACCCTGCGTCGAAGTCGGCGAACACCGACTCACCGGGCTGCGCCGGCAGGGTCGCCGGGCGGACGGGACGGCGCGGCAGCACGCCGCCGCGCTGCGCGCGCCGCTCGGTCAGGTACGCCTCCTCCGGTGAGCCGGCGGGCAGCTGGAGGTACGGCGGCAGTCCATCCGCGAGGTCGGCGTCGGAGATCGGGAGAGCGAGGATGTCGCGGAAGATCCGAAGCTGCTCAGGAGTCATCTTCTTCATCTGGTGGGTGGCGTTGCGACCCTCGAAGTTGGGGCCGAGCGCATAACCCTTCACCGTCTGAGCGAGCACAACCGAGGGTGCGCCGCGGTGCGCTACCGCGTCGACGTAGGCGGCATGGACAACCCGCGGGTCGTGTCCGCCACGTCGCAGCCCCAGCAACTCATCGTCGCTGAGACTGTCGCCGAGGGCACGAAGGACGGGGTCGGCGCCGCCGAACAGCACCTGCCGCAGCTGGCTGGCATCGAGGACCGTCAGCTGCTGAAGGGCACCGTCGTTCATCGTCTGTAGCCGGTCGAGGAGCCCATCGCCACCCGGTGCGGCGAACAAGGTGTCCCACTCGCTGCCCCATAGCGCCTTCAGCACGTGCCAACCGGCGCCGGCGAATACGCCCTCGAGCTCGTCGAGGATGCGGCTGTTCCCCCGAACCGGACCATCCAGGCGCTGCAGGTTGCCGTTGACGACGAAGACCAAGTTGTCCAGATGCTCACGGGCCGCGAGGCGAATCGCGGCGAGCGACTCCGGCTCGTCGGTCTCCCCGTCGCCGACGAAACACCAAACGCGGGCTCCGGCGGTGTCGGCGAGCCCTCGCGCCGCGAGGTAGCGGTTGAACCGCGCCTGGTAGACCGCGTGCAGCGGACCGATGCCGAGACTGACGGTGGGAAACTCCCAGAACCCGGCGAGACTTCGCGGGTGCGGGTAGGACGGCAAGCCGCCGCCGGCGACTTCACGGCGGAACAGATCGAGCTGCGCGGCGGACATTCGCCCCTCGAGGAACGCCCGGGCATAGATCCCAGGGCTCGCATGACCCTGGAAGAAGACCTGGTCGCCAGAGATCACCGGTCCGTCCAGATCGCCGCGACCGGCGAAGAAGTGGCGGAATCCGACCTCCCACAGCGTCAGCGTCGAGGCGTACGTCGAGAGGTGCCCACCCAGTCCGGGGTGCTGCTTGTTGGCCCGGACCACCATGGCCATCGCGTTCCACCGCAGGTAGGCGTCGAGCCGCGCCTCGATCGCGAGGTCGCCGGGATACTGCTCCATCGCGTCGGGAGGAATGCTGTTGCGGTACGGGCTTGTTCCGCCGGTGCCGATGCCACGCCGACGAGCGTGTCCCGCAACCTCAGAGAGAAGGCGCGCCGCCGCTTCCCGGCCCCGAACGGCGATCAGCCCGTCGACCGACTCGCACCATTCGGCACGCTCTTCGGCGAGGTCTAGGTCGTTCAGTCCGGAGGGAAGCACCCCTTCATTGTGACACCGCGATAGAGTAGAAACAAGAGATTTCGTTATTTCTGCGGTCGGGCCTTTCGTAGGTGGGTGCGCGCAGCCGCCCACCTCCGATGGACACCCCCTTGCCAACGCGATGAGTATGGCCGCATGCCCCATGATGTGTTTCCCCCCGCAACCACGGCGATGAGCGCGCGGCGCAAGGCGCTCGCTCCCGAGATTCATGACGCCTTCAGCGCATTCAGCGACCAGGTTTTCGCCGACGGCGCGCTGCCCCAGGTCACCAAGCAGCTGATCGCGGTCGCCGTCGCGCACACCACGCAATGCCCGTACTGCATCCGCGGGCACACGAAGCTCGCCCGTCGCCACGGTGCGAGTGACGAGCAGATCATGGAGGCGATCTGGGTCGCCGCCGAGATGAGGGCCGGAGGCGCGTACGCCCACGCCGCGATCGCGTTGGACGCGCTCGGCGAAGGCGGTGCATCGCCGCGGTAGTCGCCCGATGTCAGGCGGATCGGTACTCGACGAACCGTCGTTCCATCTGCGGCAGCAGGTCCGGCAGGTCAACAAGGGGGTCCGCAGCGAGTGCGGGCAGCAGGAGCTCGTTCTCGCGGCGGACATGACCGAGGAAGACCGCCTGGATGGCGAACGCGGTGGCCGCGGCATCGACAGCCGACGTCGCCGCGTTGAGCCGGCCGGCGAGGGCGAGCAGCGTCTCGTGCTCGAAGACCATCCCGGCGACGAGCGGTCGAAGCGGGGCCTCGGTCGCGGCGGCGTACAGCACGTCCTCTTCGGCGCGCGCATGCGGAACGATGTCGTGGGCGAGCAGCTCGCGCAGCCCCCCGGTCGGTTCGTCGTACGGCGCGCCGAGCCGTGCCGCGGTGACGAGCGCATCGACACGGCCAGTCAACGCCTCTGCGAGCTCGGCGTGATGATGGGTGATGACGCTGACGACATCGGAAGCGACGGCGGTCATCGGGTACCGACAGTCCCCTCGGTCGGCTGCCCGGTGTGCAGGCCCAGGACGGTCACTGCTGGTCCCGCTCGCTCAACGGCGCGACGCCGGCGACGAGCGGCGCGTCGACGCCGAGTGGCCCGACCTTGGCGGCACCGCCGGGCGACCCGAGCGGCGCCTGGCGGCCCGGCAGTATCTCGGTGAAGAATGCGGCGTTGTCGGCAATGTACGCCGACCACTGCGGCGGCAGGTCGTCCTCGTAGTAGATCGCCTCGACCGGGCACACCGGTTCGCAGGCGCCGCAGTCGACGCACTCGTCCGGATGGATGTAGAGCGCCCGACCGCCTTCGTAGATGCAGTCGACGGGGCACTCCTCGACACAGGCGCGGTCGAGGATGTCCACGCACGGTTCACCGATGACGTAGGTCATGGCTGGGCTCCTTTCAAGGCGCCGACGTGCGGCCGCGACGTGCGGCCGCGCGGGTGGCGGTCATCGGTGAGGCTTGGTGGACTGCAGCCGCGCCACACACAGGTTCTTGGCGACGAAGGGTTCGAGCGACGTCGCCTCGACTGGCGCCTGCAGCTCCTCCAGCGCGCCTTGCATGAGGCCCAGATGAATCGCGCAGACGACATCAGTGTGCTTCTCGGCGACTTCCCGGAACGGGCAGTGGTGCAGGCACACCTCGGTGCCCTTCTTTGTCGTGCGGACCTCGGGCTGAAAGCCGATCGACTCCAGCACCCGATTCAGCCGGGCGATCGCCTCGGCCCGGTCGACCCGCTCCGACGGAGCGGCCCGTTCGACCAGGTGCCGACCCCAGGCCCGCCCAGCCTCCTCCGCCGCCGGACCGGCGTCCTGCAACGACGCGACCAGACCGGTGAGCATCTCCGCCAGCAGCGCGTAGCTACGCGGCCCGGGAACCGGGCCGTGCGCCGAGTAGAGGATGCGCGGCCGGCCGGGCTGCTCCCGCGGCTCCGAGGTGCGCTGCACCAGGTGGTCCTCGACCAGACCGTCCAGATGGAACCGGGAGGTGTTCAGGTGCAGCCCGGTCGCGTCCGCTACCTCTGCGGCGGACAGCGGGCGCTCCGAGGAGCGCAGCAGTCCCAGCACCTCCTCGCGGCGGCTGCCCGCGGGTACCGGTGTCGGTTCGTCGACCAGCGTCGTCGTCATGGCCATCATTGTTACAGGTCCGATCGTTTATAAACAAGCCCGTTGCCGATTGGTCGTACCGGCCTAGCTCACATACCGTCTCCCGCGGCGCTCTTGCGA
Organism: Mycobacteriales bacterium; assembly: GCA_035547035.1. Classification (GTDB taxonomy): domain Bacteria; phylum Actinomycetota; class Actinomycetes; order JAFAQI01; family JAFAQI01; genus DASZTV01. Next base: position 134,252 of record DASZVL010000071.1, on the reverse strand, counting down.
ACATCTCCTAGACAGAGTATAAACGAGAGTGATAGGTTTTATGTGGAGGTGGCGCGGTGTTCACAAGCGGGAACCACGACCAGGCGCGTCTCGCGCGTTGCGACCTGGCGAGCGGCTACGAGACGAAGCGAGACAGGGTCGATGCCGCCCACCAGCGGATGCGCGCGATCACCGCGGTCCCCCACCGGCCGGCACAGGCCCGCGAAGCCGCTCGAGAGCTCACCGACGCCCTGCGCGTCGCGACCGACGCCGCCTCGCGCGCCTTGCAAGCAGCGGCCCGTGCCGAGCCGTCGCCGCGGCACCACCTGCGCCACGTCAGGGCCGACCGCTCGGTCCCGGCCGCCGTGCGGCCGTGGTCGGCCGAGCTGGTCCGGCTCGCCGAGATCGGCGTGTGGCTGCGACGTACCACGCTCGACGACGACGGTGTGCAGCTGCCGAAGACCGTGCGCGTCGCGAACTACGCAGCGAAGGGCCCGCACATCGCGGGACTCGACTTCGGGAACCAAGCCGCCGAGCCACCGGGCGGCCCGCGGATCGGCATTGACCTGGCGGCTACCAGCGACGCCACGGGTCGCGTCGGATGCGCCGGCCCGTTCGATCGCGGGTTACCTCACGCGGCCACTGCGACGAAGGCGGCGTGAACCCGATGACGATCGCCCCAGTCGACTTCGGCGCTCCAACGCTGTCCGACGATCACAGCATTCTGCTGTGGCAGACCTGCGCCTACGCCGACGACCTCGCCGAAGCCGCGCGCACCGGCCGACCAGTCACGCACGCCCACGACGCAATCCTCGACTTCGCGCATTACCGTCTCCTCCCCTATCTCGCCGAAGAGGAGCGGTGCCTGGCCGCCACTCAGCTCCGCGACAACCACATGTCGCGACTGTTGTACGAGGACCACGCGCGGATCCGGCGAGGCGTCGACAACCTCGAGGCCAGCCGCACCCGCGGGCTGCTCGCCCTTGCCGCCGACGGGCTCGTGGAATGCCTCGACCGGCACATCCGGCGCGAGGAGGCCTGGGTCATTCCCAACCCCTCAGTACCCAGCGATGACGGCCGCCGGGCTACTTGATCTCGACCGCCTGGTGGAAGGTGCCGCGGTTCTCGAACGGCTGCTCCGGAGTGTCGATCGCACCGGCGGTGGTGATGCTGTTCTCGTCGCAGGTTCCGTTGTCTCCACACAGGACTGGCTTGTGCCAGTGAGCCGGGTTTCCGCCGTTGGTCTTGACCAGTCCCGCAACGACGTCCGACAACGCGCGGCGCAACAGGGCGCGGCAGCTGGACAGCGTCCCGCGCCCGCAGTAGGTACCGCGAGGGTTGGAAGGGTCGCGGACGCCTAGCACCTTGTGCAGGACCCCGAGCACCTGGCTCTGCCAACCATCGAAGAATCCGGACGCGACAGCGGGCTGCCCGAGGACGAGGTCCTCACGCTGCGCGATCTCATCGACCAGACCGCGCCCGATCACGGGGTCGTAGATCGCGTGCACCATCCGCGTCCACCAGGCGTCGAATGTCATCACGGCCGCGCTGTGATCGTCGTACGAGCGGCCGTGAGTTGCCCGGCGATGCGCGCCGGTACGCAACCACCGGCGCAGGTCGCCGATCAGCTCCCGGTCACGGTGACCGTGCCCCTTCCCGAGAACCCGGAGCATGTCAGGCAGCACCTTCAGCGCACGCAGGTCCTGAGTGCTCGCGTTGCCCGAGATGCCGACCAGGTTCGCGAGCGTGAGCTTGTGGTGGGTGCGGATCGCGTGGCGGGTCGGGTCCGCGAGCAGCTCGACGCGCTGGACCTGTCCCCAGCTCCACGTTCCCGGCGACGCCGCCATCCCGCGGGCACCCTTGTTGTTCCACGACGCGAGGTAGCCCCGCTTCGGATCGATGGAGAACGGGTTGAAGGACTTGGGCTGACGGCGATACGTGTACGTCGAGGGGTGGAATCCCACCCAGTCGTCATGACCGGTTCCCCACGCGGGAAGCTGCAGGCTGGTGTGCGCCGCGTGCCGCTGGAACCAACCGCTGGCGAACCACGCGATGTGTGACCGGGACACGTAAAACCAGTTCTCGTTGCCGACGAACTGCCGCATCGTCGACACGAACTGGCGTGGCGAGTGCACCTTGTTCTCCGCCAGCCGCTCGAATGCCACGACACTCTGCACACCGTGGTGGTAGACGGCGGTCGCCCTCGTCAGTGCCACTGGCTGGTGGCCGACCTTCGCGTACGCGACGACCGGTCCGTGCACACTTCGCTCGGTGCGCAGCGTGACGGTTTGCGGCAGCGACGGAGAGGTCGGTGCCAGCGGGGTGTGCTCGACGATCGTCCGTGACGTGAAGGCCCGGCACCTGCCGCGGTAGCGGTAGTGGGTGGAGGCGTACGTCGGACGCGAGCCGTCGGGGTTGCAGAGCTTCTCGGCGAAGGTGTCGGCGTTGTCGCCGAGCGCCGTCGTACCGGTCCACGCAAACGACTTGGTGTGTCCGATCAGGACGTAGGGACTCGCGCCCGGGAACACGACACCGGACTCTTGGATCCCCGGCATGTGCAGCTCGTACTCGTCGAAGATCTCCGGCGAGTAGTAGCCGACCTGCGGGCCCATTGCCGCGATCGGATGCCCGCTGCGCGTATACCGGCCCTCGACGAGCAGCGCGTTCGACTCCTCGTCCGGCATCTGGAGGCCGCGACGAGCTAGCTGATCGGCCCAAGCCGGCATGTCGTCGGGCAGCGAAGTGGCGCTCTTCGCTGCGCCTTGCCCGGCACCGACAACGGCATCGCGCAGCTGCAGCGTCCCCGGCGTGAGATGCGCGTTGGCCGAGTGGTGCACCCGTCCGGGGTTGTCGCTCGGGAAACGGCGGGTCGTCGTCACGAACGCATCCGGATCGTGCCCGAGCCGAATGTCGTCGAAGACCTCGTCGCCGCGGTGGCGGCCGAGACGATGCTCCAACCGGCTGAGGATGTCGGACTGGAACTGCTCGCCGTCACCCGCGACGGTGAACTGCGCGATCAGCAGGTACGCCTCGGCCGCCGTGTCGGCCACCGTCCAGGGCCGTGGAGTGGCGCCGAGCGCGACGTACTCCGCCGGCAGCAACCCGGGGTTGGCGTGCGTGGCGTTGATGTAGGCGTTGATACCTGCGACGTACTGGTGGATGTCGGCAAGTGCCTGCCGCCCCTGCCTACCGTCGCGTCGCGCGACGGCATTGACCTCGTGGGTGAGCTCGGCCGGCGAGAGATCGAACTGACCGACCTGTGCGCTGTCGCCGGCGATCGCGCTCGGGCCGAGCAGGCCGGCCAGCTCGCCTTCCGCGGTACGACGCAGCACGTCCATCAAGAACAGCCGGTCTTCAGCACTGACGTAGCCGGCGGCGTACATCCCGGCCGACCGCGTCGTCGCATAGATGTGCGGGACGTTGTACTGCCGGTCGCGGATGACGGTCGCGCCGGCGATCGGCTCTTCGACGGACCCGACGTCCGGACCGGTCGGGATGGAGAAGTCGGAGTCCTTGTAGTAGCGGTTCAGGTCGCCGTCGTCACGCGGCTGTCCGGTGATGACGGCGTTGTAGAGCGCTGCCTGGTTGGTGAAGGTCGGCGGGACCTTGCCCGCCGCCTCGAACAGCGCAAGGTCGGCTGCGCTGGTGGTCCCACCTTCGCCGTAGCCGAGAACGCTGTGAAACCCACCCTCGTCGTGCTGGAAGCTGGGCTCGGTGGAGCCGGCCGTCGTCGAGCGATCGGCCGCGACGGAAGCCGTCGCGGGTGCGAGGGCCACCAACGGCGTAGCAGCGACGATCCCGGCGGCGAGCAGCGCGAACCTACGACGAGACGCCTTCACGGGTCCGCCTCCTAGTTGTCTTCGGTGAGCAGCGACTCGAGAATCGGCAGCAGCTCGACGAGGTGCCGGACATCCTGTGCCGGCATCGCCGACAGTCGCTGCACGAGCTCCGTGCTCTGCGAGCGGCGCGTGAACTCGACCTTGTCACGCCCCTCCGCCGTCAGCGCGACGTACGACGTGCGTCGGTCCGCCGGGTCGCTCGTCCGCGACAGAAACCCGAGCTCCTCGAGACTCGCGACGACCCGCGTAGCGGTCGGAGCACTCACGCCTTCTCGCTCTGCCAGATCGCCGATCCGGAGCGGCCCGTGCGCGTCGACCATCGCAAGCGCCGACCACTGCGAAGGCGTGAGGCCGCCTGGGCTGTGCTGACGAAGCTGGCGTGCGAGCCGTGCGATCACGACCCGTAGTCGGGCCGCCGTCTCCGCATGAGTTGCGGCGTCGCGCGTCTGCACCGTCATTCGCTTCCTTCGTCCGTGGGCGGCGGATCAAAGGAGTCTGGCACCTTTCGCAGGTGCCGGCTCATAGACCGGAACAGGAAGAACGACGCGACGCACAGGACCAGGACGATGATGAACGCGATGAACCCGGCCCCGAAAGCCGAGTCTCCCGACGCGAGAAGCCGACCGGTCGCCAAGATGCTCATCGCACTACCTGTTCTCTGATGCCGGCGAAGAGGTCATCTTCCGGCTTGGTCGTCTCGACGAGCGACCGCGCGAGCTCGTAGTCCTCGGTCGGCCACACCCGCTGCTGGATCTCCATCGGGCACGAAAACCAAAAGCCGGTGGGATCGACCTGGGTCGCATGAGCGATGAGTGCGCGGTCGCGCACCGGGAAGAACTCGGCGCACTCGACCTGCGTAGTGATGCGCGGAGCGCTGTCGGCACGGTCCTTCCAGTCTTCGAGCCGTTGTGCATACGGCGACTCGATGCCCTCGGCCAGCATCGCGTCGTGCAACGCAGAGAACCGCTGGTAGTGGATCGCCATGTGGTAGTAGAGCTTGGAGACCTGCCAGGGTTCGCCGGTGCCGGGGTAGCGGTCCGGATCGGCTGCAGCCTCGAACGCCTCAACGCTCACCTTGTGGCACATCACATGGTCGGGATGCGGGTAGCCGCCGTTCTCGTCGTACGTCGTCATGACGTGCGGGCGGAAGGTGCGGACCAGTCGAACGAGCGGTTCGGAGGCGACGTCTAGCGGCTCGAGACCGAAGCAACCTTCGGGTAGTGGTGGAAGCGGATCGCCTTCCGGGAAGCCCGAGTCCACCCAGCCGAGCCAGGTGTGGCGCGCGCCGAGGATCTCGATCGCCTCCGCCATCTCGCGGTGACGAACCGCGCTCAGGTTCGCGACAACCTCGGGAGTGTCCATCGCGGGGTTGAGGATCGAGCCGCGTTCACCGCCGGTGCACGTCGCGATCATGACCTCGACGCCTTCGCGGACATAGCGCGCGACTGTCGCCGCACCCTTGCTCGCCTCGTCGTCAGGGTGGGCATGAACCGCCAGCAGGCGCAGCCGTTCCTCGCTCACACGTCCATTCTCCACGGTCCCCGAAGCAGCCTCGGTGGGTAGGCTTGATCGGATGAGCAGTGCTGGATCTCGCGCCGAGCGCGACGCGAACGTCACCTGGCTGACGCAGGACGCCTATGACCGGCTGCACGCCGAGCTGGAGGAGCTGTCCGGCCCGGCCCGGGTCGAGATCACCCGACGGATCGAGGCTGCGCGCGCGGAAGGCGACCTCAAGGAGAACGGCGGCTACCACGCCGCGAAAGACGAGCAGGGGAAGATGGAGGCTCGCATCCGCCAGCTGACGCAGCTGTTGCGTGAGGCCAAGGTCGGCACCCCACCCACTGCTGGCGAAGGCGTCGCCGGCCCAGGAATGGTGGTGAGCGTGCGCTTTGCCGACGGCGACGAGGACACCTTCCTCATCGGATCCCGCGAAGGCATGTCCTCCGGCGACATCACGGCGTACTCCCCGAACTCCCCCCTCGGGCAGGCGCTCACCGGAGCCAAGCCGGGCGAGACCCGCACCTACCAGGCGCCCACCGGCAAGGAGATCAGCGTCGAGCTGCTCGACGCCAAGCCGTACGCCGGCTGACGCTCAGCTGACAGCGTCGACCGACAGCACGTAACCGGTGCTGCGCAGGCGGGCCAGCACCTCGTCGCGGTGTGCGCCGCCGCGCATCTCCAGCACGAGATGAACTTCGACCTCGTCGAGATGAAGCGCTCGCCCGGTCCTCGAGTGCTCGACGTCGAGGACGTTGGCGCCGGTTGTGGCCAGCTCACCGAGCAACCGGGCGAGCTCTCCGGGCCGGTCAGGGATGCGCACGTGGAAGGACAGGTAGCGTCCGGCGGCGGTCATGCCGTGGCGCAGTACGCGCATCATCAGCAGCGGATCGACGTTGCCACCCGAGAGCACGACGGCGACCGGCGCCTCAAGCGACTCTGCGTGCTCCAGTGCGCAGGCCACACCGGCGGCGCCGGCGGGCTCGACCACCAGCTTGGCGCGCTCGAGACAGAACAGCAGTCCCCGCGCGAGCGCATCCTCGGAGACGGTCACGACGTCATCGACGTACTTGCTGATCAGCTCGAGCGGCAACGCGCCCGGGCAACCGACCGCGATGCCGTCGGCCATCGTCGCCATGGTGTCGAGCGGCACGGGATGCCCGGAGCGGAGCGAGCCCGGAAGACTCGCCGCTCCGGCCGCCTGCACCGCGACCACCCGCACGTCCGGTCGCTGCGACTTCACAGCAACCGCAATGCCGGAGACCAGTCCGCCGCCGCCCGCACTGACGACGACCGTGCGCAGGTCCGGGATCTGCTCGACCAGCTCGAGGCCGACCGTGCCCTGACCCGCCACGACGTCCGGGTGGTCGAACGGATGGATCAGCACGGAGCCCGTCTGCTCGGCGTACGCCTTCGCGGCTTGCAGCGCCTCGTCCACCGTGCTGCCGGCGAAGCGGATCTCGGCTCCGTAGTCGCGGGTGGCCTGCACTTTGGGGATGGGTGCGCCTTCGGGCATGAAGACGACCGCCGGGGTGCCGAGCAGGTCCGCCGCCAGCGCCACGCCTTGTGCGTGGTTGCCGGCGCTCGCCGCGACAACGCCGGCCCGCCGCTCGTCGTCGGAGAGCCGTGCGATCCGCACATACGCCCCGCGGATCTTGAACGAGCCCGTCCGCTGCAGGTTCTCGCACTTCAGCCAGACGTCGCCGCCGACGCGGCGTCCGAGCGAGCGTGACGGCTCGACCGGGGTACGCCGGATGACGTCGCTGAGCAGTGACGCCGCGGCTTCGATGTCGGACAGCTCCACGGTCACAAGCGTGCGCTCCGCTCGTCGAGGTAGCGCGGCTCGAGCACGAGTGCGGCGGCGCCGACGATGCCCGCATCGCCCCCGAGCGCGGCGGGCACGATCTCGCATCGAGCCGCGAACTCCATGTGCGCGTGACAACTGAAGGCGTCACGCAGCGGACCGAACAGCAGGTCGCCCGCGCCCACCGCGAGGCCGCCTCCGACGACAACGCGATCAAGCTCCAGGAGATGAGCGGCGCTGGCAAACGCAACACCCAGCGCCTCGCCGGCGCGACGGAGCGCGGCGACCGCCCGCTCGTCTCCCGCGCGGGCGTCAGCAACCAGGGCGACGCCGTCCGGCGTACTGGTCGTCGGCATCCACCCGTGATCGAGCGCCCAGGCGACGACGGCCGGACCGCGCGCGATCGCCTCGAGGCAACCGCGGTTGCCGCAGGTGCACAGCGGACCCGAGAGATCGACGGTGACATGCCCGATGTGCCCGGCGTTGCCGGTGCAGCCGCTGACGACCCGGTCGTCGATCACAAGGCCGCCACCGACACCCGTCGACACCACGATTCCGAGCATGTTCGGCGCCCCTTGTCCGGCGCCGCGCCAGTGCTCGCCCACCGCCATCGCCACCGCGTCGTTGTGCAGCCGGACCGGAACACCGGCAAACCTCGCCTCGACGCACGCGAGAAGCGGGAAGTCTCGCCAGCAGGGAATGTTGAGGGGCGACACCTCACCGGTCGCAAGGCGCAACGGCCCGCCGCAGCCGATGCCGACGCTGACCGGCGCGACGCCTGAGACAACCCCATCGACAAGGGAGGACAGTACCGACCAGATCCCCTCGCCGTCAGCCGTCGGTGTGACCACACGCGCCGAGCGGACGATCGACCCCGACTGATCGACCAGCCCGACCGCGAGCTTCGTGCCCCCGACGTCGATCGCGAGGACAAGATCCGGGCTGCTCACCCGGTGAACGCGAGCATCGACGCGGTGAACCCATGGACGAAGTTGCGGCCGCCAACCGGTCCGATCTCGCCGGCGGCGAAGAAGCCGGCGACCCCTGAGTCCGACAGACCCTGACGAAGCACCATCGGGTCGTGGTCGGCGGAGCCGAACAGCGAGGCGCCTCGCCCGTTGCACGAGAACAGCAGGGCGCCCTCGGGCCGACCGAGCAACGGATTGTCCCGGAAGTCGCTCAGCACCTCCCGAAGGTCGGCGTCGGCAGCCTCGGCATCGCGTACCTGGAACCGCACCGTCCGCCCGACCGGCACGATGTCGCCCACGACCAGCCCGTCGCGCGCGGCATCGGCGCCGGCGACGCCACGGATCAGGAAGTCACCCTGACCGTGCTCCTCGACGTACTCGTCGCGTGCGATGCCGAGCTGAAGCCCGCTCGTCGCCATGGCCTGCTCGATCGGTGACAGGCCGGTGAGGATCTCACGGAGCTTCGGCACCGCAGGCGTTCCGGCGAGCTCGAGGATCACGTTCTCCTCGGCGGCGGTGACCGTCATCGCGGGTCCGATCGGACGACAGCCTTGGCTTACGAGCGGGTACGCGTGGACCGCGCCGCCCAGCATCACACCGACCGCTCCACGATCGATCACGTTGCCGTTCACAAGGAGTCGAGTCGATCCACGCCCGTGGGCACCCGACGCAATGCCACCCACGACCGGCAAGCCGCTGTGCGAGTCGTTGCTGCCTTCGACGAACCCGTCGACCGGGAACGACCACGGATCGGCGAGGACGACGGCAGCAACGTCGTCGGAGGTCGACTCGGGCATCCCGATCACCGCAAGGCCGTCGTCGGTCGGCATCACCTCGAGGGCGAAGCTGCGTAGCCGTACGTCGGGCAGCACGGCGCACCAGACCGCGACCGCGCTGACGCCCTCGATCCCCCGCCCCGCCCCGATCACTCCGGAGGCGGTGCATCCGAGAGCAGTAGCCGAACCGCTCCCGAACGCGGCTCGGCGCAACGCATCAGCTGTCGCGTCCTCCGACTCGCCGCACACGAAGACCGCGGTGAGATCGGGCGATCGGCCGTCGAGCGGTCGAAGCGCGGCAGCGAGCGCCCGGTCGGCCGCGAGCTCGAGGTCCTCGTCCTCGACCAGCGCGTCGCCGAACCGTGCCATGCCAGCAGTCTGCACCCATCGGCGGCGCTTGGTGGCCCGTCGTAACGTGAGGCGATGGACACCACCTCCCTCCCAGCGGACGCGCCGCGCACCTTGGCGGCGCTCCGGGCATCGGGTCACGTCGAGAAGTCCGTGAAGGCGGAGCTGCGCGACAACCTGCTGGCACGAATGCGCGAAGGTGCAGATCGCTTTCCGGGGATCATCGGCTTCGACGCGACGGTCCTGCCACAGGTCGAACGTGCCGTTCTCGCCGGCCACGACGTCGTACTGCTCGGGGAGCGAGGACAGGGCAAAACGAGATTGATCCGCACCCTTGTTCAGCTTCTCGACGAGTGGACGCCGATCGTCGAGGGCTGCGAGATCAACGACCACCCGTACCGTCCGGTATGCGGCCGCTGCCGTCGGCTCGCAGCAGAGGTGGGTGAGTCGCTGCCGGTCAGCTGGAAGCACCGCGACGAGCGGTATGCCGAGAAGCTCGCGACGCCCGACGTGTCGGTCGGCGACCTGATCGGCGACGTCGACCCGATCAAGGTGGCCGAAGGCCGGGTGCTGGGTGACCCCGAGACCGTGCACTTCGGCCTCGTCCCGCGCACCAACCGCGGGATCGTCGCCATCAACGAGCTTCCCGACCTCGCCGAGCGCATCCAGGTCGCGCTGCTGAACGTGCTCGAGGAGCGTGACATCCAGGTTCGCGGTTACACCCTGCGACTGCCGCTCGACGTGATCCTGTTGGCATCCGCGAACCCCGAGGACTACACGAACCGCGGCCGGATCATCACCCCGCTGAAGGATCGGTTCGGAGCGGAGGTCCGCACCCACTACCCGATCGACCTCGAGGACGAGCTGCGCGTCGTACGACAGGAAGCACTCGTGGTCTGGGGCGAGAACGCGGTGTCAGCGGCGCTTCCGGACCATCTCGTCGAGGTGATCGCCCGGTTCACCCGTCACGTGCGGGAGTCCCCGGCGGTCGACCAGCGTTCCGGGGTCTCCGCCCGCTTCGCGGTGTCAGCCGCCGAGACGGTCGCGGCGTCGGCCGTGCGTCGCGCGGCGTTGACCGGTGAGGAGGTCGCGGTGGCTCGGGTCGCGGACCTGCCGGCGATCGTTCCTGCGGTGCAGGGGAAGGTGGAGTTCGAAGCCTCCGAAGAGGGCCGCGAGGCCGACATCCTCGACCACCTGTTGCGGCGGGCCGTCGCTGACACCTTCCGCTCGCGGCTGGGCGGCGTCGACCTGGCGCCGTTGGTCGATCTGTTCACGGAGGGGGCGACCGTCGAGACCGGCGAGCTGGTCCCGGCGACCGAGCTGCTCGCCCGGCTGGGGACCGTCCCGGGCCTCGGCCGGCTGCTGAGCGCGCTCGGCATCGACGAAGGCGCCGAGATCCCGGGACTTGCCGCGGCCGGTCTGGAGTTCGCACTCGAAGGCCTGTACCTGTTGCGACGGTTGTCGAAGGAGACGCTGCCGGACCGGACGGTGTACGGCGGGCGATGAGCACAGCCCGATACGGCGAGTGGCGCGGTGGGGACGACCCACTCGCGCCGCCGTACGACGTCTCCGATGCTCTCGACCAGCTCGGCGACTCGATCCTCGACGGGCTGTCACCGGCGGAGGCGTTCCGCTCGCTGAGTCGACGCGGGCTGTCCGGACGTCGCGGCCTCGACGACCTGATGCGGGAGATCCGCGACCGGCAACGGCAGGCCCGCCGCGCCGGTCGCCTCGACGGCACGCTCGAGCGGGTACGAGAGCTGCTGGACCAGGCGCTCGAGGCCGAACGCAGGGCGCTGTTCCCCGATCCGAGCGACGAGGCCCGCCTCGCGGAAGCAGAGCTCGATGCGCTGCCACAACAGACCGCGCGCGCGGTCCGCGAGCTGAGCGACTACAACTGGCGCAGCCCTGAGGCGCGGGCGGCGTACGACGAGATCAACGACCTGCTCAAGCGTGAGGTTCTCGACAGCCAGTTCCGCGGCATGAAGCAGGCGCTCGAGGGCGGCGATCCGCAGACGCAGCAGCGCGTCAAGGACATGATGTCCGCGCTCAACGACATGCTCGAAGCAGATGCCCGCGGCGAAGACGTCAGCGAGCAGTTCGAGCAGTTCATGCAGAGCTTCGGCGACTTCTTCCCCGACAACCCACAGAACCTCGAGGAGCTCGTCGACTCCCTCGCCCGCCGAGCGGCCGCCGCGCAGCGCTTGATGAACTCGCTGTCGCCCGAGCAGCAGGCCGAGCTCTACGGTCTGATGCAGCAAGCGATGCAGGACGCCGGGCTCTCCGAGCAGATGGGACGGCTGTCCGACCAGCTGCGGGCCCGCCGGCCGGAGCTCAACTGGGGCGGTCGTCAGCAGATGGGCGGCGACACCCCGTTAGGGCTCGGCGACGCGACGACCGCGCTCGAGGAGTCCGCGGATCTCGACGAGCTCGCGCAGATGCTCGGTCAGGACTACCCGGGCGCATCACTCGAGGACGTCGATCCGGAGCTGCTTGCGCGGGCGCTCGGACGAAATGCGGTGGACGACCTCGACGCATTGCGACGTGTCGAGCGGGAGCTTCGCGAGCAGGGCTACCTGCAACGCAGCGACGGGGAGCTGTCACTCACGCCGAAAGGCATGCGCCGGCTCGGCCAGACGGCACTGGGACGGATCTTCGCCCGGTTGCACGCACGCGGCCGCGGCGACCACGACACCCGCGATGCCGGTGCAGCCGGCGATCCGACCGGAGCCACCCGCCAGTGGGAGTTCGGCGACGAGCAGCCGTTCGACGTCGTACGGACCGTTCGCAACGCGGTGCTGCGCAACGGAAGCGGAACGCCGGTGCGGATCTCGGTCGACGACTTCGAAGTGGTCGAGACCGAACGACGGTCGGGCGCTGTTGTCGCACTCCTCATCGACCTGTCGTACTCGATGGCACTGCGCGGGACCTGGCCCGAGGCGAAGTCGACGGCGCTCGCGCTGCACACCCTGATCTCGACGCAGTACCCGCAGGACGCGATCGAGGTCATCGGATTCTCGAGGTACGCGCGGGTGCTGCGACCGTCGGATCTGCCGTCGCTGTCGTGGGACATGGTGCAGGGCACGAACCTGCAGCATGCTCTCGTGCTTGCATCGCGGCATCTCGCCCGTCATCCCGATGCCGAGCCCGTGGTGATGGTGGTCACCGACGGTGAGCCCACCGCGCATCTCATGCCGGACGGCAGCGCTTGGTTCGACTGGCCGACGCACCCCGAAACGACCGCGGCAACCATGGCCGAGGTGGAACGCATCACCCGGCGGGGGGCAACGATCAACGTCTTCATGCTCGACAACGAGCCGGGGCTGATCCGATTCGTGAATGCGATGGCGGCGCGCAACGGAGGCCGGGTGTTCACGCCGGATGCGAACCGGCTGGGCGACTACGTGATCAGCGACTACCTGCGCGCCCGCCAAGGCCGCCGCGGTCGCCGCATCGCCTAGCTCGGATCGAGTCATGAGTACGACGGACGAGCGGTCGACGCTGCCGCGCGAGGTTCGTGTGCTCGTCGCCGTCGCATTCTTCGTCGCGCTCGGGTTCGGTTTGGTGGCGCCGGCGTTGCCGGTGTTCGCCCGCAACTTCGGCGTCGGCAAGGCCGCAGCCGGCGCGGTGATCAGCGTGTTCGCGATCCTTCGGATCGCGTTCGCGTTTCCGGCCGGGAGGCTCGTCGATCGGCTGGGTGAGCGGATCGTGATGGCCACCGGCATCGGCATCGTGGCGGTGAGCAGCGTCCTCGCGGGCGCCGCCCAGTCCTACACCGAGCTGATCATCCTGCGCGGGGCCGGCGGCATCGGCTCGGCGATGTTCTCGATCTCCTCGCTCGGTCTGCTCGTCCGCATGACGCCTCCTACACAACGGGGGCGGGCGATGGGGTTCTGGACCGGGGGCTTCCTGCTCGGCGGCATCACCGGACCGGTGGTCGGTGGTGTCATCGACGGCTACTCCATCCGTTTGCCGTTCTTCATCTACGCGGCCACGCTCGCGGCAGCCGGCGGGATCGGCCTGATCCAGCTTCGCGCCACGCCGCTCGCGGACCGGGCGCAGGTTGCGGCATCCGGCCGGACCACGCTGTCGGGTGCGCTCCGCAATCCTGCATACCGCGCGGCGCTCGCCGCGAACTTCGCGGACTCGTGGGGCGCGATCGGAGTCCGGTCAGCTCTGGTGCCCCTGTTCGTCGGCGACGTGTTGCATCGCAAGCCCATCTGGACCGGTATCGGATTCCTCGTGGTCTCGGCCATCAACGGCGCAACGCTGCTGCCTGCGGGTAGATACGCAGACCGGGTCGGTCGCAAACCGCTCCTCGTCGGCGGGTGCATCTGCAGCGCCGCGGGCATTACCGTGCTCGGCGCGTTCCAGAACCTCAGCGGCTACTTGGTGGGACTGGCGGTGCTCGGGCTCGGCTCCGGGCTGCTCGATGTCGCTCCCGGAGCGATCGTCGGCGACTTGGTGGAGGGCCGCGCCGGGCCGGTGTTCGCGGCGTACACGATGTCGTCGGACATCGGCAGCGTCGGCGGCCCGGTTGTTGCCGGCGCGATCGCTGACGCGTCGTACGGCGCGGCGTTCTTCAGCACGGCCGGCATCCTCGGCGTTGCCGCAATGCTGGCCATGGTGGCGCCCGAGACGCGCGGCCAGTCAGCCCAGGGCGCGCTGCAGATCGGCGATCAGATCGGTCACGGACTCGATCCCGACGGACAGCCGAACCAGGTCACCGGGGACCTCCAAGGCTGAGCCGGCGACGCTGGCGTGCGTCATGCGGCCGGGATGCTCGATCAGCGACTCGACACCGCCGAGCGACTCGGCCAGCGTGAACAGCCGGGTACGCCCGCACACATCGACCGCTGCGGCCTCGCCGCCCGCGACGCGGAACGAGACCATCCCGCCGAAGCGCCGCATCTGCCGCTTCGCGACCTCGTCGGTGTCGGGGTAGAACACCTCGCTCACCGCGGCGTGGTCACGGAGCATCGCGACGATGTGCTCCGCGTTGTCGCAGTGCCGGTCCATGCGAACCGCGAGCGTCTTGATGCCGCGCAGCACGAGCCAGGCATCCATCGGCCCCGCGACGGCGCCGATCGCGTTCTGGTGGTAGGCAACGCGCTCGCCGAGCTCGACGTCCGCGACGACGAGCGCACCCCCGACGACGTCGCTGTGTCCGCCGAGGTACTTCGTCGTCGAGTGCATGACGACGTCGGCACCCATGGCGAGCGGTTGTTGCAGGTACGGCGAGGCAAACGTGTTGTCGACGACAAGCAACGCACCGGCGGCGTGCGCGAGCTCAGCGAGAGCGGCGACATCAGTGATACCGAGCAGCGGGTTGGTCGGTGTCTCACACCAGATCACACGGGTCCGGTCGGTGATCGCCGCCCCCACCGCATCGAGGTCCTTCTGGTCCACCGGCGTGTACGACAGGCCCCAAGGCTCGAGCACCCGGGCGAAGAGCCGGTAGGTCCCGCCGTACGCATCGCCGGGGATGACGACGTGGTCGCCAGGGACGCACACCGTCCGCAGCAACGTGTCTTCGGATGCCAGCCCGCTGGCGAAGGCGAAGCCGCGCGCGCCACCTTCGAGCGCGGCGAGACAGGTCTCCAGCGCGCTGCGCGTCGGGTTGCCGCTGCGGCTGTACTCGTAGCCGCCGCGCGTTCCGCCGACGCCATCCTGCGCGTAGGTGGAGGTGAGAAAGACGGGCGGGATGACGGCGCCGGTTGACGAGTCGGGCTCCTGGCCGGCGTGGATCGCGAGCGTCTCGAAGCCGTCAGAGTGGGTCATTGAAGAGACGCCAGGAAGCCCAGGAGGTCTTGCCTGGTGACGATGCCGATCGGCCGGCCGTCGTCGAGGACGACGGCAGCGTCGGCGTCCTGCAGCGCAGCAACTGCGGCCGCGACCGGCTCGCCTGACCCGACCAGTGGAAGTGATGCCGACATGTGCCGCTCGAGCGGGTCAGCAAGCCGGGCTCGGCCGTTGAACAGCGCATCGAGCAGGTCGCGTTCGACCACTGAGCCCATCACCTCGGCGACCATCACCGGCGGCTCGGCGCGTACGACGGGCATCTGGGAGACGCCGTACTCACGCAGGATGTCGATCGCCTCACGGACGGTCTCGCTCGGGTGAACGTGCACGAACTCGGGCAGCCGTCCGCTCTTGCGGGTGATGACGTCGCCAACGGTCTCCGCCTTGCCGTCCACGGCGAGGAACCCGTAGTCAGCCATCCAGTCGTCATTGAAGATCTTCGACAGGTAGCCGCGCCCACCGTCGGGAAGCAGCACCACGACTACGGATTCGGGGCTCGCCGTCGCCGCGACCTGAAGCGCTGCCGCTACTGCCATGCCACATGATCCGCCGACCAGCAAGCCGTCCTCGCGGGCGAGGCGGCGTGTCATGACGAACGAGTCGGCGTCGGACACCGCAACGACCTGGTCACAGATGTCGCGGTCATAGTTGGCCGGCCAGAAGTCCTCGCCCACGCCCTCGACGAGATAGGGGCGTCCGGTGCCGCCGGAGTACACCGAACCCTCGGGGTCGGCGCCAACGATCTGCACGCTCCCGCCGGACACTTCCTTCAGATAGCGGCCGGTACCGCTGATGGTTCCGCCGGTGCCGACGCCGGCGACGAAATGGGTGATGCGGCCGTCGGTCTGCTGCCACAGCTCGGGCCCGGTGGTCTCGTAGTGGGACTGCGGGTTGGCCGGGTTCGAGTACTGATCGGGTTTCCAGCCTCCTGGAAGGTCACGGGCGAGCCGATCGGAGACGCTGTAGTAGGAGTCGGGGTGCTCGGGCGGCACGGCGGTCGGGCACACGACGACTTCGGCGCCGTACGCCCGGAGCACGTTGATCTTGTCGGCGGAGACCTTGTCGGGGCAAACGAAGACGCAGCGGTAGCCACGCTGCTGCGCGACCAGCGCGAGGCCGATCCCCGTGTTGCCACTCGTCGGCTCCACGATGGTCCCGCCAGGCGGAAGCGCACCACTCGCTTCCGCCGCATCGATCATGCGCGTCGCGATCCGGTCCTTCACGGAACCGCCCGGGTTGAGGTACTCCACCTTCGCGAGCACCGTGGCCGGGACGTCCTTCGCGACGCTGTTCAGCCGCACCAACGGGGTCCGGCCGATCAGGTCGACTACCGAGTCGAAGACCTCCACGTCGCCGCCCACCCCCGCCCGTTATCAGGTGCCGGCTTCGCCGACGCTGTCTTATGGAACGTACTCTTGGGCATCTGTCACAAGCGGAGACGTAGACCCGCGAAGGAGATGTCATGCCAGAGGCCGTCATCGTTGCTACCGCTCGCTCCCCCATCGGTCGCGCCTTCAAGGGTTCGCTGGTCGACTTCCGCCCCGATGACCTCGCCACGACGATCGTGCAGGCAGCGCTGGACAAGGTCCCGTCACTGGACCCGCACACGATCAACGACCTGATCGTCGGCTGTGGTCTGCCGGGCGGTGAGCAGGGCTACAACATCGGCCGCGTGATCGCGGTGAAGCTGGGGCTGGACGATGTGCCCGGTACGACGATCACCCGCTACTGCTCATCGAGTCTGCAGTCGACTCGGATGGCGTTCCACGCCATCAAGGCGGGCGAGGGCGACGTCTTCGTCAGCGCGGGCGTGGAGATGGTCAGCCGTTACGGCAAGGGCAACAGCGACTCGCTGCCCGACACCCAGGACCCGTCGTTCAACGACGCGCAGGCGCGTTCGGCGAAGATGGGCGAGGGCAACTTCACGTGGAGCGATCCGCGCGAGGCGGGCAACCTGCCCGACGTGTACATCGCGATGGGCCAGACGGCGGAGAACGTCGCGCAGCTCAAGGGTGTCTCGCGTCAAGAACAGGACGAGTTCGGTGTCCGTTCGCAGAACCTCGCCGAGAAGGCGATCGCCAACGGGTTCTTCGACCGCGAGATCACCGCGGTCACCAAGCCGGATGGCACCGAGGTCGCGAAGGACGACGGGCCTCGTGCGGGCGTGACAATCGAGGGCGTCTCCGCCCTGAACCCGGTTTTCCGTCCTGACGGAACCGTTACGGCTGCCAACTGCTGCCCGCTGAACGACGGCGCCGCCGCTGTGGTCATCATGAGCGACACGAAGGCGAAGGAGCTCGGTCTCACGCCCCTCGCCCGCATCGTGTCGACAGGCGTGTCGGGTCTCAGCCCCGAGATCATGGGCCTTGGTCCGATCGAGGCGAGCCGGCGCGCGCTGGCGCTCGCCGGCAAGTCGATCGACGACATCGACCTGGTCGAGATCAACGAGGCGTTCGCGGCGCAGGTCATCCCGTCGGCACGTGAGCTGGGGATCGACCCGTTCGGTGACAAGCTCAACGTCAACGGCGGCGCAATCGCGGTGGGCCACCCGTTCGGAATGACCGGGGCGCGCATCACGACCACGCTGCTTAACGGACTGCAGACTCATGACTTGACGTTCGGTCTCGAGACGATGTGCGTTGGTGGGGGCCAGGGCATGGCGATGGTGCTGGAGCGGCTCAACTAGCAGCCGCCGCTTGGGGGTGCGGAGTGCCCGCGGATCGGCGGGAAGAGAACAGCAATCGGGGGCTGCTCACCGAGTTCGGCTTAACTGACCAAGCCGAACAGGTGTGGCGCGCCCTGCTCGCAGATCCAAATGCGAGTCTCGCTGAGATCGGTGACGCGACGTCTGCCGAAGCGCCCGAAATCACCAAGGCGCTTAAAGAGCTCGCCGAGGCGGGGCTCGCTCGATCTGAGTCTTCGCCGTCCGGATTCGGCATTCACGAGCCGACGATTGCAATCGAGACCCTGATTGCCCGCGATGAACGCGAGCTCGCAAGCCGGCGTGAGCGTCTGGGCGCCATTCGGGCAACGGTGCCCGACCTCGCTGAAATCTACGTCCGAGCTAGGGCCGCCACCCAACAGTCGGTTGATGTTGATGTCGTACACGCATTCGATGAAATCCAAGAAAGAATCTTCCTAGCCGGTGAAAGGACCCGGATCCAGCATCGCCATTTCATGCGAGGTGTCCGAACCGAGACCGTCCGTGGCGCAGCCAGCGCTGATGCAGAGTCTCTGTCGCGAGGAGTGCGTCAACGCTCGCTAATCGGCACGTCGGATCTCGTCGACCCCGAGGTTTTCGCTGCGCTGCAAGTCCTTCATGACCTGGGTGAGGAGATCCGGGTCGTCGACAGTGTGCCGACCCAACTTATGATCATGGATCGCGAACTCGCCGTCGTGCCGCGAGCTGCCGACGACCAGGCGCAGGGCGCGATCTTCATTCGCGAGCAGGCTCTGGTGGACCTTCTGATCTGTCTTTTCGATCAGATGTGGCTGGTTGCCGTGCCCGTCTTCGATGACTCGAACAGCCCGGGCGCCCCAAGTGGTCGGGTCGCGCGTGTGCTTGCGCTTGTGGCGACCGGGGTCAAGGACGACCGGATCGCAAGAACGCTCGGAATCGCGACCCGCACCGTGCGACGCGACATCGCAGACCTCCGTGACGAGCTGGGCGTCTCGACACGAACCGAGATCGTGGCCGCAGCCGTGAGACGCGGATGGTTGTAGCGCACTCGGATCATCGTGTGGCGGCAAGTCCTTGCTCAACTAGACGCTCCGCCCTCGCGAGTAGCGCCTCTTCGCGAGCGATTCGAAGACCCGCCAGCACCTCCTCACCCACGACCGTGATTGCGTCGGCGAAGACGTGATCGGCCACGGCGGGCACTTGGAGCGCGCGCCGCTCGAGTTCGGCGTCTAGTGCCACCAGACCCTCGAGGAGCACCTGTGCGGCTCCGCGCCGCGTCTGCCAGGACCGGGTCGAGAAGGAGCGAAGCCGCCGAGTCAACCGTTCTAGGCCGTCGGATACTGCCTTGAGGCGGGCGTCGAACGACTGCCCTCCCGCCACGCCTCAACGCTAGTCCCGGCAGGCTCTTGTCCACTGGCGGCCGGTGAGGCAGGCTAGGCGGAATCGGTTGGCCGTGACGCTGGAGGCGCACATGTCGATGCCCCACTCCGAGGACACCCACCAGTCGCTTCTGGCGAGGATCCCCGAGACCACGGGGCGCGACCTATCTTCATGGTTCGGCTGTTTGGACGCTGGACCCGGCTTACTCAGATTCGACGAACGAGTGACCTGGCTGAGGGACGAGCACGACCTCCCCCACGGCTATGCCCGCGCGATCGTGCACGAGCACGACCTGCGTCGCGCGGCCAGTCGCGCATAGCTTCCCGATGGAGGTCGCGGCCGCGATCGATTTCATCCGCAGCAACCACCGCGCGGTGCTCGCCACCTTGCGCCAGGACGGAGGCCCGCAGCTCACCCCCGTCGCGGTCACCGTCGACGCCAACGGCGATGTCGTTGTCTCGAGTCGCGAGACTGCAGCGAAGGTCAAGAACCTGCGGCGACATGCACGCTGCTGGGTGACCGTCATGAACGATGCCTTCTACGGCGACTTCGTGCAGGTCGAAGGACCCGTCACCTTGGTGGCTTTGCCCGAGGCGATGGACGGCCTCGTCGAGTACTACCGCTCGATCTCGGGCGAGCACCCGGACTGGGACGACTACCGGGCAGCGATGGAACGCGAACAGCGCGTCCTGATCAAGATCTCAGTAACGAGGGCCGGACCGAAGTACATCGGCTGACGAATCTCTACCCGTAGACGATGCGGGTGATCCACTCGGCGACTAGCGCAGGCTTCGACTCGCCCTCGATCTCGACCGTCATCGTGCGAATCGTGTGCAACGTGTTCGCGTCCTTCAACTCGACACCTGACAGGACGCTCGTGCAGCGAATCCGGGAGTTCACCTTCACAGCCTGGATGAAGCGGATCTTCTCGAAGCCGTAGTTGACGCCCATCACCATGCCGTCGAACGGCTCCATCGGCTGCTTGATCGTCGAGCTGAGCTTCACGAGGAGCGACAAGGTAAGGAAGCCGTGCGCGATGGGCACGCCCCACGGCGACAGGGCGGCAGCCTTTTCCGGGTCGACATGGATGAACTGGTGATCCTCCGTCACGTCCGCGAACTCGTTGATCCGCTCCTGCGTGATCTCGAGCCAGTCGCTTGTGCCCTCGGTCTGGCCGATCGCCGCCTTCAGCAGCTCGTAGCCAGTCTCAGCCTTGGTCATCTACGCCTCGTCTCGTCTCATGTGACCCGTGCCCCCGGTCGGGCTCGAACCGACAACGACCAGATTTTAAGTCCGGCGCCTCTGACCAGTTGGGCTACGGGGGCGACCTGACGTTACTCGCCGGTGGCGGCCCGTTCGAAGTCGCGGCGAGGATCCGCAAAGCTGCCCAAGGAGACGATCTCGCGGCGGAAGAACAATGCGAGCGTCCAGTCCGCCAGCACCCGCATCTTCCGGTTGAACGTCGGCAGTCTCGCAACGTGATACGTCCGGTGCATCCACCAGGCCGGCAAGCCTCGTAGCTTCACGCCGTAGACCTCCGCGACGCCGCGGTGCAGACCGAGGCTGGCAACTGATCCGGCGTAGGCGTGGCGATATTCCTTCGCCTCACCACCTCGCAATGTGGCGACAATGTTGTCCGCCAATTGCTTGGCCTGACGGACCGCGTGCTGCGCGGTGGGCCCGCACAGGGCGCCGTCCCCCTTGGTGACGTCCGGCACTGCAGCGCAGTCTCCGGCAGACCACGCAGACTCCACCTCCACCACACGCAGCTGCGCATCGCAGCGCAGGCGTTTGGCGTCGTCGAGGGGAAGGTCGCTCTGCTCCAACAGTGGGTTCGGTCGGACTCCGGCAGTCCATACGACGGTGTCGGCAGAGAAGGTCGAACCGTCGTCGAGCTCGACGACCCCGCCAACCAGGGACTTGACGCGAGTCTTCAACCGCACCTTGATCCCGCTTCGCTCCAACTGTCGAACCGTGTACTCCGCCATGTCCAAACTGACCTCGGGCAGAATCCGGTCTGAGGCTTCGACCATCGTCCAGTGCATGTCGGTCGGCGCCAGGTTCTTGTAGGAGCGCAACGCATCTTTCGCCATGTCCTGCAGCTCAGCGATTGCCTCGATGCCGGCGTAACCGCCACCCACGAACACAAAGCTCAAGGCCCGGCGTCGCACCTCGGAGTCCTCCGATGACGCAGCCAGGTCGAGCCGAGACAGAACCTGGTTTCGGAGGTAGACGGCCTCCGCAACCGTTCGGAACCCGATGCCCTGCTCTGCAAGCCCCGGGATCGGAAGTGTCTTCGCTATCGAGCCACAGGCCATGACGAGGATGTCGTAAGTCAGCGTGCGGGCGGCGCCTTCATCGGGCCGAAATGTGACCTTCCGGTCGGCATGCCGAATCTCGGTGACCGCGCCGGTCAAGACCTCGCACTTGTCGAGCACCCGACGCAGCGGCACAACCATGTGTCGCGGCTCAAGATTTCCCGCCGCCGCCTCAGGCAAGAACGGCTGATAGGTCATGTAGGCCTGAGCGCCGATGACGGTCACCGTAGCCTCGTCGCGCCGTAGAAGTCGCTGCAGGCGTAGCGCCGTGTACATCCCGACGTATCCGCCGCCGATGATCACGATTCGTGGTCCGGGCATGGATCCGTTCCTACCCGATCATGCGCACGCGAAGTCCGCTCGCGAGCAGTAAGAAGGATCCCGTACGACGCCGCGGCGCGGCATAGGGCAGCAAGGGATGCGATCTGACCCGATCCCTTGCTGCCCTTGGAGCCGGTGGGATCAGCCCCAGCCGATCGTGAGCAAAATCGCCCCCACAAGCGCGAGAAGCCCCATCCTGATCACCTCCACCTGTCGCCTTGGTACGCGATAGGAAGTGTTCTGTCGGCGGGTTGTGGTCCACCAGACCGAATTTTTGAACTGTGGATAACCCCGGTATTAGCTCGCCGCGAGGTGGGTGGCGGCTCGGGTGAAGACGGCATCCAGCATTGGCTCGGTCAGCCGGCCGGTGAAGGTGTTCTGCTGGCTGGGATGAAACGACGCGAGGACGAGCAGCCCCTCCGGCGTCACGACCTCTACGAGATGCCCGAACTTCGGCCGCGGTCGCGGCTGCGTGTAACCGAGGCGAACGAGCACCGGCCACACGACTGACCAGGCGAAGCCGCCGAGCGCGACAACAACCCGCAGTGTCGGCGTCAGCAACTCGAGCTCGCGTTCCATCCACGGTCGGCATGCGTCGCGCTCGGCCGGCGTCGGCACATTCGCCGGCGGTGCGCACCGCACGGCGGCCAGCATCCGTGCGTCAACGAGCTCCTGACCGTCGTCGGCACTCACCGAGATGGGCAGGCGCGCAAACCCATTGCGATGCAGCGAGGCGAACAACCAGTCACCGCTGCGATCGCCGGTGAACACCCGTCCGGTCCGATTGCCGCCGTGCGCTGCCGGCGCAAGGCCGACGATGGCCAGCCGCGCATCCGGCGGTCCGAGACCGGACACTGGCCGACCCCAGTAGGACTGCCCTGCGTACGACGCCCTCCCGGTCCGCGCCACCTCTTCACGCCACTCGACGAGACGCGGGCATGCACGACAGACCGTAACGCGGGCACTCAGCTCGTCCATCGACCTTGCCGACGACGCCAGCTCGACGACATCCGGGGAGTCGAGGGCGATCGGGGTACGACCCGTCGCGAGATCACCCGGCCACCCACTGCCGGGCGTCACGACCACTAGCCGGTCACCGCGCTGAAGGCGATTCCATCAAGGATGTCGTGCTCACTCGCGACGACCTCTGAGAAACGGCCCTCGGTCATGATCGTGTCGAGCACAAGTGCGCCGCCGCCGATCACATCGACCCGCCCGGGGTGCATCACCGACAACGCGGCGCGCTCGGATCGCGTTGCCGCCAGCAACTCGCCTGTGACGCGACGGACCTCAGCAGCCGAGATGCGCGCGTGGTGGATTCGGTCCGCGTCGTACGCCGGCAGTCCCATCGCAAGGGCGACGACGGTGGTGACCGAACCGGCGAGACCGATCAGCGTTGCCGCCTCCGCGACCGGTACGACGGACCGCACCCGGTCGATCGCCGTCACGATGTCGCGCCGCGCCGCATCGACCTGCGCGCCTGTAGGTGGGTCGTCCACGAGATGCCGCTCGGTCATCCGGACACACCCGACGTCGACAGACAGCGCCGCACGCGCGCCCTCAGCATCGCCGAGAACGAACTCAGTCGAGCCACCGCCGATGTCGACCACCAGGTACGGCGTCGGCAGGCCGGAGTCTTCGCCGAGCTCACGAGTCGCGCCGGCGAAGGAAAGCGCCGCCTCTTCGGCACCGCTGACGACTTCCGGCTCGACTCCCAACCGTTGCTTCACCCCTGCGACGAACTCGTCGCGATTGCTCGCATCACGCGTAGCGCTCGTCGCGACCATGCGGACGGCGTCGACGCCGAGATCGCGGACCTGTCCGGCGTACTCGTCGAGCACTGCGAACGTGCGGGCGAGCGCCTCAGGCGCAAGCTGTCCGGTGCGGTCGACACCCGCACCCAACCGCACGATCTCCATGCGCCGGACGACGTCGGTCAACGTCGAGCCGTCGACCTCGGCAACGAGCAACCGCAACGAGTTGGTTCCGCAGTCGAGGGCGGCGACCCGTGTCACGTTGACTCGCCCCCGCCAGACCTGATGTCGACACACGGCCCGTCCGCGCCCCAGTCATCGAGCAGCTCGAGTGCCTCGTCGCCGAACGGATTGACGCCCTCACCCGCGGCAAGCGCATGCGCCACGAGGACGTGAAGACACTTCACGCGCTGCGGCATCCCGCCGGCGGTCACCGTCGTTCCGAGCGGCTCGATCTCGTCGCGTCGAGCGAGGTACGCCGCGTGCGCGGCTTCGTAGCGCGCGGCAAGCTCTGCGTCATCACCGAGCCGCTCCGTCATCTGGCGCATCAACCCGGAGGCTTCAAGCCGGCCGATCGCGGCGCGCGCCTTCGGGCAGGTCAGGTAGTACAGCGTGGGGAACGGCGTTCCGTCGTCAAGCCGCGGCGAGGTCTCGACGACGTCCGGCAGGCCACATCCGCACCGATGCGCAACCGCGCGGGTAGCGCGGGGCGGCCGGTGCAGCTGACGCTCGACAG
Source organism: Mycobacteriales bacterium (assembly GCA_035547035.1). Taxonomy (GTDB): domain Bacteria; phylum Actinomycetota; class Actinomycetes; order JAFAQI01; family JAFAQI01; genus DASZTV01. The sequence continues at coordinate 110,050 of DASZVL010000071.1, read as the reverse complement.
CAGCCAGGTCGTCAGGATCGACGTGTCCAGGGTCAGAGGTTGGTGGCATGAGCCCGGCGATCCAGGTGTGCGCTCGCAAGGCGGAGGAGGAGCAGCGTAGCGGCGCTACGCGCGACGACGACAACGCCGCGAGCGTGCATCTGGGCGTCGGGATCAGTCACGGGACCCGTGACCCTGGACACTCGACGTCGGCGAGGCCCCCGCGGTCTGCATCGACTGCCACAGCTGGGAGTACCACGGGCCGTCCGATGCCGGCGGCGCAGCAGGGTGCGCGATCGCTGTCGCGATCGCCTTCTGCACGTGAGACGGCTTCGGCCCCAGCACGATCCGGTTGGACTCACCCGGCATCACGTAGTGCAGCCGCTTGCGGGCCTGCGCCTCCACGTACGCGGGGTCATTCCACTTCTGGTCCTGCGCGTTGAGCTCGGACACCCGCGACTGCACCCGCTGGATCTGGCTGTTGAGCGAACTGAGGTCGCCGCGCTGGCTGAGCCAGATCTTAAACGGCAATGCGATCGCGACGATCACGAACGCAACCGCGAGCGCGAGGATCGCCGCTCGACCGGTCAGGGCCGTGCTGCGAACCGGCGCTGCAGACCGCGAAGGCGACCGACGCGGCTGCGGCGCGCTCGAGCGCCGATCTCGTGCCGGCGCCTTGCGGGAGCCCCGGGGCCCACGACCGGCAGCAGCCTTGCGCGTCATCCGCCGGCCCGCTGCGATCCGGGGAAGGTTGCTCGCGGAAACGCTCCCACGCCGGCGTAGCGCGCCGCGTCATCAAGCACCGACTCGATCCGCAACAGCTGGTTGTACTTCGCGGTGCGATCGGTCCGGGCGGGAGCCCCAGCCTTGATCTGCCCACAGTTCGTGGCAACCGCGAGATCGGCGATCGTGCTGTCCTCGGTCTCACCAGAGCGGTGGCTCATCATGCAGGCGTAGCCGCTGCGGTGGGCGAGCTCGACGGCGTCGAGGGTCTCCGACAACGTGCCGATCTGGTTGACCTTGACCAGCAGCGCGTTCGCGGCCGACTCCTTGACGCCACGACCGAGTCGCTCCGGGTTGGTGACGAACAGATCGTCGCCGACCAGCTGCACCCGGTCGCCGACCGCTGCGGTCAGCGACACCCAACCGGCCCAGTCATCCTCGGCGAGCGGGTCTTCGATCGACACGATCGGGTACGACGCGAGCAGCTCCTCGTAGTACGCCGACATCTGCTCAGCGGAGTAGGCGGCGCCCTCGAACTGGTACGCGCCGTCGTTGAAGAACTCGGTCGCCGCCACGTCGAGCGCCAGCGCGACATCGGTGCCCGGGCTGTATCCGGCCTTGTCGATCGCCTCGACAATCAGGTCGAGCGCCTCGCGGTTGCTCGGAAGATTCGGGGCGAAGCCGCCCTCGTCGCCGACCGTGGTGGATAGACCACGCCCTTGCAAGACCGACTTCAACGCGTGGTAGACCTCGGCGCCGGAACGCAGGGCGTCGGAATAGGTCGCCGCGCCGACCGGCGCGATCATGAACTCCTGGATGTCGACGTTGTTGTCGGCGTGTGCGCCGCCGTTGAGGATGTTCATCATCGGCACCGGCAGCAGGTGCGAGTGCGATCCGCCGACGTACCGGAACAACGGAAGGTCGGCGGACTCGGCGGCCGCGCGAGCAACTGCTAGTGACGCGCCCAGCACCGCGTTCGCGCCGAGGCGGCTCTTGTCGGGCGTGCCGTCAAGGTCGAGCAGCGCCTGGTCGATCAACCGCTGCTCGCTTGCTTCGCGACCGACGATCTCGGGGCCGATCTCCTCCAGCACCGCGGTGACCGCCTGGCGGACCCCTTTGCCGCCGTACCGCTCCCCGCCGTCGCGCTTCTCGGCGGCCTCGAACGCACCGGTCGATGCACCACTCGGGACCGCGGCGCGGCCGATCACGCCGTCGTCGAGCAACACCTCGACCTCAACCGTCGGGTTTCCTCGCGAGTCGAGGATCTCCCGGGCAGCAACGCCTTCGATGGCGGGCACGTTGGCACTCCTTTGAAGATGGGCCGTTATCGAGCGTAACGCCGGGTGTTCCTCGCACCCGGTATTAAGAGGTCAACCCTGATTGAGAGCCTTATCGCGGAAGACGCGGGCACGCGCGCGCAATGCGGCTTCGGCGTCGATGCCACGCGCGCGCATCACCGCCACGGCAGCCCACAACAGCTCACCTGCCGCATCGGCGGAGTCCTCCCGGGCGAATCGCTGAGCTGCCTCCAGAAACGCCGTCGTATCCCCAGTCGGCTCTGCAGCCGCCTTGCGCTGCAGCTTGGCGGCGAGCGTCAACGCGGGAGCCGTCATCGGCACGCTGGCAACCGGAGACTTGCCGCCGCGCTCCCTCGCCTTGATCTGCTCCCAGTTGCGGTTGACCTCGTCCGCGCCGGCGACGTCGACGTCGCCGAAGACATGAGGATGGCGCCGCTCGAGCTTCGCCACCAGACCCGACGCCACGTCGTCGACGGACCAGCTCTCACCGTCCGGGAGCTCCTCGGCAAGCCGCGCGTGGAAGAGGACCTGCAGGAGGACATCGCCCAGCTCGTCACGCAACGCGACGAGATCGCCGTCCTCGATGGCCTGGAACGCCTCGTACGCCTCTTCCAGCAGGTACGGCGCGAGGCTGGCGTGCGTCTGTTCGGCATCCCACGGACAGCCGCCGGGCGAGCGCAACCGATCCATCACCGCGACGGCATCGACAAGCGCAGCGCCGGGTGGTCGGGGCTCCGACTCCAGGACGCCCTCGGGTCCGCTCAACTGGGGAGCGAGACCGTGCTTCTCACCGCGAGAACGGTCTGAGTCGTCGGGTCCCAGCGGCCGTAGCGCGGGCTGACGTGGACGCCCAGCCGCGTCGCCTCGGCGTTGATGGCCTTCTGCAGCAGCGTCGTCGCCTCGCTGGCGAACAGCGCCGACTTGAGCTGCGACGTGGCCTGCGACAACGGGATCGTGTGGCGGCTGATCAAGTGCAGCACGAGGTACTCGCCTTGCGAGTGCAGGAGCTGCATCGTGCCGATCTTGGTTCGCGCGCTGCCGAGCAACGACACGACCTGGCTGCGACCGACCAGCCCGACCTCGCCGCCCTTGGCGGCGCTGGCCTGGTCCTGGGAGTACTTGTGCGCGAGAGCAGGAAACGAGGCCGGGTTCTTCCGCGCCAGCGACAGGATGTGCGTCGCGAGGGACTTGCTCGATACGGCGATCTGCGCGACGTCGATCTGGTCGAACTGGTCGATGTCCTTCTGGTACTCCGCGGCGAGCTGTGCCGGAGTTGCCGGAAGGTTGGCGATGAGCGCATCGCTCAGCTTCTGCTGGAGCACGGTGAGGCGGATCAGCCCCGGAAGCTGGGCCGCGGTGACGCCGACGCTCTCCGCCGCCTGCTGCTGCAGCGACTGCAGGCTGCCAGCCTGCTGGACGAACTGGTCGGTCTCGTCGCTGACGTCCTTCGACGAGACCGAGACGTGATGCGCAGACGCCACGGCTGAGATGAGCCGGTCGCTGATCAGGCGGCTGAGCGTCGCGCGCACAAAGCCGTCGGTGTCACCGCCGAGCGCTTGCGCGAACTGCGAGCCAGGGGCGAGCGCAGAGGCGATCTGCGGGTCGGCGAGCGCGGTGTCCACCTGGTGCTGAAGCGTGCTCACCGAGATCTGCGAGCCGCCGATCACTGCAGCGGCGCCGGGGCTCGTGTTGCAGCCGGCGATGACCGGGATGGTGGCAACCGCCAGGGCTCCCATGAGGGCGCGACGAACCCCCCGCGACCGACCTCTCATGACAGGCGAGGCTATCGGAGCCTCAGCGGCCGTCGCCGGCCGGGCTGCCGTCGCCGGCCGCCGCAGCTGCGGGCACCGCGAGGTCGGCGACAACCTCCGTCAGCACGCTGCGACACCAGTCCAGGAGCGCCCGGTTTCGCAGCGGCTGCCCGCCGACCCGCGCCGTCATCGGTGCCGTCACGAGCACCGTCTTGGTCGCGGGCTTCACCACCGAGCCGGGGTGCAGCCTGGACAGGCGCAGCGCTTGGGACTCGCGCAGCTCGAGCGGCGTGAATCGCACGTACTTGCCCTGGGCGGCAATCTCCGCGACGCCGAACCCGCGCGCGAAGGCCCGGAACGAGGCCACCGCCAGCAGGTTCTCCACGGGCTCCGGTGGCTCGCCGTACCGGTCGCGGAGCTCCTCGCGCACGGCGTCGATGTCGGCGTCGGTGTACGCCGAGGCGAGACGCCGGTAGGCCTCGAGCCGCAGCCGCTCGCCCGGGACGTACTCATGCGGAAGATGGGCGTCGACAGGCAGCTCGACCTTGACCTCGAGCTGCTCCTCGACGCCGGTGCCCTTGAACTCCGCGACCGCTTCGCCGACAAGGCGGACGTAGAGGTCGAAGCCGACCGCGGCAATGTGTCCCGACTGCTCGCCACCCAGCAAGTTGCCGGCGCCGCGGATCTCGAGGTCCTTCATGGCGACGTGCATGCCGGCACCCAGCTCCGAGTGCTGGGCGATTGTGGCGAGGCGGTCATGCGCCTCCTCGGTGAGCGGCTTGTCCGGCGGGTACAGGACGTAGGCGTATGCGCGCTCGCGCGCCCGGCCGACCCGACCTCGGAGCTGATGCAGCTGGGAGAGCCCCAGCAGGTCGCCCCGCTCGATGATCAGCGTGTTGGCGTTGGCGATGTCCAGGCCGTTCTCGACGATCGTCGTGCAGACGAGGACGTCGAAGTCCTTCTCCCAGAAGCCGAGCATCACCCGCTCGAGCTCGTGCTCGTTCATCTGGCCGTGCGCCGTCGCGATGCGCGCCTCCGGCACGATCTCCGCCAGCCGATGAGCGGCGCGCTCGATCGACTCGACCCGGTTGTGGATGTAGAAGACCTGACCCTCACGCAACAGCTCGCGCCGGATCGCCGCGCCGATCTGTCGCTCGTCGTACGCGCCGACGAAGGTGAGCACCGGGTGCCGCTCTTCCGGCGGGGTCTGGATGACGCTCATCTCACGAATGCCGGTGATCGACATCTCGAGCGTGCGCGGGATCGGCGTCGCCGACATCGTGAGTACGTCGACCGACGTGCGCAGCTGCTTCAGGAACTCCTTGTGCTCGACGCCGAACCGCTGCTCCTCGTCGACGACGACGAGACCAAGGTCCTTGAAGCGGGTCTCCGGCTGCAGCAGCCTGTGGGTGCCGATGACGACGTCGACCGAACCGTCGGCCAGACCGGCGAGGATCTCGCGTCGCTCACCGTCAGTCTGAAAGCGCGACAGACCCCGCACGGTGACGGGGAACGACGCGAACCGTTCGGAGAACGTGCCGAAATGCTGTTGCGCGAGCAGCGTCGTCGGCACGAGGACGGCCGCCTGCTTGCCGTCCATCACCGCTTTGAAGGCCGCTCGTACGGCGATCTCCGTCTTTCCGTAGCCGACGTCACCGCAGATGACGCGGTCCATCGGATGTGGTGCCTGCATGTCGACCTTGACGTCGTCGATCGCCGCGAGCTGGTCGGGCGTCTCGACGTAGGCGAAGGCGTCTTCGAGCTCGCGCTGCCACGGGGTGTCGGGGCCGAACGCGTGGCCAGGGGCGGACATCCGCGCGGCGTACAGCCGGATCAGCTCCGCGGCGATCTCGCGCACCGCCTTGCGGGCGCGACCCTTGCGCTTCGCCCAGTCGCTGCCACCGAGCTTGTCGAGCGACGGCGCTTCGCCACCGACGTACCGCGTGACTTGGTCGAGGGCGTCGGTCGGGACGTAGAGCCGGTCGCCGGGCTGCCCCCGCTTGCTCGGCGCGTACTCGATGACGAGGTATTCGCGCGTGGCGCCGGCAACGGTGCGCTGGACCATGTCGATGTAGCGGCCGACACCATGCTGCTCGTGCACGACCGCGTCGCCCGGCTTCAGCGTGAGCGGGTCGATGGTTCCGCGCCGCTTGCTCGGCATCCGCGTGCCGTCGCGACTGGTGCCGCGCACTCCTGACAGGTCTGCCTCGGTGAGCACCGCCAGCTTCAGTGCCGGTGAGAGGAAGCCGGTATCGAGGCAGCCCGTCGTGACGTGCACGACCGACGCCTCGAAGACCGGGTCCAGCGACTCGTCCAGCCGCGCCGCGACGTCCTCCTCGCGAAGCACCTCGGCGAGTCGTTGCGCCGAGCCGTGACCCTCGGTCGAGACGACGACCCGCCACCCGTCGTGGAGCCAGCCACGGAAGTCATCGACCGCTCGCTTCACGTCGCCGCGATAGCGCTCCGGCGGATGCGCCGACGACACGACCGACTCCTCGTCGATCTCCTCGTCGGCCGTGAAGGTGCTCACCGACCACCACGGCAGCCCGAGCTCGGCCGCGTGGGTACGCACCTCGGCAACCGTCCGGTAGGCCGCGGCGCCGAGGTCGATCGGTGCCTTCCCCCCCGTTGCGGCTGCGGCCCACGACGCATCCAGGAACTCCTGGCTGGTGCGCACGAGATCCGCGGCGCGTGAACGCACCCGTTCGGGATCGCAGACGACGACGTGCGTCTCAGCGGGAAGTACGTCGAGAAGCAGCACGAGGTCGTCCACGAGGACGGGAGCGAACGCCTCCATTCCCTCGACCGCGATGCCATCCGCGAGCTGCTCGAGGATCTCGGCGAGCTCGGGCCGCTGAGCGGCGAGCGCCCGTGCCCTCGCGCGGACCTCGTCGGTCAGGAGCAGCTCGCGGCACGGGGGCGCCCACAAGCCGTGAGGCGCCGTGTCGAGGGAGCGCTGGTCCGCCACGGCGAAGCTGCGGATCTCCTCCACGTCGTCGCCGAAGAACTCCACCCGCACCGGGTGGTCCTCGGTCGGCGGGAAGACGTCGAGGATGCCGCCGCGTACCGCGAACTCGCCGCGCCGCTCGACCATGTCGACGCGGTTGTAGGCGATCCCGGACAGGGCGCGGACGACGTCGTCGAAGTCGGCGTCGTCTCCCTGTCGAAGCGAGACGGGTTCGAGGTCGCCCAGGCCGGCGACCTGCGGTTGCAGCACTGCGCGCACCGGCGCGACCACGACGGCGATCCGACCGATGGCGGGGTCCGCCGGGTCGGGATGTGACAGACGACGGAGTACGGCGAGCCGGCGACCGACGGTGTCGGCACGAGGCGACAGCCGCTCGTGCGGCAGCGTCTCCCACGCCGGGAAGTCGACGACCTGCTCGGGCGGCAGCAGCGAACCGAGCGCCGCCACCAGGTCCTGACTTTCGCGCTCGGTGGCGGTGACGGCGAGCACGGGTCGACCCGACGCCGCGACGGATGCGATCGCAAAGGGTCGCAGGCCCGGTGGACCGCTGACGTCGAGCGTCGGCACGCCGCCCGCGCCCAGGCGTGCGAACGCGGGGTCGGTTCGGAGTGCGTGGAGAAGTGGGGAAAGCGACATGGCCGGCGTCCAGGCTAGGACGCGGTCAGGACGTCAGATCTTGGTGGCCTTCACCGCGGTGCCGTAGGCGCAGATCTCCGTCCACGTCTCGCCCATCTCGGAGGTGTCGAACCGCATCGCGAGCACTGCGTTGGCGCCGCGCCGCTCGGCCTCCTCGACCATCCGGGCCATGACCTCGTTGCGGCTGTCGTACAACGCCTTCGTCATGCCTTTGAGCTCGCCGCCGAAGATCGACTTGAAGCCGGCGCCCATCTGGGAGAACGCGTTGCGTGATCGGACGGTCAGGCCCCAGACCTCCCCGAGGACTTCGTCAATCCGATAGCCGGGAAGATCGTTCGTCGTCACCACGATCACGTCCACCACCCCACCCGCCGCCCATCGGCGGCGTCGGCTGCACCGACTCTGACGTACGGACCCTATCGCCGTCAGTTGTAGGCGTTCTGGGCCGCGACGAGGCCCTGCGCGACGAGCAGCTCGACGGCATCAGCCGCTCGCTCCACCTGTACGCCGACGTCCTCGCGTGCCGACGCCGGGAAGTCGCGCAGGACGAAGTCCGCAGGATCCTGCCGCCCGGGAGGACGCCCGATCCCGAGCCGGGCGCGGTAGAACTCACCCGAGCCGAGCGAGGCGCGCAGCGACCTCAGGCCGTTGTGGCCGTTGTCGCCGCCGCCGAGCTTGAGCCGGATCGTTCCTGGCTCGAGGTCGAGCTCGTCGTGGATCACGAGGATCCGGTCAACCGGTGACTTGAAGAACTTGGCCAGGCCGGCGGCGGGGCCACCCGACTCGTTCATGTAGACCCGAGGCTTGGCAAGGACGCACCGCACGCCGGCGATGCGCGTCTCGAGCACATCGGCCCGCGCCTTGTGCGCCTTGAAGCTGCCACCGGCGCGCCCGGCGAGGACGTCGACGACGAAGAAACCGATGTTGTGCCGGTTGGCGGCGTACTGCGCGCCGGGGTTGCCCAACCCGATCACGAGCCAGGGCGACTCGCTCGTCAAGGCCGTGGTAGGCGTCTCGTCCGCCCGAGAGCGGCCGAACACGAGTGCCGCTACTCGGCGGCTGGCTCTTCGGAGCCGCCCTCGGCAGCCGGAGCCTCGCCGCCCTCGGCCTCGGCGGCGGCTTCGCCCTCTGCGGCCTCGCCTTCGGCGGCCTCACCCTCGGCCTCGCCGGCACCTTCGGCGGCGAGCTCCTCAGCGGTCGGCGCGGAGACGACGTGCAGGACGAGCTGGTCGGCGTCGCCCGCGAGCTCGACACCGGCAGGCAGCTCGACCTGGCCGGCGTGGATCGCTGCGCCGATCTCGAGGCCGTCGATCGAGACCTCGAAAGCAGACGGGATGTTCGTGGCCTCCGCAGTGACGGCCAGCGTCGTGAGCGACTGCTCGAGCAAGCCGCCCGAGACCACGTCGCCGACGACGTGGAGGGCGACGTCGACCGCGATCCGCTCGCCGCGTCGTACCAGGATCAGGTCGAGGTGCTCGATCCCGCCGCGGACCGGGTCACGCTGGATCGACTTCGGCAGGGCAAGCTCGCTGCCATCGGCGAGCTGCAGGTCCAGGAGGACGTTGGCGCCGTCAGTGCGGAGCGCGTGCTCGAACTCGCGTGTCGGCAGCGAGATGTGACGCGGGTCGGTGCCATGGCCGTAGAGGACGGCCGGAATCTTGCCCGCCCGACGGGTACGACGCGCGCCACCCTTGCCGAACTCAGTGCGCGGCTCAGCGGCGATACGGACCTCGGGCACAGCTAGGACTCCTTGATTCAGCGACGCTGATGATCAGCGCAGTAGGCGCGAACGAGTCTAGGGGAACCCCTGAAAATGCGCGAAATCGCGCCACCGGGACGAGAACGGCGCTCAGCGGGATGAGCGGCAAGGCCGCAGGCAGCGCCGTGGGCTTACGGCCCACAAGCGACCGCAGCTCTTTCGGGGTCCCCGCGGAATCGCGTAGCGATTTCGTGGGGTTCAACGCGGCCGATCGCCCGCTGAGCGTCCTTATGCGTTGCCGTCGAATAGCGAGGTGACGGACCCGTCTTCGAAGACCTCCTTGATCGCGCGGGCGATCAGCGGAGCGATCGAGAGCACCGTGAGCCCGTCGTAGTGGTGCTCGTCGGTCAGCGGCAGGGTGTTCGTGACGACGACCTCGGAGATTCGGCTGTTCTTCAGGCGGTCGATCGCCGGCTCGGAGAACTCACCGTGCGTGGCGGCCACGACTACCTCGGTGGCGCCGGAGTCGAGCAGGATGTCCGCCGCCTTGGTGATCGTCCCGCCGGTAGCGATCATGTCATCGATCAGCAGGCATCGCCGGCCCTCGACGTCACCCACGACGCGGTGGGCGACGACCTCGTTGGCGACCTTCACATCGCGGGTCTTGTGCACGAACGCGACCGGGGTGCCGCCGAGCCGGTCCGCCCAGCGCTCAGCCATGCGCACCCGCCCGGTGTCCGGGGAGACGACGGTGAAGTCGCTGCCGTACTTGTCCGCGATGTAGTCGGCGAGCAACGGAAGCGCGAAGAGGTGGTCGACTGGGCCGTCGAAGAAGCCCTGGATCTGAGCGGTGTGGAGATCGACCGACATGAGCCGGTCAGCGCCGGCGGTCTTGAAGAGGTCCGCGATCAGGCGCGCCGAGATGGGCTCGCGGCCGAGGTGCTTCTTGTCCTGGCGGGCGTAGGGGTAGAAGGGCATCACGACCGTGATGCGCTTGGCGGAGGCGCGCTTGAGCGCGTCCACCAAGATCAGCGCCTCCATGACCCACTTGTTGATCGGCGGCCCGTAGGACTGGATGACGAAGGCGTCCGCGCCGCGGACGGACTCCTCGGGACGGGCGTAGATCTCGCCGTTGGCGAACTCCCGGATCTGGGTCGGGCTGACCGAGATCCCGATGTTCTCCGCAACCTCTTCAGCGAGCGCCGGGTGGGCTCGGCCCGAGAAGAGCAGCAGCGTCTTCTCGCCCTGGGTCTTGATGCCGGTCACTGGTCCCCTGCTCCCTGCTCGCCTTCGACGGGGGAAGTCGCTTCCATTGTCACCTGTTCACGCGCGCGGCGCGCGGCCTTTGCCGCCGGTGAGTCCGGACGCCGCTTCTCCACCCAGCCCTCGACGTTGCGCTGCTGGCCACGGGCGATGCCCAACGCCCCTGGGGGGACGTCGTCGCTGATCACCGAGCCCGCCGCCGTGTAGGCGCCGTCGCCGACTTCCAAGGGGGCGACGAGCATCGTGTCGGAGCCGATCCGTACGTCGTCGCCGATGACCGTGCGGTGCTTCTCGACGCCGTCATAGTTGACGAAGATGGTCGCGGCGCCGATGTTCGACCGCTCACCGATCTCGGCGTCGCCGACGTAGGAAAGGTGCGGGATCTTGCTGCCGTCGCCTACGACGGCCGCCTTGGTCTCGACGAACGCACCGGCTTTCGCGCCCTTGCCGAGCTTGGTGCCGGGACGGAGGTAGGCGAACGGCCCGACGTCGGTGTCGGGTCCGATCTCGGCTCCGGTGCAGTGCGACTTCACGACCTTCGCGCCGCGACCGACCTTGGTGTTGCGCAACGTGCAGTCCGGGCCGACCTCGGCGCGAGCCGCGATGTGAGTCGTGCCATGAAGCTGGGTGTTCTGATGGATCACGCAGTCGGGCTCGAGGGTCACCCGCACGCCCATCCAGGTGGTCTGCGGATCGATGATCGTGACGCCTTCCCGCATCCAGTAACCGACGATCCGGTCCCGCATCGCACGGCGTACGGCGGCGAGCTGCACTCGGTCGTTGACGCCGAGCGTCTCGACCTCGGGCGCCGACACCGCCGACACGATCTCGCCATCGCCGGCGAGCAGGCCGATGACGTCAGTGAGGTACTCCTCGCCTTGCGCGTTGTCCGTCGTCACCCGCGCCAGGGCGGCGCGAAGCTTCGCGCCGTCGAACGCGTAGACGCTCGTCCCCACCTCGCGGATCGCGCGGGTCACGTCGTCGGCGTCGCGCTCCTCGACGATCGCCATGACCCGGCCGTCAGCGCCGCGCACGACGCGTCCGTAGCCGTGAGGATCCGCGAGCTCGCTGGTGAGCAAGGTGGCAGCGGCGGCACTGTCCGCATGCGCGGCGAGCAACGCCTTGAGCGACGCGGTCGTGATGAGCGGGGCGTCGCCCGGGACGACCACGACCGTGCCTTCACCCGGGACGCCGGCGACCTTCAACGCGGCGCGCACGGCGTGGCCGGTGCCGAGCTGTTCCTCTTGCACGGCGGTCAGCGCCGATGAGTCGATCTCGGCCAGGTGGGCGATGATCTGCTCGCGCCGATGTCCGACGACGACGACGGTATGCGCGGCGCCGAGGGGCTCGGTCGCGGCGAGCACATGGCCGAGCAGGCTGCGGCCGCAGATCGCGTGGAGGACCTTGGCAAGCTCGGACTTCATCCGCTTGCCCTCACCCGCTGCAAGGACCACGACAGCAGCAGGCGCGTGGTCAGTCACAGTGGCTCCAAGAGACGCGGACGGCCCTCAGCCTAATGATCGTCCTCTGGCTCCCGGGTAGGGATTCGAACCCCAATCTCAAGGCACCAAAAGCCCGCGTCATGCCGTTAGACCACCCGGGATCGCGAGACGCAGCCTACGGCGCGGCGCGCCGCTCGGCGCCGACCGTCAGAGCTCGCCACCAGGCCGCAATCGATCGCCAGAGCTCAGCCGGTCGGCCGACGTGGTTCGAGATCGCGTACGTGCGGAGAGCTACTGGCGGGTACGACGGTTCCGGATCTTCGGCCACAGCGGCGTGCGACCATTGATCTCGCGCCGAGAGGAACAGGTGGATGACGCAGACCCTCAGCACACCGATCGCCGAAGCGGACGGACCCCGCCAGCCGCTTCCGGAGGTCGGGCTGCTCAAGAGCGTGCGCGCGCACCACGCCGAGCAGTGGGCGCTGGGCACGTTCATCCTCATCCCGCTGCTCGCCGTTGCAGCCGCCGTACCGGTGGCCTGGGGCTGGGGCCTGGGATGGCACGACATCGTCATCGCCCTGGTCATGTACGCGATCTCCGGCCACGGGATCACCGTCGGCTTCCACCGCTACTTCACCCACGGCGCGTTCAAGGCCAAGAAGGCGCTGCGCGTTGCGCTCGCAGTCGCCGGCAGCCTGGCGATCGAGGGCCCCGTCATCAGGTGGGTCGCTGATCACCGCCGCCACCACGCCTACAGCGACAAGGAGGGCGACCCGCACTCGCCCTGGCGGTACGGCGCCAACCTCAAGTCTCTGGTCAAGGGCCTTTGGTACGCCCACATCGGCTGGATGTTCGACATCGAGCAGACCAACCAGGCCCGGTTCGCTCCGGACCTGCTCGCCGACCGGGCGATCGTCCGCGTGTCCAAGGCGTTCCCATGGCTGACCGCCGCGAGCCTGCTGGCGCCACCGCTTGTCGGGTACCTGTGGTCCGGCTTCGCATGGCAGGGGGCCCTGACCGCCTTCTTCTGGGCCAGCCTGGTTCGCGTCGCGACCCTCCACCACGTCACGTGGTCGATCAACTCGATCTGCCACGCCCTCGGCACGAAGCCGTTCGCCGCGCGCGACGAGTCCCGCAACGTCTGGTGGCTGGCGATCCCGTCGATGGGCGAGTCATGGCACAACCTGCACCACGCCGACCCGACCGCCGCGCGCCACGGTGTGCTCACCGGTCAGCTCGACACCTCAGCACGGGTGATCTGGGCCTTCGAGAAGCTCCACCTCGCATACGACGTGCGCTGGCCGTCGCCCGAGCGCATCCGCGCGAAGCTCGCGTAGCGAGCGGTCGCGGTCGAGCCCAACCCCTTTGGGCGTCTCGCGGGCGGGCGGATTCAACCGGTCGTTGAGACGCCTTGATCGTTGGGCTCGGCGCTAGATGATGCGGGCCCCCGGGGCGGGGCCGGTCGCTCGCCTCACCGTTCGGCAGACGTCGTAGCCGGCCAGCGCCGAAGCGATCCGTACGGCGTCGCCTGGCGTCCGCGCGAGCAACGCCACCGTCGGGCCGGACCCCGACACGACTCCCCCGGCGGCCCCGAGCTCACGCCCGGCGTCGAGCACTCGCGCGAGGTTGGGCCGCAGCTGAAGCGCCGGCGCCTGCAGGTCGTTGCGCAGCGCCAGCCCGAGCGCGACGGCGTCACCGGCGCGAAGCGCGGCAAGGACGCCGTCCGCCACGGACGGCTCGTCGGGCTCGTCGTCACCGCGCTGCCGATCGAGCTCCGCGTAGACCGTCGGCGTCGACAGCCCCACCTCGGCGACAGCGAGCACCCAGTGCCACTCGCCACGACTCAGCACCGGAGAAACGACCTCGCCATGCCCGGTCCCCAGCGCCGTCCCGCCGTGCAGCAGGAAGGCCACGTCACTCCCCAGCCCGGACGCAAGGCGGTCGAGCTCCCGTTGCGACAACCCCGCGCCCCACAGCGCGTCAGCGGCGACGAGTGCGGCGGCCGCGTCGGCGCTTCCCCCGGCAAGCCCGCCGCCAACCGGGATGTCCTTGCGCAGGGTGACATGAGCCGACGGATCCACACCGGCAGCCGCGGCCACCGCACGAACGGCCTGGACCGCGAGGTTGTCCTCGGTCGTGGGCACGTCGTCGACATGCTCGCCCTCGACGTCGATCGTCACGCCCCGGCGCTCGGTCCGCTCCACCGTGACCAGATCGAACAGGCTGATCGCGTGATAGATCGTGTGCAGCTCGTGCTTGCCGTCAGAGCGGCGAGGACCGACCCCGAGGTGCAGGTTCACCTTGGCGGGAACCCGCACAGTCACGCTCTGGGATGACACCCGACCGATCGTATGGGGAAGCCGATCTACGAGGGCTGATGCTCCGCGATGCGCGCAAAGGCCGTGACGTCCAGCTGCTCGCCTCGAGTCGCCGGATCGATCCCTGCCGCAGTCAGCGCCGCCTCGGCGGCCGGCGCGGACCCGGCCCAGCCGCGCAACGCCGCCCGGAGCGTCTTGCGTCGCTGCGCGAACGCCGCATCGACGACGGCGAACACCTGCTCGCGCGTCGCCGTCGTGTCCGGCGGCGTACGACGCTCGAACGCCACCAGGCCGGAGTCGACGTTCGGCACCGGCCAGAAGACGCCACGGGGCACCGGCCCGGCGCGGCGTGCCTGCGCCCACCACGCGAGCTTCGCGGTGGGCGCGCCGTAAACCCGCGAACCCGGCGTCGCGGTGAGCCGGTCGGCGACCTCAGCCTGAACCATCACCAGGCCGCGCCGAAGCGACGGCAGCACCGCCAACAGATGCAGCACGACCGGCACCGCCACGTTGTACGGAAGGTTCGCGACCATCGTGGTCGGGTCGGAGGGCAAGGCGTCGACGCGCAGCGCGTCGGCCGTGACGACCTCCAGTCGGTCAACGAGGTCCGGCGCACGCGCCGACACCGTCGTGGGAAGCGCGGACGCCAGGACGGGGTCGATCTCGACCGCGACAACCCCGGCAACTGACGGCAGCATCGCGAGCGTCAGCGACCCAAGCCCCGGCCCGACCTCGAGCACGACATCCGAGGCACCCAGGTCCGCCGCCGCGGCGATTCGGCGCACCGTGTTGGCGTCCACGACGAAGTTCTGACCGAGCGACTTGCGCGGCCGGACCCCGAGCTGGTCGGCGAGGGCCCGGACCTCGGCCGGACCGAGAAGTCGGTCGGTCACCAACCGAAGACGCGCGCCGCCGTCGCGGTGACAGCCGCTGCGACGTCGTCCTCGGTCACGCCCTTCGCCTCCGCAATCGCACGCACGGTCAGCGGCACGAGGTACGGCGAGTTGGGCGCGCCTCGAAACGGCATTGGTGTGAGGAAGGGTGCGTCGGTCTCGACCAGCAACTGGTCGAGCGGTGCCACCGAAGCGGCATCCCGCAGGTCTTGCGCGTTCTTGAAGGTGACGTTCCCGGCGAACGACATCACGTAGCCGCGATCCGCGCACTTCCGGGCGAACTCCGCGTCCCCGGAGAAGCAGTGGAAGATGACGTGCTCCGGTGCACCTTCGCTCTCCAGCACGCGCAGCACGTCGTCGTGTGCTTCGCGGTCGTGGATCATCACGGCCTTGCCGGTCTGCTTGGCGATCGCGATGTGTCGCCGGAAGGACGCCTCCTGCGGTTCCCAACCACCTTCCTCGGTCCGGAAGTGGTCGAGCCCGGTCTCCCCCACCGCCACGACGCGCGGTGCAGCTGCAAGTCGCTCGATCTCGCTCCAGATCTCCTCGGTGGCGGCGTGCGCCTCATTGGGATGCACAGCGACCGCCGCCCACACGTCATCACGCGAGTCGGCCAGCTCGACGCTCCACCGCGACGACGGCACGTCGATCCCGATCTGCACGACCCGCTCGATGCCGACCGCCTTGGCCGCCACCATGACGTCGTCGACGTCGACCTTCATCAGATCGAGGTGGCAGTGACTGTCGAGCGCGGGCGTCGACAACGGCGGAGGCGGCGGAGGCGCCTCTCCCTCGCGCCTCGCACTGCGGTCCCGCCCCGACGCGGAGGTGGTCACTCGCCGCTCATCCGGGCCAGCTCGTCGTCGACCACCGAAGCATCGAGCTTCGCGAACAGCGGCGTCGGCGGCGGCACCGGGTTGCCCACCTTCAAGGGGTCACGAGCCCACCGCACCGCTGAGCTGTAGTCGCCCGCGAGGACCGGGTAGCCCGGACCGCCGTCGAGGTCATCGACCTCCCGCAGCTCGGGCTGCGGCGCAAGGACACCGTCGCGACCGAGCAGCTCGTGCACCTGCTGGGAGGTGTGCGGCAGGAAGGGCGCGAGCATCGTCGTGCAATCGCTCACCGCCTGCAGCGCGACGTGCAGGATCGTCGCCATCCGATCCGGCTCCGAGTCCTTCAGCTTCCACGGCGCCTGCTCGGACAGGTACTTGTTGGCCTCGGCGACGACGCGCATCGTCTCGGTCAGCGCCGCCCGCATCCGCGACCGCTCGAGGTCCGCGCCGACGGCAGCGAAGGCGCCACTGGTCGTCTCGAGCAGCGCTCGGTCGATGTCGGTCAGCTCGCCCGCCGCCGGCAGCGATCCGAGGTTCTTCGCGGTGAACGAAAGCGATCGGTTGACGAGGTTGCCCCACGCCGCGACCAGCTCGTCGTTGTTGCGTCGGACGAACTCCGACCAGGTGAAGTCCGTGTCGTTGGACTCCGGGCCGGCAGCGGTCAGGTAGTAGCGCAGCGAGTCCGGCGAGTAGCGCGACAGGAAGTCACGGACATAGATGACGACCGAGCGGCTCGAGGAGAACTTGCGTCCCTCCATCGTGAGGAACTCACTCGACACCACCTCGCTCGGCAGCTGCAGCTCGCCGAGCTCACCGGGCGTCCCGCCGTACGCGCCCTTCCCGTCGTAGCCGAGCAGCTCAGCCGGCCAGATCTGAGAGTGAAAGGTGACGTTGTCCTTGCCCATGAAGTAGTACGACTCCGCCGAGGGATCGCACCACCACGCCCGCCACGCATCGCCATCACCGGTACGACGCGCCCATTCGACGGATGCGGACAGGTACCCGATGACGGCGTCGAACCAGACGTACAGCCGCTTGCTCGGGTTGTCCTCCCACCCGGGCAGCGGCACCGGCACGCCCCAGTCGATGTCACGGCTCATCGCGCGCGGCTTGATGTCTTCGAGCAGGTTCAGCGAGAACCGCAGCACGTTCGGGCGCCAGTCGGTCCGGGTCTGCAGCCAGCTGCCGAGCGCCTCGGCGAGAGCTGGCAGGTCGAGGAAGAAGTGCTCGGTCTCCACGAACTTCGGAACCTCGCCGTTGATCCGCGACCGCGGGTTGATCAGCTGGTCGGCATCGAGCTGGTTGCCGCAGTTGTCGCACTGGTCACCGCGCGCGCCGTCGTAGCTGCAGATCGGGCAGGTGCCCTCGATGTAGCGGTCGGGCAGCGTGCGCCCGGTCGACGGCGAGATCGCGCCCTTGGTCGTGCGCTCGATCATGTAGCCGTTGCGGTGCAGGGTCTTGAACATCTCCTGTACGACGGCGTAGTGGTTGCGCGTCGTCGTACGAGTGAACAGGTCGTAGGTGAGGCCGAGCTGCTGCAGGTCCTCGGCGATCACCCGGTTGTAGCGGTCCGCGAGCTCCCGCGGCGTGACACCCTCCTGGTCCGCCTGCACGAGGATGGGGGTGCCGTGCTCGTCGGTGCCGCTGACCATGAGGACGTCGTTGCCGGCCAGCCGGTGGTAACGGCTGAAGACGTCCGACGGCACGCCGAAGCCCGCGACGTGCCCGATGTGCCGCGGGCCGTTCGCATACGGCCAGGCGACAGCGGTGAGGATGCGCCTGCCCATGCGGTCAGCCTATTCAGGCCCGCTTGCGCATTTTCAAAGATCACCGCGGATATGAGTGTCGATGCCCGGCAACGCCCGAGAAGTCGGCGAAAATGGCGCGAAGCCCCTCCGTGTATGAGACGGAGGGGCTTCGCTCGCGTTCCTGCTGCACCGGCGAAACCGATCGATCAACCAGGGTCGATCTTTCGACTTGCCGTGCGTTGCAAGAACCCGGACTCCGTAATCCGAAGACCCGCGTCGATGCCTCCGCTTCGCCTCGCTCCGGTTGCCCGAAGCAAGAGCTCCGCGACGCGATCCGGTTGCCCGGACCGCTCGCTCCGCGATCCGCCTGGTTGCCCAGGCGACTCGCGCCGCGTCGCACCTGGCGTTCCCGCAGAAGTTGGAAGCCCGGTTGCCCGAACGATCAAACCCCCACAGGTGCCCGAGTACGTCGCACTGCGTTCCAGGTGCTTCGCTCCTGTTGCCAGGAGGCTCCGCACCGTTACCGAAGTGCTTCGCATCTAGCGCTACAAGAACTGGCCCGAAGGCTTCCTTCTTGCGTGGTCCCCGTTTCCGGTGACAGACGGATTTGTAGTGGGTTGGCGGAGCTTGCACAAGGGGTTTCAGGAAGTAATTTTTGATGCACAGACGCGTCCACAGAAGGCCCTCGGTTGTCCCCCGAAACTGCGCCTGGGAGTAGGTCATCCACCGGCGTGTGCACAAAATCTGTGGACGATCAGCGGGACCGATTCCTCGTCGCGGCGTCGTAGACGACTCGACGTGACATCCCCGTCGCGGCCGCTACGGCGTCGACGGCGTCGCGCCGACTGAGGCCCTCGACGACCTTCGCCTCGACCTGGCGGCGCAATGCCTCGGCATCGACCTCCACCGCCATCGGCGGTGCGCCGGCGATCACCATCGTCACCTCGCCGAGGACGTCGCGCGCCGCCGCCCACCGAGCGAGATCGTCGAGGCTGCCACGGCGTACCTCCTCGTGGGTCTTCGTGAGCTCGCGGCACACCGCGGCCCGCCGGTCCGGTCCGAAGACATCCGCGAGCTCGGCCAGGGTGGCCGCGACCCGGCGAGGCGACTCGAAGATCACCTGAGCCCGAGGATCGCCCGCAAGCTCTGCCAACCGGGACCGGCGCTCCCCGCCACGCCGCGGCAGGAAGCCCTCGAAGCACCACCGGTCGACCGGTACGCCGGCCACGGCGACTGCCGCGGTGACCGCGGACGGACCGGGCAAAACCGTCACCGGAAGGTCTCGCGCGACCGCCCCGCTCACCAGCACGTAGCCGGGATCGGACACGAGCGGGACACCCGCATCGCTGACCACGAGCACGGTCCGCCCGGCGGCGACCTCGTCGAGCAACGCCGAGGACCTGCCGCGCTCAACCGCGTCGTACACCGCGACGATCTTCCCTCGGACGACGACGTCGAGCGCCGCCGCGAGTCGCCGCAGTCTGCGGGTGTCCTCCGCCGCGACCACGTCCGCGTCCGCGAGTGCCTCGCGCAGCCGCATCGACGCGTCGCGCGGATCGCCGATCGGCGTAGCAGCGAGGACGAGCGGCACATGCACATTCAATCCGCTGGCCGCGGTGTTCATACGATGAGCGGGTGCCACCGGCGTCTGCGCAAGTCGAAGGCGCTGCTCCCGCTCTCGCGAGCTCAGCGAGCGAGACGCTCGCACGAATCCGCAGCCGCCTCATCCGACCGATGCCGAACGACCGGCTGTGGGGCTGGCTGCTCCCTCTCGGGATCACGGTGCTCGGCGGCGTCCTTCGCTTCTGGCGAATCACCCGGCCCGGCGGGCACACGCTGCACCAGAGCTCCGGCATCGTCTTCGACGAGACGTACTACGCGCACGACAGCTGGTCGCTGCTGCACCACGGGGTCGAGACCAACGGACCGATGAAAGCGTCGGCGTTCATCGTCCACCCGCCGTTGGGCAAGTGGATGATGGCGATCGGCGAGGCGATCTTCGACCACGGCAAGTCGGTGACCTTCCACGGGACGGTCTACCCGGCCAGTCCGTTGTCCTTCCGGTTCATGGGCGCCCTGCTCGGCACGCTCGCGATCCTCATCACCGCGCGCGTCGCGCGCCGGATGTTCCGCTCCACCGCGCTCGGTGTGGTCGCCGGAGCGTTGCTGGCCCTCGACAGTCTCGAGTTCGTGCAGAGCCGTACGGCGACGCTCGACATCTATCTGATGTTCTGGGTCATCGCGGCGTTCGGCTGCCTCGTCGTCGACCGCGACTGGGGACGCCGGCGGCTCGCCGAACGGCTGACTGCGCCACTCGGCCCACGCGAGTGGGGACCACGGATCGGATTCCGGCCGTGGCGCTGGGCTGCCGCGTTGTGCATCGGCTGCGCCTGCGCGACGAAGTGGAACGGCGCCTACTACATCCCCGCGTTCATCCTGTTGGCGGTTGCATGGGACATCGGCGCCCGCCGTACCGCTCGAGTCGGTGAGAGCGGGAACCGGTGGCCGAGCCTGTGGACCTGGCGCAACTCCGCGTGGCGGGTGGCCCTGCCCGTGGTCGCCCTGTTCGTCGTGCTCCCTGCGGCGACGTATCTGGCGTCGTGGACGGGATGGTTCCTCTCCAACGGGCACTACGCCTACGACCACGATCTGTACGTGCATCCGGGCCAGTCGTGGCTGTCGCATGACTGGGCCGTGTTGCGCGGGTGGTGGCACTACAACCGGATCGACATCTGGAACTACGACAAGACGCTTCATGCGTCGCACCCCTACATCTCCAAGCCCTGGGGATGGCTGCTGCTCGAACGCCCCGTCGCGTACTACTACCAAACGCCGTCCGGCTGCGGCGCCAGCTCGTGCGCTCAGGAGATCCTCGGGATCGGCAACCCGGCCATCTGGTGGGCAACGATTCCTGCGCTGATCGCGGTGATCTGGGTGTGGATCTCACGGCGCGACTGGCGCGCGGCGTCCGTCATCACGACGTTCGCGTTCGGGTACCTGACGTGGATCATCCAGGAGATCCCGATCGTGCACACCACGCCGCCTTGCACGCCGGCGGGCGACTGCCATCGCACGATGTTCCTGTACTACATGACGCCGAACATCCCGTTCATGGTCCTCGCGTTGACGATGGCGGTGGGTCTGATGTTGGGCCACCGAAGACAGTCCGAGCTCCGCCGAGCCGCCGGCGCGACGATGGCGACGTCGTACCTCGCGATCGTGGTGATCTTGTTCTACTTCTTCTATCCCGTGCTCGCCGCGCGCAACATCCCGGAATCCCAGTGGCATCGCCGGATCTGGTTCACCCACTCGTGCGATGCGAGCGACAAACGAAACCAGCACCACGAGAACGGGCCCTGCTGGATCTAGGAGACGACGGGTTCCAGCTCCAGTTGCTCGACGTCATCCTCCGGATTCATCCGCGCGCGGGCTCGCTCGATGCCAAGCGCGATCAGGTACGCCGGAACCAGCAGTGCAACCGCCACGACACCGTCGAGCCAGTAGTGGTTGGCCGTCGCCACGACGACGAAGACGGTGATCGACCCGTGGAGGACGCCGAGCCAGCGCCACCGGCTCGGGCTGCACGTGACGATCGCGATCGAGATCAGCACGGCCCAGCCGACGTGGATCGACGGCATCGCGGCGTACTCATCCGCAATGCCGGATCCGATCGCTGCATAGACCGACTGCCCGTAGAGCTGCGCCGTGTCGATCAACCCTGGGACGTGGATCAGTCGCGGGGGTGCCACCGCGACCATCTGGATCAGCAGCGACATCGCCGTGAACGCCGCGATCGTGTTGCGCACGATCGGATAGCGCTCACGGTGCCGCAGCCACAGCCAGACGAGGAAGACCACCATCAGCGTCAGGTGCGCGGTGTCGTAGTAGTAGTTCGCGGCGCGCACGATCCAGTGGTGGTTGATGATCAGGTCCTGGACGGCTTTCTCGCTCGGCAGGTGAATGACCCGCTCGGCATGCCACAGCCACTTCCCGCGCTTGACGCCGCCGACCGTGTGCCCACGGGTCAGCCGGTTCGCGACCTGCCACAACGCGAACAGCGCGCAGACAACGGCCACCTCGAAGGACGCGGCTGCGACGAACCGCGCGCGACGGCCCGGCAGCCGCGATGCGCAGGCGAAGACAGCAAGCATCGACGCGGCAACGATCGACGCCGAATAGACGTCCAACCGCAGCCACGACACGAGGGCACACTACGTCTCGCAGTCGGACCGCTCGGTCAGCGAACCGGCTGTGCCAACTGCATCGACTCGGCCGGCGGGCCCTCCGGAGGCGGGAGCCCCGCCGGTGGCAGCGCGACCCGGACGACGGTGCCACCATTCGCGCTGTTGTCGATCGACACGGTGCCGTTGTGGCCGTCGACGACCTGCTTGACGATCGACAGGCCGAGGCCCGATCCGGGCATCGCGCGCGCCTCGTCGGCTCGATAGAAGCGGTCGAAGACGTGCGCGACCGCCTCCTCGGGGATGCCCGGTCCCTGGTCTGCCACGGTGAGCACTCCGGCAGCGGTCAACGCCACCTCGACCTCCGAGCCGGCAGGGCTGAACTTCCCCGCGTTGTCGAGGATGTTCGCCACTGCGCGGGCCAACCGGGCCGGCACGCCGCGCACTGTCACCGGCTGCGACGCGTAGTGGAACTCCAGCGCCGGCCAGTGCCGTCGAGCCCGATCGACCTCGTGTCCGGTCAGCTCGTCGAACGCGACATCCTCCAGGGCCGTCTCGGGCGCTTCACCACGCGCCAGCTCCACCACGTCCGCCACGAGGCCGGTCAGCTCGTCGAGCTGCGTGACGATCCCGTTGAGCAGCGACCGCCGCTGGTCCACGGGCAGCCGGTCGACGTCGTGCAACACCTCGACATTCGTCCGCAGGCTCGCCAGGGGCGTCCGCAGCTCGTGGCTCGCATCGAGGATGAGCTGACGCTGCTGGTCGAGGGAGCGCTCCAGCGCGTCGAGCATCACGTTGAACGTCGACGCGAGCCGACCGAGCTCGTCGGCGCCGTAGTCCTCGATGCGGGTCGTCAGGTCACGGGTCACCGCGATCTGCTCCGCCGCCGACGTGAGCCGGGCCACCGGCCGCATCGCACGCCGCAACACGAACCACGCGCCACCGGTCGCCATCCCGAAGCCGAGCAGCACCAGCAGGAGAAACGCGTAGCGAAGCTTGTGCAGCTCGCTGTTGGCCGCGCCCAACGGGAGAGCGACCTGCACCGCGACCGTGCCCTGCTGTCCGTTCGAAGAGACCACCGTCCGCTGAACGGTGAGGATGCGCATGGGCGCACCGTCGACCTGCTCGGTGCGAAGCCAGGTCCCGCCGCCGCTCGCGATCGAGACGTCCCGCTGCGCCCTCGGGAGGGCGACGCCGTGCGGCTCACTCACCGTGTTGCCGTCGACGTCGACGACCTGCACGTAGCCGTAGCTCTCCCCCGGGTCGCGGGTGATCTCCGGCTGCAGGGTCTGCGGGTTGACGCGGATCGTCTGCCGGCTCTGCGCCTGCTTGTGCAGCTGGCCGTCGATGTTGCTGTACAGCTCGTGGTGCACGGCGATGTAGGCGACCGCGACGACGGCGATGATCGCGAACGTCGCCGCGACGGCGGCGGCGGCCGTGAGTCGGGTCCGGATCGGAGTGTCGCGCCAACGCTCGTCCACGCCGTGCAGCCCGGCGCGAACGCGCCGGGCAACGGGCTTCACGCGTCGCCGCGCAGGACGTACCCGACGCCACGCACGGTGTGGATCAGCCGCGTCTCTCCGGCGGCTTCGGTCTTTCGTCGCAGGTAACCGACGAAGACCTCGAGCGAGTTGCTGGTTGGCTCGGACTCCCAGCCCCAGACGCGGTCCATGATCGTCTCGCGCGGAAGCGGCCTGCCGGCGTTGCGCATCAACAGCTCGAGCAGCGCGAACTCCGTGCGGGTCAGGTCGATCGGACGGTTGCCGCGTCGCGCGGTGTGGGCGCCCGGGTCCAGCTCGAGGTCCTCGTAGCTCAGAGCCGCGCGCTCGTCGTCATCCTCGACCGTCGTACGACGCAACAACGCCCGCAGCCGAGCGCGCAGCTCTTCGAGCGCGAACGGCTTCGTGAGGTAGTCGTCCGCGCCTGCGTCCAAACCGGCCACGCGATCGCCGACCTCGTCACGCGCGGTCAGGACGAGGATCGGGAGATTGTCCTTCTTGCTGCGCAACGTGCGACAGACGTCGAGGCCGCCGACGTACGGCATCATCACGTCGAGCACCATCACGTCGGGCCGGTGCTGGCCGACCGCCTCGAGGGCTTTGGCGCCGTTGCTCGCCGTGGTGACGCGGTAGTCATCGAGCTCGAGGGCGCGCGTCAGTGCCTCCCGTAGCTGAGGGTCGTCGTCGACGATCAGCACCTGTGGTCCGCAAGGCATGACTCAGCGCTACAGCTAGCTAGAGGTCGCGTTGGCGAGGGTGACTGAGACCGTGTGGGACTGCCCGCTGCGGAGGTAGGTGACCGAGACGTGGTCCCCGGGCTGGAAGCTGCGGATCGCGGCGATCACGGCGTCGGCGCCTGCGGTTGCGCGGCCGTCGACTGCGGTGATCACGTCGCCTCCCTTGATTCCCGCCTTGGCGGCGGGACCACTTGCGGACACCGACCGCACCAGCGCGCGGTCACTCCCGTCGGCAGAGGTGGCGTCGGCCAGCTCCACTCCCAGCAAAGGATGCGTTGCATGGCCCGTCTCGATCAACTCCGAGGCGATCGTCTTGGCCTGATCGATCGGGATCGCGAACCCGACTCCGATGTTGCCGCTCTGCGAGCCCAGCGCGTCGGACCCGAGCGATGCGATGGCGGAGTTGATGCCGATCACCTGGCCCGCCGCGTTGACCAGAGCGCCACCGGAGTTTCCCGGGTTGATCGCGGCGTCGGTCTGGATCGCGTCGATCACGGTCGGCTGCGTCGACTGGCTCGACTGGCCGTTGCCGAAGCTGAATCCGAACGGGTCGGTCTGCTGCTGCTGGCTCTGGTCCTGCGTCTCGACCGGACGGTTCAGGGCAGACACGATGCCGGCGGTGACGGTCCCGGTCAGGCCGAGCGGCGAGCCGACGGCGAGCACCGGGTCACCCACCTGGATCTGCGAGCTGTTGCCGAGCGTCGCCGCGGTCAAGCCGCTCTTCGACACCTTGAGTACGGCGAGGTCGTCGAGCGGGTCGGTCCCGACGATCTTCGCCGTGGTGCTCGATCCGTCGTTGAACGTCACGCCGACGTTGCCACCGCCACTCGCAGCCGACACCACGTGGTTGTTGGTGAGGATGTAGCCGTCGGGGCGGAGCACGATGCCTGAGCCCGTGTCGGACTCACTGGAAGTCGTGACGTTGATCGACACCACCGACGGCAGCACCTTGGTGGCAATCGCGGCGTACGACCGCGGGTTGGACGTGAGCGACGCCGGGCTCGCGCTGCCGATCGTCAGTCCAGAGCTCGCAGTTGGAGATCCGTTGTTGTGGCTGATCACCTCTGCGCCGATCGCGACGCCCCCGCCACCGAAGACAAACGCCGTCGCCGCCAGCAGCGCAGCCGTGCCACGTCGCGAGCGCGGGCCCGGCGCCGGCTGGGACGCGGACGTCACTTGGGGCCACGTGGGGGGCGGGAACTGGTAGCCCTCACTGGGCAGTGGCCGCGTCGACCCCGCCTCAGGCGTCTCGGGATCGGCGTCGCCGGATGCCGCGCCAGAAGCTGGGAACCAGAACAGATCGTCGTCGCTCATCGGTGGTGTTCCTCCGTCATCTCGACTCAATGACGGTGCACAGCGGGGCTGAATGAATGCTGAGACGAACCTCTGAGTCGCCTGTGCTCTTCCGTCTTGTGCCCGGATCGGGTGAGTTCTCACACTCTTCGCCCGCAGGCGTTGACTCGACCGGGCGCAGGCGCGCAACACTGGTCCGGTGACGGACCCCCGCGACTTCGCGATGGCCGCGTTCAACGCGAGCAGCCGAGCGGTCGAGAAGACGACGGAGGCCGTTGCGGGCGCCGTTGCGATCGCGAAGCCGAAGCTCCGCGGCTGGCTTCACGCGGTGACCTCGCCCGTCGCACTGGCAGCCGGCGTCGTGCTGATCGCCCTCGCGCCGACCGGACCGGCGACGGTTGCGGCGGTCGCCTACGCGGTTACCTCGGTGCTGCTGTTCACCACGAGCGCGGTCTACCACCGTGGCAACTGGTCACCAGCTGTCGAGCGCCGGCTCAAGCGGCTCGATCACGCCAACATCTTCCTGCTGATCGCAGGCTCCTACACGCCGTTCGCGTTATTGGCGCTGAAGGGTGAAGACCGAGTCGCCGTGCTGTCGGCAGTGTGGGGAACTGCGTTGTTCGGCGTCGTGTTCCGCGTGTTCTGGGTCGGCGCTCCGCGCTGGCTGTATGTCCCGCTCTACATCGGCCTCGGGTGGGCAGCTGCGTTCGTGTTCCCGCAGCTGATCCACGGCGCCGGCATCGCCGCGTTCGTCCTCATTGCGATCGGCGGCGTTCTCTACACGGTTGGCGGCCTGGTCTATGGGTTGAAGCGCCCGAACCCAAGCCCCCGGTGGTTCGGCTTCCATGAGATCTTCCACACCTGCACGATCGCGGCGTTCGTCTGTCAGTACATCGCCGCGTCGTTCGTGGTGTACCGCGCGGCGTAGCCGCTGAGCGCTACCTCAACGCCGCCGCAATGACGCGATTGCGGCCCTGCTCCTTAGCCGTGTAGAGCGCGGCATCGGCGGCGCCGAACACGTCATGGACACCTTCGCCGCAGGCCGGGAACTCGGCCAGTCCGATCGACAAGGTAGGAAGCGGCTGCAGCACTGATGCCGCCTCCTCGGCCCGGCGCTGCCAGCCCTCGGAGAGCAGCTCGCATCGCTTCGTTCCCTCGGCCAGCGACGTGTCGGCCAGCAGGATGACGAACTCCTCGCCACCGAAGCGCGCGACGACATCCTCGGACCGCGTCGACTCGAGCAGGAACCGCCCGAGATGACGCAGCACGGCGTCGCCGCCGTGGTGGCCGTGGGTGTCGTTGAAGACCTTGAAGTTGTCGAGGTCGAGCACCGCGACGGACATCTGCTTGCCGCGGCGGCGAGCCCGCTGCAGCTCGCGTTCCAGAGACTCGTCGAGGAACCGTCGGTTGAACAGTCCGGTGAGCGGGTCGCGGATCGACTGGTCGCGCAGGGTGTCGCGGAGCCGGATGTTGGCGAGCGTCAGGCCCCACTGGTCGCGAACCAGGGTGGCGAGCTCCTCGATCCTGACGAGCGACGACGCATGCTCGGCCCGCGAGGCGACTCGAAGATGCACGACACCGAGCGTCTCGGTCTGCGCCACCAGCGGGACGCACACCGACCACTCCGTACCCGGAGGGACGTGCGGGCAAGGAAGCGCCAGCATGTCCTCCCCGAGCTGGTGGACGCGGCCGGTGCGCAATGCCCAGCAGTCGTCGGTGCGGAACGGCTCGACAGGTGTCAGCCCTTCCCAGGTCGCGACAGGCTCGAGCAGCTCACGATCCGCCGACGCCGTGTAGACGCCGCCGGACACGCCTTCGAAGAGTCCTTCGCCCGCGCGCGCGATCACCTGCATCGCTTCCTCGAGCCGGGCACAGCTCTGCATCACCTGGCTGGCCCGCGACAGGGCCGACATGTCACGAGAGCGCGCCTCGAGGTCCATGACTACGGCCTGCAGGCGGGCGTTGGCGCCGCGAAGCTCCTGCTCGGTTCGCTTGCGGTCGCTCGCGTCCCGTACCGCGGCGGAGACGAAGGTGCCCTGATCGGTGATCAGCGGGCTGAGGCTGATGTCGACCGGGAACTCGGTGCCGTCGGCCCGCAGCGCGGTGAGCTCGAGGCCGGATCCCATCGGGCGGTTGCGTGGATCGCGGACGTAGCTGCTGCGATGGCGTGGGTGGCCGGATCGCGCGCGGTGCGGGACCAGCATCTCCAGCGAGCGGCCGACCAGCTGGTCGCGGTTCCAGCCGAACAGCAGCTCCGCCTTGCGGTTGGTCAGCAGGATCGTGCCGTCGGCGTCGACGACGACGATCCCGTCCGGCGCGGTTTCGAGCAACTGTGCGTAGAAGTCCGGACTGCGGCGATTGGCGACCTGGCCGTCCGGAGACTCGGCCTGCTGCGGAACCCCGCCGGGCATCGTGGATACGTCGACGGACTGCATCGGGTCAGGATCTTGGCTTTTGTCGGGCGCGGACATAGCCAGAAGTGACCAAATTCGATCATCGAGGTGAAACGCTCCATAAGTGCCGGCACAGGTCTCTCGTCGCGAGCTCCTCGCCGGCGGCGCTGCGGTCGCCGGCCTCGCTGCGCTCGGTGGAGCGGTAGCCGACGCGGAACCAATCCGGACAGTTCGCCACAAGCCGATTCGTGAGCCCGGTTCGCTGCCGCATCCGAACCGGCCCGCCGGTACGCCGGACCCCGACATCCCGATCGAGCACGTCGTCATCGTGATGATGGAGAACCACTCCTTCGACAACTACCTCGGGATGCTGCCGAGGCGCGGGCAACGCAAGGCCGACGGCTTCGACGTCAACCGGCACGGGAAGCCGACCAACGCCAATCCGACCAAGGGCGGATACGTCCGGGCGTTCCGGATGCCGACGGCATGCCAGCCGGAGCACGAGCCCAACCAGAGCTGGGACGGAACCCACACCGCGATCGCGGGCGGCCGGATGAGCGGCTTCATCAAAGCCAGCGGCGACACCGCAATGGGGTACTGGGACGAGACCGATCTGCCGTTCTACTACGCGATCGCCAAGCACTTCACGTTGGCCAACCGGTGGTTCTGCTCCGCGCCGTGCCAGACCTATCCGAATCGCCGCTACCTGATGGCGGCGACGTCGTACGGGCTGGTCTCGACGACGCTTCCCGGGCCCTCCGATCCGCCGCCGCCGCACGGGACGATCTTCGACCGGCTCAACGCGCACGGGATCTCGTGGAAGAACTACTTCACCGATCTTCCGCAGACCGCGATCATCCCGTCGGTCGTGAAGCACAACCCGACGCACCTCGCGCCGATCGCGACGTTCTACACCGACGCCGCTACCGGAACCCTGCCGGCGGTGTCGTTCGTGGATCCGGACTTCGGGCTCGCCGATGTCGTCGGTGGGCTGGCGCCGGGCTCGACCATCCCCACGTCGGTGCGCGCTCAGGGTCAGGACGAGGAGAACCCGCAGAACATCAAGTTCGGCGAGGCGTTCGTCGCCGGGGTCGTCAACGCGGTGATCAACTCGCCGGCCTGGCGACAGACCTTGCTGCTGTGGTTCTACGACGAGCACGGCGGCTACTACGACCACGTGCCACCGCCGCGTGCGATCCCCCCGGACTCGATCAAGCCGATCCTGAACGGCCAGCACGCGAAAGGTGGCTTCGACCTCTACGGCCCGCGCGTGCCGGCGGTCGTCGTGTCACCCTGGTCGCGGCCACACGCGGTGACGAACGTCGTCCACGACCACACGTCGGTGCTGAGGTTCATCGAGCAGAAGTGGAACCTGCCGGCGATGACGCGGCGCGACGCCAACGCGCATGGCTTGCTCGACTTCCTGGACTTCAGCCGGCCCCGTCTGCTCGATCCGCCGGCCTTGCCGCAGCCCGCCGACCCGATCGCCGCCGACGCGCACTGTGACACCAGCGTTCCGGTCCGCCCGGTCCGCAGGAGGAAGTAGCCGCTACACGCTGCTCCGGTCGTGCCAGGCCCGGATGAATGCAGTCGCGACGGCGCCGACGTTGTCCGCCGACAGCTGCCGGTAGACGAAGAACTGGAACGGAAAGCCGGGCAGGTGCAACGGGTCGCCGCCACCGTCGGAGACGCCTCGGAACCCGATGAACGGCACGCCCGCCGCGCGCGCCGCCTTCGCCACCTCGGCCGTCTCCTCGTCCGAGCTGACGTAGTGGCCGGGCGGCGCCGCGGTCGAGCTGAAGTAGCCGGTGAAGAAGCCCGGGCTGACGAACGGCAACAGCTGCTGCAGCAGCGTCACCGGGCTTGTCGGAGTGACGTTGTCGGACTGACACGGGCGACAGCCGAAGACATCGCCGCCGCCCGGGATGCACGGCAGTGCCTTGCCACCGAACGGGTCCGTCGTCAGGCCGTCACCGCCGACCTTGAACGTCGGCGTGTGCGTGACGGTGACCGCGGGACCAAGCTCTGGGTCGAGGTGAAGGCACAGTGGATCGCCGGCGTGGTTGTCCCGTGAGAGCCGGTATCGGTGCTGGTGCTGCACTCTGCGGGCAACGCGCTCCATCGCCTTGCTGATCGGGATGAAGTGCTTGCCGTCCTCGGTCCATCGCGCAGCAGCGTTGACGTCGCCGATGAAGTCGCCGCCCGCCACACCGGAGAAGACGATCCCGGTGATCGACTGCCGAACACCGCACCGGAAGTGTGACAGCGCAAGGCGAGTCGTG
Source organism: Mycobacteriales bacterium (assembly GCA_035547035.1). Classification (GTDB taxonomy): domain Bacteria; phylum Actinomycetota; class Actinomycetes; order JAFAQI01; family JAFAQI01; genus DASZTV01. Next base: position 80,114 of record DASZVL010000071.1, on the reverse strand, counting down.
TGGCGGGCGTTGACCGGCCCGGTGCCCACCAGCGTGAGTACGACGCGATGACCGGCAAGGGTTCCGGTGTAGAAGGTGTGACTGCCGACCGCGAGCGCCTTTCCGCCACGCGGATCGGTCCGCGCCAGCAGCGGCGCAAGCTCCTCAGGCTCGGCCGACAGCACGAGCAGGTGCGGCAAGCAGTCGTAAGAAGCAACGGTGTGGTGTGTCGCTGCGGCATGGGCGACCGTGGCGCCGAAGAGCGAGGTGACCGCAGCAAGCACCACGGCGACAACCCGTCCGGTCCGACCGTTCACTTCTTGCCGCCCTTGGGCTTCGTCTGCGCGGGGGTCGGCGGCATCGGCTGGCCGTGCTCGTATCCGGAGAGCAGCTCCTTCGCGGGGTTCGCGGGCTTCGCGAGCGTCGGCGGCTCGAGGAACGAAGGCTTCGACGTGTCGAGGAAGTCGGCGAGTGTGTGCGCGTTCGCGTCGCGCCGGGTCAACGCCGGCAGGTTCCACTGCGACTCGATCGTCGCGAGCACTGACGTGTGGTCGTGGACCACATTGGTCACCGCGCGCCTGCGCGAGTACGGGCTGACGACCACCGCCGGGACTCGTGGTCCGTAGATGTCGTACTTGCCCGGAAGGTCGCCCTTCTCGAGGTCAGGTTGGTAACCGTCGGGGAGCAGTGCCCGCTTCGGCGGGACGTGGTCGTAGTAGCCGCCGTGCTCGTCGTACAGCCAGATCATGAGCGTGCGATGCCACTTCGGCCCGCTCATGACCGCGTTGGCGACGCGCGCGACGAACGCCTCGCCGAGCTGAACGTCCTCGGGGTTCTCCTCGGACTCGCACGTCGTCTCGACGATCCGGTCCGGGGTCCGCGTGAAGGTCGGCGCCGGGTTGGGCAGCGAGTCGAGCTCGCCCGGCAGCACACCTTGTGCGGCACCCATGTTGCAGTCGACGAGGCTGACCGCGGGCAGCGTGCCTGCGGCGGCGTCGACGTAGAACTCCTCGATCCGCCGGTAGTTCGTGAGATGCCGCGTGACGGTGCCGGCGATGATCGCCGAGGTCGGTAGATCGGTGAAGTAGTTGGCCCACGAGATGTTGTGCTTGCTCAGCTGGTCCCAAATCGTGCCGTTGCGCGGGTAGCGCGTGACTGTCGCGGTGTCGGTGCGGATGACTCCCGAAGCCGTCGCGGCCATGTAGAAGCGGCGGTTCGGATAGGTCTGGCACGGCGCCGAGCAGAACCAACGGTTGGCCAGCGTGAACGTCTTCGCCAGCGAGTAGTAGAAGGGCAGGTCGTCCTCGGTGTAGTAGCCCATCGAGCTGGGGCCGGTCGTGGCGAAGCCGGTCATCGCGCCGCCCGCGATCTGGATGTGGCTGTCGTTCCACGACTGGCTGCCGGTGTGCTGCATGCCGATGGCGCCGGACTGCGGGAAGACGTACATCCGCTCCTTGCCGAGCGGGTTCCAGTTGATCGGCTCCTCTCGCTTGTTGAAGGTGAAGCCGTCCGCCTTCGGCTGACCGCACACGGGAAGCATGCCGAGGTAGTTGTCGAACGAGTGGTTCTCCTGCATGACCAGCACGATGTGGTCGAACGGGAACGCACCCGTGAACGTGCCGACCGGCCGTCCCGGATGCCGAAGCGCACCGGCCTCGCGGATCCGGCGGGGTTTCCTGGTGACCGCGGCCGCCGCGCCCTGCCAAGGACCGACTGCACCGAGCGCGGCCGCAGCGGCGCCGTACTGCAGCACACGGCGTCGGCTCAGACGCGCGGTGTGGTCGTCCGGATAGCGAATCGGGTCCACGATCACAAGAGTTCGGCATGTGCGCCCGAATGCCTGCGGCGGCGCACGGACTCGACTGGGATTGCAATGGTATCGTATTCCCATGGACGCGGTCATCGACAGCGCCGGTCGGATCGTGGTGCCGAAGCCGATCCGCGACGCGCTGGGTCTGCTGCCCGGCACGAAGGTCGACATCTCGCCGTACGGCGCGGGTGCGCAGATCGTGCCGGCCGGACGCACCGCTCGTCTGGTGGAAGAAGCCGGCCATCTTGTCGCCGCCGGAGATACGCCGGTCGACGACGACATCGTCTTCGCCCTCATCGACGCCGGGCGCAAGTGACGGTAGGCGTTGACACGAGTGTCGCGGTCCCGCTGCTCGTCCGCTCCCACACCCATCACGACGCTGTCGTGCGCTGGTGGGGCGGACAACCGATCGCGCTGAGCGGTCACGCACTCGTCGAGACCTACTCGGTGCTCACCCGGCTACCCGGAGACGCACGGCTGGCAGCTGACGATGCAGCCCGCCTACTCGCGGCCCGCTTCGCCTCACCCCTCGTGCTCAGAAGCTCGCGCTACCGTCAACTACCCGAGACGTTGAGCCGCCTGGGGATCGCCGGCAGCGGGGTGTACGACGCGATGGTGGCCTTGGCCGCGAAAGACCACGGAGCGCCGCTCGCCACCCGTGATGCTCGGGCTCGTGGGACCTACGACGCGATTGGCGTCCAGGTCATCGTCGTCGCCTGATCAGAGCAGGTTGTGTGCGCGGTGCGGGCAGTCGCGACCCCGACACCACTGTCCCCATGTCGGTGACCCGTCGTTGCCGCGCGTCTCCTGGACCCTGCGACTTGTCAGGCCCTCACGCCGCTAGAGCGTCGGCAGAGGCTGACAGCTGAATCAAGTGGAGCTGAGGGGATTCGAACCCCTGACCCCCTCGTTGCGAACGAGGTGCGCTACCAACTGCGCTACAGCCCCTTGAGCGCCGACGAGTCTAGCCCGCGCCTCAAGCAGGACTGTTAGTCGTTTACCGCCCAGCGGCGATCGAGGATGGCTTCCAGATCGTCGTCGGCTTCGATCTCGGCCACCGTCTCCACAGGAGGGAGGATCGGCTCGCTGACCCGGCGCCGTGCCGGGCGCGGCGGCGCGGCGGGCTTCATCGCGTACGTCGGACGCGGGACCGGGACGGGCTCCCAGGGCGATCCACCGACCGTCTCGGCGGCCGGCGCCTCCGGTAGCTCCTCGCGTTTGGCAGCGGGTGGCTCTGCGCGTCGTGTTCCCGCCTCGACGAAGCTCGGCTCCGGTGTCGCCGGCGTTGCCAGATCCGTCTCCTGGTCGAAGAAGCCGTCGTTGACCGCCGGGGCAACCACCTCGTCGTCGCTCAGCGCCGTCTGGTCGAAGACGCCGTCGGCAGGCGCAGGGCGGCGCACCGTGATGCCCTCTTCCCAACGCGGCTCAGCGGTCTCGGGTTCGGCGAGGGCCTCCTCGAGCCGCCGGCGATCGCGCTGCTGGCGAGCGGCACGACGCCGCGCCGCGGCGGCGAGCGTCGCCATGCGACGGAGATGGACGACGAACATGACGGCCGCGACATCGAGGAAGACCTGCAAGGTCCAGAGCAGAATCGCTCCACTCGCGATGGCCGCGATCAGCACGACCAGGTCGCTGACGGCCAGCACGCCCAAGGCGCGCATCCGCCGCTGCGCCATTCCTCGACGGCGCCGGGCGGCAATCGCGTCAGGCGCCGAGGCACCGGAGACGTGGACGTCGAGGGCGCGACTGCGGTGCGACGTCACGGCTTCACGCCGTGTGTCATCGTGGCGAGACAACGTGTGCATGGCTGTCGTGAAGCGATCAACCGAGCGGGTTTCCTCTACCTCGTCGTGGCGGCGCAACCACATCGGCACAAGAACTACAGCCCACATCAGCACGAGTCCCAGAATGATGACGGGACTCACGGTCAGGCCGTCCGAGGGTTCGCGTCCATCGCCCTTCGAACGCTAACGACGGATGTGCCGATGGGCACGGACCGACGACGGTGTGTCGCCGACCGGTTACGAAACGGTGCCTCGCGCGCGGTGCCACCGTGTCAGCAGTCCGCCGGGTACTTCCTCTCGCACCAATGCATACGTCAGGTGGTCCCGCCAGTCGCCCGAGATGTGCAAGAAGCGCTCGCGAGTTCCTTCGAGCCGGAAGCCGAGCTTCTCAACGACCCGACGACTGGCCGCGTTCTCCGGCCGGATGTTGACCTCGATCCGATGTAGTCCCACGACGTCGAAACAGTGGTCGACGGCGAGCGCGACACAGGTCGGCATCACGCCGCGACCCGCGACTCGCTGGTCGACCCAGTACCCGATGCTCGCCGACTCCAGCGAACCGCGCACGATCCCCGCGACGTTGAGCTGCCCGGCGAAGGCACCGTCGACGACGACCGCGAACGGCAACCCGCGGCCCGCGCGGGCATCGCTTCGGAGCCGGCGGCCCATGCCGGCGAAGACGGCCGTCGAGGTGCCGAAGACGCCCGGCCCGTTCGGGGGGGTCGCCTCCCACGGCCGCAGCCACTCGATGTTGTGCTTGCGGCTCTCCACCCATGCGCCCGCATCCCGCATCCGCAGCGGCCGCAGCCCGATGTCGCCGTCCGCCAGGACCGCCGGCCACCCGGGAGCAAGCGAGCCCCCCGATCTCATGGCTGATGCTTGTCGAGCGCCATCACCGTCGCAGCCTCGCCGGGCTCGACGGCGGTGGCGTCCTCCGGTACGACGATCAGCGCGTTGCCCGAAGCAAGGGCCGCGATCGTGGGGGTGCTGCCGCCGATCGGCCGGACCGTGTAGGCACCCTGCTCCACCGCCAGCCAGCCGGCGGCGTAGGACCGCACGCCTGGGTTCGACACCACACGCTCGTGCAGCCGGGCACGAACCAGCGGACGATTCACGGGGTCGACTCCGATCATCCGCCGCAGTGCCGGCCGTACGAAGACCTCGAACGACACGAACGCGCTCACCGGGTCGCCGGACAGCGCGAAGAACGGCGTGCGATCCGGCCCGATCGTGCCGAAGCCCTGCGCGTGGCCGGGCTGCATGGCGACGCTGTCGAACTGCACGTTGCCGACCCGGGACAGGACCTCGCGGAGCACCGGGGGCACGCCGGCCCCGACACCGCCAGACGCGATCACGATGTCCGCGCGGATCAGCTGGTCCTCGAGCGTGTCGGCGAGCACGTGCGGCTCGTCGGGAACGATCCCGACCCGGAACGCGATCGCCCCTGCCTCCTGCGCGGCGGCGGTCAGCAGCGAGCTGTTCGCGTCCGGGACCTGCCCGCGCGCCAGAGTCTGGCCCGGGTCGACCAGCTCACGCCCGGTCGACATCACGACGACCCGCGGCTTCGGCATCACGACGACGCGGTTGCGCCCGACTGCGGCAAGCATCCCGATCTGGGTCGGTCCGAGATGCATCCCGGCCGCCATCAGCCGCGTCCCCGGGGGCGCTTCGGATCCCTCGGCACGCACGAATCGGCCGGCCGGCACAGGCTGGCGCACCGCGACGTTGGCAAGGCCGCCGTCCGTCCACTCGGTCGGCAAGACCGCGTCGGCACCCGGAGGCATCGGGGCGCCCGCGACGATCCGCACGCACAGTCCGGGCTGGACGGTGTACGGCGCCGTGCTGCCGGCTGAGATGTCGCCGACGACGGGCAGCGTGACTGCCGCGTGCGGGCTCGCGCCGCGCACATCGTCGCTGCGCACGGCGTACCCGTCGGTCGCCGCGCTGTCGAACGGCGGCAACGCGAACGTGGTGAAGACGTCCTCGGCCAGCACGCAGCCCTGCGCGTCGGCGAGGTTGAGATTGAGGCTGCCGAGCGGGGCAACTGCCGAGAGCACGTCCTGCAGGTGGACGTCCACCGGCTTGAGAGAGGTCACCGAGGACTCACGGCCGGATCGGCTCGGCGGGTAGATCGTCGTCCAGCGTTGCCACGAACTCCCGAAGCCAGGTCCGGAACTCCGGGCCGAGGTCGGTACGGTCGCACCCGAGCTGGACCACCGACTTCAGGTAGTCCGCCTTGTCGCCGGTGTCGTAGCGGCGGCCGCGGAACACGACGCCGTGGACCGGCCCGCCGTCCCCGTCCCGGCCGGTCAGGGCTTCGATCGCGTCCGTCAGCTGGATCTCGCCGCCGCGACCCGGCGCGGTGTTGCGCAGCACCTCGAAGATCTCCGGCGCCAGCACATAGCGGCCGATGATCGCGAGGTTGCTCGGCGCCTCGTCCGCCGGCGGCTTCTCCACCAGACCTGTGATGCGTACGACGTCGGGGGCGTCGGTGACGTCTACCGCCGCGCAGCCGTACAGCTGGATCTGATCCGCGGGAACCTCCATGAGCGCGATCACGCAGCCGCCTCGCTGCTGCTGGACCTCGACCATGTGGGTGAGCAGCTGGTCACGCTCGTCGATCAGGTCGTCTCCCAGCAGCACCGCGAACGGTTCCGCGCCGACATGGCCCGCGCCGCACAGCACGGCGTGACCGAGCCCGAGCGCCTCACCCTGGCGCACCGAGTGAACGGTCGCGAGCTGATCCGCGGCCCGCACCCGATCAAGCAGATCGCGCTTCGCCTCGTTGCCCCCCAGCCGGTCCTCGAGCTCGACGTTGCGGTCGAAGTGGTCCTCGATGGCGGACTTGCCGCGGCCGGTGACGAAGAGGACGTCGTGGAGCCCGGCGCGGACGGCCTCCTCGACGACGTACTGAATCGCCGGCTTGTCGACGACCGGCAGCATCTCCTTCGGAATCGCCTTCGACGCGGGAAGGAACCGGGTACCGAGCCCCGCGACCGGGATCACAGCCTTGATCACGGAGGCGGCCATGCCCGAAACAGTAACTGCCGACACGCGCCAGACTTGGTGTGTGTCGACCAAGGCGGAGCTGCGCCAGTTCGCGATCGAACGCCGCGCAGCGCGATCGACCGCCGAGATCCGCAGCGCAGGCAGTGCGATCGCCGGCCGGGCCAGCGCGTTCGCCGTCCGCGCCCGGACCGTGGCGGCATTCCTGTCCACGCCGACCGAGCCGCCGACGCGGCAGCTCCTCGCCGCCCTACTGGCCGCCGGCTGCGAGGTGATCGTGCCGGTGGTTGTCGGCTCCCGGATGGACTGGACCCGCTACACCGTCGGCATCGACGTGCGGACTACCGAGCTCGGCATCGACGAGCCCAAAGGCGAGCGGCTCGGCCAGGACGCGCTCGAAGCAGCCGACGTCGTGCTGGTGCCCGCGCTGCTCGTCGACCGCGCCGGCAACCGGCTGGGACGAGGGCGCGGCTACTACGACCGGGCGCTCAGCGCCGTCGCCGTCCGGTCAGTGGCGGTGGTCTTCGACGACGAGCTCGTGGAAGACCTTCCTGTCGAGCCTCACGACCGGCGGGTGTCGGGGGTGCTGCGACCTGCCGGGCTGCTCGAGTTCTGATCCTGCGCCTTGTGGGTCTTGGCCGGCTTCGTCACGAAGGCGGGCTGGTAGTCCTGCGGCAGCTTCGCGTGCGTCGTCTTCGCGGCGCGAGTGGGTGCCGCCCCGCCGTCCACCCACTGCTTCCAGGACATGTTCCAGTCCCACGTGCCGCCGTCGGTCGGACTCGGCGGACGCACCCCGTTGAACACGTACACGATGTCGCCGCGTCGCGCCCAGTTGTAGAACCACTCCGCGTTGGCGGTGCTCAGGTTCACGCACCCGTGCGAGACGTTGGTGTTGCCCTGGTCAGCCACGGACCACGGCGCGGCGTGGACGAACTCGCCGCCGTAGGAGATCCGGACGTCCCAGTACACCTTCTCGTAGTAGTAGTCCGGGTTGCCCTTCGGAATGCCGACCGTCGCGGAGTCCATCGTCACGACCTGTGACTTCTCGATCGCGATGTGGACGCCGTCCATCGTCGGGTACTGGTCGCGACCGGTGCTGACCGGGAAGGTCTTGATCAGCTTGCCGTCGTCGTAGACATGCATCGTGTGGGTCGCGATGTCGACCTCGCTGATGTGCGCGGCGCCGATCTTGAACGACGTGCTGTGGGACCCGGCGTCACCCCAGATCCCGTGCCCGAAGTCCAGGCCCTGGAGGTTCGAGGAGATCGAGACGCGGGTTCCGGTCTTCCAGTACGACGGCGGGCGCCAGTGCACCTCGCGCGCGCTCATCCAGTGCCATGCGCCGACGACGTGCGGGTGTGTCGTGACGCCGAGACGACCCTCGACAGCGGAGCGCATCTTCTCCGGCACGTTGTAGTTGAACGTGACCTGGACCGGCTGGCCCACACCTACCGTGTCGCCCCCGCCCGGCGACAGCAGCGCGATCATCCGGTGCTTGGCGTCCGTCGCCCGGATGTTGAAGTCCTTGGTCATGACGTGATGCACGAGGTCGGCGTACACCACGTGCGCGTGCAGCTGCGTCAGCGGCGCGAAGCTTCCCGCGCTCTGCCAGCTGTCGTGTGTGGAGTTGTAGGTACCCGGGATCTGCTGTCCGCTGGGCTCCGACACCGTCACCGCAGTCAGCGCGCCGTTGGCAACGGTGACAACCAGCGGCTTGCGGTAGGGCAACCGGTGGTGACGCAGGTGCAGGAGCCGTACGACGGCGGTCGGCGCGGGCGCTGAGGACCCGGAACCCCCGCCGCGTGTCGACCCGCCCGCCGTGATGCCGACCACGACCCCGACCGCGGCCAGGACGCCAAGGGTCGCTGCCGCGACGATCGCAGTCCGAAAGCGCGTAAGGGGAAGCCGTATGGACAACATTCGTTCTTTCTGGCTGGGGGCGTACCCATTCTGCCCCGGCTGACGACTCCTAAAGACGCAGTTAAGACGCGGCGGTCGCCCCGAAGGTTCGCACCGGCTTGCGTCTCGGTCACTCCGGGAGCGTCAGTCGATGATCGACAAGCCAGCTGAACACCGACAAGCCCTGGCCGACCGTCCACGACGTGACCGGGTCGGGGTGGTGCAGCAAGTGCCGGCCCTGCGGACCGAGGATGTTCGCGAGCGTCCTCGGCAGCGCGCGACCCTGGACATTCGGACTGGCGCTGACGACAAAGCGCTCGTGTCCTGCGGCATCGAGGAAGATCAGCTCGTCGGAGTGCTCGATGTCATAGGTCAGCGGCTTGTGCGTGAGCCAGTCCTTGTCGGGCGGACTGCCCTCCTTCACGCGCTTCATCTCGAGCCCGAGGTACCGCCACAGGCGCAGCGTGTCGGCGTGTGAGGCGCGCAGCAGCGCCCAGTCGGCGAGCGGCGCTCCGAACAGCTTGCGGTAGGCGCGCAGCCGCGGAAGGGTGTCGCGCTCGGGATCCATGCTGATCTCGAGCAACGCGACCTTCCCGCCGTACCCGTCCGCGGTGAGGGCGCGGGCCAGTGCGGCGGTGTTCGCGGAGATCATCGGGCAGATGTCGGTGCAGTCCGTCATGAAGTCGGCGATCATCACCGGCCGCCCGCGATAGGCCGCGAGCGAGGTCTTGGTGCCCTCGGACGTCGTCAGCGGCAGGTTCGCGATCGTCGACGGCAGCGTGAAGTCGACAACCGTCCCCAGCGCCGGAGACGGCGGCGCGATCTTGCCGCCACCGCTGCCGCAGCCCGCGACCAATGCCAGCGCTGCCACGGCGACCGGCATCCGAAGTCGGCGCACGTCAGTCCTCACGCTTCCCGCCGGCGGGAGCGTGGCGTCCCGCCAGCCGAGCCAGGTGCGCGTTGTACGCCGCGAGGTGCTCGTCGTCGTCGACCGTCGCGCCGCGCCGCTTCGTGGTGTCATCGGCGACGGTGGCCGCGTCCTCACCGACTTGTGCGTAGAAGGCCTGCGATCGCGCCGCCTCTAGCCAGGTGCCCATGCTGCCGTGCGCCCGCTTGTCGCGAAGGAACACGATGAACACGCAGAGGACGAGCACGAACATGATCGCGTCGCCGCCGACCCACATGATCGCGCCGCCGGCGTGAAGGTCGGTGACCAGGCTGGGGCCCCAGGAGCGCGGCTCGTCCCGGTACGCCGGGAACAGCTCGTGGTTGGCCTGCATGAGCACGACGCCGACGAACGTGTCGACCGGCATCGACATCGCCAGCATCAGGAAGCGGGTCGGGAACGACATCCGCCAGCGGATGGGCTCCGATCCGAGCAGCGGCAAGAAGTAGAGGTATCCCGCCACCAGGTACATGACGTGCTCGAGCTGGTGCACGCCCTCGTGGCGCAGCGTGACATCCATGAAGCCGGTCAGATGGGTGCCGACGATCACCCCGGCGTAGATCATCGCGGCGATGGGCGGGCAGGTCAGCGCGCTGACCACGCGCGACCGGATGACCGCCTTGGTCCAGCGATGCAGCGGGTTTCGCGAGGCGTGCAGCAGCAACATGATCGGCCGACCCGCGATCAGCAACGGCGGCGCCACCATGATCAGCAGCAGGTGCTGGACCATGTGCACGCTGAACAGCGAGTCGTCGTACACCCCGACGCTGCTCTGCGTCGCGATCGCCACCACAGCCAGCCCGGCGAGGAACGATGCCGCACGTAGCCACGACCACGGCCGGGCCGGATGGCGGCGGCGGACCCGCCACATCCCGTAGAGATAGAGGACGAGGGTCAGGGCCAGCCCGGCGCTCACCACAGGCGCGAGCTGCCATTCGCTGAACGCGGTGTGGCTGTCGAACGGAACGGGCGCGGCAGAGACCACGAATCGACGGTATCGTTAGCAGTCGAGGCACTAGAGTGCCAGCCCGGCCACAGGGACACCGCGGAGGAGCAATGCCGACCTACGAGTACGTCTGCACCAAGTGCGGCGAGGGACTCGAGGCCGTCCAGAGCTTCAGCGACCCGCCACTGACGAAGTGCCCGACCTGCAAGGGGAAGCTGCGCAAGGTCTTCTCCGCCGCGGGCATCGTCTTCAAGGGCTCCGGCTTCTACAAGACCGACAGCCGCTCGGGTTCGAAGACGAAGTCGTCGGCCTCCTCGTCGACCACGAAGGAGTCGACCTCCGCCGGCTCGGACAGCTCGACCAGCAGCTCCTCGGGGAGCGACTCCTCCTCGACGTCGAGCAGCTCCCCGTCGAGCACCTCTTCGTCGGGCAGCGACGGCAGCAAGGTCGCCTGACCACACCGCTCGAGAGTCTCCGGGTCATCCACAGCCGGCGCCCGGTAGGTCCACGATCTACCGTCGGCTGCCGACGGTCGGCGGGTGACAGCTCCGTCTAGCGCCCGGGCCGAGTTCGCCGCGATCCGCGACACGGTGGTGGACGCCTTCTACCGCAATCGCCGCCTGGCGACGGCGATGCTCGCGGCGGTTGCGGTCGTGTTCGCGATCAGCGCCTTGCGCGGCGGGCGTGGGGCGACCGTCAAGGTCTGGGTTGCCTCACACGACCTCGGCGGCGGCGAGCCCCTGCACCGGTCCGATCTCGCCCTCGCGAGCCTTCCGCGCTCCGACGTTCCAGCCGGCGTCCTCGCCACCCGCACAGCGCCGGTCGGGGTGATGCTCGGCGCCCCCGTACGACGCGGTGAGCCACTGACCGACGTGCGTGTGCTCTCGCCGTTCCTACTGTCCGCGGTCTCGCCCCGTGACGTCGCAGTGCCGGTGCGGGTCACCGACGGCCCGGCGGCGCTGGCCTTGATCCGACCCGGGGAGCGAGTGGCAGTCATCGCATCGACGGACTCGGGTCTCGGCGCGACGGGCGCCGCACACACCGTCGTGCCGGCCGTCCGTGTCCTCGCGATGCCGGACCATCCGACCGATGAGGGGTTCGCGCTGGTCATCGTGGCGGCGACGCCGAGGCAGGCGACCAGGCTGGCCGCGATTCCCGGCAGTGACCGCGTCACGGTGGCGGTGCGGCGCTGACGCAGGACTAGAGTCCGCCGCCATGGCGGAGTCGACCTATTCGATGTGGGGCTGGGGCCGGCAGCCGGGCGACGAGCCGTCGGCAGCCGACCTCGCCGCCCTCGCTCCACTGGCGGCAGGACTGCTCGGCGGACAGACGCCGACACCGGTGACGCCGGCACCGCTGCCGCCAATTCCGGACGACCGCGTCAGCGGCAGGCTGCCGGCGGGCCTCGCCGGCATTGCGTCGGCACAGCCGCTGGACCGCGCGCGCCACTCGGTCGGGCGCTCGTACCGCGACGTCGTACGGTCCATCGCCGGTCGCGTCGACCACGTCGTCGACTGCGTGCTGCGCCCCACCACCGAGGCGCAGATCACCGACGTCCTCGAGTGGTGCTCAGACCACGGCGTCGCTGTCGTGCCGTTCGGCGGCGGGACGAGCGTCGTGGGAGGCGTCGAGCCCGACGTCGGTGACGGATGGGCCGGTTGCGTCAGCCTGGACCTGTCATCGTTGAGCGGCCTGGTCGAGGTCGACGAGGTCTCGCGAGCGGTCCGGGTTCGCGCCGGGACGCCCGGGCCCGACTTCGAAACCGCACTTCGGCCCTACGGCCTGACGGCGCGGTTCTACCCACAGTCGTTCGAACGCTCGACGGTCGGCGGATGGATCGTCACGCGCGCGGCGGGTCATTTCTCCATGGGGCCGACCCACATCGACGATCTGGTCGAGAGTGTCCGGGCGATCACGCCGTCCGGCGTCTGGGAGTCGCGTCGGCTCCCGGGATCGGGCGCCGGGCCGAGCCCCGACCGGGCATTGCTCGGCAGCGAGGGCGCTCTCGGCGTCGTCACCGAGGCGTGGCTGCGGACGCAGCCGCGCCCGACGCAACGATGGTCGGCGACGTACGCCGCACCGGACCTGGCAGCCGGGCTGGCTGCGGTCCGCGCGATCGCGCAGACCGGCGTGCAGCCGGCGACCTGCCGGCTGATCGATGCGGGCGAGGCCACAGTCACCGGAACGCTCGGCACCGGGGAGGCGGCACTCGTCCTCGGGCTCGAGTCGTGGTCCGGCCCCGTCGACAGCGACGCGGAGGTGCTCACCGGCTGCTGCGACCACGGGCTGCGCTTCGTCGAAGGCGGCGCGAAGCGCGACGAAGCCGGCGCAAGCGCTTCCTGGAGATCCTCGTTCCTGCGCGCGCCGTACCTCCGCGAGCAGCTCGTGATGCTCGGTCTCGTCGTCGAGACCTTCGAGACCGCCACGACCTGGGACCGCATCCCCTCCCTGATCGCCGACGTCACCGACCGCACCACCGCCGCGCTGCAGGAGATCTGCGGCGGCGGCACCGTGACATGCCGGCTGACCCACGTGTATCCGGACGGCGCGGCGCCGTACTTCACCGTCATCGCGCCAGGGCGGCGCGGCGGCGAGCTCGCGCAGTGGGACCAGGTGAAGGCCGCGGCGAGCGAGGCGCTGCTCTCCGCCGGCGGCACGATCACGCACCACCACGCCGTCGGGCGAGATCACCGGCCCTGGTACGACGAACAGCGACCAGAGCTGTTTGCGACAGCGCTGCGCGCGTCGAAGCAAGCACTCGACCCTGCCGGGATCCTCAACCCCGGCGTCCTGATCTGAGCGTCAGCCGCGGTCTTCCTCAGTCGCGGTCTTCATAGTGCGGCGGGCGATCCTCGATCAGCTGTTGGTCGCGGTCGTCGTCATCCGCAAGGTCGTCACCCCAGCCGATCTCTCGCTCGTCCGACGTCGTGTCCGGAAGCAAAGGCTCGCTGCGCGCACCGGAGCGGGCCCCGTTGGCTTCGCTGCGCGATTCGCTCACGGTTCGAACTTGTACCCGAGGCCGCGCACGGTCAACAGATAGCGCGGGGCGGATGGCGACGGCTCGATCTTCGTCCGCAACCGCTTCACGTGTACGTCGAGCGTCTTGGTGTCGCCGACGTAGTCGCTGCCCCAGATCCGGTCGATGAGCTGCCCGCGAGTGAGCACCCGGCCCGCATTGCGAAGCAGGAACTCGAGCAGCTCGAACTCCTTGAGCGGCATGGGCACGTTGGCACCGTTGACGCTGACCACGTGACGATCGACGTCCATGCGGACCGGGCCGCACTCGAGCACCGCAGCCACGAGATCGTCCGGTTCGTTGCCACGTCGTCGCAGCACCGCGCGGATCCGGGCGACCAGCTCGCGAGCCGAGAACGGCTTCGTGACGTAGTCGTCGGCACCGAGCTCGAGGCCGACCACCTTGTCGACCTCGGAGTCCTTCGCCGTCAGCATGATCACGGGGACCTCGGAGCGCTGCCGCAGCGCGCGGCACACCTCGAGGCCGGAGAGACCCGGAAGCATGAGGTCGAGCAGCACGAGATCCGCGCCGGCGCGGTCGAACTCCTCGAGACCGTCGGGGCCGGTGCCGGCTATCGCCACCTCGAAGCCCTCACGGCGAAGCATGTAGCCGAGAGCGTCGGAGAAGGACTCCTCGTCCTCGACCACCAAGATGCGGGTCACTGGGCTCCTGCCTGTTGGGGAAGCGGTTCAGCGGCTGAGGGAGTCGGTCGTGCCGGCAGCTTGATGGTGAACGTGCTGCCGGACCCCGGCTCGCTCCAGACGCTGACCTCGCCGCCGTGGTTGCCGATCGTGTGCTTGACGATCGCGAGTCCAAGACCGGTTCCCCCGGTCTCGCGCGACCGCGCCGGATCGACGCGATAGAAGCGCTCGAAGATCCGACCTTGCTCGGCCTCGGCGATCCCGATGCCTTCGTCGGAGACGGCGATCTCCACGGTTGCCCCTCGCAGGTGGACGCCGACCGCAACTCGAGTGCCCTCGCCGCTGTATGACACCGCGTTCTCCAGCAGGTTGCCGACGGCTGTGACCAGCTGCGTCTCGTCGCCGAGCACCTCATGGCCCGACTCGCCACCGCGAACGACCTTGATCGCCTTTGCTTCAGCCGCTGGATGCACTCGGTCCACCGCTTCGTCGATCACGGAGTCGACCCGGACGACATTCGGCCCAGGCAGCGGATCGCCGCCCTGAAGGCGCGACAGGTCCAGCAGCTCCTGGACGAGGCGCCCCAATCGCTGCGCCTCTCGTTGCATTCGGCCGACGAACCTTCCCACGGCAACCGGGTCGTCCTGGGCGTCGAGCGCCGCCTCGGCCAACAGCTGGAGAGCGCCGACGGGCGTCTTGATCTCATGACCGACATTGGCGACGAAGTCCCTTCGAACCGCTTCGACGCGTTTGGTCTCGGTCAGGTCATCTACGACGAGGCCCACTGCGCCGGCCGCCATCGGCTCGGCGCGAACGGCTACCGCTGCGACTCGGCCCGGAAAGTCGCCGGCGTCAAGGAGCAGCTCCGCCGTCTGCGGCACGCCGCTTCGACGCACCGACCGCACCAGCGTCGTCAGCACGGGCACATCCAACTGACTGTCACGAACCAAGCCGATGCTCAGCGCCGCGCGGTTTGCCACCCGCACGTGGTCGGTGGCATCGAGCAGCACCGCGGCCGTCGGCAGGATCTGCAGCATGAGGTCGGCCGGAGCGGATTCGGCGCTCGTCGGCGGGACCGGAACCAGCTCTGTGGCCTGCGCGCTCGATCGCGGCCACTCCCTGATCAAGCGTGTGGACACGGCGCCGATCAGGACTCCCGCCAGCGCAGCAACCACCACTGCCACGACTCGATCATAGGGACGCCATTCGGCCGCGGCTGGCGTTGCAAAGCCTGGGAATGCAGCGGTCCGTCGCACCTTCACAAGACCGTCTGCCGGTGTTCAGACGCCGTTTACCGTCCGTTCATCGACGGCGCGCAACCGTAGTACCGCGACCTCGGGACAACCCCGTCGCCAGCCAACGGAGGCACCACGTGCGCGACCAGTACCACGAGGATCTGGACGCCATCACGACCTCGCTCGTCGAGATCACCGGACTCGCAGGCGGCGCCATACACAGCGCGACACAGGCCCTGCTCGACGCAGACCTTCGCGCCGCCGAGTCCGTGATCTCCGGCGAGATCGCGATCGACGAGCTCTACAACCAGATCGAGGCGGCAGCGTTCGACCTGCTCGCCCGCCAGCAACCGGTCGCCAGTGACCTGCGCGTGATCATCACGAGCCTGCGCATGGTCGCTGACATCGAACGGATGGGTGATCTCGCAGTACACATCGCCAAGGTTGCTCGGCGCCGGTATCCCACGAGCGCCGTACCGGTCGAGCTGCGGGCCACCGTTCTCGAGATGGGTCAGGTCGCGCAGCGGATCTGCGCGAAGTGCTCGGGCGTCATCGCCGGTCGAGACCTGGGGATGGCCGCAGAGCTCGAACGCGACGACGACGTCATGGACGATCTGCACAAGCGCCTGTTCTCGGTGTTGCTCGACGACGCGTGGAAGGGCGGCATCGAAAGCGCGATCGACGTCACGCTCTGCGGGCGCTACTACGAGCGGTTCTGCGATCACGCGGTGTCGGTGGCACGCCGCGTGGTGTTCCTCGTGACCGGCGCGAAACCAGCACGCGCGAACGCCTCAGCGTGAGTGCTGGCGAGACGCCGACGTCGTTCACGCAGCGGCGTGGCGTCGTTCACGTGACGTTCACCCGGAGTCGGGCCGACCGTCAAGTGACGCCCATAGCTTCGCCCGGCAGCCCTGGACCAACCAGGCCCGATATAGCGGAGGTTCCACCGTCGTGAAGGTTTCGCTCGTCACCCGCACCGCCGGCCTCGCCGCCGTCGCTGCGATTGGACTCACTGCCTGCGGAAGCAGCAGCAGCGGGGGCACCGGGAGCACCCCAAGCGCTGGCGGCAGCGGAGGCGGCGGCGGTGCGAGCAGCACCAGCCTCAGCCCGCAAGGCTCCACCTTCCAAGCCACGCTCGAGGAACAGTGGGCGACGAAGTTCCACACTGCCAACCCGAGCGACCAGATCACCTACTCGCCGACCGGATCCACCGCCGGCATCGCGGCCTTCACACAGGGAACCGCGCCCTTCGCGGGTTCCGACGTGACGATGTCGTCGGACGAGCAGAGCGCGGCCGACAACGCCTGCGGCAGCCCCGCGCTGACCATCCCGATCACGTCGGGTGGCGTCGCGATCATGTACGACCTGCCGGGTGTCTCGAAGCCGCTCAACCTCTCAGCCGCGACGATCGCCGGGATCTTCATGGGCAAGATCACGAGCTGGAACGACGCGGCCATCAAGGCCGACAACCCCGGCGTCAGCCTCCCCAACACCCCCGTGTCCGTCTACTACCGCGCCGACGGCTCAGGTACGACGAACGTGCTGTCGGGCTTTCTCGACGCGGCGGCGCACTCGGTGTGGACCCTCGGTGTGAACAAGCAGTTCACGAACTGGCCAACCGGCTCCGGGGCCACCGGATCGAGCGGGGTGGCGCAGGGTGTGAAGAGCACGCCGGGTGGCATCACCTATGCCGAGATCACCTACGCGAAGCAAGACGGTCTACAGACGGCGAACGTCAAGGGCTTCAACAACAGCTACCTGCCGCTGACGAACGCGAGTGTCGCGCAGTCGATCGCGTCCGGCTTTGCGGTGACGGGGACCGGCCAGGATCTGGCGGGCTCACTCTCCTTCGACAAGATGACCGGCTACCCGATCTCGACGGTGTCCTACGTCCTGGTGTGCTCGACGTACAAGAACGCGGGCGTCGGCGCGCTGGTGAAGAGCTACCTGACCTATGCGGCCGGTGACGGCCAGTCCGAAGGCCCGGCGCTCGGGTTCGCGCCGCTGCCGAAGGGGCTGGACCGCAAGGTCATGGCGTCTGTTGCGTCGATCAGCTAGTGCGCTGACCAACCGATCGATGGAAGGCACCGCCGCACCTCTGGACGCCGCGTCGCTGCGGACCGCTCGCGCGGGCCGCGGCGACGTGGTGTTCCGGTGGCTGGCGATCGGTGCAGGACTGTTCGTGTTCGTCGTACTGGGCTCGATCGCGGCCTTCCTCGTCATCAAGGCGATCCCGTCGCTGAACGCGGACAGGTCCAGCTTCTGGGCCACCAGGACCTGGTCTGCTGTGCAGGGCGACGCGAGGTTCGGTATCGCGGCGTTGCTGTTCGGAACAGTCCTCACCGGCGCACTGGCGCTCGTCATGGCGGTGCCGGTGGGGATCGGTGTCTCGATCTACATCACGCAGTACGCGCCGCGGCGGATCGCGACGATGCTCGGCTACCTCACCGACATGCTCGCCGCCGTACCGAGCGTGGTGTACGGCCTGTGGGGCTTGTACTTCCTGCTTCCCCACCTGGTCGGAGTCCAGCTGTTCCTGGCGAAGTACCTCGGATGGATCCCCCTGTTTGCCAACCCGAACAATCTCGCGAGCATCTTCAGCAAGTCCGTCTTCGGGGCAGCGCTGGTGCTCGCGATCATGGTCCTGCCGATCGTCGCGGCCGTCAGCCGAGAAGTGCTGAGTCAGGTCGACCCGGCGCAGAAGGAGGCTGCGCTCGCGTTGGGCGCGACCCGCTGGGAGATGATCAGCACCGCGGTGCTGCCACAAAGCCGCGCCGGCATTGTGAGCGCAGCGATGCTCGGCCTCGGCCGCGCGCTCGGCGAGACCATCGCGGTCGCGCTCGTCATCGGCGTCAGCTTCAAGATCAGCCCGCACATCCTGACTCCCGGCGGCAACACGATCGCGGCCAACATCGCGAACGCGTTCGGTGACGCCGACGCGATCGGGCGGTCGGCGCTCATCGCGAGTGGTCTGGTGCTGTTCACGCTCACGCTCGGCGTGAACCTGGTCGCCCGCGGGGTGATCGCCCGTTCCGGCGCCGAGGAGCGAAGCGCCGTATGAGCACGTCCGTCGACCTGCGCCATCGCGGGATTCGTCAGGCGACTCTGCCGCGGTGGGCGGTCGTGGCGACCACGATCGGTGCCGTCCTCGTCACTGTGCTGTTGTTCGCCACCACAGGCTTTCAAGGCCGCGCTGACTTTCTCCTCGTCGCAGTCGTCCTGACCGTTCTGTCGATCACCGCGCTCAGCTGGCGGGTCGAGGGACGGCGGCGCGCTGTCGACCGCATCGCGACAAACCTGGCGCTCGTCTCACTGCTGCTGACCCTGCTCCCGCTCGGCTTCGTCGTCGGCTACGTCGTCAAACGCGGTCACGGCGTCTTTGGCTGGAGCTTCCTGACCCACGACCTCGGCAGCACCGGACCGCTGCAAGCCGGCGGCGGCGTCGGCCACGCGATCCTGGGGACCCTCGAGCAGGTGCTGCTCGCCAGCGTCTTCGCTGTCCCGCTCGGAATCCTCGTGGCGATCTTCGTCACCGAGTACGGCGGCCGACGGCTGGCATCTGCAGTCCGGTTCCTCATCGACGTGATGACCGGCATCCCGTCGATCGTTGCCGGCCTCTTCGTGCTTGCGTTCTGGATCTTCGCGCTTCATCAGAGCTTCTCTGGTGCCGCGGCTGCGATCGCGCTCGCGATCATCGAGCTGCCGATCATCGTGAGGACCGCCGAGGCGATGATCAAGCTCGTCCCGGGAGAGCTCCGCGAGGCGTCGTACGCGCTCGGCATCGCGAAGTGGCGGACGATCTTGCGCGTCGTAGTGCCCACGGCGTCAACCGGCATCACGACAGGCGTCATGCTCGCGGTCGCGCGGGTCACCGGCGAGACCGCGCCGGTGCTGCTGGTGGCCGGCAACAACAACTTCTTCAACCGCAGCCCGTTCAACGGGCAGCAGGGCTCGCTCGGAGTGTCGATCTTCGAGAACGCCACATCAGCGTCGACGTTCAACGTGGAGCGCGCCTGGGGCGCGGCGCTGGCGCTCGTCCTGATCGTGGTTGTGCTCTACGTGGCAGCCCGGGTGCTCACCGGGCGCAACAAGCTGGCCCGAGGCTAGGAGCAACATGGCGAAGCGCATCGAGACGGTCGGGCTGTCCTGCCACTACGGCTCTACGAAGGCAGTCGACGACGTGAGCATCACGATCGAGCCGAAGAGCGTCACGGCCTTCATCGGACCCAGCGGCTGCGGCAAGTCGACACTCCTGCGCTCGCTGAACCGGATGCATGAAGTCATTCCCGGCGCCGGCATCACCGGCAAGGTCCTCCTCGACGACGAGGACATCTACGCGCCGGGGATCGACCCCGCCGCCGTACGCCGCACGATCGGAATGGTGTTCCAGAAGCCCAACCCGTTCCCCACGATGTCGATCTACGACAACGTCGCCGCCGGGCTTCGCCTCAACGGGATCCGCAAGAAGAGCAACCTGGACGACGCCGTGGAGAGGTCGCTTCGCGGCGCCAACCTGTGGGACGAGGTCAAAGGCCGGTTGACCAAGGCCGGAGCGGGGCTGTCCGGAGGCCAGCAGCAACGCCTGTGCATCGCGCGAGCAATCGCCGTCGAGCCGCAGGTGTTGCTCATGGACGAGCCCTGCAGCGCGCTCGACCCGATCTCGACGCTCGCGATCGAGGACCTGATCGCCGAGCTCAAGGACAGCTACACGATCGTGATCGTCACCCACAACATGCAGCAGGCCGCCCGCGTCTCCGACGTCACGGCCTTCTTCACGCTGAAGGGGCCCGGCGAGCCGGGTCACCTGGTCGAGGTCGACGCCACCCAGAAGATCTTCACCAACCCCAGCCGCCAGCGCACTGAGGACTACATCACCGGTCGATTCGGATAGCGGTGGCCCCGTCGCGGGCCGGCAGGCGCAGACTGGACACATGGCGCGCCACGAGGAACCGGTCCTCGTCACGACGGCAGGCGAGAGCCCCGTCGATGAACGGCGCGCGCGCGAGCGCCGCTATCTCATCACCATGGGGGTGCGCGTGGTCGCCTTCATCGCCGCGATCTTCCTCGCGCAGCGGTCGTGGTGGCTCGCGGCGATCGCGATCACGCTGTCGCTGGTCCTGCCGTGGGTTGCCGTCGTGACCGCAAACGCCCCGAGACGGACGCGATCCGGCGGCGCGCCGGCGCTCTATCGCGTGAAGGCACCGCGCGAGCTGGAAGGTCCGGACGGCTCCGACTAAAGGGCCGCCACCGCCCAGGCGATCCCTGCGATCACGACGATCGCGGCGACGAGGAGCTGCACCCAGAGGGTGAGGTCCACACCGGGAAACGTCTTGCCGGTGGCGATGTCGTCGATGGACTGCATGAGTCCATCATGCAGTCCATTTCCTCTTGATTCGCAACGGATATCAGTGATGTTCAGCGCACGCGTGACCAGGATCACAGGTGCGTCGTCGAGCTATCCGACGATCAGATGCGCGATCTCATAGACCGCTGCGGCGGTCAGGCCGGCAGCGGGCAGCGTGAGCACCCAGGCCGTGAGGATGTTTCCGGCCACACCCCAACGAACCGCCGAGAACTTTCGAGTGGAGCCGACGCCCATGACGGACGAGGTGGTGATGTGGGTGGTCGACACCGGCGCCGCGTACACGTAGGCGGTGGTCAGCAGCACCGAGGATGCCACCGACTGCGCGGCGAACCCGGCCGTGTTGTCGAGCTTGAACACCCGCCGTCCGAGGGTCCGCATGATGCGAGCGCCACCCGACGCGGTCCCGGCACTGATCGCCAGCGCGCAGGCGAACTTGACCCACGTCGGCACCACGAAGGTCGACAGATGGTGGGTGACGACGAGCGCCAGCGTGATGACACCCATCGTCTTCTGCGCGTCCTGAAGCCCGTGACCGAACGACATCGCGGCCGAGCCGAGCCACTGCCCCATCCGGAAGCCGACGTTCGCATCCCGCGGATTCGCACGGCGGAACACCCACAGCAGAAGCAGCATGAAGAGGAAGCCGAGGACGAACCCGACGATCGGCGAGGCGACCATCGGAATGATGACCTTGCTGACCACGGCGTGCCAGTCCACGTGGCTGCTCGACGCGATGGCGGCGCCGCAGAGCCCTCCGATCAGCGCATGCGTCGAGGACGACGGCAACCCGAAGCGCCAGACCACGAGATTCCACGCAATGGCCCCGACGACCGCCGCGAACACGACGACGAGGCCCTGTGACGTCAGCGGTGTCGTGATGATGGTGCCCACGGTGTTGGCGACCTTGGTGGAGACGAGCGCGCCAAGCAGGTTGAAGACCGCCGCAAGGCCCAGCGCCACCCGTGGCGACAGTGCCCTGGTCGACACCGGCATCGCGATCGCGTTGGCCGCGTCGTTGAAGCCGTTGGTGAAGTCGAAGCCGAGCGCGACGACAATGAGGAAGACCAGTCCCAGCGTTTGCACTGGTGAGCGCCTACCTCAGGACTCTTTGACGGCGATCGACTCGACAGTGTCCGCGACGTGCTCGAGCGCGTCCGCGGCCGCTTCGAGCTGCTCGGCGATCTCCTTGAGCTTCAGCACCGTCAGCGCGTCGTAGTCACCGCCGAACAGTCGCGCCACGAAACGGCGGAACAGCTTGTCGGCGTCGTTCTCCAGCCGGTTGATCTCGATCCAGTAGTCACTGAGGTTCGACAAGGACTTGAGCCGCGACATGGCACCGACGGTCAGCTCTGAGCCCCGAACCAAGATCTCTGCGAGATGGTGCATCTCGAGCGGCAAGGCCTCGAGGTCGTAGAGGATGACCAGGTCGCCCGCTGCCTCGAAGAAGTCCATGACGTCGTCGAGCCGGCTCGCGAGGCGGTAGATGTCCTCGCGGTCCAACGGAGTGACGAACGTGGAGTTGACCTTCCGCATGATGTCGTGCGTGCGGTCGTCGCCACGGTGCTCGAGGTCCCGAAGTCGCTTGGCGAGATCGGCCCGTTCGGCCTGGCCTCCGGTAACCAGCTCGTGGAGCGTGTTGGCGCCTTCCAGCAGATTGGAGGCAGCGGCGGAGAACAGGTCGTAGAAGCTGTTCTCCTGGGGCGTCAGTCTCAGGCGCACGGTGACACCCTAGGGCGCCGCGCCCGGAGTCCCCACGGCGTCCCTGTCAGTCGAGGTCGAAGCCGGCAAGCAACAGCGCGGAGAGCTGGTCGACGACTGCGGCACGGGGCACCTCGGGATGGTCCAGCCACCAGTCCCCCGCCGCCTGCACCATGCCCGCGATGCCATGGGCCCACACCGTCGCGCGAAGCTCGTCGATTCCCGCCAGTGAGGGCTCGTTGCGGATGCCCGCCGCGAGCTCGTCGCCGAACCGTCGTACGAAGCCCTCGACCTCTCCACGTACGTCGGGCTCCTCGACCGCAGCGCGCTGGATGAGGAAGCGGTAGATCTGCGGGCTCCGCTCGATGGCGGTCAGATAGGCCTCGACGGTGGCCCGGGTCCGGGCCGCGAGCCCGCCGCGGGTGAGCAGCGCAGCGCGGAGCCGGCCCAGCAGCTCGTCGATGTGGCGTGCGGCGAGCGCGCGGTAGAGCCCGCTCTTGTCGCCGAAGTGCCGGTAGAGGATCGGCTTGGTGATGCCGGCCTCGGCGGCGATCAGGTTCATCGACGCGGCCGAGCCCTCGCGCTGGACCACGCGATCGGCTGCCTCGAGCAGGACGGCGCGGCGCTCGAGCACGGACGCAGCCACGACGCCCCCCTCTCGAGCCCGACCTACTTGACAGTAGGTTACCGACGGTAACACCATGAGCATCTACCGGACGGGACCGGGAATCAACCGGACCGCACCAGCTTTTGAAGGAGATTTCGGTGGCGGAGTTCTCGCTCGACCTCAACGAAGACCAGGTGACGCTGCAGAAGTGGCTGCACGACTTCGCCTCCGAGGTGATCCGTCCGGCGGCGGCCGAGTGGGACGAGCGCGAAGAGACGCCGTGGCCGATCATCCAGGAAGCGGCGAAGGTCGGCATCTACTCGATCGACTTCATGGCCCAGCAATGGTTCGACGACACCGGCCTCGGCATGGTCCTCGCCCAGGAGGAGCTGTTCTGGGGTGACGCCGGCATCGCCCTGGCGATCATGGGCACCGGGCTCGCCGCAGCGGCGATCAGCGCCAACGGCAGCCCCGAGCAGGTCGGTGAGTTCATCCCGGCGATGTACGGCACCCCGGAGGACGTGAAGCTGGGTGCCTTCTGCTCGTCCGAGCCGGACGCCGGCAGCGACGTCGGCGCGATGAAGACCCGAGCGGTGTGGGACGAAGCGGCCGGCGAATGGGTGCTCAACGGCACCAAGACGTGGGCCACCAACGGTGGCATCGCCGACTGGCACGTCATCGTTGCCTCCGTGGAGCCGGAGCTCGGCTCCCGCGGCCAGGCGTCGTTCGTCGTACCTCCCGGGACGCCGGGCATCAGCCAGGGCCAGAAGTTCAAGAAGCACGGCATCCGCGCCTCGCACACGGCCGAGGTCGTGCTCGACAACGTGCGGCTGTCCGACAAGTACCTGCTCGGCGGCAAGGAAAAGCTCGACGCGCGACTGGCCCGGGTGCGCGAGGGCCTGAAGGCCGGTGTCCAGCCGTCCATGGCGACCTTCGAGCGGACCCGCCCCACGGTCGGCGCGCAGGCGGTCGGCATCGCGCGCGCGGCGTACGAGGTCGCCCTGGACTACGCGAAGCAGCGCGAGCAGTTCGGTCGCCCGATCATCGAGAACCAGGGCATCGCGTTCAAGCTCGCCGACATGAAGACCCGCATCGACGCGTCCCGGCTGCTGGTGTGGCGCGCGGCGTGGATGGCGCGGCAGGGCAAGACGTTCACCGCGGCTGAAGGCTCGCAGTGCAAGCTGTTCGCCGGCGAGACCGCGGTGTGGGTCACCGAGCAGGCGATCCAGATCCTCGGCGGCAACGGCTACACGCGCGAGTACCCGGTCGAGCGGATGCACCGCGACGCGAAGATCTACACGATCTTCGAGGGCACCTCGGAGATCCAGCGTCTCGTGATCTCGCGAGCAATCAGCGGCGTCTACATCAAGTAGCCGAGTTGTCCGTGTTTGCAGTGGCTATAGCCGGAGCAGACACGGACAAGTCAGCCGAGATGGGTGGGGGCTCCGTACCAGGCCTTCGAGATGGTGACCCAGCCGACGACCTTGTAGTGGAATCCGCCGACGTCCTTCGCCTTCTGGATCCGCCACAACGACCCGCTCTTGTCGGGGTTGCCGACCAGCACGACCTTGAAGTTGTTGTAGCTGTAGTGGATCTTCAGACCGTGCACGTCACCGAAGTCACCCGGGATCAGCGTCGTCTTGACGCCGTTTGTCAGCTGTAGCCCCCACGGGAGCTTCTTCGCGGCGCCGAGGCCGCCTCTGTTGTGGTACCCGCGCGTGACGTGCAACCGCGTGATCCGGCGAGAGTACGGCGAGGTGATGCAGTCGACGTACGCGCGGTTGCCCGACAGCCAGCAGGGGTCGTAGGTGAAGTGCGAGACGCACTTGTAGGCGTTGCCGGTGACCACCGAGCGCGGCGTGCACTTCGCGCCGGGGATGTGCTTGACCACGCGGTAGCCGGGCAGCAGGTGACCGTTCGCGTCGACCGGGGCGGTCGTCACGACCTGGGTCGCGGCCGATCCAACCGATGCGGCCACCCCCGACGCCGGAACCGCTACTACGCCGATCCACGCCGCGAACAGCGCGCCACATAGCCGCCTCACGCGGCCAAGACTCTCAGATCTGTCGGCGTCGAGCCGCGGCGCGCAGTGCGGACACCTGCGCCTGCAACGCAACGACCTCCGCCTGCAGCTCGAGGACGCGCCGGACTCCCGCGAGCGTCAGCCCGTCGCCGACCAGCCCGCAGATCTCGCTCACCCGATCCACGTCGGCTCGTGAGTACCGTCGCTGGTAGCCGTCCGACCGCGCCGGCGAGACGAGCTCCTGCTGGTCCAGCCGGCGAAGGAACGCCTGCTGGACGTCGAGCATCTCCGCGACCTGCCCGACCGTGAACAGCGGCCGTTGGGGGTCATCGTACGGCCGCTGTTCACGACGGGGATTCATCAGCCCTCGATCTCCGCGGTGGTGCCGGTGCCGTTGACGGCGATCACGCGCGGCTTGGCGCGCTCAGCGAGCGGGAGCCGGACGGTGAGTACGCCGGCCACGTAGTCGGCGGCCACGGCCTCCGCGTCCACCCACTCGGGGACCCGGACCCGACGGCTGATCTCGCCGTCGAAGCGCTCCTGAACGAGCACCTGGTCGCCTTCGGCGAATGCGGTCCGCCGCTGCGCGCTGATCGTCAGCGTGCGGTTCTCGAGGGTGATCTTGACCTCGTCCGCCTTGACGCCTGGAAGGTCCATCCGTACGACGAGATCGTCGCCACTGCGGACGACGTCCATCGGCAGGCCGACGCCGTCGGCGGTGCCAAGGGTCCGTTGGGTCAGCCGGTCGAACTCAGCGAGAAACGGGTCAATGCGTTCCAGCAACATCTGCACACCTCCAAAGACTCGGGCGCGCCCGGCGGGCGGAGCCCACCTACTCGACACCCGAAATGTACATAAGTTGCAAGCAGGTTTACAAGTTTCTTATTCCCCGTCTATCGCTTCCTGAACGTAGGGAAGGGCGGCCTCGCGCCACCTCGGAACCAGGTCGAGTCGCAGCCGCCGGTCGAGGACGTCCTCGACGGTGACGGCGCCTTCCGCGCGCATCGCCCACGCCACCTCGCTGCGCAACGCCGGCACGCCCGGCGCGATCGGCCCATCCGGACCAGCCGCCGCGACCTCGCCGGCCTCGGCGCCGAACCGACGCCGAAGTCTCGGCGCATCGGCCTCTGGACGGCTCGCCGCGCCGACGAGCTGCAGGGTCGTGGTGCGGCACTCGGCATCGACGCCGAGCAGCTCGACCACGCGATCGACCGCATCCTGCGCCATGCGCCGGTACGTTGTGAGCTTGCCGCCGACGATGACCATGACGCCCTCACGCTCGAGCAGCGCATGCCGTCGCGAGATGTCCGCCGACGAGTCGTCGCCACCGCCGCCGAGAAGTGGGCGAAGTCCGGCGTACCGGCCGATGACGTCGTCGCTGGTGATCGGGTGCACGAGTCCGGTCGAGAGCATGTCGAGCAGGAACTTCTCGTCCGCCTCGGTGACTGCCGGCTCATCCTCGATCGTGTCGACCGCGTCGTCCGTGAGCCCCACCAGGACGGTGCCGTCAGGGCGGGGGCACCCGAAGACGAACCGGTTGATGCTGCCGGGAAGCAGCACGTTGAAGGCGGCCGTCGGGTTACCGAGCGCGTCGCCCGGGAGCACCAGATGCGCGCCCTTGCTCGGCCGAAGCGGAACGTCGCTCACCAGCCCGCCCGACCACACGCCGGCTGCCACGACCACCGAGCGCGCCCGGACCGCGAGCGTCGTACCGGTCAGCTCGTCGCGAACCGTCGCGCCGTCTCGCGCGACCTCGACTGCGGAGCAGTGGGTGACGATCCGCGCGCCGAGTCCGGCGGCCGTGCGCGCGATCGCGACAACGAGTCGCGCATCGTCCTCGAGCGCGCCGTCGACGTGCACGTACGAGCCTTTGATCTTCCCGATCGTCGGGACCAGGTGCTGGGTTTCGCTCTCATCGATCCAGGTCGTGCGCGGCATCCACGCCGGTGTCCGCGATGCCGCGCGCAGACCGTCGGCGATGCCGAAGAGGAATCGAGACACGGCACGGCCACCGGTCGGGTACGACGGGTAGAACGGCATCAGGAACGCCACCGGACGGATCAGGTGCGGCGCGATCGTCGTCGCGAGCCGGTTGCGCTCGACGGCTGACTCCCACGCGACGCCGATCTGCCCAGCCGCGATGTAGCGGAGACCGCCGTGTGCGAGCTTGCTCGACCAGCGGCTCGTTCCGGCCGCGAGGTCGCGCCGCTCGACGAGCGCGACCGACAAGCCCCGGCTCGCTGCGTCAAGCGCGACGCCCGCGCCGGTGACACCGCCGCCGATGACGAGTACGTCGACGGGCTCGCGCTCGAGCGCTTCGAGCTCGCGCTGCCGCCGCTCGGCGGTGAGGTAGGTGTCCACGACCGTCATGGCCGCAACCATCCATCCAGGCCGGTCGCCATCTCCTCGATAGCCGCATCCCGGCCGATCTCCTCCAGCAACCGTGCCGAGACCACGAAGGGGGCGATGGCGACGAGCAGCGCGCCAGCCATGACCGCAGGGTCACCACCGCGGATCGAGCCGTCGGCCTGACCGTCGGCGATGACCCGTTGCAAGTGAGCGATCGCAAGCCGCTGGGTCGAGCCGACCCGCTCGGTGAGGTATGGAAGCAGCAGGTCGGGATCGACATCGATCACCCGGCGGAACAGCGGCTCGTCGGGCAGTCGCCGCGCCACGTCGGCGGTCATCGCGACCAGTCGCGCCCGCGCGGTCCGCCGCCGCGAGGCACCAGCCTCGGCATCGGTGAGCAGCGCGGCGAAGTCGCTGGTCATCACGGAGAGGATGAGCGCCTCGACGTCCGGCACCATCCGGTAGAGCGTCATGCGACTCACGCCCGCGCGCCGGGCAACGTCCGTCAGCGTCGTACGCCGTACCCCGACGGCAAGGACCGAGTCGCGCACTGCCTCTACTACCCCGGCCGGCAGGACGGCCGGCACCTGAGGTCGCGTCGCGCCGAGATCCGACGTCGGCTTGTGACGTTGATCCGTCATATGTCACACTGTAACACACTGTTTTGGAGGCGGAAATGGACAACGACGCCGGCTGGACCTCCTGGGGCGCCACCAGGCCCGAGCTGAACCGCACCGCGCGCGGGCTGCTGACCGACATGCTCGGGCCCTTGACGCCGCAGCAGTCAGCGGTGATCGAGGATGCGAAGCTCCCCGCAACCCGGCTGTCTGCCGAGGCGCGCGAAGCGCTTGTTGCAGCCGTTGGCGAGTCGTCCGTTCGCGACGACCAGCTGTCGCGCGCCGAGCACTCCGGCGGCCAGTCCTACTCCGACATCATCCGGCGCCGTCACGGCGACACCTCCGAGGCGCCGGACGCGATCGTCGTACCTGGCTCGGCCGCCGAAGTAGCCGAGGTGCTCCGCGTCTGCACCGAGCATCGCGTCGCGGTCGTGCCGTGGGGCGGTGGAACGAGCGTCGTCGGTGGCCTCTCGCCGATCGCGGGCGGCAACAACGCGGTCGTCGCGGTCGATCTGAGCCGTCTCGACCGGCTCGTCAGCGTCGACCACGTGTCGCGCACCGCAACCTTCGAGCCGGGCATCCGCACCCCCGCCGCCGAGGTCGCGCT
The DNA here is from genome assembly GCA_035547035.1 of Mycobacteriales bacterium. Taxonomy (GTDB): domain Bacteria; phylum Actinomycetota; class Actinomycetes; order JAFAQI01; family JAFAQI01; genus DASZTV01. The sequence goes on along the minus strand of DASZVL010000071.1, from coordinate 51,586 downwards.
TGCGGCGCACGGACTGTCACTCGGTCACATCCCGCAGAGCTTCGAGCGGGCGTCGCTCGGCGGCTACGTCGTGACCCGGTCGTCGGGCCAGGGATCCAGCGGTCGCGGCCGGATCGACGACATGGTGCTCGGCGTCCGAATGGCCACCCCGCGGGGCGAGCTCGTCCTCGACCCGATGCCGGGCAGCGCTGCCGGACCGGACCTGCGCCGCCTGGTACTCGGGTCAGAAGGCACCCTGGGCATCGTCACCGAGCTGACCGTTCGCGTCCGGCCGATCGCAGAGACCACGCACTACGAGGCGTGGGTGGCGCCGAGCTGGGAGGTCGGTTCGCGCATCATGCGCCGGATCGTGCAGGACGGTCCGAAGCCCGATGTGTTGCGGCTGTCCGACGAGGACGAGACCAAGGTCTCGCTGGCGATGTCGGGGACTGCAGGTGCAAAGAAGCGCGCGATGGACGCCTGGCTGAAGCTGCGCGGGATCGAAGGCGGCTGCCTAGTCGTCATCGGGTTCGAAGGCAGCGCCGGCGACGTTCGCTACCGCCGTCGCGGTGTACGACGGGTGCTGCGCTCCGAGAAGGCCGCGCCGCTCGGCGCCGGCGCCGGCCGGTCATGGGAACACAACCGGTTCTCGGGGCCGTACCTTCGCGACACGCTGCTCGACGAGGGCGTCTTGGCCGAAACCCTCGAGACGGCGACGACGTGGTCACAGCTACCGGGCCTGTACGACGCGGTGCGGGGCGCGCTGGCGACGTCGCTGACCCGCGATGGCCGGCCGCCGCTGATCGGATGCCACATCTCGCACGTCTATCCGGCCGGTGCATCGCTGTACTTCACCGTCCTCGCTGCCGGGCAGCCCGGCGGCGAGCTCGAGCAGTGGTCCGCCGCGAAGTCGGCCGCGAACCGCGCAATCGTCGACGCCCATGGGACGGTCAGTCACCACCACGCCGTTGGCACCGCACACCGCGACGCGGTGGCAACCGATCTCGGCGGGGACGACGGGGTAGGACTGGCTGCGCTGCGAGCGGTAAAGGACGCGCTGGACCCGGCCGGGATCCTCAATCCCGGCAAGCTCCTCCCGAGCTAGAACTTCACCGAGAGCGACGAGGTCGGCGTATCCGACGGCGTGGGAGTCGTCGTCGGGGGCTGGGTCGTCGGCGGAGGAGTCGGCGAAGGGGTCTGCGACGGCGACTGGCTCGGCGTCTGTGACGGCGTTGACGACGACGTCTCGCTAGTGGACGGCGACGGGCTCTCGCTCGGTTTGGTCAGCCTGCCGTGCGCATCGGAGAAGAACGCGGTGAGCGCGTTGGCGATGGTCTGTGCGCGCTGCAGGCTGAGGTGACCCGGTTGCTGCGAGATCCGCGCGCTCATGTTCGAGTCGACGGCGTCGAGCTGCTGGACGTCCTTCGACTTCACTGCCGATGCAAGCTGAGGCAAGTACGGCGCGAGCGCGCGCGACGCTCCCGCCGGCGTCGGCGCCTGACAGACCAGGCTGCTGAGGTTCGCGAAGTCGTCACCGACGCGCCCGTTCAACGTGGGCAGGTTCTGGCAGCCGGAGATGGCGCGGTTGTTGTTCTGCGACGATCCTTGGTGCGTCGCGAAGATGATCAATCCGCCAACGACCACGGCCAGGATCAGCAGACCCAGCACCCACGGCCACAGGGGCTTGCGTTCCGCGACCGGCACGGGAGCAGCGGCGGGCGGCGGCTCGGCGGCAGCAGGCATGACGGCGGTCGGCATCGCCATCGCGGCGGTCGGCTGCGCAGCCGGTGGAATCCCCATCGCCACGGTCGAATCGGTGGCCAGGCCCGACATCCGGTGCAGTCGATCAGCGACGTGCGCCGCGGAAAGCCGCGCGTTGGGCAGTCGTGCGGTCATGCCGCCGAGCAGGTCACGCCATGCCACCGGAAGCGAGGGCGGGACCGCAGGCGGCCGGCTGAGCCGAGCCATCGCGACTTCCATCGCCGGACCCTCGTACTCGCGTCGTCCGTTCAGACACTCCAGCAGCACAAGACCGAGCGCATAGACATCTGCCGGCGGACCGACCGGCTCACCGGCTACCTGCTCCGGAGCGAAGTACGCCGGCGTCCCCACCACCTCACCAGCGTTGGTGATGTGGCTGGAGTCGACGAGGCGCGCGATGCCGAAGTCGGCGAGGTGCACTCGGCCGTCGGCGGAGATCAGGACGTTGCCGGGCTTCACGTCGCGGTGGATCAGGCCCTGGCTGTGCACGTATGCGAGGCCCTCGGCCAGTGCGATCCCGATCTCCGCCACACGGTCACTCGGCAGCGCGCCGTACCGGAGCTCCTCGGCGAGCGTCGGGCCCTCGACCAGCGACATCACCAGGTACGGGCGATGCGTCGCATCGTCCTCACCCGCGTCGAGGACGGTGACGAGAGATGGGTGGTCGAGGCGGGCGAGGGTGCGCATCTCGTCCTCGTGCCGGTGCAGCTGGTCAGCAACGTCACCGCGGAAGAGCTTGATCGCGACGTCGCGGTGCAACCGCTCGTCGAATGCGCGGTAGACCTCCGCCACCCCACCCGAACCGAGCAGGACACCGAGCCGGTATCGGCCGTCAAGCAGGGCGCCGTCGGAGGGCGGAGGTGTGCTGGTCATCCCTTACAGGATCGCGGAGACCTCGCAACGGCGCGCAACCGGCACGCCGCAGCGCTCAGTTACGGGTCGGTCACGCCCAGAGTTCGGGTCGAGAAGCCTCCTAGTCTGGACCCGGGCCCTCTTAGCTCAGGGGATAGAGCAACCGCCTCCTAAGCGGTAGGTCGCAGGTTCAAATCCTGCAGGGGGCACTGTGCAGGGGGCACTGCAGGGGGCACTGTGTGCAGGGGGCACTGCAGGGGGCACCAATGCAGGGGGGCACCCAATACACCACCAGCTACGGCTAACGACGGCGACGGACGGCTCACCAGCGTCACCAACCCGCTCGGCAACACCACCAGCACCGGCTAGGACCCGATCGGCGTGGACCGGCCTGTGTGTGACGGCGGCAGTATCGAGGACCGCATCCAGCTCGATCTTCGTGAGCGTACGGATGTTGAACAACGTGACGTAGGCAGACAGTTCCGCCGTGACGCCCTGCAGGTCGCGGCGTCGTCGCGGGTCCTTGATCTTGGCTACTTCGACGTAGTGCGAGCCACCGAAGGGGAAGATCACACTACCGTTGTCGCGCGCCTCGCGGCTGGCATCAGCACCGGGACGAACCTGGTGCCTTCGACGTGCCCGGTGGCTGCCCGAGCAAGCATGGTCCAGTGGTTGAGGTCGAGGTAGAACCTGCCCTGTTTCATTCTGGGTCGAATCCTAGAGTTCGATCCGGCTAGTTCGGCCGTGATCCAAGGGGGGTCAGGTTGTCAACTCGACAGGTTGGAATCGCGCTAGTCGCGCTGGCGGCGGGGCTCTGCATTACAGGCGGCGGTACGTCGGCGGCTGCCGTGAGCATGGCAAACGACACGAGTCAAGCCTCGTCAGGCGATTTTGACGCACCCGCCCAGTGCGTACCCGACCCTGTCCAGTCTGTTCTGTACGTCTCACCTGGTCGGACGAGCTCGTCGCCCTTCTCCGGCGCGGGGACAGAGACGAACTACCAGCTGCCTGATGGCAGTATCGCTTCGAATCTTGCGCCGCCGTCCAGCTGGCGACCCGCCCAGGCGACGGCAGCCGAACTTGCGTTGTACGGGTTCCCCGCGCGACCCCTAGCGGGGGCAGCGCTCTATGCGTGGAACGCGGTGTACGGCGCCCTCCCGGCAGGGTTCGACGCCGCGTCTGGGCTGTGTTCTCGCACGGGTGTATATAACGCGCCAACCCTTGCCAACTGGTCGGCCGTCGAGGATTACGCGCCCGGCGCGGGAACGTTCAAGACCGCCGAAGGCACATTCATCGATCCTTTCTGGCACGCCGCTTGCGCTCATGCTTCGGCGCAGTCGATTTGGGCCGGCCTTGGCGGTGACTCGAAGTACACAAGCTCGACACGCCTCGATCAAGCAGGCGTTGATACCAATCAGTCGGGCCTCAACAACTCTCAGCCATTCTTCGAGTACGTCAATCAGGATCCGTCCACGGGCGTGCTTACCGGTGTGCCCGAGCAGGACTTCACGAGCTGGTATGTGCAAACCGGAGACACGGTGCATGTCTACGTCAACTACAGCTCTTCCAATGGCGGCACTCTGACGTTTCGCGTGACCGACGGCACCCACTCAACGCCCGTGGTCGTGACAGGCAAGAGCGGGTTCTACGACGGCTACACCGCGGAGACCGCCAACGAGCGTCCGATGGCTCCAGTCACTGACCTGAACAAGGTGAACGGGTCCTGGTACTACCTCCGGCAAGGCTCGCAGCCAAACGGACCCAACAACTACACCGACTGGACGAAGATGATGGCAAATGGGTTCACCATGACGGGAGCAACTTACGCGCACCGTTACATCAACATGCAGTTCCAGAAGGCAAACGGAGACTTCGACACCCTGCTCGCGAATCCGACAGCTGTGAGTTCCTCGGCCAATACGTACTCCGATAAGTGGGACTCCTGCAGTTGACCGTGCGTCTAGGTCGCGATGCCGGAGACTGAACGAATGATCCGCGGTCACCTTCCGAAGCTCGTCGGGGTATCTCTTGCCCTGGGGTTGGTCGCCTGCAGTGGGAGTAGTTCCGGAACATCGGGATCGGGCTGCGCTGGTGACCGCCTCCGCGCCCTCCACTTCCTCGAAGAGATTCAAACGGCTTCCGGGGTGCCCGACACTGCCGTGCCGTCCGAAGAGCAAGCCCCATCAATCCTGGCGACAGCAAAGAACCACGCTCCGGACGGCGTGGCGCATCGGGACTCCGTGGCCTGGGCGACCCTTGTGTACGGGAACGCGAAGTGCTTTGCCCCCTCCACGGTGCGTATTGCAAACGGGTTCTTGCAGCTCGGGAATTAGGCGAGCCCCGCGGTCCTCGCGAGGCGAGCGAGTCCGTCCAACCAGAGCGGTAATAGGTCCGATTGGGGCGCGCTCCTGACGGTGCGTCCCATGTAACACAGCACCCCTCAAACTGCACTGCAGGGGGCATTGTCTGGTATCTCGCAGGACGGCGGGCCCCGAACCCGAATCCCTGACATGTGCGCCGGACATTCGCCTCGCTCGTAGCCGCGCTACTGCTGATTCCGACCGCAGGCGTGGCGACCGCGACCAGTACGCCGCGGCCATTCGTCGGCGTACTGGTCGCGGCGAAGCTGACGCCCATCGGAACGCCCGCCGGGCTGACTGCGCAGTGGCTGCTCGGCGCACTCGAGTCGCACGGAGTCCACGCCCGACCGGTCGACCCCGCCGCCATTCCGCCAGGTGCTACTGCGCTCGTGGACCCGTACGGCGAGGCGTTCCCCGACACGCCGTCCCTCGAGTCCGCGCTGGCCCGCGGCGTCGGCTGGGTGAACCTCGCAGGCGTCCCGTTCCTGGCGCCGAACGGCAGCGAGGACGCAGGCATGCCTGCGAAGTTCGGAGTCTTCGCACCGCCGACGCCCGCGGAATGGTTCACCGGCACAACAGCATCGACGCTCGGCCGAGCGCTTCTTCCCGGATGGCCGGCGAGGTCGACCGACCATCTCGGTGTGACGATCCACGGGAGAGCGCCCGCCTCCGAGCGCCCGCTTGTCGACTACGTCGCCGCCGCAGGGGTGGATGGCGGGCCGGCGGTCACGCTGATCCTCCATCCGTACCGGGTTGTCGCGGTCGGGCTGACCGGCGATGCGTCGCCGCTGGCGCCCGGCCGCGCGGGGTCAGGCGCGGTGCTCAGCCAGCTCGCGCGGCTCGCCTCGCATCGCACAGCGACCATCTCGTCGGTGTCGGTCACCCGTCGCGGATCGCAGCTGACCGTCACCGCCGACGGGCACGGCACCCTGGTGGGCGTCGGACGTCGTCACGCCGCGGCGGCCTGGTCACCGGAGCATCCGAAGGTCCAGCGCGCGACGGTCCGGCTGTACGACGGTCGTCGCCTCCTCGACCTTCGCACGGTCGTCCTCAATCCGGCGCGGGTGTCCGTGCGCGGCCGCGCGATCCTCGTCAACGGCGAGCCGTTCATCGTCAAAGGCACGGTCGAAGGCCAGTACCCGCCGTCGGCCACGCCACTCGAGCAGGCGGCGATCACACGCCAGGACTTCGCCCGGATGCACGCCGCCGGAATCAACTCGATCCGCAGCTACGGGTACCTCCCGGACTGGGAGTTCAACCTCGCCGCCGAGCACGGGCTGTTCGTCGTCAACGAGATGCCATTCGGCGCGCTGAACGCTGCCGACGTCAGCGAAGCGCTGCCGTGGGCTGCGTTCTACGGCTCCGGCGACCTGCAACGACCGAACGTGCTGATGTTCAGCCTCGGCAACGAGACGCAGGACTCCGGGCCCGGCAACCCCGCCACCGTCGACGCGCTGCTGGCCAGACTCGCCGAGGCCTACCGGTCCACCGACGGGCACGTGCATCCGATCACGTACGCCGCCGCGGAGGAGGAGCCCTGGCTCCTGGGGAAGATGCCGTTCCTCGACGTGTACGGCTACAACGACTACGGCGCGGCGTACCCGTTCTCCTACGACCGGACCGGCTTCGGCGTCGCACTCAAGATCGCCCAGACCATCGCAGGCAATCGGCCGATGGTGCTCACCGAGTTCGGCGTCAACAACACCCCGGGAGCGCAGCTCGCGCTGGTCGAGCCGTCGGCGTCTGGTGCGCTGGGAAACGTGGAGCGGGCGGCCGTCTACGAGAAGTGGCAGACGATCCGCTCCCTGGGCGCGGCCGGCGGCTTCTACTTCCAGTGGGCCGACAAGCTCGTGACGAGCTTCCCGCTGCCGGTACCGCTCTACGCCCAGACCCTTGGAGCCGTCGAGTATCCGCCCGGCAGCGGCTACCACCCCACCAACGAAGAGGACTTCTGGGGCCTCAACACGGTGGATCGAAAGCCACGTCCGATCCTGTCCGCACTGATCTACGCCTACACCGGACGCGGGAAGCGCCCACCGCCGCTCCCGCTTCCGTGGTTACCTGAGCCGGCGCCTTACTTCTCGCTAAGGCCCTGACACCGAGCTCCCGGAGTCGTTGCTGGGCGAACGGGCGGCCGCGTAGCCGGCGTACAACGCCGCAGCCGCGATCAGGATCGCGGAGATCACGAGGGCAGCTGCCAGACCGTCGTGGAACGCGGCGTACGCAGCGATCTTGATCTTGTCGACGATCGTCGCGAAGACGTTGCCCACCACCGTGCTCTTATCGGGAGCGGCGCCGTGCTCGTAGGCGTGGATGATGTAGTTCTGGAAGATCCTCGGGATGCCGAGCACATCCAGGCGGTGTTTCAGATCCGTCGTGAGGTGCGCGTTGACGAGCGCGCCGAGGATCGCCACCCCGAAGACGACGCCGAGCTGACGTGCCGTGTTCGTCGCTGACGCCGCCATTCCCGAGTGCTCCGGCGGCACGACCTCGAGCACCAGCGAGGTGACCGGCACCATCGCCATGCCCATGCCGAGACCGGTCAGGGCAAGCGTGCCCATGAGGCCCGTGAACGACGGGTGCATGTTGAGCAGCGGCTCGCTTGTGGCGATGCCGGCCGCGGCGAGCATCGCACCGAGCCCCATCGTCCAGCGACCGTGTCGGCGGACCACGAGCCGCCCGCCGATGATCGCGCCGGACACCATGAGCACCGTCATCGGCAGGAACAAGGCCGCCGTCCGGTAGCCGCTGTAGTGGACGACCTCCTCGAGGTAGAGCGCGCTGAAGAAGAAGATCGAGAAGGTCCCGAAGTACGCCGCGAACGCGACGGCCAGCGCGGCCCGGAAGCGGCGCCGGCGGAAGTAGCGGAGGTCGAGCATCGGAGCCGAGGTGGCAAGCTCGCGCCAGACGAACCCGGCGGCGCAGACTGCACCGATCGCGAACAACACGACGATGTGACCCGCCGCGTAGCCGGACCGTTCGCCCTCGATCAGGCCGACCACCACGGTCGCGATGGCGGCGACGGCGAGGAGCTGACCGGGCAGGTCGACGGGTGCCACCGCCGGGTCCTTGCTCTCCGGCACGTAGCGGTGGGCCGTCACTAGCAGGACGAGGCCGACGGCGACGTTGAGCCAGAAGATTCCGCGCCAGTCCCAGAGGCTGATGAGCACGCCGCCGATGAGCGGACCGAGGGCGAGGCCGAGGCACGACACGGCCGCCCACAGGCTCAGGGCTCGCGCGCGGCCGCGATGGTCGGGGAACACATGGCGGAGCACCGACAGCGTGCCGGGCTCCGACGCCGCTGCGCCGACTCCCATCAAGGCGCGGGCCGCGATCAGCATCGACGCGGATGTCGCGACGGCACCCAACAACGACGCAGCAGAGAAGACGCCGACGCCGAGCAGCATCAGCCGGCGTCGGCCGTAGCGGTCACCGAGAGTCCCGCCGGTCAGCATCAGGCTGGCGAACGCGACGGCGTAGGCATCGACCACCCACTGCAGTCCGGTGACTCCCATGTGCAGTGAGGTCTGAATGCTGCCGAGCGCGACAGCGACGACGGTGGTGTCGAGGAAGGTGAGCGCGAGGACTCCGCACACGACGACCAATGCCGCGCGGCGGGAGTCCGGCGTCGTTGCGAGCTCTCGGTCGGTCACTGCCGTCAAAGCCTACGAGTCGGAAGATCATCCGCGAGCGTTGTCGTGTCGTCGGGCGACTACTTGCGGTCGGTCGTATGGTCGGCCCATGCGAGTGGGCGTTCTCGTCGAGAGCGCGCCAGGAGAGCGCCGGGTGGCCTTGACTCCCGACGCCGTACGGCGATTGAGCGACGCAGGGTTCTCGATCGCGGTGGAGCGAGACGCCGGCAGCGCCTCGTGGTTCGGCGACCAGGACTACGCCGACGCGGGCGCCGAGGTCGCGGACGGGGCAGCGGTCCGCAACGCCGCCGACGTCCTGCTTTGCGTCGGTCCGCCCGACTTTGCGAACGTCAGCTCCGGACAGGTCGTCATCGGGCTTTTGCAGCCCCTACTGTCCCCCGGAGTCATGGCCGATCTGGCAACCCGAGGTGTCACCGCGATCAGCCTCGACGGCCTGCCCCGAACCTTGACCCGCGCGCAGGGAATGGATGCGCTCACGTCCCAAGCGAACGTCGCCGGCTACAAGTCGGTGCTCGTTGCCGCTGAGCACTTCGACCGGTTCTTTCCGTTGCTCATCACGGCCGCCGGCACGTCGAAGCCCGCCGAGGTGTTGGTTCTTGGTGCCGGTGTCGCGGGCTTGGCGGCGATCGGAACCGCCAGGCGGCTCGGCGCAATCGTGCGCGGGTACGACGTGCGGCCGGCGAGCAGCGACGAGATCCGCTCGCTCGGCGCTCAGCCCATCGAGCTCACATCGGTGGCGACCGGCGCCGGCGAAGGTGGGTACGCCCGCAAGCTCACCGAGGAGGAGCAGCTCGCACAGCAGCACGAGCTCACCGGCCACATCGCGAAGCACGACGTCGTCATCACGACCGCGCACGTACCCGGTCAGCGACCGCCGTTGATGGTCACGTCCGCCGCGATTGCTGCAATGCGTCGTGGGTCGGTCGTCGTCGACATGGGTGCGTCATCGCTGGGCGGCAACGTCGAAGGATCGCGGCCGGGTGAGGTGGTCGTGTCGTCGAACGGCGTCACCGTCGTAGGCGCCGGCGACCTCGCATCACGGATGTCGACGGCGGCGTCGACGGCGTACGCCCGGAACATCAGCGCGTTGCTTCAGCACCTCGTTCCCGACGGCGCGCTGACGATAGACCTCGAGGACGAGATCACGGCCGGTGTCGTCATCACCCATGACGGCAAGGTGGTCCATCCGGCGACGGCGGCCCTGATCAGCAAGGACGGTGCCTCATGACCGGCTCGTTCGTCGGCGACATGACGATCTTCGTGCTCGCACTGCTCGTCGGCTTCGAGGTGATCAGCAAGGTCCCGGCGACGTTGCACACGCCGCTGATGTCGGGCGCGAACTCGATCCACGGCGTGGTCCTCGTGGGTGTCGTGATCCTGTCGGGTGAGACGCACGGCGTGCTCGGCTACGTGCTGCTGTTCATCGCTGGGGCGTTCGCCGCAGCCAACGTCGTCGGCGGGTACGTCGTCACCGACCGGATGCTGCAGATGTTCAAACGGCGGCCGGTCGTGGCCCGCGCCGACGACCGCGGGGCACCCGGTGGCAAGGACCCCGCACGATGAGCCACTGGGAGACCGGGATCCGGTTTGCGTCGTTGTTCGGCGCGGTCTGCTTCGTCATCGGCTTGCATCTCATGAACTCTCCGGCGAGCGCACGACGCGGGAATCAGGTGTCCGCGTTCGGCATGGTCGTCGCGGTGGCCGCCATACTGCTCAGCGTCGGTCACGGCGACAGCGGCGCGGTCATGGATGCGAAGCGCTGGATCGTCCTGCTCGCCGGGGTCAGCGTCGGTGCGGCGTATGGGCTGTACACGGCGCGGACGGTGCAGATGACCTCGATGCCGCAGCTGGTGTCGTTGTTCAACGCCGTCGGGGGCGGCGCGGCGGCTCTGATCGCGATCGCCGAGTACGACATCCATACCCACCCTTCGGGTGGAACGGCGACCGCGACGGTGCTCGACGTCGTGATCGGTGGCATCACCTTCACGGGTTCGCTGCTGGCTGCCTTGAAGCTCCAGGGTCACCTGTCGCAGCCGGTGTCGTTCCCCGGTTCGCGTGTGGCGTCCGGCCTGCTGGCCGCGACGGCCGTCGGCGGCGCGGGGTGGGTGATCGCAGGGGCAGACCGCAAGCTCGTGCTGCTCGGCGTCGTCATCCTCGCGATGGCGCTCGGCGTACTGACGGTGTTGCCGATCGGCGGCGCGGACATGCCTGTCGTGATCTCGTTGCTGAACGCGTTCACCGGGACCGCCGTCGCCATGGCCGGCTTCGTCCTCTCGAACGCGACACTGACGATCGCTGGCGCACTCGTCGGCGCGTCCGGCTCGATCCTCACCAAGCTGATGGCCGACGCGATGAACCGCTCGGTGCTGAACATCGTCGCGGGCGGATTCGGAACCGGCGACGGCGTGGCTGCCGTGGCTGGCGGACCCGGCGGACCGGTGAAGTCGATCGCCGTCGACGACGCCGCTCTGCAGCTTGCCTACGCGAGCAAGGTGATCATCGTGCCGGGTTACGGGTTGGCCGCCGCGCAGGCACAGCACGAGTGCCGGGAGCTCGCCGAGGTCCTCGAGTCGCACGGCGTCGACGTCTCATATGCAATCCACCCCGTCGCGGGTCGCATGCCCGGCCACATGAACGTGCTGCTGGCCGAGGCCAACGTGCCGTACGACCAGCTCAAGGAGATGGAAGAGGTCAACTCCGAGTTCGACCGCACCGACGTCGCCCTGGTCGTCGGAGCCAACGACGTGACCAACCCGGCAGCGCGGCGTCCGGGCAACGCCGTCTCGGGCATGCCGATCCTCGACGTCGACCATGCCAAGTCGATCATCGTCATCAAGCGGTCCATGGCCTCGGGATACGCCGGCATCGACAACGAGCTCTACACCGACCCGAAGACCTCGATGTTCTTCGCCGACGCCAAGAAGGGCCTCGCCTCGCTGGTGGCAGCCGCGAAGACTCTCGTCGCGTAGGTGCGCGACGTTCAGGCCACGATCAAGCCCGCTATGACGGCGGGATTGGTCTGCGCGTCTCGCTGCTTTGGCCGGTTGCCTTTGCGCTGCCGGGGCTCCCAGGTTGGTCGTCCTGCAACAGCTCGCGCTGTGGATAACTTTCCCTTAGTTACCAACGGTTTCCCGCTTGATCTTGTCGGACCGATCAACTAGGATTCGAACACACGTTCGATCCGAGGAGAACGGTGCTGCACCCCGCGACACAACGCCTGGCCGAGGACATGACCCCCGGCGGCGAGATCGACTTCCGCACCCCCGAACAAACCCGCGCCGACGCCCTCGCCGACCTCGCGAAACTCGCGCTGAACTCCCGGCAGCTCCCCGACACCGCCGGCGAACCCACCCAAATCTGCCTCATCGCCCAAGTCGAAGACCTCACCCGCCAGCTCTCCCCCGGCGACACCCCCACCACCACCCTCGACGGCGACACCACCATCACCCCCAACACGCTGCGGATGCTCGCCTGCGACGCCGCGATCATCCCCGTCGTCATGCGCGGCCAATCCGAAATCCTCGACCTCGCCCGCTCCACCCGCACCTGGAACCGCGCGCAACGCCGCGCCGCGAAAATCCGCGCCCACGGCCACTGCGAAGCACCCCTATGCCAAGCCCGCATCCAACGCTGCGCCCTCCACCACGAACACCCCTGGACAACCGGCGGACCCACCAACCTCGACAACGGCACAAGTCCTTAAGACATCCCTTGCCGCTACCGGCACTGAAGATCGATTCCTCAGGCGGCTGGCGGTGGAGAGGCAGTGCCGATATCGTATGATATCTTAGTGAAGTGAGCGACCTGCTGATCCGAGACATCCCCGACGATGTGCTCGCTGCGCTCGACGCGCGAGCTACCCGCCTCGGGTTGTCGCGCACCGAGTACCTGCGTCGGCGCCTTGCCCAAGACGCCGCCGTCGAGCAAGGTTCGGTCGACGTGGCGGCCCTCGCCCGATTCTCCGACACCTTCGCCGATCTGGCCGACCCGGCGATCATGGACCATGCGTGGCGGTAGCCGGCTGGCTCATCGACAAGTCAGCGCTCGTCCGCCTCTCAGCGAGCCCGGATCGAACCGAGTGGGCAGACCGCATCGAGCGCGGTCTGGTGCAGATCACCAGCGTCACCCGCCTCGAGGTCGGCTATTCCGCTCGATCAGGTTCCGACCTGCGCGCCGCCTCGCGGCAGCCGCCGCTGTCGAGGATGCCGACGGTCTACCTCACCCCCGCCATAGAGAGCCGGGCGGTCGCCGTTCAGCAGTCGCTGGCCGACCGAGGTCAGCATCGAGCGCCGGCGGTGCCGGACCTGCTCATTGCCGCGGCCGCCGAGCTCAACGATCTCGTCGTCCTGCACTTGGACAAGGACTACGAGCTCATCGCCGAGATCACCGGCCAACCGGTCGAGCGGCTCACGATCAATCCGTAGGAAGCAACAGAGGCGCAAACTCAACGGCATCTACCTCTGCACGTACCACCACTGGCTCACCCACCACACCAACTGGCACTTCACCAGAACCAGACACGGGACAGTAGAAGCCCGAAGAACCTGGGGCTAGAAAGCGTTCTCCCGGTGATTCGCAGCCAACTCTCACAGTCGATTGCCAGCCGGCGTTCAGGCTCGCCATAGCGCAGCGATTGAAGGTATTGAGACCAACACCCCAGCAACCGCGAGGTCTTTCGATGCCGACTGCTCAGCCCACGACCACCGCGCTCTCCCGGCGCAACCTTCTGCGCGCCAGCGGGACCCTCGGCGCTGCAACCGCGGTGGTCGGTCTCGGCCCGCTGACCCGCGCGCTGGCTGCGGTCTCAGCGAAGTCGACGTCATCGTCCGACTCGACGGTCACCGACTGCACGATGATCACCGCCGGCGAAATCGGACCGTTCTTCGTCGACGGGCAACTCGAGCGCTCTGACGTTCGCACCAACTCCGCGACTGGCGCCGCCGTCGAAGGCGTACCGCTGAAGCTGAAGCTCACCTTCAACGAAGGCGGCTGCAACGCACCACTCGTCGGCGCGCGCATCGACATCTGGAGCGCCAATCCGCACGGCGTCTACTCCGACGAGGCTTCCGAGAACACCGTTGGCGATGACTCACTGCGCGGATATCAGATCACCGACAGCACCGGCAGCGTCAACTTCACCACCCTGTACCCGGGCTGGTACGCCGGACGTACGACGCACATCCACGCACGAATCCGTACGTACTCCGGTTCGACGCTGAAGAGCGACTTCCTCACGCAGTACTTCTTTGACGCAACGAGTCAGGCGGCAATCCTCGATGCGTACGCCGCTGACGACTCAACCGCGTTCCAGGCCCGCGACACCGACCGTGTCTATCAGGCGGAGGCCGCAGAAGGCGGTGCCAACGTGTTGACCATCACGGGCAACGCCGCAGACGGCTACTCCGCGTCGTACGCGGGCGAGATCGACACCAACGCTTCCAACACCGGCGGCGACACAACGGTCAACGCAACCATGACGTCGGCGACCGCCACTCGCGTCTCACGGACCCGGCGTCACATCACCGTGAAGTTCCACGCCGGGGAAAAGCTGACGTCGAAAGTGCTCCTCGTCCTCGGCAACAAGGTGGTCGCCCGGACCGCTGCCAAGACCGACGCCAAGGGCAACCACACCGTCACGATGGCGATCAACAACGCAGTCGGCCACGGCCCGGGTGAGGTCTACGTCGCATGTAAGGACGCAGCGGGCAACTACAAGAACCTCACCAAGAAGCTCCACGTCCCGAAGTAGAAGCTCACGCGCTCCGGGACTCGAAGCTCTAGGTTGGCCGCGATGCCTGGCGCGACGCTGTTCTTGATGGTGGGGCTTCCGGGCTCCGGCAAGACGACCCGCGCCCGAGAGCTCGCGACAGCCCACGACGCGCTGCGCCTGACGCCGGACGAGTGGCATCTTCCGCTCTTCGGCACGTCGCTGACCGCCGACGGCAAGCGCGACGGCTTGGAGGGCTGGCTGATCACGATCGCCTTGCGGACATTGCGATTGGGAACAAGCGTCGTTCTCGACTTCGGGCTGTGGGGCCGGGACGAGCGGTCCGCATTGCGTCGGATGGCGAGCGAAGCCGGCGCCGCATGTCACGTCGTATACCTGCCTGTCCAGCTTGAGGATCAGCTCACCCGCATCGCGGAGCGGGAGGCCGCCGCACCGGGTGAGTACTTCGCTATGCCAGAGGACGCGGTTGTCGCCTGGCGTGCGAAGTTCCACGTCCCCGATGCAGCCGAACTGTCTGGCGAGGACGACCCGGATCCGCCGCCAGGCTGGGACACCTGGCACGAGTGGGCCGTGGATCGATGGCCCACACTCGCCACGGACTACTACTGAGCGGCAGCGCGACCGGGCAAGATCGCATCGTGCAATCGGTGACCGGGACAGGTGTGTGGGCGGCGCAGCTTCGGTACGGCGACGCGGGGGCCATCCGCGAGATGGCGGTCGAGCTCGAAGAGCTGGGCTACTCGGCGCTCTGGATCCCCGATGTCGGCGGAGACGTCTTCGCGTCGGTCGAGCTCCTCATGGACGCGACGAAGCAGGTGATCGTCGCGACCGGCATCCTCAACCTCTGGATGCACAGTGCTGAGGAGACCGCGCAACAGCACGCACGACTGAGTGCGGCTCACGGCGACCGGTTCCTCGTCGGCATCGGCGTGAGCCACCAGCCACTCATCGACCGCAAGCAGCCCGGCCGGTACACGAAGCCCCTGACGGCGATGCGTGAGTACCTCGACGGCCTGGACGCGGCCGACCGGCCGTTGTCACGCGACCATCGCATCCTCGCCGCGCTGGGGCCGAGGATGCTCGAGCTGGCACGCGACCGTTCCGGCGGGGCGCATCCCTACAACGTGACGCCGGAGCACACCGCCCTCGCACGGGGAGCGCTCGGACCCGAGGCACTCGTCGCAACCGAACAAGCGGTCGCGCTGAGCACCGACGCCTCCGTCGCCCGGGCTGCCGGGCGGCAGCACCTCTCGATCTACCTCGACCTTCCGAACTACACGAACAATCTCCGCCGACTGGGCTTCGCGGATGAGGACTTCGCCGAAGGCGGGAGCGATCGGCTCGTCGATGCGCTTGTCGCATGGGGCGACGAGTCGGCGATCGCGCAGCGAGTTCAAGAGCACCGGGACGCCGGCGCCGACCACGTCTGCATCCAGGTGGTCAACCAGGACGCAGCCGCACCAGCTGACCAATGGCGAGCGCTGGCACCTGCGTTGGTGGGCTAACCAGCCAGCCGGCTAACCCACCCGCTGGGCGAGGTCGTCGCGCGCCGGAACCGCGCCGGGGTGCAGCACCGCGGCAAGTGCCTCGACACCTTCGACTAGCCGCGGCCCCGGCCGCACGTAAGCCGCGTCTGCATCGACCGCCCACACGGGTACGCCGGCC
Source organism: Mycobacteriales bacterium (assembly GCA_035547035.1). GTDB lineage: Bacteria > Actinomycetota > Actinomycetes > JAFAQI01 > JAFAQI01 > DASZTV01. The sequence continues at coordinate 35,588 of DASZVL010000071.1, read as the reverse complement.
GGGGTCAACCCCTCCTCGATCGCCTGCTGAGCTAGCGCGATTGCGCCGGGCAGCCGGTATCCGCACGGCGCGATCACCACAACGTCAGGCGTCGCAGCGGCAACGTCCTCCCAGGAGATCCGCAGCGAGTTCTCGCCCGGCCGTCCGAGCAGCGCCGTCCCGCCAGCCGCCGTCACCATGTCCGGCACCCAGTGGCCGGCGCAGAACGGCGGATCGGTCCATTCGACGACGGCGACGCCGGGCCGAGGCAGGCCGTCGACCGCACGGCGCACAGCCGCCAGTCGCTCGGTCGCCTCAGCTGCCAGGTCGCGCGCTCGCGGCTCGCGCCCGGTCGCCGTACCGATCGTGATGATCGAGGCGATCACCTCATCGAGAGTCTGCGGGTCGACGGTCAGCACCCGGCCGTCGCAGCCGAGGTGGGCCATTGCGGCATCGACCGAGCTGACGTCGACCGCACACACCGCGCACAGGTCCTGCGTGACGACGAGGTCCGGCGCCAGCTCCTCGAGGGCGCCCTCGTCAAGGTGATAGAGGTCCTCGCCTGCGGCGATCCGCTGCCTGACCTCTGCATCGATCTCCGCCGGGGTCAAGCCCGGGCGCAGCGCTGACGTCGACACGATCGTCCGACTCCGCGCCTCGTCTGGGAAGTCGCACTCGAACGTGACACCCGCGACGTCGTCGCCCGCGCCGACCGCGAACAGGATCTCAGTCGCCGACGGCAGCAGGGACACGATCCGCACGCCCGAACCGTACCCGAAGCTTGTTGCGACAGTGTCGCAAGTAGGGTAGGCACGAAGGCAGGCACGCCGAGCCCAGGAGCCACCCACCGATGTCGATCGCCACGATCACGGCCGCCTCGTCGCGGCTGCAGGCGATCCGCGGGGGGCTCTCCCCCAAGGAGTGGGCGCGGCTCGGCGCGATGGTCGCCTTCATCGTCGCCCTCTACGTCGTGGGCTTCTCGCTCCTTGCCGCGGCGATCCCCGGCCATTACGTCGTGTCACACCACCGCGGCCATGTGCAGCTGTTCGGTCTCGGCACCGGGATCCTGGCGCTGACGCTGGGCATGCGTCACGCCTTCGACGCCGACCACATCTCGGCGATCGACAACACCACCCGCAAGCTGATGTCCGACGGCAAGCGCCCGATGAGCGTCGGCTTCTTCTTCTCCCTTGGACACTCGTCGATCGTCTTCGTGATGTCGGTGCTGCTGAACCTCGGCATCCGGACCCTCGACAGCCAGGTGAGCAACGGCCGCTCGAGCCTGCACACCGTGACCGGCATCGTCGGCACATCGGTGTCGGGCACGTTCCTGTATCTGATCGCGGCGGTCAACCTCGTGATCCTGGTCTCCATCGTCAAGGTGTTCCTTGCGCTGCGGCACGGCCGCTTCGACGACGAGGAGCTCGAGCGCCAGCTCAACCAGCGCGGCATGATGAACCGCTTCTTCGGCGGTCTCGCCCGGCGCGTCGACTCCCCCGCGAAGATGTACCTCGTCGGCCTGCTGTTCGGTCTCGGCTTCGACACCGCAACCGAAGTGGCGCTGCTCGTCCTGTCCGGTACGGCGGTCGCCAGCGGTCTGCCGTTCTGGGCGATCCTCTCGCTGCCGCTGCTGTTCGCCGCCGGCATGACGACGTTCGACCTGCTCGACGGCTGCTTCATGAACTTCGCCTATGGGTGGGCGTTCTCGAAGCCGGTCCGGAAGGTCTACTACAACATCACCATCACGGCTTTGTCGGTTGCGGTCGCCTTCGTCATCGGCACGATCGAGATCCTCGGCCTCCTCGGCAGCCAGCTCCGCCTGTCGGGAGGCTTCTGGCACGCGATGTCGTCGTTCGACATCAACAGCGCAGGCTTCATCATCGTGGGGCTGTTCGTCGTGACATGGGTGCTCGCGCTCGGCGTCTGGCGCTTCGGCAACGTCGAGGCGCGGTGGGAAGACGCCGCCGCGCGGGCGCGCGCCCGCGCCCGCCTCGCCGAGGGCTAGCTGCTCTGCGGTCGGCTACCGCGGAGTGAAGCGGACCGGCATCGACTCGTAGCCCGACACGAAGTTGGCCGGCCGGTACGCCGGTTCAGTGTCGTCGACCAGCTGCAGATCCGGGATCCGCCGCAGCACGACCTCGAAGAAACACCGGAGCTCGAGGCGAGCGAGGTTGTTGCCCAGGCAGAAGTGCGTGCCGATCCCGAAAGCGACATGGTCGTTGGGTGTCCGGCCGATGTCGAAGCGGAACGGATCGGCGAACACCGACGCGTCGCGGTTGGCGGACCCGTACAGCAGCAGCAGCTTGTCACCGGCCTCGAGGCGCTGACCGCTCAGCTCGGTGTCCTCGGTCACCGTGCGTGCCATGTTCTTGATCGGGCTCACCCAGCGCAGCATCTCCTCGACCGCGGTCGAGATCCGGCTCGGGTCGTCGATGAGCGCCTGCTTCGCCTCCGGGTTGCGCAGCAGCTGGTAGAGCCCGCCGCTGATCACGTGGCGCGTCGTCTCGTCACCGCCGATCAAGATCAGCAGCGCGTCGTGGATGACGTCCTCGATGTTGACCTCGTCTCCGTCAGTGCCACCGGCGATCAGCAGACTCAGCAGGTCGTTGCCCGGGTTGCGCCGACGGTCCTCGATCGCCTCGAGACAGAACTCGCGGAACCCGCCGTACGCAGTCGCGGCTTGCACGATGCTCTCCGTCTTGCCATCGAGCGCACACATCAGGTCGTCCGACCACTTCAGCAACGTGCCGCGGTCGGACTCCGGGAAGCCGAGCATGTCGCCGATGGCGTGCATCGGCAGCCATGCCGCCATGTCCATCACCGCGTCGCACTCGCCGCGTTCGATCACGTCATCCACGATCCGGTTGCAGATCTCGTTGATCCGGTCGACCGAGTCGGTGAGCCTGCGCGGGGTGAAACCTCGGTTCACCAGGTTGCGCCGCCGCTTGTGCTCTGCGCCGTCGCGATCGATCATCTGCGCGACCGGGCCGTTGTCAGGTCGGATCCCACCGCCGTTGCAGAACAGCTCCGGATGCAACGAGACCGTCTTGAGGTCTGCGTGGGACGCGATGCCCCACACCCGGCCGTCCCAGTAGACCGGCGCGTTCTCCCGCAACCAGGTCAGCTCTTCGTGCGGGTTGCGACCCCAGAACTCGCCGCTGACGAGATCCACGGCGGGATTGACCGGATGATCACCTTTCATCTGCACGGGAGAAACCATCTCAGCCTCCCGATCTGGGCAAGAAGTGGCCGTCACATCGGTAGCCCGCCTTCGGGTCATCCACGCGCTGGAACCCTCCGTTCTCGAGCTCCCACAGGATGTAGCAATGCGGTGCGCCGCCGACCGGATCAGTGGGTGCGAGCATGCCCCCGTCGTTGAAGGTGCGGATCTTGCGCAACGCGACCAGCAAGGACCTGCGGGTCAGCGGGCCGGTCACGCTCTCGGCGGCCTGCTGCAACAAGCGGTCACTCGCCCACGCGAACATCCCGTAGAGGTTGATCGGCACACCCGGATACGTGCGCTCGTACCAGTCCTGGAAGAGCTTGACCTCGGGGATGCCGGCGGCCTCGTCCTGGTTGAAGAACAACGCGTACTCGTTCCACCCCAGGATCCCGTTGAGGTCGGACTTGGCGCCGCCGTAGTCCTTCACGAACGCTTGGTCGTAGGCGATCGGAATGATGTTGAGCAGGCTCTTCGGGCAACCGACCTGTCGCTCGTTCTGGACCATGGTCGCCGCGTTGGCCGCGGTCTCGGTCAGCTCGAAGAAGGCCGTGATGTGCTCGCGCTGGCACAGCTTCACGAAGTCCTGCTGGAAGTTGCTGTTGGTCGGCTGCTCGAGAATGCTGTCGGTGAAGTGCCAACCCTGGCTCTCCGCGGCATGCACTTGGTCCTGCTGCTTGGAGACCGCCGAAGGGATGTCCTCGACGATCGTGCCGACGTGATCGAGCCTCGAGCCGAACTTCTGCTTGTAGTAGTGGAACATCCCGGTCGCGAAGCCTTCGACCTTCGTCGAGACGTCGAAATGGTTGGGAAGCGTGTCGGCGGCCGGGTCGAGAGCGACGTGGACGTCCGCGACGTCGGGATGCTGTTTGAGGACCGTCGCGCCGCATCCGTCGTACAGCGCGAAGCTGCCTGCCATGGCAAAGGTGCGCCCGATCAGGCTCTGCGTCGCGTTCTCGTCCTGCGTGCAGTTGGTCCCGTCGTCGGCGACGTCGACCGTCACCTGACGGCCGCAGATGCCACCATCCGCGTGGTTCACGAAGTTGGCGAACGCCTCACCACCGTGGACGGCGCCGTCGAACAAGCCCGACACCGGACCGCTCAGCGACGCGACCTCACCGATCTTCAGTGTGGTAGCCGTCAGGCCGACATCCGATCCGCCGGAGCAGGTCGGCCCGCCCGACGTCGGCCGAGCCGACGACGTCGCCGCAACCGACTTTCCGGGTGCCGGCGCCGATGCCGCGGCCGACGGTACGGCGCCGGGCCGGCTGGCTTGCGCCGAAGGCAGCGGGGCCGCCCCCGGGCTCTGGTCACCGGCGGACGACAGCGGCTGCGGCACGCCACCGTGAGCTTCGAGCGCCGCCTGAGAGGCGCGTTGTTGGACGTCGCCTGGCAGGCGCGCGCCGCACGCGGCACTCGCGAGTGCGAGACCGGCAGCCGCGACGGCCAGCTGCCGTCTCATGACCTCGACCGGGTCGAACCAGGAAAGTCAGGCTTGTCCCCCCGCGCGCGGTGGGCAGCGATCCGCTCCTCGACGATGTTGTTCATCGTCGAGCCCTTCGGCCAGCCGACGTAGTGGGTCAGGAAGATCGTGACCTCGCGCAGCTGGTCCTCAGTGAGCTCGTCGTTGGCGAGAATCGCGTCCAGCTGGATCGGCAGGACCGTCCACTCGCCCAGTGCGGCGACCACACCGAGCAGCATCATGCGGCGGTCACGTAGCGACAGCCCGTCACGGCTCCAGACCTCACCGAACAGGTGGTCGGCAGTGAGCTTGAAGAACTCGCTCGGGACGTCGGGCACGCTCTTCCACGCGTAGACCTCGGCCATCTTCTTCATGCCGAGCTCGTGACGGTCCTCGCTCACCGGATCTCCTCGCGCGGCACCCCGAAGGCATACGCGAGAGCCGGCAGCGCCTCTCGCGCCAGCGGCGCATCGGTACCGAGCTCCTCAGCCATCGCGACCGCGAGCGACAGGTCCTTCTCGCCGAGCTCGCAACCGTGAGCGAAGATCGGCCGCGCCTGGTCGTCGAGTGCCAGCGGCGTCACGGTCCCACGCATGATCGATGCGGCCGAGCCGACTCCCATGCTCTCGGTATGCCGCACCACTGCGGCGAGCTTCGCAACGTCGATGCCAGCGGCGGCCGCAAGTCGCTGGGCCTCGCCCGCCGCGGCGTAGCTGACGAATGAGATGAGGTTTCGCGCCAGCTTGCACTGCGTTCCCGCGCCGGCCGGCCCGACGTGCAGGACCAGCTCCGCCCAGTGCGAGAACACCGGCTTCGCCTTGTCGAAGGCTGCGGGTTCGCCACCCACCATCACCGCAAGCCGGCCTTCCGCCGCACCGACCGGCCCACCGGAGATCGCCGCATCCACGACGTCGATGCCTTTCCCCGCCGCTGTCGCAGCGAGCTCGGGCGCGGTGCGGATGTCGATGGTGGAGTGGATCGCGATGACCGTTCCGGGCGTGCCGTGCTCGAGCAGCTCCGCAACGACCTCACGCACCTGCTCGTCGGTCAGCACGACGATCGAGATGACGTCGCACTCGGTCGCGAGCTCCTTGACCGACCCGAACCGCGCCCCATTCGCGACGTACGGCGCCGCGGCGGCCTCGCGGATGTCGTGCACCACCAGCGACTCGTGTGGCAGCCGCGCAGCCATCGCGCCGCCGATCTGGCCGAGGCCGATGAAGCCGACCGTCATCCGGGCACCGGCGGCCACAGCGGCGCAGGACGGTCGGCCGGGCGGAAGTGACCGGGCAGCAGCTCACCGGCCGCCGCCTTCTCGATCCGGCTGCGCATCCCGTCGGCCAGCACGCCCGCAGACATCATCTCGAAGAACAGCGACCCGGCGTTCATGTGGTCGAAGAAGTCTCGCTGCCAGACCCACCCGCCGTCGGCGTAGCCGAACCAGCTCGCTCCGAAACCCGCCACCTCGTACGCCGTGCCGTCGCCCCGCTTCGCGTCGGCGACCTGCTTCCAGAAGCCGACGATCATGCCGGCCCGATCGTCGATCAGCGTCGCCTGATACGGATAGCTCCAGCCTTCCAGGCCCTGCATCTCGTAGCCGAGCGCGAGCTCACGGATCTGGTCCCGGCCGACAGCCATGAAGTCGTCGTTGGCGCCGCAGTTCCAGCCGTACGTCGCATCGGGTGCGAAGAACTCAGCGAGCGCGGACCAGTCGCGCCTGGCCTCGCACTCCTTGTTGGCGTCGAGCCAGCGCTGCCAGAACGCCTCCATTTGTGCGCGGTCAGCCATGCGTTCAGCCCTCCTGGATCGACAGCGCGTGGGTGGGGCAGTACTTCACAGCGAGCCGCACGGCGTCCTCATGCGTCGCGTCCGGCCGCTCGACGAGGAGCTCCGCCTGGTCGGACCTGCCGACCCGGAACACCTCCGGCGCTTCGACCTCGCACATGGCGTGACCCTGACACAGATCGCGGTCGATCGTGATCTTCACCGGGTCCTCCTCGGCCGGACGCGGACAGCGCAGGGCTGCATGAGCTGGACCACCATCTTCGAGTGGTCGTTGCGATAGGAGTCAGAAGGCTGTGCCATCTCCCAGCTGTAGTCGCGCAACAGGATCGAGAAGATCGCCTTCAGCTGCATCAAGGCGAACGCCGCACCGACACAGCGATGCTTGCCGCCCCCGAACGGGATCCACGTCCATGGGTTCACGTCGTCCTCGCGCCGAGGATCCAGATAGCGCGCGGGATCGAACGCATCGGCGTCGGGGAAGTCCGGGGTGAGCCGGTTGGAGATCGCCGGCGTCGCCGCGACGAGGTCGCCCTTGCGCACTGCGTATCCGCCCACCTCCAGGTCCTCGGTCGCAACCCGCAGCAGCAGGATCAACGGCGGGTGCAGTCGCAGCGCCTCCTTGATCGCCGACTCCAGCCGAGGGATCTCGCGAAGCGCCTGGAAGCTGACCTCCGAGCCGTCGGCGTACAGCTCATCGAGCTCGGCAACCACCGCCGCCATCTCGTCGGGGTGGCGCAGCAGCTCGATGAGGGTCCACGCGGCCGTGCCGGAGGTCGTGTGGTGTCCGGCGAACATCGTCCCGATGAACATGCCGGTGATCTCGTCCGCGGTGAACCGCAGCACGCCGTCGTCCTTCACCGACATCAGCAGGTCGAGCAGGTCGGGATCACCCGCCGGCGGATCATCTCCGCCGCGCGTGGCCATGATTCCCTCGACCAGCTTCACGAGGTCGACGCGCGCCGCGTCACGACGCCGGAAGCTCTCGATCGGCGCATAGGGGTCGACGTAGGCCAGCGCGTCCGTTCCCTGCTCGAGGTCGTGGTAGAGCTCGGCGAACCGACCGTCGAGCTGCTCGCGGAACTTCTTCCCGATCAGGCAGGCCGACGACGTGTAGATCGTGAGCTCGGCGAAGAAGTCGAGCAGGTCGATCTGCAGCTCCCCGCTCCAATCGGCCACCATCCGCTCCACCTCAGCGGCGATGACCTCGGCGTGCCCTCGCATCTGCGGACCGCGCAGCGACTGATTCTTGAGCATCTCTGCCCGCCGCTCGGGTGGGGCGTCGAACACCACGCCCTTGCCGAAGATCGGGGTCATGAACGGGTACGCCGCTCCCTGGTCGAGCACCTCGTCCGGACTGCGGAAGTACCACTCGTTGACGTCCGCGCCGCTGAGCAGAACCACCCTTCGGCCGGCGAGGTCGAAGGCGCCGACCTCACCGCACTCGTCGTGGACGCGGCGCATCAGCCCGATCGGGTCGCGTCGCAGCTCTTCCAGGTGCCCGTGCTCCCCCGTCGCCCCCGACACGAGCGGCGGCTGCGGCAAGGTCGCTGTCGTCATTCGGTCTCCCTCATCGAAGCCGCACCGAAGTCGGCAGATGCGCGAACCCACGCACGTTGACGGAGTGCACCCGTCGAGCACGGGACTCGTCGACGTCGTACGACGCGATCCGCGACACGATCTGCTCGAGGACGATCCGCGCCTCGAGCCGCGCAAGCGAGGCGCCGAGGCAGAAGTGGCGTCCGGACCCGAAGCTCAGCGACTCCGCGGTGTCGCGGTCGAGGTCATAGCGGTCAGGCTGGTCGAACACTCGCGGGTCCCGGTTCGCCGAGCCGACCAGCAGCAGCACTCGGGCGGCGGCGGGAATCACCCCACCATCGAGCGCGACCTCGGTGGTCGTCGTGCGGGCGAGAATCTGGCTCGACGCGTCATACCGCAAGGTCTCCTCGACCCACCTCGAAACCGCTGCCGGATGGGCAAGCGGCTTGGCGAGCTCAGCCGGGTGCCGCCAGCCCCAGAACCAGCAGTGGCCGAGCAGCTTCGTCGTCGTCTCGTTCCCGGCAACGACCATCAGGAACAGGAAGGCGCCCAGCTCGTCATCGGTCAGTCGCTCGCCGTCGATCTCCACCTCGAGAAGCGCGGAGGTGAGGTCGTCGCGCGGCTCGCGGCGCCGCTCCGCGATCAGGCCTAGGTAATAGACCGCGAGATCGAGAGATGCACTCGCCGCTGCGGGCGGCACGTCGAAGACGCCGTCCTCGCGATGCACCACGACGTCGGCGAGCCGGCGCAGCTCGGCCCGGTCGGCCTCGGGGACGCCGAGCAGCTCGGACACGACGTCCATCGGCACCTTGCCGGCTACCTCGTCGATGAAGTCGAAGGAGCCTTTCTCCAACGCAGGTGCGAGATGCGCATCGGTGATGGCGCGAACCCGCGGCTCGAGGTCGGCGACCCGGCGCGGGGTGAAGCCCCGCGAGACGAGGCGGCGCATCCGGCCGTGGCGCGGCTCGTCCATCGCCAGGAACGACATGACCTTTGCGGCCTGCGGACCCGTCGCCGCCGGGTCCAGCGATACGCCGTCGGCACTAGAGAAGCGAACGTCGTCACGGAACGCGGCAACCACGTCGGCGTGACGCGCCAGCGCGAAGAACCCGAGCTCGGCGTTCTCGTACACCGGCGCGGTCTCGCGCAGTGCGGCGTACGTCGGGTACGGATCCTCGTGGAAGGCGTAGGAGTACGGGTCGAGGACCGGCGCCGCAACCGCGTCCGTGGTCACCGGCCCGACTCCTTGGAGCGACCCCGCCCGAGCATCAAGCCGGCTGCCTCCGCCATCACATCCGGCAGTGCGGCGTACGTCGCGTACCCCATTCCGGCAGACAACAGCGCGCCGATGAACGTGAAGGTGAGGATCTGCAGCACGCGGGGATCGGCGTCGGGACCGATCGCGGTCGAGAGGCGGGCGCTGATCGCCGCGCCGATCCGATCGCGCACGACCTGCACGTCCGTGTCGTGCGCGAGCAACGCCGTCGTGATGCCGGCGGCGAGCTCGGGCTCGTCGGCGACCAGAACGGCGACGTCGCGCACCGCAGCCGAGACCCGCTCGGCGGGAGCCTGGCGACGGGTCGGTGTCGGCTCGTCGAGTGCGACGAGCCGGCGCCAGAACACCTCAGTGAGCAGGTGCTCCTTGCTCGCGAAGTACGTGTAGGCGGTGGCCGGCGAGACGCTCGCACGTCGGGCGACACCACGGATCGTCAGCCCGTCGAAGCCGGTCTCCGCGACCTCGCTGACCGCCGCGTCGACGAGCGCCGCGACGGTGTCAGCCGGCCGACCCGACAGCGTCCGGCGGAGCAACGGCGGCAGTGCCGGAGGACGCGCGGAGGTCGGACTGTGGGCGAAGCCCGACACTGGACATGTGTCCAGACAGTAGACCATCAGCGATGCGCAGTCATCACCTTCGCGGCGGGAGTCCGGAACCGGAAGCCGGCACCTGAGCTGATCTTCGCGATCGCAAGCTCGCCGGGTTCGTCGCGCGGCGGACGGTCGGCGTCGATGGTCGCCCGGAACGCATGCACCTCGCCGTCCACCGGTGTCGTGGGCTCGCAAGCAGCCTGCGGATCGAACGCCGCGACTACCGCGTCGAGCGCGGCGTCCATGGATCCGCCAAGACTCGTTGCCCAGGTGAAGGCGTCACCTTCGCGCAGTGCCGGGCAGTCGCGAACGCCGATTCGCACCTCGTCTGCGGTCACCGTGATGGTGCGGCCGACGTACGTTCGTGGCGCGAACATCGGATGCAGCGACAGCATCGTGGCCAGTCCGTCGAGCGTCTGCTCGAGGCCGAGCGCGGCTCGGATCCGCTGCGCCGTCAGGCCACACCAGCCACCCACCAGTCGCGGCGTGATCGCCGTGACCCGGTCCGCGCCGAGCCGCCCGTCGATGCTGGTCAGCAACCCGCGCAGCAGCAGATGGCTCTGCACCGCGAACTCCTGCAACGCAGTGAGCAGCGCGCTCGAGCTGAGGTCCTCCAACCGCAGCTCAGGGTTGAACGCACCCGCGTAGTCCGGCAGCCCGTCGTCGTCGCGACCGCCCAGGGCCTCGACCTCGACGGTGGAGACGAGCGAGCTCTCGACCTGCGCCTGCAGAGGATGCGGCGCGACAGCCGGGCTGTCTGCATCGATGTCGATCCGCCATTGGCAGTGCGGTGTACGCCCGGCCGGGACTCGGGGTGGTCGATGAACCGGCCGGATCGCCGCATGCGGGTTCGTCGCCGCCGCCGTCGCATCGAACGTCGGATCCTCGATCGTGTGACACATCCCGTGGACGAACTCCACGCCCATCGGCTCGACATCCATCAACGCCCCGCAGTGCGCCAGCCAGAACTCCGCGTGCCTGTCGTCGATCACCCGGAACCGGAAGTCCATGAACTCGTGCGGCGCCCCGATGTCCAGCTGGAGGTTCTTGCAGATCACGTCGACGCCGCTTTCGCCGGCAACGCGGTCACCGAACCCCATGGCGCGCTGCATCCGGCGCGAGTAGACCGGGCTCGCAGCCATCCACTCCTCGATCGCGACCTGCTGCATCTCCTCGCGGTCCACGCTCTCCATGACCAGCGCCATGCCGACCCGGTCCTGCAGATGACCGTGGAGCAACCACTCGCGTCCAAGCACAGCGAGCGCATCGTGGTCCAGATCGGCGAGGTACGGCGGCACCACGAGCCGAACCTAGCCGAGAAGACCAACCGCGATGGCAGTCCCGAACGCGGTACCCAGAGCGCGGGTCATGTTCAGCAGTCCGGCCGCCGTACTCGAGGCGCTCAGCGGGGCGGCGATCATCACCGCTCGGTTGTTGGCCGGAGTGAACATGCCGAGCCCCACGCCGACAACGACCAGGTAGCCGACGAGCGCGAGCCCGGCGGGGTGGACGACTCCGATGACGGCAAGGGTCGCCAGTGCGAGGCCCAGCCCGGCGGAGGCGACCCGCTGAGGGGCGCGGTCCGCAATGTGACCGGCGATTGGCGCAGAAACGCCGATCACCACCGGCAATGTCGCGATGATCAACCCGGTGAGCGTGCTCGACTCCCCCCGGTGATGGAGGTACAGCGGGATCGCGACGAGGGTGCCGAACATGGTCGCGTATCCGGCGAGGGCCGCAGCGAGGATTCTCGCCAGGCGAGGCGCGCGCAGCACGGTCAGCACGAACCGGCCAAGACTTCGCGGGCCGTTGAAGCGCGCCGGGACGAGGTCGCGGCTGCGCGGCAGCAAGGTCGCGGCGGTGACGACGCCGACCACCCCGGCCGGCAGGTTGACCAGGAACAGCCAGCGCCACGAACCGGCCGCGAGCAGAAGGCCGCCGACGGCCGGGCCCGTCGCAAGGCCCACCGCCTGTGCCGCGGCCTGCAACCCGACCATCCGGCCGAGCCGCTCGCGGGGCACTGCACTCGCGATCAACGCGACGCTGTTGGCCTGCATCAGGGCCGCGCCAGCCGCCTGAACGACGCGAAAGACGCAGAGCGCGGTGACATCCGGCGCGATCGCGCACGCCGCGCTTGCGATCGTGAAGACCACGAAGCCACCCATGTAGAGGGACTTGCGACCGATCGCGTCGGCCCAGGCTCCGATCGGTACGACGAGCGCCACCAGCGTGAGGACGTAGGACAGCGACACCCACTCCGCCGCGTTCACGCCGACGTGCAGCTGCTCGGACATCCGCGGCAGCGCGACGCTGACGATGCTTGCATCGAGCTGACCCATGAAGGCACCCACGCACACCGTCATGACGACGAGGAGTGGAGCGTGGCGCGATGCGGCGATCCACCGGGGCCGTGGCGGCTCGAGCAGGTTCAACAGCCGATAGCCCGCGACCCCGGGAGGTGGGCCGAGGCGTTCGGGTGCCACCGTCACGGGCATATAGATACTGTAACAGGATCTTTCTGTCTACGGAATACCCTCACACCGTACGATTCGGGTCGTGGCCGCTGCCCGTACGTCGACCGCTGACCTCGACGCGCTCGCCGACGTCGTCACGCGGTTGCGCCGGGCGCTGCGTCGCCTCGTGCGGTCCCAGCTGCCGTTCGACACCCCGATGGCGCAGATCGAAGTCATGCAGCTGCTAGCCGAGCGGCCTGGCCTTCGGGCCGGCGAAGTCGGCGAGGCCCTCATGCTCGCGCCGACGACGGTGAGCACGCTGGTCGGATCGCTGCTGGCCCAGGACCTCATCGACCGGAAGGCCGATCCCGCCGACCGTCGTGCCTGGCAGCTCTATCTGACGGCGACGGGCCGACAACAGCTCGCCGACTGGCAGCAGTCGAACCGGCGGGTGCTTCGGCACGCCGCGGCGGATCTCGACCCGTCCGACCTGCGCGCACTGCGCGACGCCGTACCGGCGCTCGCCAAGCTGGTCGCGGAGCTCGACACCGGGCGCGGCGGTGACGACGAGTGACCCACAGCCACGCCCGGCCGGACGCCTGGCCGGTCGACACCGATGTGACGCCGGACGACACCCGCGTCGATGCGCACCACCCGTCATTCACCCTGTCGCGACTGGGCCTGGTGTTGTCCGGGGGCTTCTGCGGTGGCCTGTTGCGGGACGAGGTCGTCAGCCACTGGGCCACGAAGTCGGGGGCCTTCCCCTGGCCGATCTTCGTCGTCAACACCGCGGGCGCATTCGTCCTCGGAGCCGTCGTCATCGTTGCGCTCGACGTGCTCGCGAAGTCTCGCTACCTGCGGCCGCTGCTCGGCACCGGCTTCTGCGGCGCGCTCACCACGTTCAGCTCCGTGGCCGTCGGCGTCGACCAGCTGCTGCGACACGGGAGGATCGTGACGGGAGTCGGCTATCTCCTCGCAAGCCTGGCTGCAGGTCTCGCCGCGGCCGCCCTGGGCGCCGCCTTCGGTCGTACCTTGCCGGCGACGCGCGCTCGCCGCCGAGCGGAGGCGAACCTCTGATGCGCCTTGCGTTGCTGGTCGCCCTCGCTGCTTCGTTGGGGGCAGGGGCGAGGTACGTCGTCGACATCGCGGTGCAGCGCCGCCACCGCTCGGTTCTGCCGTGGGGCACGTTGGTCATCAATGTGAGCGGCTCTTTCGCGCTCGGCGTCGTGACCGGACTCGCCAGCCATCACGGCTTGGGGTCGCACTGGGACGCCGTCCTCGGCACCGGACTCCTCGGCGGCTACACCACGTGGAGCACATTCACCTGGGAGACCTTCGCCCTCGCTGAACAGCGCCGGCTCGGCGTGGCGCTGGTCAACGTCGGCGGCAGCCTGCTGGTCGGGCTCAGCGCGGCTGCGGCAGGTCTCGCTCTCGCCCGTCTTTAGCCCCTGCCGCACCTCCAGCCGGCACTTTCAGGTGCGGCGGCACGAGGTGATCCGGAAGCTCGTGATCGAGGCCGAGGTGCTCCTTCAGGTGGTGGATGTGCGCGAGCGCCTCGGCGTGCAGCTTCGAGGCGTGCATCGACGTCAGTGAGGTCGTGAGCAGCGAGAAGGTCGCCGCGAACAACGGGATGACGGTCAACATCACGAGTACGGCGATCAGCCGCCCGATGTGCGTATGCGGCGTGATGTCGCCGTACCCGACCGTGGTCGCGGTGGTCACCGACCAGTAGAGACCGGTCGCGACGGAGATGTTCTCCTCCGCCGCGAACCAGATCGCCCCGACCAGGTCGAACGCGACCGCCGACGCGATCGTGACGAGCGCCGCCTTCCGGCTCATATCCGCGCCCGCCCGGCGACGGCCTCATGGTGCGCGGCGTGCGCCTCTTCGACGCTGCGTGGGCCGGGCGCAGGGTGGTGCTTGCGACAGAGCAGATGTCCCGCTGCCGTCGGCCGCTTCAAATGAATCCGCAGGCAGCCTGGGATCTCGCAGTTGTGATGGCGGATCAGGATGATCAGGCCGCCGATCAGCGGCAGGTCCCCGAGGATGACCGCGCCGGCCCCGGAATCGAAGGCGTACCAACGGCTCGCCTCGTTCTTGACTCCGAGGAACGTGATCACCGCGTCCCAGAACACGACGATGAGGACGACGCTCACGGCAGTGATGAGCAGCGTCACAACGATTGACCGTCTTGGCATCGAGCTCGGACCTCCCCGTGTGCGTGTTCCGCACTGGTCCAATCATGCCGAGACGTGCATCTCCCAGACGAGGATTTCGGCGGCCGACACGGCGACGACCCGGCGCGCGCCGGCCGCCGTCAGCCGAGCCGCATCACCCGCGGTCAGCTCGCCGGCGTCCTCGAGCTCGACCGATCCGGCCGGGACGAACAGGTGGACGTACGGCGCGTCCGGGAGCTCGACCGAGTCACCTGGTTCTAGCCGCGCCGCGAAGAGGGCGGCGTCGCGGTTGCCGATCCGGATCGCGGTCTCGTCCCGGTGTCGGGGCATCCCGGAGGCGACTGCCGTGAGCTTGCCGCGCATCGCCTCGTCAGGAATCTCCAGCTGCTCGTAACCGGGCGTTGCACCAGCCGAGTCAGGCAGCACCCACATCTGCACGAAGTGCACCGGGTCGGCCGGCGGCGTCGCGCCCATGGTGTCCCGAGCGCCGAAGCTGTCGTTCTTCTCCGAGTGCCGGATCCCGGTGCCCGCGCTCATCCGCTGGGCGAGCCCGGGGTAGATGACGCCGTGGTTGCCGACCGAGTCCTGATGCACGAGCGCGCCCGTCAACACCCACGTCACGATCTCCATGTCGCGATGCGGATGGGTCTCGAAGCCGGTCCCTGGCGCGACGATGTCGTCGTTGTTGACCAGCAGCAGCCCATGGTGGGTGTTCGACGGGTCGTAGTGCGGCCCGAACGAGAACGAGTGCTTCGAGTCCAGCCACGAGATGCGGGTCTTGGCACGGTCTCCGCTGCGCCTGACATCAACCTCGGTCACGTGGGCGTCAACCTTCGCCTCGCGCCGAACATTCCTAGAGCAGGACGCCCGGGTTCAGCAGGCCTTGCGGATCCAGCGAAGACTTGATCGACCGCATCACTGCGATCTCCTCGGGTGAGCGCGAAAGCCCGAGGTAGTCCCGCTTGTGCCGGCCGACGCCGTGCTCGGCGCTGATCGAGCCGCCGTACGACGAGACGAGCTTCAGCACCGCCTCGGTCACAGCTTCGTCGTCGTCGAGCGCGTCGAGGACGTTGACGTGCAGGTTGCCTTCGTTGACGTGTCCGAACACGACGAGACGGGCACCGGGAGCCGCGGCCTCCACCGCGCCGGGGAGCGCATCGACGAGAGCGGGCAGCTCCCCGATCGGGACCGCGACGTCCAGCTTCACGGGAATCCCGGCGGCGTTGATCGACTCGGTGTGGGCCTCACGATAGGCCCACAAGGCGTGCCGACCTCGAGCGTCCGTCGCGACGGTCGCGTCGAGCACGACGTCGCCGGCCGCCTCGAGCGCGCCGAGCAGCTCGTCGTCCGGGTCCTCCCGGTCGGCGCATTCGAGCAAGACATACGCGGGATGGCTTCCGACGAACGGTGCCGGCAGTCCGGTGTGGCCGCAGACGAGCGCAAGACCGTCGGCGTAGAAGAGCTCGGCGGCCTCGAGCGACGGCAGCGCTCGCGCCGCGACCACGAGATCGACCGCGGCCCGCGTGCTCTCGACGGCGACGAGCGCGACGGCGCGACCCGGCAGCAACGGCACGAGCCGCAGGCGCAGCTTGGTGAGGATGCCCAGGGTCCCTTCCGCCCCGGACAGCAGCGAGACCAGATCGAAGCCGGTGTTGTCCTTGGGCAGGCCGGCCAACCGGCTCACCACGCTGCCGTCGGGCATGACCGCCTCGACCCCGGCGACCTGCGCGCGCATCGTGCCGTAGCGCAGCACGCGCTCTCCGCCGGCGTTGGTCGATGCCATGCCTCCGACGGTGCACGACTCGCGCGCGGCGAAGTCGACGCCGACATCGAAGCCCTGCTTGCGGACGATCGCCTGGACCGAGGCGAGGGTCGCGCCGGCGCCGACGGTCACCTGGGCCGACAGCGGGTCGACCTCGCCGATCTCGGCAAGGCGCCTCGTGGTGAGGACGACGGCACCCTCGACCGGCACGGACCCGCCGACCAGGCCGGTGTTGCCGCCCTGGACGCAGACCATCACGCCCGCCTCGCGGCACGCCGCGACGACGGCAGCCACCTCGTCGGTACCGGCCGGGCGTACGACGCAACGCGCGGCGCCGCGGAACCTGCCGGTCCAGTCGGACTCGTACGACGCGACGACGTCACGATCGAGGAGGACGTGCGCGTCCCCCGCGATCTCGCGCAGCCGGTCCTCCAAGGAGCTCACGAGAGCACGCGCAGCTTCACGGTTTCTGGCATCGCCGCAAGGTCGTCGGTGACGTCGGCCGGGTAGTCGACCGCGATGTCCGTGATCGCGTATCCGAGGTCGCCTCGGGTGCCGAGCAGCTGGCCTTCGATGTTGACCTTGTGCTCCGCGAGCAAGCCGTTGATCGATGCGAGGACACCCGGCA
Organism: Mycobacteriales bacterium; assembly: GCA_035547035.1. Taxonomy (GTDB): domain Bacteria; phylum Actinomycetota; class Actinomycetes; order JAFAQI01; family JAFAQI01; genus DASZTV01. The sequence continues at coordinate 18,720 of DASZVL010000071.1, read as the reverse complement.
CGTTCTGGTGCAGGTGCACGATCCGGTGGGTGTCCGAGCGGGTCGGCAGAACCAGATGCGGAAGGTTGACGCTCATCGTCGTCGTACCGTCGACGACGTAGTCGCGCAGCTTGCCCGCGACATAGCGCCCGATGTCCTGCTGCGCTTCCTCTGTCGAACCGCCGATGTGCGGCGTGAGGATCACGTTGGGCAGGTCCCGGAGCACAGAGACGAACTCGTCGCCCTGCGCCTTCGGCTCCTCCGGAAACACGTCGACCGCCGCGCCGGCGATGTGACCACTCTCGAGGTGCCGGCGAAGGGCGGAGTGGTCGACGACGAATCCGCGCGAGAGGTTCAGGAAGAGACTGCCCTGCTTCATGAGGGCGAACTGCTCCTCGCCGAACATGTCGGCGTTGGTCGCACGACCGTCGACGTGCAGCGTGACGATGTCGCTCGTGCTGAGCAGCTCGTCGAGGCTGTCGCAGCGACGAGCGTTTCCCAGCTGGAGCTTGTCTGCGGTGTCGTAGTAGGACACCGACATTCCGAGCGCCTCGGCCAGCACGGACAGCTGGGCCCCGATGTTGCCGTAGCCGATGATGCCGATCCGGCGCCCGCGCACCTCGTGCGCGCCGGACGCGGACTTGTCCCAGACGCCGGCATGCATGTCGGTGTTCTTCTGGGTGAGCCGCCGGGTCATCGCGATGATCTCGGCGATCGCCAGCTCGACCACGCTGCGGGTGTTGGAGAACGGAGCGTTGAACACCGCGATCCCTCGCGACGACGCGGCCGGAAGGTCGATCTGGTTGGTCCCGATGCAGAACGCGCCGATCGCGAGCAACGATGTGGCGCGCTCGAGCGACTCCTCGGTGACATCGGTCTTCGACCGGATCCCGAGCAGCGCGACCCCATCGAGGCGAGCACCGAGCTCGACCGGGTCGAGTGCACTCTTGACCGTCTCGACGTCGAAGCCCTCGGCGGTCAGCGCCGCAGCGGCATCGGGATGCACGTTCTCGAGCAGCAATGCGCGCACAGGGGCCTGCGATGTCAACGGATTTCCTTAGATATCAGGGCGTTTTGCGGCCCTCAATCGTACCCGGCGAGCACCGGGCGCCGTCGAACGACTACGCCAGCTCGGCGGCGAGCGCCGGGTCCACCCGCACGACGCCCGCGAGGTTGGACAGCGGGACCGGCTCATAGCTGACGTACTCGCCGGTGTGTGGCGCCACTACCATCATCCCGTTACCCCAGTAGATGGCGACGTGATCGATGTCGGTCGGGTCCTTCGGGTCGTAGTGCCAGAAGAGCAGGTCGCCCGGCCTCGCGTCCGCGTACGGAATGTGCGGGCCGGTGAACCACTGCTCCTCGGACACCCGAGGCATGCTCACGCCGGCGTAGCGGAACGCCCACTGCACCAGGCCGGAGCAGTCGAACGACGCGGGTCCGGCAGCACCCCACACGTACGGCAGGCCGATCCGGCTCTTGGCCGCGTTGAGGAAGTTCGCGATCTGGACGCGGGTGAGGAACTCTCCCGCGTCGCGCACGATGACGACGTCACGCAGCAGCTCGGCGTGGACCTTGTGTCGGAGCAGGTCGAGTGCGGCGTGGCGCAGCTTGAGCGGGTCGGACTTGGGCGCGCTGATCAGCACGCCGGTGCGCGGCGACATGCCGATCTGCTCGGCTCGCGTAGCCGACACCACCGCATCCACGCCCGCCATGCCCACGGAGGCGAAGGCACCGACCCGCATCGACGCCAGGCCGCCCTTGTCCCCGACGGGCACGGTGCCCCCGAGCGGCAGGTTGGCGTTCTGGCCCATGTCGAACGACACCGTGATGTCACCGCTGGAGATGCTCTGCCAGAGCGGGTTGCTGTCGGCGGTCGACTGCGGCGTCCACGGCCGAAACGTCGCCGGGTTGACGCCGAGCACGAACGCCTTGTGGCCCATGACTCGCGCGTGGCCGGCACTGACCGGCTGCACCCGCCGAACGCCGGTGAGGCGCCGGAGCCGGTGCAGCAGGCGGGCGGACAACGGGTGGTCGCCGGTCAGGAGCAGGGTCGCGCTGACCAGGCGTCGCCCGTGGTGGTGGGCCATCAGGCCCGGCGTGTTGACCGAGAACGGGGCCTGGATGGGGTCGAGCACGTCTGCCGGTGCGGGTGGAAGCGGACCTGAGGCCTCAGCCGCGGCAGCCGGATTGCCGTGATGCCTCACGAGCGCGACTGTGACAGCCGTCGTCCCGGTCCCGAGGGTCAGGACAGCGAGCAACGCAACGACGAGTCCGCCGGACGTCACGCCGCGCAGCCGGCGGGACAGCAGCCGGCGACCTGCGCCTGCGGCAGCAGCCGGCCCGCGCCGCGGCAGCCTGAACCCGGACATGCTCCGGCCGCCTCCTCGTCCCCCGGATTCCACTTCTATTGTTACAACGACACATCTCGGCCCGAGGTTGACGCGATCGGCGCAACGAACCTCGAAGTCAGGTGACCCTCGCGCTCAGGCGAGCAGGACTCCCGCTGCAACCCGCAGGTCCGCGACGAGGCCGGCATAGGCGAGATCCCGGTCGTCGGCTCGCAGCACGGCGGACGGATGCAGCGTCGCCATGGCGTACGCCGACTCCCGGTCACCGTCGTCCCCGTCGTGGGCGAACGCCTCGCCGTCATGCGCCGCCGCGGGCCATGGCATGAGCACGCCGCGCGACTGCGTAACCCGGAACTTGGGCCCGAACAACGCTCGCGCCGCCGTCGCGCCGAGCGCGACCACCACGTCCGGTGAGAGCAGTGCGAACTCCGCGACCAGCCACGGACGGCAGGCGGTCACGTCGGAGGCGTCCGGAGTCTGGTGAATCCGGCGCTTTCCCTCGCCCGACGAGCGGAACTTGAAGTGCTTCACGGCGTTCGTGGTGTAGATCTCGACCGGGTCGATCCCGACCTCCGCGACGGCCTTGTCCAGCAGCTTGCCGGCAGGCCCGACGAAGGGCTCGCCCCGGCGATCCTCGATGTCGCCCGGTTGCTCTCCGACGAACACGAGTCGCGCGCCGACCGCACCCTTGCTGAACACGGTCTGCGTCGTGCCCTTGTAGAGCTCGCAGCCCGTGCACGTCAGGGCTGCGCTGCGGAGCCTGTCCATCGTCGCGCCGACCGGGACGAAGTCCGCCGCCCCGCTCACGGCACCGGGTCCTTCGCGTCGTAGGTCAGGAAGGACGGATAACGGGTGACCAGCGCAACCAAGCCCACGATGCAGGCAATGCCCCCGGAGATGACCGAGAACTCCGTGCTGGCCAGGCTCGCGACGGTCCCGGACTCGACATCGCCGATGCGCGGCCCGCCCGCGACGACCACTGTGAACACGCCTTGCAGCCTTCCCCGCAGCGCGTCCGGAGTCGCCACCTGCAGGATCGTGCTGCGGAAGATCGCGCTCACCATGTCCGCCGCGCCTGCGACCGCAAGAAGGATGACGCCCAGCCACAGCACGCGGGTCAGCCCGAACAACGCGATGCTCGCTCCCCATCCGGCGATCGAGACGACGACCGCCAGACCCTGTCGCCGCACGTGCCCGGCCCAGCCGGAGAACGTCGCGCCGATGAAGGCGCCGATCGACGGCGCGGCGTACAGCAGACCTGCCGTCTGCGCCCCGCCATGGAACGTCCCGGCGGCAAGCGCAGGGAAGAGCGCCCTCGGCATTCCGAACACCATCGCGTCGATGTCGACGAGGAACGTCATCATCAGGTTCTTGCGCGGCGCGAGGAAGCGAAGTCCCTCGGCCACTGATTTGAAGCCGGCCTTGTGGCTCGTGCTGTCGGGCTTGACCGGCGGCAGCCGGAAGACGGCGTACAGCACCGCGGCGAACGACGCGACGTCGATCCCGTACGCCGCGCCGTAGCCGGCAGTGCCGACGACGACGCCGGCGAGCAGCGGTCCCAGTGTCAGGGCCGTGTTCCAGCCGAGCTGGCCGAGCGAGTTCGCCGCCGGCAACAGATCCGCGCGAACGAGTCGAGGCAGGGTCGCACCGCGCGCCGCGGAGTCGACGGAGAAAACGCCCGACTGGAGCCCGAGGAGCACGTAGATGACGGAGAGGCGGTCGAAGTGCGAGGTCGCCTGGACGAGCAGCAGCGCCGAGGTCACGAGCGACGCGGAGCAGGTGGCCAGCATCAGCTTGCGCCGGTCCACGGCGTCGGCGATCGATCCGCCGAACAGCCCGAACACGATCAGGGGGACGACGGTGACAAGCCCGGTGATCCCGACGTCGAACGACGAGTGGGTGAGGTGGAAGACCTGCAGCTGCGCGGCGACGATCGTCAGCTGCGTTCCGATGTTGGACACGGCGTAGCCGGCCCACCATCGGCGGTACGTCGGGCTCTCGCGCAACGGTGAGATGTCGGCAAGGAAGCGGCGGCGCTGGGGCGCCGCCGCAGGCTCGTCGGGCGGCGTGACCTCGCTCATGGGTTGAGCCGCTCGATCTGCCAGCCGTCACCGGTTGCTCGGTAGCGAAGCCGGTCGTGCAACCTGTCGGAACGGCCCTGCCAGAACTCGATCGCCTCCGGCCTGACGACGTAGCCACCCCAGCCCGGCGGGCACGGGATGTCCGTGCCGTCGTACCTCGCCGCGATGTCGGCGACTCGTTGCTCGAGCGTCGCTCGGTCGTCAACCGGTCGGGACTGCTGACTCGCCGTCGCCGAGAGCTGCGCGCCGCGGGGCCGGGTCGCGAAGTACGCCTCCGACTCCTGTCGCGGCACCTGCTCGGCGACGCCGTTGACGATCACCTGTCGCGACAACGGGTGCCACGGGAACAGCAGCGCGACGCCTGGCTGGCTCGCGATCGCGCGGGCCTTCCGCGAGTCGTAGTTGGTGAAGAACACGAAGCCGCGCTCGTCGGCGCCCTTGCACAGCACGGTGCGGACGCTCGGCCGACCGTCGGGGTCGACCGTCGTCACGATCATCGCGTTGGCTTCGACCAGGCCGGCGCGCTCCGCATCACCGAGCCATTGCCGCCAGAGCTCGAGCGGTGCTGGCGGCAGGTCGGCGCGGCTGAGCCCGGCGTGCTGGTACTCACGACGCAACCGGGACGGGTCGGTCGCGTCGGGCACGGCCCGACCATCTCACGGCCCCTGCCGTCGCCCGTACCCGTTTGTCCGGCCCGCCATGGCGGGGACGACAGGTGGGTAGGACAATGGGAAGCGAGCTCAGCGTCGAGCCCCTCCAAGTGCTCATTCCCCGCCCACGAGGCGATGCTTACCGCCGCCGGCGAGGCGGCAGACGACCATCCGCCGGCGAGGCGGCAGACGACAGGGAGCCGTCATGGCTGACGAGAGTGTGATCAAGCCCGGCCTGGAAGGCGTAATCGCTTTCGAAAGCGAGATCGCCGAGCCCGACAAGGAAGGCTCGGCCCTTCGCTACCGCGGTGTCGACATCGAGGACCTGGTCGGCCGCGTCAGCTACGGCAACGTGTGGGGCCTGCTGGTCGATGGCAAGTTCGCCCCCGGCCTCCCCCCGGCGGAGCCGTTCCCGGTGCCGGTCCACTCCGGCGACATCCGGGTCGACGTGCAGAGCGCCCTCGCGACGCTCGCACCCGCATGGGGACTTCAGCAGCTGCTCGACATCGACGACGAGCAGGCACGTGACGACCTCGCGCGGTGCTCGGTGACGGCGATGTCGTTCGTCGCGCAGTCGGCTCGCGGCCTCGGTCAACCGATGGTTCCGCAGAAGCGCATCGACGAGGCGTCCACCATCGTCGAGCGGTTCATGATCCGTTGGCGCGGCGAGCCGGACCCGAACCACACCAAGGCCGTCGACGCATACTTCGTCTCTGCGGCCGAGCACGGCATGAACGCGTCGACGTTCACTGCGCGCGTCATCGCCTCGACCGGCGCCGACGCCGCCGCGTGCCTGTCCGGCGCAGTCGGTGCCCTGTCGGGCCCGCTACACGGAGGCGCGCCGTCCCGCGTGCTGAAGATGCTCGACGAGGTCGCCGAGGAAGGCGACGCCCGCCGCTACGTGAAGCGGCTCATGGACTCCAAACAACGACTCATGGGCTTCGGTCACCGGGTCTACCGCGCCGAGGACCCGCGCGCCCGCGTCCTGCGTCGTACGGCGAAGGAGCTCAACGCGCCCCGGGTCGAGGTCGCGGAGGCGCTAGAGAACGCTGCGCTCGCCGAGCTCGCGGAGCGGTACCCGGACCGGGTGCTCGCGACCAACGTCGAGTTCTGGTCCGCCGTCGTGCTCGACTTCGCACAGGTGCCGGCGCACATGTTCACGTCGATGTTCACGTGTGCCCGGGTCGCCGGCTGGAGCGCCCACATCCTCGAGCAGAAGCGCACCGGACGCCTGATCCGGCCGTCGGCAAAGTACGTCGGCCCGGCCAACCGACCGGTCTCGGAGGTCCAAGGAGCCGACCAGCTCTAGAAGCGAAACCCAGGAGTGGACCCGCTCCGCTCTCTCGTACCCTTGTGCGGTGACTGACGCTGCGCTGACGATCCCTGCCGACCTTCGACCCTCCGACGGCCGATTCGGCTCGGGACCGACCAAGGTCCGTCCCGAGCAGGTCGCCGCGCTGACCGCGACGGGCACCAGCTACCTCGGCACGTCACATCGCCAGGACGGCGTCCGGGACGTCGTACGACGGGTCCGCGACGGGATCGCGACGCTGTTCGGAGCTCCCGACGGCTACGAGGTCGTGCTAGGCAACGGCGGCGCGACCACGTTCTGGGACATCGCGACCTTCTGCCTGATCGAGCAGCGCTCCGAGCATCTGTCCTTCGGCGAGTTCTCCTCGAAGTTCGCCGCCGCCGCGAAGGCGGCACCGATGATCGGCGAGCCGCTCGTGCTCACCGCTGAGGCAGGTGACGCGCCCGAGCTGGTCGCCGAGGCGGGCGTCGACACCTACTGCTGGCCGCACAACGAGACCTCGACCGGCGTGATGGCCCGAGTCAAGCGACCGTCGGGCGCCGACGCCGGGGCTCTCACCCTCGTCGACGCGACCAGCGGCGCCGGCGGTCTCCCGGTCGACCTGGGTGAGACCGACGCGTACTACTTCGCGCCGCAGAAGGCGTTCGCCTCCGACGGCGGCCTGTGGCTCGCGGTCTTGTCGCCTGCGGCCATCGAGCGTGCCGAACGGCTCTGCAAGGACCGGTGGGTGCCGGCAATGCTCGACCTCTCGATCGCAATCGGCCAGTCACGACTCGAGCAGACCTACAACACGCCGGCGCTGGTCACGCTGCTCCTCACGGCGGTGCAGCTCGAGTGGATGAACAGCCAGGGCGGCCTCGACTGGGCCGTGCAGCGCACCGCGGACTCCAGCAGCCGGCTGTACACGTGGGCGGAGAAGGCGCCCTACGCCGAGCCGTTCGTGAGCGACCCGGCGAAGCGCTCGCTGGTCGTCGGCACGATCCGCCTCGACGACTCGATCGACGCCGGCAAGGTGACGAAGGTGCTGCGCCAGAACGGGATCCTCGACGTCGGCGCGTACCGCGCCGCGGGCTACAACGGCCTGCGCGTCGGGATGTTCCCCGCCATCGACCCGACGGACGTCGAGGCGCTCACGGCTTGCATCGACTGGGTCGTCGACCGGCTGTGACGCTCTGAGCAGCGCCCACGCAGTCACGCCGCGTGCGCCGTGGCGGGGCTCGCTTCGCCGCTTCGCGGCGCTGGCAGTGGCCGCCCTGTCCGCGTGCGCGCTGTTCGCCGCGCCCCGCGCGCCCGCGGCCGCAGCGGCACAGTCACGGCACGGGCTGCACTGGGGGTCGTGCCCGACGTACCTCTATCCGGACCTGCGCGGCACCGGGATGCAGTGCTCGCGACTGCGGGTGCCTATGGACTACGCGCATCCGGCCGGCCGCTCGGTCCACCTCGAGGTGTCGGTCCTCCGCCACACGTCGAGCGCCGCGAGCTACCGAGGCGTGATGCTCGTCAACCCGGGTGGGCCCGGCAGCCCCGGTCTGGACCTCCCGGCGGAGCTGGAGCCGTTCGTCCCGCATGGCGTCGGCAGGGACTACGACTGGATCGGCTTCGACCCTCGCGGCGTCGGCGCGAGCACGCCGACGATGCGCTGCGAACCCGGCTACTTCCACGCGCCGCGCCGCAGCTACACGCCGTCAACCAAGAGCCTGTTGAACTACTGGCTGTCGCGGACCAAGCGCTACGCCGCAACCTGTGCCCGCAAGTACCCAACGCTGATCAACCACATCACGACGGTCGACTCGGCCAAGGACATGGAGTCGATCCGCAAGGCGCTGGGTGTGTCGCGGATCAGCTACTACGGCTTCTCGTACGGCACGTACCTCGGCGAGGTCTACTCGACCCTCTACCCGACCCACCTTCGCTACATGGTGCTCGACAGCGTCGTCGACCCCCGTCGTGTCTGGTACGACGCCAACCTCGACCAGGACAAGGCGTTCGACCGCAACGCGCACATCTACTTCAAGTGGGTCGCGAAGTACAACGACGTCTATCACCTCGGCAAGTCCGCGCAAGCGGTCAGCAAGCGCTACTACCACGACTACGCGCGGCTGGCACGATCCCCGAAGGGCAACCTCGGCCCGGATGAGTTCTCGGATGCGATGACCGGCGCGGCGTACTACCGGTTCGGTTGGGAGGACCTCGCCCGCGCGTGGCACGCTCTCGACGCCGCTGGCAAGCCCAAGCCGATGCTCAACCAGTACGCCGCGCTCGACCTGCCCGGCGACGACAACGAGTTCGCGGTCTACTCGGCTGTGCAGTGCACCGACGCACACTGGCCGAAGTCGTGGAGCCGCTGGCAGAAGGACAACGACGAGTACGCCGCCAAGTACCCGTTCCTGACCTGGAACAACGCGTGGTACAACGCGCCCTGCGCCTATTGGAAAGCCAAGGCCCGCACGCCGATCACGATCAACGGCAAGAAGACCGCGAGCGCCTTGCTCATCGACGAGACCCTCGACGCGGCAACGCCGTACGAGGGAAGCATCGAGGTGCGACGGCTGTACCCGCACTCGAGCCTGATCGCGGAACCCGGCGGCACTACGCACGCCGACTCGCTGTCCGGTGACGCCTGCGTCGACAACAAGATCGCGACCTACCTGAAGAGCGGGACCCTGCCGGCCCGGCGCTCGTGGGACGGCCCGGACGCGTTGTGCCGTCCCCTACCGGCGCCGCACCCTCGAGCCACCCGCGCGCACCTGCAGAGGTCAGATCACCTGCGGCGACCCTAGTCGCCCCCGGTCGACGTACGCCTTCGTCCAGGCGAAGGAGTCCCACCAGCTGACAAAGCCGTAGAACGCGTCAGTGGCACTGACCGGTCCGGCGACTCGACGCGCCTTGGAGGCCCCGGCCCCGAGCAGCCACAGTGACGAGCCCCGAACGAACAGGACCGACCCGTCGGTGCCCCACACCGGCGCGGTCGCTCGGCTGCCGCCTGGCAGGCGGCTGACCTTGCGGCCATGCACCAGGTCGATCCCTCCGCTCGCGTCCACCTTGTGGGTGAAGCGCAGGCTGAAGTCACCGTTCGCCGGCGTCGGCCTCACCGCGTGGTCGCGGACGACTGCGAGCCTTCCACGCCGACTCCACGCCGGATCGAAGCTCACCTGATGCCTGGGTTGCGCAACTGTTCGGCAGTGACTCCGGGAGCAGATCACCAGATGCTTGTGCCGGTTGGTCAGCTCGCGATCGCCTCCGGCGATGAGGGCAACCTTGTCCTTCAGCCTCGACGTCGCGAGCCATCCCTCGTACTGCAGCATCGACTTGGTCAACCGGTGGCGGTGACCGCTCGCGACGCTGACGTCGAGGAGTGGGAGGCCGTCTTCAGCGAGCGAGCCCGACCCCTGGAAGTCCAGCCAGGCGAGGATTCCCGTGCCATCCGGCCACCAGCCCGCGACATCCAGGATGCTGCCGTCCTCGGTGGTCACCGTGCGCGGCGTTGCACCGCCCGGCACGATCGTGACGATGCGGCTGTCCCATTTGCCGGCGTTCACATCGTTGAGACCGGCGGCAAGGCGCCGGCCGTCGGGCGACCAGGCGAATCCGGAGATGTTGGCTGCGGAGGCGAGCGTCGTCGCGTTGCCTGAGATGCCGACGACATCGAGGTGCTGCACGGCACCGGCAGGGCTCGTCACGTCCGCGGTGTAGGACATCGCGAGCCGGTCGGCACGCGGTGACCAGGCTGATGTGGCGTGGTAGACGTCCTGCCCGGTCGGCGTCAGCGGGCGCACCACCGTGCCCGCTCTCGACACCAGCCAGACAGCGGTCGGTTCGTCGGTGGGCGGCGCCGACGGCGCGGGCACGGGCCGCACCGTTACGGCGAGCCACCGGCCGTCATGCGACCACGCCGGGGCATCGGCCTCGCCGGTGAGGGCCACGCGACGCGCGCCGTGCGCTGCGCCCCCGACGAGATACAGCTGCTGGTCCTTGGTGACCACGGCGAGCTCGCCGTGCCCGCGGATCACCCGCGCGTTCGCCGCAAACGCCGAAGCAGACGCATGCGGCGCGGCGGACGCGGCAGCTCCCGCACCACCAGTCACCGCAAGTGCGCTCAGCCCGGCAACGACCATCGACAGTGCACCGCTCGGTCTCGTCACGCACGCCATATACCCGACCGTATGCCGGGTCCAATCGAATGACCGGACTACTGTCTCCGCGTGCTGATCCTGCTGCCGCCGAGCGAGAGCAAAGCGCCGGGTGGCCGCGGCCCCGCCGTCGACGTGGACGCTCTCTCTTGGCCTGAGCTCGCGCCATGCCGCCGGCGCGTCCTGAATGCCCTCGTCACGATCTGCGACCGGCACCCGGCCAAGGCCCGGGCCCTGCTCGGGCTGTCGGAAGCCCTCGACGGCGACCGGCACGCAAACGCAGTGGCCGACGTCTCGCCCACCCTCCCCGCAGGGCTTCGCTACACCGGAGTGCTGCACGACGCACTCGGCTATCCGACCCTCAGCGCTGCAGCGCGCCGGCGGGCGGATGCCTCCGTCATCGTGTTGTCGGGACTCTGGGGCGCGGTTCGCCCGACCGATGAGCTTCCGGCCTACCGCATCGGAATCGGCACGAAGCTGCCGCGAGTCGGGCCGCTCCCGGCGTACTGGCGAGCCGCGCTGTCCGACGCGCTCGACGCGGAGGTGGCGCAGCGCGGCGCCCTGGACCTTCGATCGTCGGGCTACTCCCAGATGTACCGCCCATCGCGTGACGCCGAGGTGAACCTCCATCGCGTCGCGATCATGGGGCCGGATGGCAAACGGGCCGCCACGAGCTACCAGAGCAAGGTGGCGAAGGGACGCCTGGTCCGCGCGCTGCTCAAGTCGTCGAACCCCGGACCCGAGGACATCGCGCAAGCCGCTGAGTCGATCGGGCTGATCGCGGAAACGCGTGCCTCTGGACTCGTCCTGCGAACGCCTGTCGGCTGGGGCCTGGTCAACCCGCCCAAATAGCGAGCTTGTCCGAGTCTCAACCGGCTATAGCCAGCGCAGACACGGACACGTCGAGCGGCGCTACGGTGGCGATGTGGAGGTCAAGGAGCCGGAGCAGTACGAGCTCGAGGTGACGATCGGCGGAACCGCGCTTTGGCTGATCGCGCTGATCGTGCTGTTCGTGTTCTTCCGCCACGACCTTCATCGTCACCACGCCGAGTGGTGGTACGGCGCGTGCGGCGCCGGGATGACGTTCGGCTGCTACGGCATGTACCGGGCGATCAAGCGCCGCCGGACCTGATCCGAGCGGCTGGCTCAGGCCGTCTCGTCGGGGACCGCGGCACCGGGATCTTCCGGCACGCCGGCCGCGGCACCTTCGGGGACGTCGGCGCCGGGATCTTCGGGTACGCCGGCATCGGTGGCCGCTTCGAGCTCGGGCACTGGTGCATCCTCGACAGCCGAGGCGTCCTGCGCAGGTTGCTCAGCATCCGCGGACACCTCGGCCACGGCCGCTGCCTGCGCCTCGAGTCGCGCCCGCTCCTCCGGCGTCGGCCGCTCGACGATGTCGTAGCCGGCTTCGTCGATGAGCGGAGGCGGTGACGGGGGCGAGACCGGCACAACGACCGCCTCGGAGTGAGCGCCGCATCCGTGGTCCACCGCGACGACCTTTCCGTCGTCAGGCGCGAACGCGTTGCCACACGCGCCGAAGGCCTGGCGGAGCCCACCCGCCAGCGGCAGGAAGAAACCACACGTGGCGCACGCCGCGGGAGCCGAGCGCGCAACATCGGCGCGCGGTCCGGCGTCTCCGGCGTACCAGCGGTCGACGGTCTCGAGCCGGCCGTCGTAGGACATCACCCGCTCGCGCCCGAACCCGACCTCGTAGCTGATCGCGGCTTCGTCCTCGTCCTCGGTCGCCATGTACGCCGGCGTGAGTCGCGGGTCGTCGGCTGCCGTCGGCAGCAGGTCACCCGCGCCCAGGTCGCCCGGCCGCAGCCGCTCGCTCCATGGCACCCACTCCGGCGCCAGGACTGCCTCGGAGCCAGGGAGCAGCACAACATCGTCGACGGTCACGGTCTTCGACCGCGACGCCCGAGCCACTGTGACGGCCCACCGCCACCCGACGTACGCCGGGTCGAGGGTGGCGAAGTAGTGGGTCACGACGCGCGTCTCGTCGGCTTCGAAGCCGAGATGCTCGCCGACCAGACCGGGCGCGTCGGCCTCCGCGGATCCGCGCGCGAGCTCGATCGCCTCGGCGCCGACGGCGTCGAGTTCGATCGCGGCGTCCACAATCACCTCGCCGTGTGGTGGCGCCACTGTCTCGGTCACATGTTTAGTCTCGCTCATGGACCGTGCCCGCGGCGAACCGGCCGATGAGCCCGAGGCGGTCCAACGCGTCGGTGATGCGCTGTGGCGACTTATCGTCGCGGTCTGGGCCGCATGCAAGCGCGGCCTCAGCCGGCTGCGGAGGTGGAACGGGCGCGGTGGCGCCGGCGCTTCCGGCCTCGCGGCGCTGGTCGAAACCCACGCACTGCAGTCGGCCGGCGACGCCACGATCACGGTCGCTCTCGCCGGATCACTGTTCTTCTCGGTGCCCACCCACGAGGCTCGCAGCCGAGTCGCGCTCTACCTGCTGATCACAATGGCCCCATTCGCGGTGGTCGCGCCGGTGCTCGGCCCCCTTCTCGACCGGGTCCGTCACGGTCGGCGGGCAGCGCTCGCGGTGACGATGCTCGCCCGGGCCGCCCTCGCCCTGGCGATCGGGCACAGCCTGGGTCACGGCACCCACACGTCGATCACCCAGGCACTCACGCTCTACCCGGCGGCACTGGGGGTGCTCGTCTCCAGCAAGGCCTACGGCATCGCTCGTAGCGCCGCCGTGCCGCGGCTCGTCCCCGACGGCATGACTCTTGTCCAGGCGAACTCCCGACTGACCCTCGCGGGGGTCATCGCCCCGGCCGCCGCCGGCAGCATCGCCGCAGCGGTCATCAAGGTGCTCGGCCATCGCACCGAGCTCCTCCTCGGAGCCGCCGTCTATGTCGTGGCAGCGATCACCGCGTTCCGGCTTCCCCGCAAGGCAGACGGTGGCGGTCGCCCGACCCGGACGACACCCAAGCCGGCTGCCAGGGCGCCGTGGCTGTCCGCCGACCTCCGCCGGGCGCTCAGCACGGCCGCCTCGCTGCGGTGGCTGTCCGGCTTCCTGCTCCTGTTCGGCGCCTTCGTGGTGCGGGTCCATCCCATCGGCGGACTGTCGGCCAACATCTGCCTCGGCGAGCTCGCGCTCGGCATCGGCGTCGGCAACGTGCTCGGCACAGTGCTCGGGGCCCGCACCGCCGCCGCAGCGGGAGCCCGGCTGTCGGGACTCCTCCTTGCCGCAACGGTCGCAGTCAGCGCGTTCGCCGCCTTCGACTTCGGAGTCATCTCGGTGTTCGCCCTGGCCGTGGTCGGCTCGGCGACTGCCGCCATGTCGAAGCTCTCGCTCGACGCGACGATCCAGCGCCGCGTCGACGACGAGATCCGTACGTCGACCTTCGCCCGCTCCGAGACGATCCTTCAGCTGGCGTGGGTTGTCGGGGGCGGCATCGGCATCGTGCTGCCGACCCGGCCCGGCGTCGGGTTCTCGGTCGCCGCCGTCGTGCTCGCGGCGGCGTTGGTCATGTCACTTGGCCGACGCGACAAGACGCCTGCCGGGAGCACGGACGGACCGACGGCACCTGCGCCGAAGGCGAAGACGGCGTCGAGCCGCTAACCCTCGAGCTCGGCGGCGATCGCCCGCATCATCTGCGCGATGCGGGGGCCGGTCTGCTTGTCGGGGTAGCGGCCGCGGCGGAGATCTGGCTGGACCTTCGCCTCGAACAGCTTGATCAGGTCGTCGACCAGCCCGTGCAGCTCCTCGGCCGGTCGGCGGGTGGCAGCCGCGACCGACGGCAGCGGGTCGAGGACCCGCACCGACAGCGCCTGCTCGCCCCGGCGTCCTTCCGCGACACCGAACTCGACCCGGGCACCCGGCTTGAGCGTGGTGCCGTCAGGCAGCGACGAGGCATGGACGTAGACGTCCCCGCCGTCGTCGCGCGCGAGAAAGCCGAAGCCCTTCTCGGCGTCGAACCACTTCACCTTGCCGGTGGGCACTGCAGACCTACTTAGCTCGAACCTCGCGCACCGATCGATGCGCCCGGATAAGGCTAGCCGTCTCGCGGAAACGGTTATTCCGTCGCAACGGTCATGCCCGCCCCGGCCGCCACCAGCACCTCGTTCATCGCACCGGAGCGGAATCCCCGCGGGTCGAGCTCGACCGACTCGAACTCCGTCAGCCCGGCAAGCAGGGAAGGGCACGCCGCGACCCGCTCCACAAGATCGCGATCCACCTCGACTCGAGCCGTGTCGCCGAGGTCCCGGACCCGCAGATCCCGCACCCCGATGCCGGCCAGGTCGAAGGCGGCCCGCAGCGCTGACTCCGCCCGCTCCACCCGGCCGAGGCGGTACGGCGTGACCTCGATGCCGTACGCGATCCGGCTCGACAGGCAGGCAGCAGCCGGCTTGTCCCAGGTGACGAGGCCCCACTCTCGACTGATCCGGCGTACCTCTGCCTTGGTCAGGCCGGCGTCGAGCAGCGGCGTCACCGCACCGCGCTGCGCGGCCGCCCTGATCCCAGGACGGAAGCCGGCGACCGCGTCGTCGGCGTTGGTGCCGGTCGCGACGTGGCGCAAGCCGAGCGATCGGGCAACCGGCGACAGCACGTCGAGCAGCTCCGACTTGCAGAAGAAGCACCGGTCGGCACCATTGGCGCGATAGCCGTCGCGCGACATCTCGTCGGTCGCCGGCATGACGTGACGCACGTCGAGCGACGCGGCGAAGTCACGGGCGGCGTCGAGCTCCGAGGACGGCAGGCTTGCCGACACAGCGGTCGCCGCAACGACGGCGTCCGTGCCGAGCGCGCGAGCGGCGGCCGCAAGCAGGAATGCCGAGTCCGCCCCGCCGCTGAAGGCGATCAGGACGCTGTCGAGCTCGCGTAGCCGAGCATCGAGTGCCGCGAGTGACCCCACACCCGAAGGGTAGTGAGTCCGGCCGCGGTCCTCGGCTCAGCCTCTCGAGAGAGCGGTGACGAACGCCTTCGCGCGCGGCACGCCGAGCCCGGTCGAGTCGTCGTAGCCCCGCCGCACGTGCAGCGTCCCGGGGTTGCTCAGCAACCGCAGGCTGTCGACCACGGCTGAGGTCGGGTCATCCGACGCGACGTAGTCAGGCCGCACGTTCGCCAGTGTCGAGAACCCGCCGGAGCGTGGAACCGCAACCGGGTCGTAGAACAGCCGGCTCCGGCCGGCCGCCGTGCGCGACTTCGCGTAGAGGGTCGGCGTCACGAGCCCGAGGCGGTGGTGCGACGTCGCGACGGCGAGTGCGACAAGACCCGAGAACAGCGGGCACGAGACGCTCGTCCCGCCGATGCGGTACTCGCCGTACCGATCCTTGCCGTCGGCGTAGTGCTGGGTCTGTCCGATCAAGATGCCTGTCGTGGAGTCGGCGACGAGGGACACGTCCGGCTCGACGCGACCGGGCCGGATCCCGCCGTAGGTCGCTTCGCTCACCGGCACGACACCGCGCTGCCAGGCGGGTTCGGCGTACGCCGTGCTGACCCCGCCGCCGGCACCGCCGCTGTCCTCCTTCTTGGCAAAGTCCCACTGGCCGTTGTCGAACGGCACCTTGTCCGTGCCCCAGTAGGACTCCGAGAGCCGTCTGCCTGCCTTGCCGACCTCGAGGGTGGTACCGCCGACCGCGGTGACGCCCGGGCTCGTGGCGGGGAAGTCGGCGAGCCGCTTGCCGGACGACGCAACCTCGTCGCCGTCGTCACCGGTGGAGAAGTTGATCGTGATGCCCTTGGCTGCCGCCTGGTTGGTGATGGCGTTGAGGATCAGGGTGTCGCCAGGGGTCGGGTTGTCGTTCCCGCCGCCCCAGGAGTTGCTGATCACGTCGGCCTTGCCGTCTCCGACCGCCTGGGCGAGCGCGAGGATCAGTGGCTCGAGGCCGACTTCGTACGGCCCGGTGTTGAGCCCGAACCCGGCGAGCGCTGCGTAGTAGACGATCTTTGCGCGGGGTGCGATGCCGTGCACGGCCTCGACGTCGAGGCTCTCCTCACCGGCCCAGCCCTGTGGGTCGACGACCGGTGAGACCTCGGGCAGGTTGGACAGGCCGGGCAGCACCTGCTGGGTCAGCTGCCCGGAGGTGAGTCTGGGCAGGCCCATCCGGCGTGACCACGTGTTGACGTCGGCGCCGATCGTCGGCGAGGCGAACGCATCGACGACCGCCACGGTCGCGCCGCGCCCGGTCGAGTGGACCTTGTCGATGCCGTACGCCGACCGGACCTGATGCATCGAGTAGCCGCACACGGCGTACGGCTGGTGCTTGCCCTGGAACTTCGGCAGCTTCGTCGCGACGCGCTGCCCGTAGTAGCGCGAGCAGGGCCTGGCGTTCAGATAGCCCGGCGACGGGCTGGCGTCGGACACCGCGGGGTTCTGCGCGAGGCCGACGACTGTCGACACCACGGAACGGAGCCCGCCCGGAAGTGCCGGCTCGGACAGCGGAGCGCGAAGCAGCTGCCCGGCGACGTGGAACAACCCGAATGACGTGTGGAACAGCCGCCCGACCGTCGATGCGGGCGCGTGGGCGGTGACGAGGGCGCGGCCGGCGGTCGTCGCATCGACGACGAACCCGGAGCGGCGCAGCCAGGTCCGCGCGGTGTCGGCAGCGGCGACGGTCGGAGCGAAGCGGCGGTTGAACTCGGCAGTGGTCAGGAAGTGCCGGTAGCTCGGCGAGGACGGGTCGCTGACCGCCGCGACGAGTCGCCGCAGCTCGGCGACGTGGCGGCCCTTCAGAGCGAGTGAGATCTGCACCGGTGCGCTCGCCGGTTCCAGCGCCGCCGGCAGCACCCCCTTCGCCCAGGACGGGATCGCGTGCAGCTCGCCGACCAGGGTCTTGAGCGGGCGCGGGCTCTGGCTCGCGGCGAGCGCCGGCGCGCCGGTCGCGGCAACCGCGAAGGCCGCGGCGGCGGCAAGCAAGCGGATCTTGGTGCTGGGCTTCATCGGACTCATTTCGCTGGGTTCGTCCCCTCCATCCTGCATCGCGAGGACGGGTGCCGCCGTCATCCACAGGAACGACGAAGGGGGCCGGCCCGAAACGGGCCGGCCCCCTTCGGGGACTTCGGAACTTAGAGGGCTCTGTTGCCAGCGACTTCTTAGAAGATTCTGTTTCCAGAGGACTTCTTAGAAGTCCATGTCTCCCATGCCGCCGCCGCCCGGCATCGCCGGCGCAGCCTTCTCAGGCTTGTCGGCGATGACGGCCTCGGTGGTGAGGAACAGCGCCGCGATGGAAGCGGCGTTCTGCAGTGCGGAGCGCGTCACCTTGGCCGGGTCGATGATGCCGGCCTTGATCAGGTCGACGTACTCGCCGGTCGCGGCGTTGAGGCCGTGGCCCACCTTGAGCGAGCGCACCTTCTCGACCACGACGCCGCCCTCGAGGCCGCCGTTCGTGGCGATCTGCTTGATCGGCGCCTCGAGCGCGAGCTGCACGATGCGAGCACCTGTCGCCTCGTCGCCTTCCAGGTCGAGCTTGTCGAACGCGGTCTTCGACGCGTGCAGCAGCGCGACGCCACCACCCGCGACGATGCCCTCTTCGACGGCCGCCTTCGCGTTACGAACGGCGTCCTCGATGCGGTGCTTGCGCTCCTTGAGCTCGACCTCGGTCGCAGCGCCGACCTTGATGACCGCAACACCGCCGGCCAGCTTGGCCAGGCGCTCCTGCAGCTTCTCGCGGTCGTAGTCGCTGTCCGACTTCTCGATCTCGGCCTTGATCTGGTTGACGCGGCCGGCGATCTGGTCGGTGTCGCCCGCGCCCTCGACGATCGTGGTCTCGTCCTTGGTGACGACGATCTTGCGAGCCTTGCCGAGCAGGTCCAGCGTGGTGTTCTCGAGCTTGAGCCCGACCTCCTCGCTGATGACCTGGCCGCCGGTGAGAATCGCCATGTCCTGCAGCATCGCCTTGCGGCGGTCGCCGAAGCCGGGGGCCTTGATCGCGACGGACTTGAAGGTGCCGCGGATCTTGTTCACGACCAGGGTCGCGAGCGCCTCGCCCTCGACGTCCTCGGCGATGATCGCGAGCGGCTTGCCGCCCTGCATGACCTTCTCGAGCACCGGGAGCAGGTCCTTGACCGCCGAGATCTTCGAGTTGACGAAGAGCACGTACGGGTCGTCGAGCACGGCTTCCATGCGCTCGGCGTCGGAGACGAAGTACGGCGAGATGTAGCCCTTGTCGAAGCGCATGCCCTCGACGAGCTCGAGCTCGAGGCCGAAGGTGTTGGACTCCTCGACCGTGATGACGCCTTCCTTGCCGACCTTGTCCATC
>DASZVL010000070.1:0-3712 GCA_035547035.1 Mycobacteriales bacterium | reverse complement strand
TCGCGAGCTGAACCGCGCCCGCCGCGGACGCCGTCGCCATGACCGCCTCGATCCCGAGCATCGGGACGCGCAGCGGACACCCACTGGCGATCGGTCCCGGATCTGTTCCCTGCGCCGCGCGATCCGTCACGACCCGGGGCCCCTCCACCAACAGGTCCCGGCCCGCTGGCCCACGAACATCGACCATCCGGAAGCTCCTTCGCGCGACGACCATCACGGTCAGTGTCTGGCCGCAGCAGTGGTCGACAACCGGGGCGAACGTCCCGGGCTACGGGACCCAACGCCCCGGCGGGCACCCGATCCACCAACACCGAGCCAGGCCACCGGCAGCAGGTTTGGCCAGAACCCCCGAGCGACGCTTACAGGGCGGCGAGCCAGTCATGGGTGGGGCTTGTCCGTTCGAGGGCCGTGCGCAGCCAGTCACGAGCGAGCGGGTCGAGGGTCGGCAGCGAGAGCGTGAAGTCGGCCTCGTCCTTCGGGCGTGGTGATGCGCTCTTGTAGAGGAGCTGGACCTCGGGTGCGACGACGCGCATGGTCGAGGTGCTGGCGGGCCCGTCGAGCGTGGCGATCGGTCGACGGATGGTGGTGTCGCGTCGGAAGAGCCACATCTCGCGATCCGTGTCATCCACCAAGAGCTGCACGGCCCAGGCGCTGGCAGCGGTGGGACGGCACCAGATGTCATGGACGTGCGTCGGCAGGGTCGGGCTGTCGGCGGGCCAGGGCCTGAGGGTGCCGGGAGGGTCGGCAACATGAAGGTCCCAGCCACGCAGTGCTTCGCGCATGGTCGTGAGATCGCGGCGCAGCACCAGGACGTCGGTGTCGTTGTGGGTCCGGGTGCGCTGTCCGATGTGGAGGTCGATGGCCCAGCCGCCGGCGATCCACCACGGTGCTGTGACCTGCGCTAGGACTTCGGCAACCGCGACGGGCGCCATCGGCGCCCACTCGATGCCGTGCTCAGCCACGTGCGCACGCTAACGACGACGCGGCGAGCAGTCAGGTGTACGGCGCCTACCGTTCCTCGGAATGGAGCCCGGGGTCGTGCTCGTCGAAGTTGAACGGGCGGGCGCCGTAGAGAAGCGTGTTGCCGTTTCGCTCGACAGTGCGAACGGCGTCCTTGGCGCCAGGTCGTGCCCCGACGCAGAGATGCCAGTGCCCGATCAGACGTTCGCCGTAGCGCGGGATCCAGAGGTTGCGGTCGTCCGACCACAGCCTCTCTGGCAGGCGATCAACCGCCCAACTGATCACGTCCACGATTCGATGCTCCTGGACCCGCTCAAGCGGTATCGGCGGCTGCCCGGTGGCGCCGGGCGTCTGTCACGCTCAGCGACGTCGCGCGCGTTGGCATCGCGGGCGCGTCCAGGCGCCGCGCCGGTCGTCGCCTGGCAGCCTGCGCTGTGTGTCGGAGCTCGCGCAGCCACACGCGGCCGGCGCGCCGCGGCGGGTGGTGATCGCGAGCCGCGCGATCCGCATTCCCTGGATCGTTCTCACGGCAGTGCTGATCCTCGGCGACGTGTTCTTCCCTGATCCAGGCGCCCAAGGCCGGGGCGATGCGCTGCTGGCGGCTGGCGTGTTGTGGATGGGAGCGCACCCAGCGTTCTGGAGGCTCGCACTTCGTCCATTCGTTGTCCCCACTGGCACCGGGGTCTGGGCAGCGTCGATCGGCGGTCCGACCTACCTCGACCTCGCGGCGCTCCGCTTCGTCGACAGCCGCGAGATCTGGGGACGGGGAGGTGTGACGACCTACCTCTATCTCCGCGACGCGGGAGGGCGAAAGCTGACCTTGTCGGGTCGCGCCAGCGCGCCGTACCTCGACGCGGTCCGTAGCGCCGTCGCTCGTGGTGTGGCCCATTGCGGCCCGCGCGCATCGGTGGCCCTCGGTCTCGCACCACCGGCGCCGCTCCACATCCGCATCAGACAATGCGCGGCCACGACAGCCTGGTCCTGCCTCACGCTGGTGGTGCCCGCCTTCGCACTCATCGGTATCAACGCGCTCATCCGAGCTCTCTGAGCGCCTCGCACTTCGTGCGATGCCGAGAGCCGCGACCGGCACGTACCGTTCAGGCCGTCGCGGTGCGAAGCCTTGATCTGTACAGGAGTGAGAGCTCGCCCAGGAGCCCGCCAGCAAAAGAAGCGCTATGCCCAAGCCCAACGGGCCATCGCCCTCGCGAACTGATGATGAAGGGCGGCTCGGCAGAAGGCCTCGTAGCGGTGGGAACCGAGCAATGACTGGAGCGCCGGCGGTCGAACGGCAGTTCACACTCGCTTCAGGATCCAGCGGACATGGCCATCGAGTCGGTCGTAGGCGAGGTCGTTGAGGTGGACGCCGTCCGCAACTAGCGCACTGTCGTCGAGCAATGCGGAAAGGTCGAGGTAGGACGCGCGCGCTTGCTCGGCGGCGGCGCGTGCTGCTTCGCGGTATGCGTCGACCACGTCCTTGGTGCGGCCGTTACCGGTGTCGCACATCATGTACGGCGATCGCACCGAACTGCACATCGCGCTCAATGGGCTGGCTCGCACGGCACGCCAACCGGCCGATCTCGACCATCAGGGAGCAACGTGCATCGCCAGCTGACGAGCGCGGAAAGCACCTATTCGGAGGGACGGAGATGTCCAGTCATTGCTCGGTTCCCACTGGCGCGATCGGCGCCCACGTATCCCACCCGAAGACCCCGCCGGCATTCGGGCCCGTCAGAACCCGCATGCCACCAGGCTCGAGACGCAACGCATTCCTTGGCGTTGCCCGCCCACCGTCCCGGACGACGAGACCTGCCGCATCCCAGGTCAAGCTGGACAGCCGGACCCTCATGCCCATCAGCGCACGGACGCGTCGGTCGAAGGCGTCGCCGCGCGCGACAACCCGCCTCATGAACGCCATAAGTCGATCCTGGCAGCCACTACCGAAGGAACATCGCAGTCGGGTCAGTCGTACAGCGCGTCACCGCAGCAGCGCGACTCCAACGACGACCGCGAAGGCACCGGGGATGCCGACTGCCATGGAACGCCGAGATGTCCAGCGTCCGAAGCCCGCTCGCCATGGCGCGACATCTCGACGTTCGCGAACCTGGATCGCCATCCCGGAGATCGTGAGCAGCGAACCCGCGACGATGAGCGCAGCCGCCGCGAGTGTCACCACGCCATTCTGCGGGACGAGCAGATCGGCACCTCACGCCTGCAGGAGCGAGGACAGCCTCGGCGAAGCGGTAACCGTATGGAAGGGCCGAGGCGGAGCTGGTGGCTTGGCGGCCGTGCGACGACCTACGTCCACGCACTCGCCGCGACCGGCGTCTGGCTCGCGGGTTCCATGACGGTGACGGTTCTCAGCGGCCACTCCATCGCCGACGCGCTCGCCGTCGGAGGGGCTGGGGCGCCGTCTTCGGAGGACTAACAGCGCTCAGCGTTGCTCGGCACCGGGGGTCCGGTCGCGACTAGCAAACCCGTCGAGGCCGACCCAGCTCGGGAGCGGCGCCTACCGCGCGTCCTTGGTGGCTGTCGCCAACCTGCAGTGGTGTTCTTCAGTTGATGATCTCGCCGCCCTCGTCTGAGAGGAGCACCGACAGCCGCTCCCGCCACATGCGCAGCTGTTCCGGTGTCAGCCGCGTCCACTCCGCGATCTCGCCGAGAACCCGCAGCGGGGCGGTGCTGCGGTAAGACCGCGTGGGGTTGCCGGGGAACTTCTTGTCCGTCACGTTCGGATCGTTCTCGAACGGCCCGG
>DASZVL010000069.1:0-20553 GCA_035547035.1 Mycobacteriales bacterium | reverse complement strand
GTCGCCACCGAGCTGAAGACCGGCAGCGCGCGTCCGCTCGGACCGTCGAGCAGCAGCAAGGCCATGTCGGACTGCTTGTCCGCACCGGTGGCGTCGGCGGACACCAGCTGAGCAGCAACCGGGACGAAGACGCGCGCGGCGGACAGCGCCGTGCTCACCGCCGACAGGTCCCCCGCAGCGAGCGCGGACACCAGGTCGATATCGCCGACTCCGGCGTCACCGGCCACGCTCGGGGACGGCGCGGCCAGCGAACGGCCGCGCCCGCTCACCATCGAGCGATCACTCGACGATCTTGCTGATCGGCAGCTCGAGGATGTCGAACGCGCCGGCCGCCTTGAGCGCGGGGATCAGCGTGTTCACGCCCTTCTTGGGCACCACCGACGAGACGCCGTGCAGGGCGCCATCGGCGAGCGTGGTGACGTTGGGCGACGTCATGGCCGGCAGCACGCCCAGCACCGACTCGAGGTCCGCGGCCTTGACGTTGACCATGAGCATGACCTTGCCGCGGGCCCGGATCGCGCCGCGCAGCAGCAACATCACGTCTTCCATCGCCGCCCGGCGGGCCGGGTCGGCGTACGCCTCGGCGTTGGCGATCAGCTCGGTGCGGCTGGTCAGCAGCGTCTCGATGACCTTGAGACCGTGCTTGCGCAGCGAGCTGCCGGTCTCGGTCACATCGACGATCGCGTCGACGATGTCGGGCACCTTGGCCTCGGTCGCGCCGTACGACGGCACGATCACGGCCTTCACACCTGCGTCTGCGAAGAACCGGCGGGTCAGCTCCGGGTACTCCGTCGACACCCGTACGCCGTCGGGCAGCTCGGCGCCGGTCTGCGCCGGGTGCTCGGCCGGCACGGCGAGGATGATCCGGACCGGGTTGGCGGTCGCCTTCGAGTACTGGAGCTCGCACACCGACTCCACGTCGGCGTCGGTCTCGGTGATCCAGTCGCGGCCGGTGATGCCGAGGTCGAACAGGCCTTCCTCGACATAGCGAGGGATCTCCTGCGGGCGCAGGAACATGACGCGATCGACGCGCGGGTCGGAGATGCCGGCGCGGTAGTCGCGGTCGGACCCGCGGCGCACCGCCAGGTCAGCAGCATCGAAAAGGTCGAGGGTCGCCTTCTCCAGCGATCCCTTCGGAAGGACGAGCGACAGCACGGGCATGGCCTTTCACATCGTTGATACCGATAGCCGGAGATGGAGCGCCGGCGCAGCCGGCTCATTTGTGGAGCGGGGGGCGGGGACAGCGGCAAGGCGGACGACAGCGTGCGGTCAGCGACCGTCCGCCAACGAATGGCTCGCGCCCAGTTCGCCGGGCGCGCTGCCGGCGCGACGGACAGCCCGCAGCACCAGCGCCGTCTCGACCGCAGCCATTGCGGCCTCCCGTCCCTTGTCCTCGCTCGACCCGGGCAGGCCCGCCCGGTCGAGCGCCTGCTCCGTCGTGTCGCAGGTCAGCAAGCCGAAGCCTACTGGGACCCCGGTTTCGATCGCGATCCGATTAAGCCCGTCGGTCGCTGCCGAGCACACGTACTCGAAGTGGGGCGTCCCGCCTCGTACGACGACGCCCAGCGCCACCACCGCGTCGTACCCCGACTTCGCCAGCTCGCAGGCAACGACAGCGAGCTCGAACGCGCCCGGCACGCGGCACAAATACGAGTCGGACACCGACACGGCGGCGAGTCCGCGAAACGCGCCGGCAACGAGGGCGTCCGTGATCTCGGTGTGCCAGCGAGCAGCGACGATCGCGACGCGTAGCCCGCTGCCATCGGCCACGACCTCCTCGGGAACACCCTTGCCACTCACGGGGCCACCTCCTCAGGGGCGTCCTCGACAGGTGAGGCGAAGGGCGACAGCGCGTACGCCATGCGCACGGCAGTCCGGTAGATGTCAGGTTCCGCCCTGACTGCCCGCTCCGACACCGCGGCCGGCAAGACATCGGCGCTCGCCTCGGTGACCTCCTCGTCGACCAGGGCCGGCAGGTCCGGGATGTCGTGCCCCATCCGGTCGCGCTTCGTCGTCAGGTAGCGCAGGTTGTCCGACGTCACCCGCACCGGCAACGGCACCCGCGCGACGATCGCCAGCTCATGACCTTCCAGACCCGCCCGCTTGTCCGGGTTGTTCGTCAGCAAGCGCATCGACCGCACGCCGAGGTCGACCAGGATCTGCGCGCCCGTTCCGTAGTCACGCGCGTCGGCCGGAAGCCCGAGGGACACGTTGGCGTCGACGGTGTCCTGCCCTTCGTCCTGCAGCTGGTAGGCCTGCAGCTTGTGCATCAACCCGATGCCGCGGCCCTCATGCCCTCGCACGTACAGCACGATCCCGCGACCTTCTGCTGCCACCGCCGCGATCGCGGCGTCGAGCTGGGGCCCGCAGTCGCATCGGCGGCTGCCGAACACATCGCCGGTCAGGCACTCGGAATGCACCCGCACGAGCACGTCTTCTCCGTCACCGATGTCGCCTCGCACCAACGCGACGTGCTCGATCCCGTCAACGACACTGCGGAAGCCGACCGCCCGGAACTCGCCGTGGTTGGTCGGGATGCGCGCCTCGGCGACCCGCTCGACCTGGCTCTCCGTACGACGCCGATACGCGATCAGGTCGGCGATCGCGATCAGCGCAAGATCGTGCTCGGCGGCAAACACCTCCAGCTCGTCGAGGCGCGCCATGCCGTCGATGTCCTTCTCGCTGACGATCTCGCACAGCACGCCCGCCGGCCGCAGCCCCGCCATGCGGCACAGGTCGATCGCGGCCTCGGTGTGTCCGGCGCGGCGCAGCACTCCGCCGTCCTTCGCGCGCAACGGCACGACGTGCCCGGGGCGCGTGAAGTCCGACGGCGTCGAGTCGGCCGCAGCAAGCGCCCGCATCGTCAGCGCCCGGTCGTGCGCGGAGATGCCGGTCGTCGTGCCCTCGGCCGCGTCGACCGTGACCGCGTACGCCGTCCCCCGCCGGTCCTGGTTGGTGTGGTACATCGGCGGCAGGTCGAGGCGGTCGCAGTCGGACTCGGTGAGCGGCACGCAGATGTAGCCCGAGGTGTAGCGCACCATGAACGCCACCAGCTCCGGCGTCGCCATCTCCGCCGCGAAGATCAGATCGCCTTCGTTCTCGCGGTCCGCATCGTCCACGACAACGACCGGCTTGCCGGCCGCGATGTCGGCGACCGCGCGCTCGATGTCGCTGAACCCGATCATGGGCTCGTGGCCTGAACTCATCTCGACTCCCTCGCCGACAGCAGCCGCTCGACGTACTTCGCGAGTACGTCGACCTCGACGTTGATCTGGTCCCCGACCGAACGAATCCCGAGCGTCGTCCGCGTCAACGTCTCCGGGATCAGGCTCACCCCAACCGTCGACCCCGACAGGGACGACACCGTGAGGCTCACTCCATCGAGTGCGATCGAGCCCTTCTCGACGACGTAGGGCATCAGCTCCGCAGGAAGCGAGAGGTCAACCTCGCGCCAGTGCTCCGACGGCCGGACGTCGGCGACCGTCGCGACGCCGTCGACGTGACCTTGCACGATGTGCCCGCCGAGCAACGACGTCGGCGTGACGGATCGCTCGAGGTTGACGCGGTCGCCGGCTCGCAGCCCACCCAGTGAGGTACGGCGCAACGTCTCATGCATCACGTCGGCGGTGAAGCCGCGCGCATCGATCTGTGCGACGGTCAGACAGACGCCGTTGACCGCGATCGACTCACCACCCGACAGGCCGTGCAAGATCTCGCCTTCAACTGCGAGTCGCACGGCCGCGTCGAGCTCCTCGACGGCTCCGACCGTCCCGAGCGACTGGACGATGCCGGTGAACATCAGCCCTCCGCCTTCTCGACCGTCGCGACGATTCGCACATCGCCGTCCAGGTATGTGAGGTCCTTCGGCATGAGCCGGACCGCGCGGTCAATCGTCGCGACACCGAAGTCTCCGACGACCGAAGAGCCGGCACCAAGCAATGCCGGCGCGATGTAAGCGATCACCCGATCGACGAGGCCGGCGCGCAGGAACCCCGTGGCCAGCGTCGCACCACCCTCGAGCACCAGCAGACGTCGCTCCTGCTCGAAGAGACAGCCCATCAACGCGCCGAGATCGACGCCGGCCGAAGTGCGCGGTAGCTCGACGACCTCCGCCGCCGTGCCGCGCAGCGCCGCAACACGATCAGCGGGCGCGTCACCCGCAACGGCGATGAGTGTCGGTGCCACTTCGTCGAGCACCTTCGCCCCGAGCGGCGTCCGCGCATCCGAGTCGACGACAACGCGCAACGGCTGCCGGCCGACGTCGACCTCGCGCACGGTCAACGCCGGATCATCCGCAAGCACCGTGCCGATGCCGACCACGACCGCGTCAGAGCGGGAGCGGACTACCTGTACGTCGAGTCGCGCACCGACCCCGGTGATCCACTTGCTCGTGCCGTCGGCGGCGGCCGTCCTCCCGTCGAGCGTCGCGGCGTACTTCCACGTCACATATGGACGCCCCTCGGCGGTCGCGACCAGCCAGGGCTCCAGGTCGTGACGAGCGTCATCGGCCAGCACTCCCGACTTGACGTCGATGCCGGCATCGCGCAGCTGCGCCGCTCCCCCGGCCGCCACCCCGTGCGGGTCAGCGACCGCAAACACGACTCGCGAGATGCCCGCGGCCATGATCGCCGCGCTGCATGGCCCGGTGCGGCCCTGGTGGCTGCACGGCTCGAGGGTGACCACGACGGTTCCGCCGCGTGCCCGCTCCCCCGCCGCCGTGAGCGCAACGACCTCCGCATGCGGCCCGCCGATCGGCGCGGTGGCCCCGGTGCCCACTACTTGCCCGGCACGGTCGAGTACGACGGCGCCTACCGCGGGGTTGGGATTGGGCACCCCCAGCGCACCCTCGGCCAGCTCGATCGCACGACGCATCGCGCTGATCTCGGCCTCGGTAGACACTGAGCCTCTCCTCGTCTCGACCGGCGTACCCGGGACGAGGAGAGATCGCGAACGACGCCACATCAAAAGGTCGCGTCGCGGACGACGCAGCCGTGCGGTGCCGCTCGCGCGCTTCCTCTCATCCGGACTCTCACCGTCGGCCCTGGAGTCACACCAGGTCCACCGGCCGATGGCTTCGGCCGGGTCGCGGGCTTCGCGGTCACCCCACCTGCCGGGGCAACCTCGTCACCGCCGGTTCGGACTTTCACCGACCCCGGAGCGCGCTTGCTAGTTCCGTTTCAGTCTATATCGTTATTGCAAGTGCGTCCACCGTGTCGCCGGGGCGGACGCTAGTGCGTCCACCGTGTCGCCGGGGCGGACGCTAGTGCGTCCACCAGGCAGCCTCGCCCGCCTTGGTCGCTGCCTCGCGGAGCCGTACGACGGCGGCCGCCGGGTCGTCGCAGCCATAGACCGAGTTGCCGGCGACGAAGACATCCGCGCCGGCTTCCGCGCAACGCTCGATCGTGTCCGCGTCGACTCCCCCGTCGACCTGCACCCATACGGCGTGCTCGCCATCGCGCACGAGCTGTCTGGCCCGGCGGATCTTCGGCAGCATGATGTCGAGAAAGGACTGCCCGCCGAACCCGGGCTCGACAGTCATGACGAGGACGGTGTCGATCTCCGGCAGCAGGTCGGCGTAGGGCTCGATCGGCGTTGCCGGCCGGATCGCCAGCCCAGCACGCGCACCCGCGGACCGGAGCGTGCGAGCGAGTCGCACCGGCGCCTGCGCCGCCTCGGCATGGAAGGTCACGCTGCGCGCACCGGCTTCGGCGTACGCCGGGGCGTGCCGGTCCGGCTCGTCGATCATCAGGTGGCAGTCGAGCGGCAACGCAGTGTTCTTCAGCAGCGCCTGAACCGTCGAGAGGCCGAACGTCAGGTTCGGCACGAAGTGGTTGTCCATGACGTCGACGTGCACCCAGTCGGCGACATCTCCGATGACTCCGACCTCGTCGGCGAGCCGCGCGAAGTCGGCAGACAGGATGCTCGGCGCGATCTGCATGATCACCCAAGTTTAGGTGCGACACGTGGCGGCTTCCCGGATTTCACCGAGCGCGCCGCAGCAGCGCGACGTACATCGCGTCCGACCCGTGGCGATGCGGCCAGAGCTGTACGTCGGACCCGCCGCCGAGCTCCGGAACTCCCGGCAGGCTCGGCCTCGCGTCGAGCTGCTCGAGGTTGCCGAGGCGCTCGAGTGCCGAGTGCACGACGCCGCGGGTCTCCGACGGATGCGGCGAGCAGGTCACGTAGGCGACGACGCCGCCTACCCGGACGGCATCCACCGCGGAATCAAGCAGCGCGCTTTGCAACCGGACGAGATCGGCGAGGTCCTCGGGCTTGCGGCGCCACCGCACCTCTGGGCGCCGGCGCAGCGCACCGAGGCCGCTGCACGGCGCGTCGATGAGCACCCTGTCGAAGGCCTCCGGTTGCCAGGGTGGTCGGGTGCCGTCAGCGACGACGACGCCCATGCGCTGCTCGCGAGCCCGGATCAGTCCGGCGCGGTGCGGATGGATGTCGGCGGCGACCAGCCGCCCACTGGCCGGCAGCAGCCCGCCGAGCAGCCGCGCCTTGCCCCCCGGGCCGGCACACATGTCGAGCCAGTGCGCATCGCGGCCATCAATCGGAGCGCCGACGAGGGCGAGCGCGACCAGCTGGCTGCCCTCGTCCTGCACCTGCGCCCGCCCCTCCTGCACGGCGCCGATCCG
Source organism: Mycobacteriales bacterium (assembly GCA_035547035.1). Lineage (GTDB taxonomy): Bacteria > Actinomycetota > Actinomycetes > JAFAQI01 > JAFAQI01 > DASZTV01. Next base: position 13,912 of record DASZVL010000069.1, on the reverse strand, counting down.
GCCGGGGTCACCGCCTCCGAGATGCACGGCGTACGGCGAGAACGGCCCGGCGACCGCGCCTTCGCCTGCCTGGCGCACCAGCCGATCGCGGTCGATTGCTCCCGGCAGCGCCGCTAGGTGCGTAACGGGCCGGTCCGCCGCCAAGGCACGCCGCAGCTCGGCGAGATCGCCACCGAGCGCGGCTAGGAAGCCGGCCGCGATCCACTCCGGGTAGCCATGCTCGAACGCCGTCCTCGCCACGCCGTCGGACGGTGCGAGCTCGGTCACCCAGCCGCGCCAGTCGCGTTCGCTGACCCTCCGCATGACCGCGTTGACCAGGCCCGAGCTGCGATGTCCGGCAACCGCCTTGCCGAGATCCACCGTCGTCGAGACCGCGGCGTGCGACGGGACGCGGGTGTGCAGCGCCTGGTAGGCGCCCACTCGAAGCACGGCTCGCACCTCGGGGTCGAGCGCCGAGGCATCGCGCTTCGAAGCAGCACCGATCACCCGGTCGAGAACACCCTGCCACCGCAGCGCGCCGTACCCGATCTCGGTCGCGAGGGCCGCGTCCTGCTCGGAGAGCTGCCGCTCACGCAGCAGCCGCGGCAACAGCAGGTTGGCGTAGGCGCCGTCTCGCTCGACCGACAGGACGACGTCAACCGCGGTACGTCGTGCCCGGTCCTTGATCGACACAGTCCTTACTCGAGCCGCTCGCCGGCGACAAGACGCGCGCCACGCGCCCACTCCTCGGCGGCCCGATCGGGCTTGCCTTCGGGTCGCACGAGAGCGAGCCGCAACGGCTCGCTGCCGGTGCCCACCACCACCCCGTCGCGCCCGAGGTCGCGCACCTCGCCCGGCGGGATCGCCTCGCTGCGCATGTCCGCGGCAATGCGCACGGCACCCAGCCCGAGGCGACGGCCACGGAAGGTCGTCCATGCGCCGGGATCGGGAGTGCACGCGCGGATCCGTCGATCGATCGACGCCGCGGGATGAGTCCACGTCACGCGCGCGTCTCCCGGCTTCAGCTTCGGGGCGAGCGAGACACCCTCGGTCGGCTGTGGCACCGCCTCGAGCGTTCCGTCCTCGATGCCGTCGAGGGTCGCGGTCATCAGTCCCGCGCCATCGAGCGCGAGCCGCTCGAGCAGCTCGCCGGCGGTCTCGTGCGCACCGATCGTCGTCGTCATCACGCCGTACACCGGACCGGTGTCCAGTCCCGCTTCGAGCTCGAAGGTCGTCGCGCCGGTGACATCGTCGCCGGCGAGCAAGGCGTGCTGCACGGGCGCCGCACCACGCCATGCCGGCAGCACCGAGAAGTGCAGGTTGACCCAACCGTGCACCGGGATCGCGAGAGCCTCGGGCGGTACCAGCGCGCCGTAGGCGACGACGGCGACACAGTCCGGCGCAAGTGCGGACAGGCGGTCGAGGAAGTCCGGCTCCGACGGACGCGCCGGCGTGAGCACCTCGACGCCGGAAGCCACCGCGCGCTCCTTCACCGGGCTGGCATGCAGTGCTCGGCCCCGTCCGGCCGGTGCGTCGGGCCGGGTGACGACCGCGACCAGCTCATGGCGGGTGCTCGCCAGCAAGGCGTCGAGCGACGGGAGCGCAACCGCCGGCGTCCCGGCAAAGACGAGCCGCACGACCGCGCGTCCTAGAGCGCGAGGCCGCTGGTCAGGTGCGGCGACGGCTTCACCGCGGGCGAGCCGAGCCCGGACCACTCCGCCTCACGGATCGCGCGCATGGCGGCCTTGCGCTGCTCGGCGTCGAGCCGGTCGATGAACAGGATCCCGTCGAGGTGGTCCACCTCGTGCTGCACACAACGGGCGAGCAGCTCGCTTCCTTCGATGGTGATCGGCTCGCCGTGCATGTCGACGCCGGATGCGACGACACGCAGCTTGCGGACGGTCGGGAAGGTGAGCCCCGGCAGCGACAGGCACCCTTCGTCGCCGTCCTGCTCCTCGTCGCCAACGGCACGAACGACCGGGTTCACGAGGTGGCCTGCCTGCTCGTCGTCGACGTGGTAGGTGAACACCCGAAGACCCACGCCGATCTGCGGCGCAGCGAGTCCGACCCCGGGGGCGTCGAGCATCGTCTCGGCGAGGTCCCGGACGAGGTTGCGCAGCTCCTTGTCGAATGTCGTGACTTCCTCGGCCGCAGTGGTCAGGACGGGATCGCCGAACAACCGGATCGGCTGGACCGCCACGTGTGCTCCTCGATATCCGCCACGACAAGACGGTCAATGGTAGGTGGGAACCAAGTCCCCGCTCTCATCGTCAAAGGCGCATGATGAGGCCGACGTCCGCATGGGTTCGACTCGCGACCGCAGCCGGTGGCGCGGCGGTCCTGCTGGCAGGCAGCCAAGCGGCAAGTGCGAGCCCCGCCTCCCACGGCGCGCCCGTGATCCGGCCCGCTCCCGCCCACGCGCCGACGATGACCCGGGCGAACGGCAGCTGCACGGCGCCGAGCGCGGGCAGCAGCTCGCCGGCCACGACCTCCGACGACCCGCTGCTGTGGGTCCGCGCTCATCCCACCGGGGTGGTCGCGATCTGGGTTCCGGGCCTGAACTCGACGCGCTGCGTCGCGCGGCGTACGACGAACGGCGGCGCGCGCGCCAGGAAGATCGCCGTGGCGATCCGGCACGCCAAGGCCTTTCCGACCGAGCCGCTGCCCTGCCCGTACGACGACGGGACGTCGGTGCGGCTCTACTTCAGCTATGCGTCCGGCGGCGACGAGTACGCCGCGGTGTCGCTGTCGGGCTGCCGGCCGATCCGCGCACCGGGCCGCGCGTCACGATGGGGCAATACCAGTGCTGTCGAACGCTCGCTTCGGCCGGCCGCACCCCGGGCGTGGCAGAGCTACCTTGCCACCGGGTAGCTCGGCCGCCACACGTGGCTCCGAGCGAGGTGAAGGCCCCGCTGGCGGACCGGAGCTGACTATCCGAGCGCGACCGGGTCCATCTCGACCCGAACGCTGCCGGGCGCCTTCCGTGCGCTGCGCGTTGCCTGGGCGGCCTTCAACGCCGTAGCGAGCTCCTGGCCGCGCACCCGCGGCACCCGAACCAGGATTCGTTCATCCTCGGCGTCGCCGTCGGGCGCAGCGACGGGCCCGAGCACCTCCGCTGCCGGCGGCAGCTTCGCAGCGGCAAGCAGCTCTGCGACGGCCTCCGGCGCGCCGGTCAACGCCGCCATCCGTCCGGCCGGCGGCAGATGCAGGGAACGGCGGTCTTCGAGCTCGCGCTCGGCGTGCCAGCGTGGCTGCCAGCGCAACAGCGCCTGGACCGGACGCAGCTCGCTCGGGGCGACCACGACCACCCGACCACCGTCGCCACTGCCCCGCACCAGGCTCGCCGCGTTGAGCCAGCGACGCAGCGCTTCCTCGGCGGCCCGCAGATCCGCCCGCGACAGCAGCAGCCAGCCGTCGAGCAGGATGGCCGCGGAGTACCCGCCGTCCGCGACCGGCTCAGCACCCGGGGTAGCAACCACCAGCGCCGGTTGACCGGTAACGCGGGCGAGCACCTTGCCGCCGCCGGAGGTCTTCACCGACACCCCCGGATACACCCGGCCGAGCTCCTCCGCGGTGCGCCGCGCGCCGACGACCACCGCCCGCAACGTGAGGGCGGCGCAGTGCGGACAGCGCCACCCGGTGGCAATGACGCCACACCAGCGGCAGACCGGCGGTGCCTGCTCACCCCCGCGGGCAAGCGGGCCCGCGCACTTCCGGCATTGCGCGGTGTGCCGGCACTTGGCACAGGCCAGCGCCGGTACGTACCCCTGGCGCGGGACCTGGATCAGGACGGGCCCGGACTGCAGCGCGTCCTTCGCGGTGCGCCACGCGATCGTGGGCAGCCGGGCGGCACGTGCCGCCTCGTCATCCGCGAGCTCCTCATCCCCGCCGGAAGCGCGCACCGCCGGCAAGTCGCGGGTGCGCGCCGGCGCGGTCGGGCCGAGCTCGCTCGCCCAGCCGGTCGCGAGCAGCTGGGCGCCCTCGGCAGTCACGGCATGGCCGGCGAGCAACATCGACGCGCCGGCGCGATGGGCACGAAGCACCGCGACATCGCGCGCATGGCAATACGGCGCACGCGGTTCGGCGAGGAGGTCGTCGCCGTCGTCCCAGATCACGACCAGGCCGAGATCGTGCACCGGCGCCCACACCGCGGAGCGGGTGCCCACGACGGCGCGGACCGCGCCACGGGACAGCGCCAGGAAGCGGCTGTACCGCTGTTCCGGACCGAGCTCGGCCGTCAGCGCGACGTGGTGGCCGGCACCGAGCGTGGCCGCGAGCGCTCGGTCCACGCGATCGACGTCACGCGCATCAGGGACGACGATCACCACGCCTCGGCCGGCGGCCAGCACCGCTGCCGCCGTCGCCGCGATCTCCGTGGGCCAGTCGCCCGGCAGCGCCGTCCACACCCGTCGCGCCGTACCGATAGCCAGCTCCCGCAAGAGCTCCGGTCCCCCGGCGTACCGGCCGAGCGCGGCCGGCGGCGGCACCGCGACCGGGTCGTCCGCGGGCTTGCTCTTCGTCCGCTCTGCGGTGGCGTGCCGCGGCGGCACGGCAAGCCGCGTCAGGTCGGCGAGACTCCCGGCCCAGCGATCAGCAACCTCGCGCGCGACGGACGCGACCTCGGGGAGCAACACCGGCTCCGACCCGAGCACGCGCTCGATGAACGACAGCTTGCCGTCGTGCTCAGTGTCGGCAGCACGCTCGAGGATGAACCCGCCGACGAGCGCTCCGGCAAACCGAACCCGCACGCGCACGCCCGGCTGAGCCGCGGCGTCCTGCTCCTGGCTGACGAGATAGTCGAAGGTGCGGTCGAGATGCGGCAGCGAGACCTCGACACACACCCGCGCGATCGGCAGGATCTCGGCCCGCCGCTGGATCGCGGGCTTTGCCGACTTCTTGGGCGCAGCCCGGCCCGCCGCAGTCGTCACCCGACGAGTCTCCACCACTCCACAGACAAGGGCGCGAAAACCGGGACGGCGGCCGCCGCTCCGCGTACGTTTCGCTGCTTCGTCGCGTTCCGTGCATCGAGGCCAACCGGACGATCGGCGCAAGTGGGCAGCGCGATAGCACCCCGAGCGGCGCCCGCCCCCTGGTTGTTGCGGGTTTGGGTCTGTTCCCTTTGCCTTACTTGCCCGCTGCGGCCTTGAGAGCGTCGACCCGCGTCGTCGACTCCCACGTGAAGTCGAGCTCCGGACGACCGAAGTGTCCATACGCGGCGGTCTGGGAGTAGATCGGGCGCAGCAGGTCCAGGTCGCGGATGATCGCGGCCGGCCGCAGGTCGAAGACCTGCAGAATCGCGTCCTGGATCTTGTCGTCGGAGATCGTGCCGGTCCCGAACGTGTCGACGAACATGCCGACCGGACGGGCCTTGCCGATCGCGTAGGCAACCTGGCACTCGCAGCGGTCGGCGAGGCCGGCAGCCACGACGTTCTTGGCGACCCAACGCATGGCGTACGCCGCTGACCGGTCGACCTTGGACGGGTCCTTGCCGGAGAACGCGCCGCCACCGTGACGGGCCATGCCGCCGTAGGTGTCCACGATGATCTTGCGGCCGGTCAGGCCCGCGTCACCCATCGGGCCGCCGACCTCGAAGCGGCCGGTCGGGTTCACGAGCAGGCGGTAGCCCTCGGTGTCGAGGCCGAGATCGGCGAGCTCCGGCTCGACGACGTGCTCGCGTACGTCGGGGGCGAGCAGGGTGTCGATGTCGATGTCTGCGGCGTGCTGGCTCGAGACGACGACCGTGTCGAGTCGGACCGGCTTGTTGTCGACGTACTCGACCGTCACCTGCGTCTTGCCGTCGGGCCGCAGGTAGGGAACCGTGCCGCTCTTGCGCACGGCGGACAGGCGGCGGGCGAGGCGGTGCGCCAGCGCGATCGGCAGCGGCATCAGCTCCGGGGTCTCGGTGCAGGCATAGCCGAACATCAGGCCCTGGTCACCCGCGCCCTGCCGGTCGAGCGGGTCGTCGTCACCCTCGGCGCGGTGCTCGTAGGCGTCCTCGACGCCCTGCGCGATGTCCGGTGACTGCGTGCCGAGTGAGACGCTCACGCCGCAGGAGTTCCCGTCGAACCCCTTGCGCGAGGAGTCGTACCCGATGTCGAGGATCTTCTCGCGAACGATGCCGGCGATGTCGACGTAGGTCTCGGTGCGCACCTCACCCGCGACGTGCACCTGGCCGGTCGTGATCAGCGTCTCGACCGCGACGCGACTGGTCGGGTCTTCCTTGACCATCGCGTCGAGGATCGCGTCGCTGATCTGGTCGGCGATCTTGTCGGGGTGACCCTCGGTGACGGACTCAGAGGTGAACAGGCGGCGCGACACGGACAACTCCCTTGGGTGGGCCGGCCACATCGGGCACCGGCAGACCGTCAGAGTCTAACGGCGACCAGCGGGTTTCGCGCTCGTCCTCACGAGGGCCGCCGCCGCTCCCGGCCACTCGTGGGCGAGCGTCGAGTACATGGCCAGATCCACGAACCCATGCGCCAGCGCCTCGGCTTCGCGCCGGATGCCCTCGTACTGCATCCCCAACCGCTCGGCAACGGCTCGGCTGCGGGTGTTCTCCGTCGCGGCTGCAGCTGGATTCGATGCAGTCCGAGCGTCTCGAACCCGATGTCGAACAGCTCGGCGACGGCCCGAGTCATGACGCCTTTGCCGACCGCGGCGTACGCGAGCCAGTACCCCACCTCGCCGCTGCGGTGGAGCGGTACGACGCGGAGGTCGACGATGCCGACGAAGGCCCCGTCGAGCCGGAGCGCCGAATGCAGCGCCTCGCCTGCCGCGTCGGCACGCTCGCCCGCCTCGAACACCTGGCGTGTGACCTCGGGCTCCGTCGTCTGATCGACCTATGGCAACCACTGGCGGAGCCGATCGCGCTCCGCGTCGACGATCGCGAAGGCCGCCTCGGCATCGGCCGTCGTCAACGGGTGCATGACGATGCCTCGGCCGAGGTCGCGGGGGAACAGCCGCCCGGTCACGAGTCGAGGCGAGTGACGACCAGGTCCCAGATCGCGTGCCCTAGGTCCTCTTTGCTCACGTCCTCGACCGACACGCTGGACCCGTCGGAGCCCAGGATCGTTGCAGTGTTGTGCTCGGCCCCGAACGTCAGGTGCTCGCCGACCTGGTTGACGACGATCAAGTCGCAGCCCTTGGCCGCGAGCTTGGCTCGTCCGTTGGCGAGCACGTCGTCGGTCTCCGCCGCGAAGCCCACGATCACCTGTCCCCCGCGACGACGGTTCGCGGAGATGTCAGCGAGGATGTCGGCGTTGCGTACCAATGCGACCGGCTCAGGGTCACTCGAGCCCTTCTTGAGCTTCGAGTCGGATCGCGCGGCCGGCCGGAAGTCGGCAACCGCGGCTGCCATCACGATGGCGTCTGCACTGGCTGCGGCCTCGTCGACCGCAACCCGCATGTCCTCCGCCGTACGCACTCGGACGACCTTCGCGCCTGCCGGGTCGGCGAGTGCCGCGTTCGCGGCGATCAGCGTCACCTCGGCGCCGCGCGCGAGCGCAGCGCGAGCGAGCGCGAACCCCTGCCGTCCACTGGAGCGGTTGCCGAGGTAGCGCACCGGGTCGAGCGGCTCTCGGGTGCCCCCGGCCGTCACCACGACGTGGCGACCGGCGAGATCAGTCGTCAGTGACGCGGCGCCGCGGGACAGGACGGTACGGGCGACCGCGAAGATCTCCTCGGGGTCGGGCAGCCGGCCGATGCCTGTGTCGGCGCCGGTGAGGCGCCCGACTGCCGGGTCGAGCACGATCACGCCTCGCTCGCGCAACGTCGCGACGTTCGCCTCGGTTGCCGGGTGCTGCCACATCTCGGTGTGCATCGCCGGAGCGACGACGACCGGACAGCGCGCTGTCAGCAGCGTCGCGGTCAGCAGGTCGTCGGAGCGTCCGATGACCATCCGGGCGAGGAAGTCCGCGGTCGCGGGGGCGACGACGACCAGGTCTGCCTGCCGACCGAGCGTGACGTGCGGTACGCGATGCGCCGACGTCCACACGTCGGTCGCGACCGGATTGCCGGACAACGCCGCCCATGTCGTCTCGCCGACGAACTTCAGCGCCGATGCGGTCGGTACGACGTGGACGTCGTACCCCGACTCGGTGAAGCGACGGAGCAGCTCGCAGGCCTTGTAGGCGGCGATGCCACCGCAGACGCCGAGCACGACGCGCCGGCCCACGGCCGCCGCCGAACTGCCGCTCATGGCAGCGCGCGCCTTATGCGGGGGCGTCGACCTGCTCGAACGTCAGCAGATCCTCGTTCGCCTCGCGCAGCGCCACCGACAGCGGCTTCTCCTGCACATGGGCGGGAACGAGCGGGCCGACGTACTCGAGCAGACCCTCACCGAGCTGGGAGTAGTAGGCGTTGATCTGGCGGGCACGCTTCGCCGCGTAGATGACGAGGGCGTACTTGCTCTCAACCTTGTCGAGCAGCTCGTCGATCGGTGGGTTGGTGATCCCCTCAGGGCGAGCGGCGGTGCCGGACACGCGTGCCTCATTTCAGCCGTAGAAAGTGCCCGACAACGCTACCAGCCAGCAAGAGCCCGCGGTGATCTTGACGAAATGCGCCCATCAGGGCCGGCTGACGGGCCCATAACGTCAAGATCACGGCTCGATGAGGGCCGCGAGGTGCGCCGCCGCCTCGTCCACCGAGGTGTTGACGATGAGCGCGTCGAACTCGCCTTCGGCCGCCAGCTCCACCTTGGCCCGCGCGAGCCGGCGCTCGATCACCGCCGGGTCCTCGGTGCCGCGTCCCCGCAGCCGTCGCTCGAGCTCCTCCCACGAAGGTGGGGCAAGGAAGACAAGGAGCGCATTCGGGTCCAGCGTCCGGACCTGGCGGGCGCCTTGCAGCTCGATCTCGAGCAGGACCGGTATGCCGGCCGCCAGGCGCTCCTCGACGGCGCGCCGAGGCGTCCCGTAGTGGTTCCCGGCATAAGTCGCGCTCTCGAGCAGCTCACCGCGCTGCCGCATCGCCTCGAACTCCGCCACCGAGACGAAGTTGTATGACGCGCCCTCGACCTCGCCCGGTCGTTGCCGTCTGGTTGTCGCACTGACCGACACCCATACGTGGGGGGCGATGTCGCGCAACGCGGCAACGACGGAGCTCTTGCCCACACCTGCGGGCCCGGACAGCACAGTGAGCCGTCTGGCGTGATCGGTCATCGTGCGCTGGGAGGGCCGGAGCGGACTGAGGTCAGTCCGTGAACTCGCGCTCGAGTGCCGACCGCTGATGCTCGCCAAGGCCCCGGACCCGCCGGCTGGGCGAGATCGAGAGCCGCTCCATGATTCGCTGCGCGCGGATCTTGCCGACGCCGGGCATCGACTCGAGGACGGCACTGACCCGCATCTTGCCGATCGCCTCGTCGCTCTCGCCCGCCGTGAACACGTCGGCGAGTGAGACCCTCGACCCCTTGAGCTGCTCGCGCAGCTCGGCTCGGGTACGCCGGGCCGCCGCAGCCTTCTCCAGCGCGGCCGCCCGCTGCTGCGGAGTCAACGGCGGAAGCGCCAAGCCAGGTCACCTCGTGGTCACGAACGGATGAAAGTCGCAGCGCACGCGGCGCCACCGCAACATCGCCAGCGGCGGCGAACCTAGCGAGGCTGAGACTCCTCGCGCAACTACCCTCAGCGGGCACTGCCGGACAGCGACGCAGCGATCGCCGCAGCCGCCTCACCAGGATCATCGGCACCGGTGATCGGCCTGCCGATCACCACGATGTCGGCGCCGTCGGCGAGCGCCTGCTGCGGTGTCGCGACGCGTGCCTGGTCGTCGTGTGCGGCCTCGGCCGGACGCACCCCTGGCGTGATCAAGGTGACTCCCGCACCCACGGCGGCCCGCACCATCGCGACCTCTTGCGGCGAGCACACCAGGGCGCGGGCACCCGCGTCGACGGCGAGCTTCGCGAGCCGGACCACAGCTGTCGCGGAGGGGCCGACGATGCCGAGATCGTCGAGGTCCGCATCCGACAGCGACGTGAGGATGGTGACGGCGGTGATCTTGGTGTCGGGCAACGCGTCGGCAGCAGCGGCGATCATGGCGGCGCCACCACTCGCATGCACCGTCAGGTAGTCCGGCGCGAGAGCGCCGACCGAGCGGGCGGCCCCGCCCACCGTCGCCGGTATGTCGTGCAGCTTCAGGTCGAGGAACAGATCGGCGTCGGCGGCAGCACGGATCTTCTCCACAGCGCCGGGCCCTTCGGCGCAGAACAGCTCCAGACCGACCTTCAACGTGCTGACGTGGGGGCCGACCGCCTGCGCCCACCGTGTCGCCGTGCCAAGATCACCGGTGTCGAGAGCGACCGCGATAGGGCTAGACATCCTGATCCTCTAGGTACTCGTCCTCTGCGAAGACGTCGATCTGGTCGACGTCACCGACGATGGCGTCCTCGTAGACCTCTTCCAGCTCGTCGCCCGGCGGGTCCGGCAGCTCCGGAACGATGACTTCCGGCGGCCGGTGCCCAAGCCCGATCGCTTGCTGGAGCGTGTCCATGCCGCGCTCGGCGAGCGCCTCGCTCAGCTCCCGCGAGATCCGCTGCGGCGCGCCGGGGTCGTTGAAGAGCACGGTGCCGATCTGCACCGCGCTCGCCCCGGCCAGGATGAACTGCAGCGCATCGAGACCGGTGCGGATGCCACCGATACCGAACAACGGCACCTCGGGCATCGCCTGGTGGACCTGCCACACGCAACGGAGCGCGAGTGGCCGGATCGCCGGTCCCGACAACCCGCCGGTGACGCCGGCGAGCAGCGGACGCATCGTCGTGGTGTCGATGACCATCCCGAGCGTGGTGTTGATCAGACTCAGGCCGGTCGCGCCGGCGTCCACGCACGCCTTGGCGATCGACACGATGTCGGTCACGTCAGGCGACAGCTTGGCGAAGATCGGTGTGCTCGCCGGAGCCGCGCGCTTCACCGCCTGGATGACCGACGCGGCAGCGCTCTTGTCGCATGCGAAGACCTGACCGCGGTCCTCGACGTTCGGACAGCTGATGTTGACCTCGATCATCGAGGCCGGCTTCCCGCGCAGCTTCCCGGCGAGCTTGGAGTACTCGTCGACGCTCTGCCCGGCGATCGACACGACTGCGTTGACGCCGTGCTCGTCGAGCCAGGGCAGGTCACGGTTGAGGAAGATCTCGATGCCGGGGCCCTGCAGCCCGATGGAGTTGAGCATCCCGCTCGGCGTCTCCGCCATGCGCGGCGTCGCGCGTCCGGCCCGCGCGTTGAGCTGAATCGACTTCGTGACGACGCCACCGATCGCGGTGAGGTCGTTGAAGGCGGCAAGCTCCTGACCGGATGCAGCGCAGCCCGATGCCGTGAAGACCGGGTCGTTGACCGTGAGGTTGCCGAGCTTGGTGCTCATGTCGACGTTGACGTGCTTGACCTGGCGCTCTTGCCGCCGAATCGTGACCGTCACTGCGCAGCCCCCACGGCGTCGTCGGGGACGGTGCCCAATGCGTCCCAGCGGATGCGGTCACCACCGAACACCGGTCCGTCGACACATGAGCGCGCCATCCGGGTCTGCCCGTCGTTGCCGATGATCGGAAGCACACAGGTCATGCAGACACCGATGCCACAAGCCATCGACTCCTCGACTGACAGCTGCGTCGGAATGCCGGCGCCGTCGTAGGCCTCGCTCGCGACTCGTTGGACCGCCTCGAGCATCGCCATCGGTCCGCACGCGTACACGACATCGGCACGCACTCGCGCGATGACCTCCGGTAGCACGTCGGAGACCCGACCCTTCTCGCCGTACGAGCCGTCGTCCGTGGTGAAGGCGACGCTGGCCGCCATCCGTTTCGCGTCGAGCGCACCGAAGAGCCGGTCACCGGTCGAGGCGCCGAGCACCGCGTCGATCCGGCAACCGCGGGTGCGCAGCGCGTCGGCAAGCGGGAACAGCGGCGCGGCGCCGTACCCACCACCGACCACCACACAGTTGGCCGGCTCGCGCGGCAGCGCGAACGGACGGCCGAGCGGGCCGACGACGTCGATCGGGTCGTACGGTCGTTGCGCCGCGAGCCACGCCGTGCCGCGCCCAGCGACAGAGAAGATGAACTCGACGGTTCCGCCGTAGACGCCGGTCTCGCGCACCGAGTAGATGGAGAACGCGCGGCGCAGCAGCATGCCGCCGTTGTCGCCACCGACCGCCACCGCGACGAACTGGCCAGGCTTCGTGCGCTCCGCGATCCCGGGCGCAACCACCGTCATCGAGAAGTACTCGCCGACCGGCTTGACGTTGAGGACCTCGCCCTTCACCTGGATCGGCATCAGGCTCCGCCTCCTTCGTTGGCCCCGGCGGCCCCACCGTAGCGAGGGGCTCCCGGCTCGGATCGAGCGGCAGGATCACCGCCACGGGACGCGACGATGCGTGCGTGGTGCTGCTGCAGAGACGCAACGCCGATCTCGCCACCGCGCAGCGCCTCGATCCCCTGCACGGCCGCGGCGAGCGCCTGCACGGTCGTCAGGCACGGGATCCCGCGGGTCACCGCAGCCGTGCGGATCTCGTAGCCGTCGAGCCGCGGACCCGAGTTGCCGAACGGCGTGTTCACGATCAGGTCGACCTCACCCGCGACGATCCGGTCGACGATCGTCGGCTCGCCGTCCGGGCCCCGGCCTTCCGAGTGCTTGCGCACCACCGTCGGTGCCACCCCGTTGCGGCGCAGGACCTCCGCGGTGCCCTCTGTCGCCAGCACCTCGAATCCGAGGTCGGCAAGGCGCTTGGCCGGGAAGATCAGATGGCGCTTGTCGCGGTTGGCGACGGAGACGAACACCCGGCCCTTGGTCGGCAGCGCGCCGTACGCCGCCTCCTGCGACTTCGCGAACGCGGTGCCGAAGCCCGTGTCGACGCCCATGACCTCGCCGGTCGACTTCATCTCCGGACCGAGCACTGTGTCGACACCGGCGAACCGCGTCCACGGCAGGACCGCTTCCTTCACGCAGATCGGCGCGTCGAGCGGCAGGTCGGCGCCATCGCCCGCCGGCAGCAGTCCCTCTGCGCGCAGATTCGCGATCGATGCGCCGAGCATCACTCGGGCCGCGGCCTTCGCGAGCGGCACCGCGGTCGCCTTGGACACGAACGGAGCCGTGCGGCTGGCACGCGGGTTGGCCTCGAGGACGTACAGGACGTCACCGGCAAGGGCGAACTGAACGTTGAGCAGGCCGCGCACCCCGACACCCTTCGCGATCGCCTCCGTCGCCTCGCGGATCCGTGCGATGTCGGCGCGGCCGAGAGTGATCGGCGGCAGCGCACAGGCCGAGTCGCCGGAGTGAATGCCGGCTTCCTCGATGTGCTCCATCACGCCGCCGAGGAACAGCTCCTCGCCGTCGTACAACGCGTCGACGTCGACCTCGATCGCGTCGTCGAGGAACCGGTCGACGAGCACCGGGTGCTCGGGCGAGACCTCGGTCGCGCGCTCGATGTAGTCACGCAACGTCGCGTCGTCGTACACGATCTCCATGCCGCGCCCGCCGAGCACGTACGACGGCCGGACGAGCACTGGGTAGCCGATCTCGTGGGCGATCCCCTGTGCCTCTTCGAAGGAGCGGGCGGTGCCGTGCTTCGGCGCCGCCAGCCCCGCCTCGTGCAGTACCCGGCCGAACGCGCCGCGTTCCTCCGCGAGGTGGATCGCCTCGGGTGAGGTACCCACGATCGGCACGCCCGCGTCCTTCAGTCGCTGGGCGAGCCCGAGCGGGGTCTGGCCACCGAGCTGGACGATGACTCCCACGACTCCGCCGTCTTCTCCCAGCCCGCCTGCGCGGCCGCTGCGCTGCTCGGCCGCGACGACCTCGAGCACGTCCTCGCAGGTGAGCGGCTCGAAGTACAGCCGGTCCGAGGTGTCGTAGTCGGTCGAGACGGTCTCCGGGTTGCAATTGACCATCACCGTGTCGTAGCCCGCGTCGTGCAAGGCATAACAGGCATGCACGCACGAGTAGTCGAACTCCACGCCCTG
>DASZVL010000068.1:0-89719 GCA_035547035.1 Mycobacteriales bacterium | reverse complement strand
TACGAGAGGACCGGGACGGACGAACCTCTGGTGTGCCAGTTGTCCTGCCAAGGGCACTGCTGGTTGGCTACGTTCGGAAGGGATAACCGCTGAAAGCATCTAAGCGGGAAGCTCGCTTCAAGATGAGGTCTCCCACAGGGTCAACCTGGTAAGGCCCCCGCCAGATCAGCGGGTTGATAGGCCGGAAGTGGAAGTGCGGTGACGCATGGAGCTGACCGGTACTAATAGGCCGAGGGCTTGACTACAACAATTACTGCTACGCGTCCACTGTGCGGTTCCCGAGATGCGGTCGGTGTTCGACCAACATCTCAATAGAGTTTCGGCGGCAAATAGCGTAGGGGAAACGCCCGGTCCCATTCCGAACCCGGAAGCTAAGCCCTACAGCGCCGATGGTACTGCCCTGGAGACGGGGTGGGAGAGTAGGACGCCGCCGGACATCTTTCACGAAAGGCCACCCGATCACTCGGGTGGCCTTTCGTGATTGTCTGGCCATTCGCACGACTTCGGTTTCGCAGCGACTTAGAGGAGTACATCGGTGCCACCGTCCCGCCGTCAGCCAGGCGCATCAGGTGGTCCGGAACGACGTCGCGGCGGCCCACAGCAGCGAGGCGGGAAGCCTCCCGCGGTAGATCGGGCGGCCAGGCCGCAGCGCGGTGCTGACTCGCGCGCGCAGCGCGGTGCTGACCCGCGCGCCCAGCGCGACGACCGGCCGGCGAGGCCGCCCCGGGACGACCGCCCACCGCGACCGCCGGAGCCTCCGCTGGCCGACGACGTCCAGGCGCGCGATCTCGACCGGGCGGCTCGGACCGGTTTGCGCACGCTCAGCGAAGGTCTCGCCGAGAAGATCGCCCGCCACCTCGTGGCTGCCGGTCGGGCGCTCGACGACGATCCCGAGCTGGCCCTGGCGCACGCGCGCTACGCGCGTGCGCTGGCCCCGCGGCTCGCGGTCTCTCGCGAGGCGGTCGGCGTTGCCGCGTACCGCGCCGGTGACTACACGACAGCGCTGGCGGAGCTTCGTGCGGTACGCCGGATGACCGGCGATCCGTCGTACCTGCCGGTGCTTGCCGACTGCGAACGCGGTCTCGGCAGGCCGGAGCGTGCGCTGGCGCTGATTCGTGACCCAGACGCTCGCCGGCTCGCGCCGTCGGAGCGCGTGGAGCTCGCCATCGTCGAGTCGGGTGCACGCCGCGACCGCGGCGAGATGGAGGCAGCCGTCGTCGCGTTGCAGGGCCCGGCCCTGCGCCGACAGGAGGTCCAGCCTTGGACCGCTCGGCTCTGGTACGCCTATGCCGCAGCGCTCGCCGACGCCGGTCGGGTCGAGGAGGCCAGGAAGTGGTTCTCCGCGGTCGTGTCGATCGACGACGAGGTCGAGACCGACGCGGAGGAGCGCCTCGAAGAGCTGGGCTGACCAACCGCTAGCGGCCACCTGGGCACGCCGAACTTGCACTTTCCAACGTCGACTCGCCTCACAACACGTTGTTTTGTGCAAGTTCGCGGGTGGATGGACGGCCGGTTGGTTGCGGCTAGGCCTCCTCGGCTGCCTCGAGGCGGTCGAGCCAGCGGTTGATCCCGTCGATGTTCGCCGCTGTTGAGCTCAGCATCTCGAACTTCGCGTCGAGCACCGGATCGGTGTAGAGCCGGCCGTAGCGCTCGGCAGTGCGCTCCCGCAGCATGGTGACCGCGTGGTCGAGGTCGAGCGCGTTGGCGCGCGTCTCTTTGACGCCGGCCACCCAGTCCAGCAGCTCGGCGGCGGCTTCCTCGAGCGCGGACCCTACGTGGTTGACCGGACCGAAATGACTGAACAGCAGTCGCTGTGGTTGCAGAGCCGCGAAGTGCCGCAACGAGGCGAGGGCGGTGTCCAGGTCGAAGTCCGGCGGCGGCGTCGACGGCCGGATCGCGCCGGTTTCGGGGATGAAGATGCCCGCGGCGTCGCCGACGTACAGGTCGCCGCTCGCCGAGTCGAGCAGGCCGACGTGGTGCTGCGCGTGACCGGGGGAGTAGTACGTCGTGAGGCTCCGGCCGCCGCCGAGGTCGATCGAGCCGACCTCGTCCACGGCCCGGATCCGCCCGCTGTCCGTCGGTCGCAGCTCGCCGAACACCGTCTCCATCAACGAGCCGAAGACGCGCCGGGCGCCGCTCATGAGCTTTGCCGGGTCGGCGAGATGGCGAGCGCCGCGCTGGTGCACCACGATCTCGGCGTTGGGGTAGGCCTCTGCGAGGTCGCCGACGCCACCCGCGTGGTCGAGGTGAATGTGCGTGACGGCGATCGTCGCCAGATCGTCCGGGCCGATGCCGAATGACTCCAGCGCACGCTGGACCGCCGGTGCTGATCGCGCAGTGCCGGTTTCCACGAGGCAAGGCCGGTCACTCGCGATCAGGTAGCCGGCGGTGATGCCCTCGTACCCCGACATCAGCGTGTCCAACCCGTGGACGTCGTGACCCAGGTCGACTGTGACAACGCGTTCGGATTCCACAGGGCACAGTCTGCGCTGGGCCATCCACCTGGTCGCCTCCAGGCTCGCGGGACTGTCGTGGCCGCGGCGGAGCGTCATTCCTCCGAACACTCGAGGAGGCATCGAATGGCATCAGCAGCTGTGACCGCAAAGCATGCGACGGTCGACCACCGCAACGAGGTGCGGCTCACCGGCCGGCTGTCCACGTACGCCGAGGCGCGCGAGCTGCCCAGCGGCGACGAGGTCGTGGGCTGGCGGCTCGTCATCGATCGGCCGGTGGGCGGCGAACGCGCCGGAATCGACGCGATCGACTGCGTCGCCTTCACCGCTCGGGTACGCCGCACCGCCGTGAAGTGGCAGCCAGGCGAGATCATCGAGGTCGAGGGTGCGCTGCGACGTCGGTACTGGCGCAACGGCACGAGTACGGCGAGCCGCTTCGAGGTCGAGGTCAGCCGCGCGGCCCGGGTGCGCGCAGGCGAGCGGCGCTAGTCGGCGTCGGCGAAAGCGCGGATCAGCAGGCCGGTTGCCGGCTTCGGTACGAACAGCGTGGACTTGCGCGGCATGCGGTCGCCCGCGGCAGCGACTGCCGCAACGTCGGCAACCGGCGTCGGGTTGAGCAGGAGGGCGGTCCCACCACTCGCCCGCGCCGCCGCGACCGCTGCCGGCACGTCGTGGTGAAACTCGACAACCTGCTCGGTGTCGGCGAGCTGCCACAGGTCGCCGATCAGGTAGCTGTGCGCGACCGCGACGTCGAGCGCCTTCCACGCTTCGGATCGCTCGGCCGGCATGGCAGCCGCCAGCCGACCGGCGTCCGGGTCGCTCAACAGCCATGCGGCGTCGCCGTCGGTGAGGACGAACGCGGTTCCGGCCTTGCCGGCCCGCTCGAGCGCCTCGAGGGCAGCATCGAGGCCGCCGTCGACAGACGTCACCGTGAAGCCGGCGGCTGCTCGCTCCGCCGCGGCGGCAGCGGACAGGCCCGGAACGGCGCGGTGGATCGCGTGCACCTCGGGGCCGAACGCGGAGCCGTCCACGAGAAAGGCGAGGCCGAGGTCCCACGCGCCGGCCCCGTCGCCCGCCGCGTGCCGGTCGGCCTGATAGCGCAGAAACGTCGCGTAGCGGTGGTGCCCGTCGGCGATCACGGCTCGACGAGGATGCAGGTCGGCGGCCACCGCGTCGAGCGTGGCCGCGTCAGTGATCGCCCAGACCCGGTGGCGGATCCCGTCCGGCGTTGTCGTCTCCGCCAGCGGCGGCAGCGCACCGGCGTCAGCGACCACCTGGCTGGCGGCGCCGCCGCCGTCGTAGACCAGGAAGATCATCTCGAGGTCAGCCTCGGTGGCGCCCATCAGCGAGAGCCGGTCGGCGACCGGACCGGCCATCGTGTTCTCGTGCGGGAGCACGATCTGGTCCTCGGCCGGGGTGAGCCCGAGCGCCCCGACCAGCCCGCGCTGGGTGTGCCCGCCCGCTTGCTGCTCGTAGACATACAGCGCGGCCTCGTCATCCGGCCGCAGCGTGCCGTCGGCCCGCCAGGCGGCAAGCAGCCTGCCTGCCGCCGCGTACCGGCTGTCGGGGCCGGCATCGTCGCGGGGGAGCGTGAGCCGTACCACGTTCGTCTCCGACCTCGCCTCAAGCTCAGCCTGCTCCGTCGCGTCGATGACGTCGTACGGCGGTGCCACTACTGCGCTGAGGTCGCTGCCGGCCGCGTAGCGCAGTGCGCGGAAGGGGGCGAGAACGAGGCCGTCCTGGCGCGGTACGCCGCTCGTGGAGTCGGGCTGGGTCATGCCCGGGATGCTACGGCGAGGGCCGCCCGGAGATGCGGGCGGGCTACAGACCGAAGAACGACCGAAGCCGCAGCATGTCGCGCATCGACGCGGACACGTGAAGCCGGCCACGCAACCATGCGGTCAAGAACTCCTCCTGCCGGTCCGCGAGTGCGATCAGGAGGTCGCTGTCGAGGGCCAGCTTGACGTCGGCGTCGGGCGACTCGGATGCCGGGCATCTCACGACGTCGTGAACGCCGTCGGGGTCGAGGCGGGCCGTGAACGTGACGTCCAGGTCCGAAACCTTGCAGGCAACCGTGCGTGGCGGGACGTGCTTCTCACGAACCGCAGGGTCCAGCCCGTCGAGCTGTTTGGAGAGGCGTCCGATCGCGGACTGGCACTGCCGGACCGTCGCCACGGAGCAACGCTAATCGAGTCGCGGCCCGCACCGTGAGGCTGCCCGGTCGGCTACCGTCGACCCAGAGGCGTGCCGGCGACGCCGGCTGGTGATGTTGGGTGGTGGGCGGCGCGGTGGACGTGGATGAGGCTGCGGAGGCGCCGGCGCCCACTGAGGCGCAGACACGCTCGGAACCGGACACGGACGAGCCGACCGGCGTCGCCGCAGTCGATGCGGCACTCGAGCGGTTGCGAGACCGTGAGGGTGCGCCGGTCGAGGCCCACGTCGAGATCTTCGACGACGTCCAGCGTCAGCTCCACGAGGCACTCGCCGAGCTCGAAGAGTGACCAGGAAGGCGCGGCTCGACGCCGAGCTGGTGCGACGCGGACTCGCCCGGTCGCGCCAGGATGCGGTCGATCTCGTCAATGCCGGGCGGGTGAAGGTCGCCGGCATGCCTGCCCAGAAGGCGGCGACTGCCGTTGATGCCGCGACGCCCCTGCTCGTCGCCACGGGACCGGGCGACGACAGCGTGTCGCGAGGCGCGCACAAGCTTGCCGGTGCGCTCGACCACTGGCCGGCGCTCCCGGTCGAGGGGCGCCGGTGTCTCGACGCCGGGGCGTCGACAGGCGGCTTCACCCAGGTCCTGCTCAGGCGCGGTGCCGCCGAGGTCGTCGCGGTCGACGTGGGCTACGGCCAGCTTGCATGGTCCCTCGCCAACGACCCGCGGGTCCACGTCCTCGACCGGACGAACGTGCGCACACTGACGCGTGACGCGATCGGCGGGGGCGTCGGATTGGTGGTCGCAGATCTGTCGTTCATCTCGCTGACCGTCGTCCTCGAGCCGCTCGCAAGCTGCCTCGATGCCGAGGGCGACCTGGTCGTGATGGTCAAGCCGCAGTTCGAAGCCGGCCGGGATGCGGTTGGCTCCGGCGGCGTCGTGCGTGACCCGGAGGTGCGTGCCGCCGCGGTGTCACGGGTCGCCGGCCGCGCGCACGATCTCGGCCTCGGTACGGCGGGGATCGTCGCGAGCCCGTTGCCCGGCCCGGCCGGCAACGTCGAGTACTTCCTCTGGCTGCGCGCCGACGCCGGCCCGCTCGAGGAGTCCGAGCTCGCCCTCGCCGTCGCGGCCGGCCCGCAATGAGCGGAGCCGGCCCTCGGGCGGTGCTCCTCGTCGTCCATGTGAAGCGTCCAGGCGCGACCGCCGCTGCCCGCGAGCTGGCCGAGCTGCTGGTCACCGCAGGTGTCACAGTGCGGGTTCTGACCGGGGAGTCCGACGACATCTCCTGCGCCGGAGTCGACGTGGTGCCGGACAACCTCGAGGCCGCACTCGACGCCGAGCTCGTCGTCGCGTTCGGTGGCGACGGCACGCTGCTGCGAGCCGCGGAGTACGCGCGGCCGGAACGCACGCCGCTCTTGGGGGTCAACCTCGGGCACGTGGGCTTTCTTGCCGAGGCCGATCCGATCTCGCTGAAGGACACCGCTGCCGACATCCTCGCCGGTGAGTACGACGTCGAGGAGCGGCTCGCCCTGGATGTGCGGGTGCTGCGAGACGGCGAGGAGGTGGCGCGCGACTGGGCGCTCAACGACGTCTCCGTCGAGAAGGACAGCCGCGAGCACATGGTCAACCTGATCCTCGAGATCGACGGCCGGCCGCTGTCGCGGTGGGGATGCGACGGCATCGTGTGCGCGACGCCGACGGGCTCCACGGCGTACGCCTTCTCCGCCGGCGGGCCGGTCGTGTGGCCATCGGTGCAGGCCATGCTGGTCGTTCCGATCAGCGCCCATGCGCTCTTCGCGCGGCCGCTCGTGGTGTCGCCCGCGTCTACGGTGGCGATCGAGGTCACCGACGCGGCGTCCGTGGCCACGATGTTCTGCGACGGCCGGCGCACGCACCCACTCAGCCCGCACGACCGGCTCGAGGTGGTCGCCGGCACCGAACCGGTCCGGCTGGTCCGGCTTCGAACGGCGCCGTTCACCGATCGCCTGGTCGAGAAGTTCCAGCTGCCGGTCCAGGGCTGGAGCGGTCGCTAAGCGCAAGATCGTCACCGGCGGGCGCTCCCGGTCGTTGGTCCGGTGACGAAGGCGTCGGCGAGGCAAGCGGGTCGGGGAGGCCACCGGATGGTGGAGCGAAGCAGCGTCATGGGACGCCGCGGCCTGCTCGGTGCGGCGGCCGCGGGCGCCGCGCTCGCCGCGGTCCCAGCCGTGCCGGCGGCCGCTGCGCCGATCCGACGGACCCGCGCGGCTCACGGCCACGTCCCCGTGACGGTTCCGGGCGATCGGGCACTGCATGCGTTGCGTCGGCTCGGCTACGGGCCCACTCCCGCGGACCTCGCGAAGGTTCGTCAGGCAGGGGTCGGCCGCTGGCTCGACGAGCAGCTTGCGACCGGACCGGCTGACAGCGACGAGACCGTGATCGCCGCGATGTTCCCGCTCCTGGCTGCGTCACCGAAGAGCATCGCCAACTCCCACTCGGGCGACAGCGTGGGTGCCGTCGCGGCGTACGAGTGGTCCGTGCTGTACCGCTCGATGTACAGCGAGCGGCAGGTCCAGGCACGGCTCACCGAGGTCTGGCTCGACCACTTCAACGTCTGCTCGCTGGTGCAGAAGCCGTTCCTGCCGTATGCGCGGATCAGCTACGACACCCAGACCGTCCGCCCGAGAGCCTCCGGACGCTTCGCCGATCTGCTCAAGGCCGTTCTCGTCTCGCCGGCGATGCTGAGCTTCCTCGACCAGTGGATCTCCACGAAAAAGTATCCGGTGGAGAACCTCGCGCGCGAGAACCTCGAGCTGCACACCGTCGGCCTCGGCAACTTCACGGAGCGCGACGTCAAGGCCTACGCGAAGCTCCTTACCGGTTGCACGATCAACCCCGGCACCTGGGAGTACGAGTACAACCCGGCGTTCCACTACGTCGGCCGGCTGGAGATCCTGGGGTTCAAGGCGGCCAACCGTAGGGCGAACGGCGAGCATCTCGTCGGGGAGTTCGCGGAGTACCTCGCGCGCCGGCCGGCGACGGCGCGAAACGTCGCCCGGCGCCTGCTGGTCCACTACGTGACCGACTCGCCCTCGAAGAGCCTCATCGACCGAGTCGGTCACCACTACCTGCGCCACCACACGGACATTGCCGCGACGTTGCGGTTCATCGTCGAGCAGCCCGAGTTCTACGCGAGCCGTGGTGCCAAGACCCGACGCCCGGGCGACAGCTTCGCGGCGGCCGTGCGTGGCCTCGGGCTCACCTGGACGGGCGTGCCCGACCTCGGCGTCGTGACCTCGACGCTGATCCAGGCCTGGTCCTCCTACCTCGCGTTGCTGCGCGACGCAGGACACGTCCCGTCGGAGTGGTTCGCGCCGAACGGGTACCCCCAGGTCGCCGGGCCGTGGCTGAACTCGAACACGACCCTGCAGGTCTGGCGGATCATGGCCCAGCTCGTCGACGCCGCGAACGGCGAGCCGTTCCTGCGGACGACCGGACCAGCGGCCGACGTGTGGCAGGCCGGCATCACCTACGACGGTGTGATCAACGCCGCGGCCCAGCGGATCACCGGGCAGACGATTCAGCCCGAGCATCGGCGGGCGATCGCGACGCTGGCGGACGTGGACCCTCAGGACAAGCCGAATCCGGGATGGCGGTTCGGGGGCACCGTGGCCCACCGCGCGATCGAGTTCGGGATCCTCGCGAGCGAGTACATGGCGATCCGATGACGCGGATCACCGACGCGCTCATGCGCGACGAGGACTGCTCGCTGCCGGGCGCCGCCCGCCACGAGCTCAGCCGGCGCGGACTGCTCGGTCGAGGTGGCGCGCTCGGTCTGGCGGCGCTCGCGACGCCATCGATCCTGCCTCGTTACGCAATCGCTGCCGAGACGACCGGCAGCGGCCGGCCCGCGGGCACCGTGATCGTGCTGTTCCTTCGCGGTGCGGTGGACGGCCTGTCAGTGGTCATCCCGCATCACGACCCCGCCTACTACAAGGCTCGGCCGACCCTCGCCGTACCCGAGAACAAGGTGCTCGACCTCGACGGGCGCTTCGGCCTGCATCCGTCGCTCGCCGGTCTGATGCCGTTGTGGCGACGCGGCGACCTCGCCGTCGTCCACGCGACCGGTCTGATCTCGACCGCGGACTACTCGCACTTCGACGCGCAGGCCGAGATGGAGAACGGCGCCGACGATCCCGCCATCGGCAGCGGGTGGTTGGCACGCCACCTGTTGTGCCGGCCTCAGGCCAAGGACGCGCTGCGCGCGGTCGCCTGGGGTCCGCACATCGCCGCGAGCCTGTCCGGCTACCGGCGCGCGACGGCCATCGACGGAGTCGCGAACTTCCAGCTGGCGATGGCTGGAGTGGCCTACGACCAGGTGATGCGTGCGCTCGAGCACCTCTACACCGACAGCGGACGCCCCGCGACCCAGGCCGCGCACGAGACCTTCGATGCGCTGCAACGGATCGGCGCGATCCGGGACACGCCGTACGTCCCATCCCACAACGTCGAGTACCCGTCCTCAGCGCTCGGCGCCGCACTGTTCGACATCGCCCGGGTCGCGAAGGGGGTGCCGGAGCTGGAGGCCGTGACGATCGACGCTGGTGGCTGGGACACCCACGCCGCGCAGAGCGCGGTGCTCCCCGGCCTGCTCAGCGATCTTGCGGCCTCACTGACCGCCTTCACGACCGATCTCGGTGACCTGATGCGGCACACGACCATCGTCGTGATGAGCGAGTTCGGCCGGCGGGTGGAGGAGAACAGCGCAGCCGGGACCGACCACGGTCACGGCAACATGATGTTCGTCATCGGCGAGGGTGTGCGAGGCAATCACGTCTACGCCCGCTGGCCCGGTCTCGCACCGACGAAGCTCGACTACGGCGATCTCGCGGTCACCACCGATTACCGGCAGGTTCTCTCGGACGTGCTGAAGCACCGGCTGGCCAACCACCGCATCGAGCGAGTCTTCCCGGGACTGCGGTACCGCCCGGTCGGTGTCGTGCGGAACTAGTGGTGTGCGCGTCGTCGGGCCGGCGTCGGCGGTTCGCCTTAGGCTCACCGTGTGCTGATCGAGCTCCGGCTTCGCGGCCTCGGCGCGATCGACGAGGCGTCACTCGAGCTCGGTCCCGGCTTCACCGCGATCACCGGCGAGACCGGTGCCGGCAAGACCATGCTGTTCACCGGCCTGGGCCTCCTGCTCGGGGGTCGATCGGACGCCGGCCTGGTCCGGGGCGGGCACGAGCGCACCGAGATCGAAGGCCGGTTCCGGGTGCCACCGAACGGCGGCGTCGCTGCGATCGTCGAGGACAGCGGCGGCCACCTCGACGGTGACGAGCTGGTCGTGGCGCGCACCATCTCCGCGGACGGAAGGTCACGGGCATACGTCGGCGGCCGCTCGGTCCCCGCTGCGGTGCTCGCCGCGCTCGCCGACGAGCTCGTCACGGTGCACGGCCAGTCCGACCAGCGCGGCCTGCTACGCCCCAGCGTGCAGCGGGGCGTCCTCGACAGGTTTGCGGGCTCGAAGGCCGATGCGACGCTCGGGGAGTACCGGGCGGCGTTCGCCGAGCTGGCCTCGGTGCGCGCCGAGCTCGACGCGGTCACCGGGCATCGACGGGAGCGGGTCCTCGAGGCCGACGCGCTGCGGCACGGCCTGGCCGACATCGACGCGGTCGAGCCGGTGCCGGGCGAGGACGCGGCACTCGCCGCCGAGGCAGCCCGGCTGGCGCACGTCGAGTCGTTGCGCGCTGCCGCGGCGGCGGCGCGACGCGCGTTGCACGGCGAGGAGGACATGGCCGAGGCCGCGGCGGATGCGCTTGGTCTCGTGGCCGGCGCGCGTCGCGACCTCGAGGCGGTTGCCGGTCACGATGCCGCACTCGATGCGCTTTCGACGCGGCTCGCCGAGGTCTCCTACCAGCTCTCCGACGTCGCGGCCGACATTGCGGCCTACCTCGACCAGCTCGAGGCCGACCCGGGCCGGCTTGCCGTCGTCCAGGAGCGGATCGCGCGGCTGTCCGGTCTTACGAAGCGCTACGGGGCCGACCTCAGCGGCGTGCTCGCGTGGGCGGACGAGGCACGCGCGCGACTTGACGCGCTCGCCGATGACGATGGACTCATCGCTGAGCTCGGCGCGCGTCGCGACACAGTCCTGCGCCGTCTCACCGACGCTGCCGGGCAGTTGTCGAGCCTGCGCGCTGCGGCCGCCGCTCGGCTGGAGGCCGCCGTCAGTGCCGAGCTCGCGGGTCTCGCGATGCCACACGCCGCCGTCCCGGTGACGGTCGCCCGCCGTGACGACCCGCACGGAATCGTGGTTGACGGGGTGAGCGTGGCGTTTGGTCCCTCCGGGATCGACGACGTCGAGCTGCAGCTGGTCGCGCACGACGGTGCGCCGGCACGTCCGCTGCACCGCGGTGCGTCCGGCGGCGAGCTGTCCCGCGTGATGCTGGCGCTCGAGATCGTCCTGGCCGGCGCGGATCCAGTGCCGACGTTCGTGTTCGACGAGGTCGACGCGGGTGTCGGTGGTCGAGCAGCCGTCGAGGTGGGACGACGGCTCGCGGCCCTCGCGCGCTCGGCGCAGGTCCTGGTCGTCACCCATCTGCCGCAGGTCGCCGCCTTCGCCGATCGGCACGTCGTGGTGGCAAGGCCCGACCAGGGTGCTGTCACCTCGAGCGCGGCGTCGGTCGTCGAGGGCGACGATCGGCTTCGCGAGCTGTCGCGGATGCTCGGCGGGCAGGAGGACTCCGAGCTCGCGCGCGGTCATGCCGAAGAGCTGCTTTCTCTCGCGGGGGAGTCAAAGGGCGCGGGAGCCGCGGTGAGACGTGCCAAGCGCTGATCGCGCGCTCTGGCAGACTTCGTTCCGATGAGGCTCGCAACCCTTCGCCGCGCCCGCCCCGGCGACCAGCCGCCAGGGGTGGTCGGTCAGGTGCGCCTCGACCGGCGGACCAAGAACCTCAGTCGCCGGCTGCGTCCCGGCGAGATCGCGGTCATCGACCACGTCGATCTCGACCGGGTGGGCGCCGAGGCGTTGGTGGCGCATCACGTCGGCGCCGTCATCAACGTCGCGCCGAGCATCTCCGGCCGCTATCCGAACCTCGGCCCGACCATCTTGATCGAGGCCGGCGTCCCGCTCATCGATGAGGTTGGCCCGACGGCGTTCTCGCGCCTACGAGAAGGCGACCATGTGCGGGTCGACGGAGACACGGTCTTCGACCTCAACGGCCTGATCCTCGTCAAGGGCGTCCGGCAGACGGAGGATTCGGTCGCGACCGCGATGACGGATGCGCGGGCGGGTCTTGCGACCCAGCTCGAGGCGTTCGCCTCCAACACGATGGAGTACCTGCGTCGCGAGCGGGACCTGCTGCTCGACGGCATTGGCGTGCCCGACCTGCGTACGTCGTTCGCCGGGCGCCACGTGCTCGTCGTGGTCCGTGGCTACCACTACCGCGAGGACCTCATCGCCCTGCGGCACTACGTGCGGGAGTACAAGCCGCTGTTGATCGGCGTCGACGGTGGCGCGGACGCGTTGCTCGAGGAGGGACTGCGTCCGCACGTCATCGTCGGCGACATGGACTCGGTCTCGGATGCGGCACTGCAGTCGGGCGCGGAGATCGTCGTCCATGCATATCGCGACGGCAGCGCACCTGGCCTCGGGCGGGTGCAGGAGCTCGGCATCGACCCCGTGGTCTTTCCGGCTGCAGGAACCAGTGAGGACGTGGCCTTGTTGCTCGCGGACGAGGGCGGCGCAGCCCTGATCGTGGCCGTCGGCACGCACGCGACGCTCATCGAGTTCCTCGACAAGGGACGGGCCGGAATGGCGAGCACGTTCCTCACCCGACTGCGGGTCGGCGGCAAGCTCGTCGACGCCAAGGGTGTGAGCCGGCTCTACCGGCAGCGCATCCCGGCGTACAGCCTGGTCCTCCTTGTGCTGGCGACAGCGTTGGCGTTCATCGTCGCGCTCTACGTGACGCCGGGGGGAAGCCTCTACCGCGAGTACTTCTCGAGCGACTGGGACCGATTCATCCACTGGCTGCACGGACTGCTGTGATCGACTTTCGCTACCACATCGTCTCGCTGGTCGCCGTCTTCCTCGCACTGGCGCTGGGTCTGTTCCTCGGCAGTACGACGCTGCAGAGCACGGTGACGCACAACCTGCGGCAGCAGGCCGACAGCGTCATCGCGCGCAACCACACGCTGCAGAGTGCGAACGACCAGGCGAACGCCGAGCTCAAGCAGGCGCAGGACTTCGAGACCTCGGTCGAGCCCTACGCGGTTGCGGGCAAGCTGGTCGGCGCGGATGTCGCGGTTGTGTCCGCCCCGGGTGTCGACAGCGGGGCCCGCAACGCGCTGACGTCCACGCTGCGCTCTGCCGGCGCGGTCGTGACGGCAGACATCAGGCTGGCGGACGGCTTCACGGATCCGCAGCAGGACGCGACGTGGGGCCAGCTTGCGTTGCAGCTGGCCGGAACCCGGTCGCTGCCTCACGCGAACGGTGCCTCGCAGGCGGGTGGCGAGCTCGCGCGAGTGCTCCTCACCCGTCCCGGTGTTCGGTTGGCGTCACCGCGCCGGACCGAGACGGTCCTCAGCACGTTGACCGACGGCAAGATGATCTCGATCTCCGGTCAGATGCCGGTTCGGGCGGCCGACGTGGCCGTTCTGCTGGTGCCGCTCGGCGGCAACCCGGAGAGCTCGTCGGTCGCGACCACTCGCGACAACGACCTCATCGCGCTGGCCAGATCGCTTCGGCACTGGTCGAGCGGCCTCGTGGTTGCCGGTCCGACGGTGAGCGCGGACCCGTCCAGCGGGGGCCCGCTCGCGGCGATGCGGGCGGACTCCGGCCTGATGAAGTCCGTGTCGACCGTCGACTCCGACGACACGGCGATCGGCAGGGTCGCAACGGTGCTTGCGCTCGCCGCGGCGCCGGGCGGAGCGATCGGAACCTATGGCGAGTCGCAGTCGCCGCCACTGCCGAGCCAGAGTCCGGCACCGTGAGCCGTCGTCGTAGCGGCCGAATCCGGGCGGCCGGATGGATCGCAGCCGGTGGGACGGCGGCAGCCTGGTGGTGGATGCAGCAGTCACCGGTGGCGGCCGATCCGGCCTGGACCCGGCGCAACTTCCGCGACCGCGAGGTCAGCCTGCTGCTCGGACCCGCGGTGGCGGCCGGCACCGCGCTCGGTCTCGCCGCCGCTGTTCCGGCGCCGCGGCGTGCCGCACTGCTGGCGGTGTCGACGATCGGCCTCGTCGGTGCGTACGACGACCGGTACGGCGACAGCCACGCGAGGGGCCTGCGGGGGCACCTCTCAGCCTTGCGCAACGGGCGGGTCACCACCGGTCTGGTCAAGCTCACGGCGATGGCCGGAGTTGCAGCACTGACGTCCGCGCGGGCGTCCCGCAAACCGCTCGATGTCGCGCTCGGCACCGTTCTGGTCGCCGGCAGCGCGAACCTCGTCAACCTCTTCGACCTGCGGCCGGGGCGCGCGGCGAAGGTGACCAGTGGCGCAGCGGCGCTGTTGAGCCGCGTCGGCCCGGCACCGGCCCGGGCCGCTGCGGCAGCGGCTGGCGGGGCAGCGGGGGCGGGACTGCTGCCCGATGTGCGCGAGCAGGCAATGCTCGGCGACTGTGGTGCCGGGGCGCTGGGCGCGACCCTCGGCTGGTCACTGGCGATGCGGCCGTCTCGACGGACCCGGCTTGCCGCTGCGACGGCTGTGGTGGGCGCGACGCTCGCGAGCGAACGGACCAGCTTCAGCGCGGTCATCGAGGCGAACCCGGTGCTGCATCGGCTCGACCGGCTGGGCAGGTCTAAGTAACACGTGGCCGACGGGGGTCCGCTCGACGAAACCGTGGCCGATGTCCCCCAGGCGATGGGTGGGGGATCGGGGATCGCCCGCGCGGCGGTTCTCATCGCCGTTGTCACTGCGCTTGCTCGTGCTGCCGGGTTCGCCCGCGTCCTCGTCTTTGCGCGGACGGTCGGACCGAGCTGTCTCGGCGACACCTACTTCACGGCCAACACGGTGCCGAACATCGTGTTCGACATCGTGGCGGGCGGCGCGCTGTCGAGCCTCGTCGTTCCGCTGATCGCACCGGCGGCCGCGAACGACGACCGCGACACCGTGGGACGCACGGCGTCGGCGCTGCTGACGTGGGCCGCGACGCTGCTCGTCCCGGTGATGCTGCTCGGGGTCTTTCTCACCCACCCGCTGATGCGACTGCTAGTAGGCAGTGGTCACCCTGGTTGCGCCGCCTCCGACGAGGTTGCCGTTGGTGCACGAATGCTCGCGATCTTCATGCCGCAGGTCGTGATCTACGCCGTCGCGGTCGTACTCATCGGGGTCCTGCAGGGCCATCGCCGCTTCCTCGGCCCGGCACTCGGTCCGCTCGTGTCGAGCCTCGTCGTCATCGCGGCTTACGGCGTGTTCGCAGCCGTCGCGACCCACGACGAGACGGGTCTGACCACGTTGTCGCGCAGTCACGAGCTCGTGCTGTCGGTCGGTACGACGCTTGGGGTCGCCGCGCTGATCGTGCCGATGTTGTTCCCGGCGGTGCGGATCCGGTTGCGGCTCCGGCCGAGCTATCACTTCCCGCCCGGCGTGGCGGCGCGGGTCCGCCGCATGGCCCTGTCCGGAGCGCTCGTCCTGGGCAGCCAGGATCTCGCGACGGCGGTCGTCCTCCGGTTGGCCAACGATCGCGGCACCGACGGCGCGGTCGTGCTGTACAACCTCGCGTGGACGGTCTTCACGGTGCCGTGGGCCGTCGCGGCTGTGCCGCTCGCGACCAGTGCCTATCCCGGGCTGAGCGCGGCCTGGCAGTCCGGTGCGCGCGAGGCCTACGCAGCGACGCTTGCCAGGACGGCACGGGTGATGTTGGTGGTCGTCGGCGCTGCTGCAGCAGTCATGGCCGCCGCGGCCGCGCCGGTCGCGCGGGTCGTGATCCTCGGTGCACCCGGTCACGCCGATCCGAACGTTCTGGTTCGCGCTCTGATCACGTTCGCGATCGGCTTGCCCGGTTACGCGCTGGTCGCGTTGATGTCGCGAAGCCTCTACGCACAAGGCAACAACCGCACTCCGGCCACGGCGGCGCTCGGCGGCTGGCTGATCGCGATCATCCTGGACGTCCTCCTCGTCGGCGCCATGCCGCGGACCTGGACAGTCGCCGCGATCGGCATCGGGACGTCGGTCGGTGTCTCCGTCAGCGGGGTTTGGCTGCTGGTCGCGGTCGCTCGGTCGGCAGGGGCATCCGTCCTGGACGGCCTGCGGCGAGCGGCGGCAGCGGGGGTCGCAGGCGCCGGCCTGGCCGGCCTTTCCGGCTGGCTGCTCGCCCATCCGCTGACCGTTCATGGTGTGGCGAGAAACCTGGCGTCGGCGGTGATCGTCGGGGCCGCCACCCTTGCCCTCTACGTCGTAGTTGCCGCAGTGGTCGACCGCGCCACTGTCCGGTCTCTGCTGCAACGGCTGCGGGCGCGACGTGTCTGACCGAACGTTGCGGCTGCTTCTTGTCGTCGGCGAGGTGACCGGCGGGATCGCACGGCACGTGCGGGTGCTGGCAGAGCAGCTTCCCCGGCTCGATGTCGACGTCACGCTGCTCGGACCCGCGGTCTCACTCGCGGCCATCGGCCCGCCGCCGACCGACGTCGCGACCGGCATCGTCCCGGTCGGGTCGATCCGCCACGTAGCCACGGCACGAAAGGAGCTGCGCCTGGCGGTGGGCGGCATCGATCTGGTCCACGCGCACGGGATTCGCGCCGGCGTCTTCGCAGTAGCTGGCCGGCGTCCGATCGGTGTGCCGACCCCCAAGCCCGTCGTCGTCACGTGGCACAACGCACCGCTCCTCGAAGGTGCCGGCGGAGCTCTGCAGCGGGCCGCGATGCGCTACGCCGCGAGCCGCGCCGACGTGACGCTCGGTGCTTCACCGGACCTCACGATCGCGGCCCGTACGGCGGGTGCCCGCGATGCGCGGGACACATTCGTCGCGGCGCCGCCGCTGTCGGGCCCGACTCGATCGCGCGAGGAGGTGCGCGCCTCCCTGGGCGTGGGGGCGCGGCCACTGGTCCTCGCGGTCGGGCGGCTGCAGGCCCAGAAGCGCTTGGACGTCCTCATCGACGCGGCCGCCCGGTGGGGTGGGCTCGCGGACGGGCCGCTGGTGCTGATCGCCGGGTCGGGCCCGGACGAGGCGGATCTTCGCGCCCGGATCTCGGCGACGAGTGCGCCGGTCGAGCTGCTCGGGGCGCGAGCGGACATTCCTGACCTGCTGGCGGCGGCCGACGTGGTGGCCCTGCCGAGCTCGTGGGAGGCCCGCGCGCTCGTGGCGCAGGAGGCGCTTCGGGCGGGTGTGCCGCTTGTGACGACACCGGTCGGCGGGCTTCCCGACCTCGTCGGGGACGCAGCGATCTTCGTCCCGGTCGGCGACTCCAAGGCGCTCGAGGAAGCCGTGATGCGCGTGGTCCGGGATGCCGACCTGCCTGGGCGGATGGCCACCGCCGGGCGGGAGCGTGCGGCGACCTGGCCCACCGTGGCGGAGTCGATCGCGGCGCTCGTCGCGACGTACCGGTCTGTGTTCGAGCCGTCGTGAGGAAACGGCCGACAGGGGCGCGTCGTCACGCGGCTGTCGCGGCGTGGTGTTACCGTGAACTTCCGTGAGTCGAGGCGCCCAGGATCGGTCCAGCGGCGGCGGCACGGGTCGAACCAACACCGATGCCGTCCGCCATGTGTTCGTCACCGGAGGCGTCGCCTCCAGCCTTGGTAAGGGGCTCACCGCCTCGAGCCTCGGCCGGTTGCTGAAGTCCCGCGGGCTGCGCGTCACGATGCAGAAGCTCGACCCGTATCTCAACGTCGACCCCGGAACGATGAACCCGTTCCAGCACGGCGAGGTCTTCGTCACCGAGGACGGGGCCGAGACGGACCTCGACATCGGCCACTACGAGCGGTTCCTCGACGAGGAGCTGTACGGCGCGGCCAACGTGACGACCGGCCAGGTCTACTCCGACGTCATCGCCAAGGAGCGGCGCGGGGAGTATCTCGGCGACACCGTTCAGGTGATCCCGCACATCACCAACGAGATCAAGGGCCGGATCCGCGCGATGGCGAGCGACGACGTCGACGTCGTCATCACCGAGATCGGCGGCACGGTCGGTGACATCGAGTCCTTGCCCTTCCTCGAGGCGGCTCGCCAGGTCCGTCAGGAGGTCGGCCGCGACAAGGTCTTCTTCCTGCACGTGTCGCTGGTTCCCTACCTTGCGCCATCGGGTGAGCAGAAGAGCAAGCCGACCCAGCACTCCGTGCAGTCGCTGCGCTCGATCGGCATCACGCCGGACGCGATCGTCTGCCGCTCTGACCGGCCCATCCCGGACAACATGAAGCGCAAGATCGCGCAGACCTGCGACGTGGACAACGAGGCGGTCGTGTCCGCCCCGGATGCCGCGTCGATCTACGACATCCCGAAGGTGCTGCACGGTGAGGGTCTCGACGCCTACGTCGTACGGCGGCTGGGACTGCCGTTCCGTGACGTCGACTGGACCGAGTGGGACGACCTGCTGCGCCGGATCCACCGGCCGAAGCATCGGGTGACGATCGCGCTGGTCGGGAAGTACGTCGACCTGCCCGACGCCTATCTGTCCGTGACCGAGGCGCTGCGTGCGGCGGGTGCCGCCAACGACTCGGCGATCGACATCCGGTGGGTGACCTCCGACGACTGCGAGACTCCGGAGGGTGCGGCGGCGACCCTCGACGGGGTTGACGGCGTGCTGGTGCCGGGCGGGTTCGGCGTACGGGGGATCGAGGGCAAGCTGGGCGCGGTCCGCCACGCGCGCGAACACCAGATCCCGACGCTCGGCCTGTGCCTGGGCCTGCAGTGCATGGTGATCGACGTGGCGCGCAACCTCGCCGGCCTCCAGGGAGCAAACTCCGCGGAGTTCGACGCGGACACGCCGCACGCCGTGATCGCCACGATGGCTGACCAGCTGGACGTGGTCGCGGGCGAGCGGGACATGGGCGGCACGATGCGACTCGGTTCCTACCCGGCGCAGCTGCTCGAAGGCTCGATCGTGGCTGAGGTCTACGGTGCGACTCGCATCGCCGAGCGTCACCGCCACCGCTACGAGGTGGCCAACGACTACCGCGACCGCCTCGAAGCCGCCGGGTTCGTGTTCTCCGGCCTGTCGCCCGACGGTCGGCTGGTCGAGTTCGGGGAGCTGCCGCGCGACGTTCACCCGTTCTTCGTCGGGACGCAGGCACACCCGGAGTTCAAGTCCCGCCCGACGCGCGCCCACCCACTGTTCGCCGGATTCGTCGCGGCGGCGCTCGCGCGGGCCAGCGACGCGCAGGCCGAGGTCGGCACGATTCGGCTCCCGAGCGTCGCCTCATAGGGATCGCGTCATAGCGTCGGCGGGGTGAGTGACCTCGCCGACCAGCCCACCTCGACGTACCGCACGATCAGCTCAACCGTGCCGTTCCGGTCCGCCCGCGTGATCGACGTACGGACCGACCAGGTCGCGATGCCGGACGGCGGCACGGCGACCCGCGACGTCGTGGTGCACCCGGGCGCGGTCGGCATCATCGCGATGGACGACCACGAGCGGGTTCTGCTTCTGCAGCAGTACCGCCACGCCACCGGTCGGCTGCTCTGGGAGCCCCCGGCCGGCCTGCTGGACGTGGTCGAAGAGGATCCGGTGGTCGCCGCCAAGCGCGAGCTCTACGAGGAGGCGCACCTCGAGGCCCAGCGCTGGGACGTCCTCGTCGATGCCTACACCTCACCTGGCATGACCGACGAGGCGGTGCGGATCTACCTGGCACGCGAGGTGAGGGAATCGGCCGAGCCGAAGTTCGAGGCCGAGCACGAGGAAGTCGACATGCCAACACGGTGGGTGCCGCTCGCGGAGGCCGTGGACGCTGTGCTCGCCGGCCGCGTCCACAACCCGCTGGCAGTCATGGGAGTGCTGGCGGTGTCGGCGGCGAGCCGCACGTCGTACGCCGAGCTGCGTCCGGCCGGTGCACCGTGGCCTGAGATGTCGGACTACCCGGGCTCCTCCAACGCCCCCGCGTGAAAGCCCAACGCCCCCGCGAGAAAGCAATGTGGCATTGCATCCGCAAAGAGCGCTGATTTGGCGCGAAACGCCGATGCAACGCCACATCGCTTCCGCCGCGCTGGCGTGACAGGCTGGCTTGGTGAAGGTCGGCATCCCACGCGAGGTCAAGGACAACGAGTTCCGGGTCGCGATCACACCCGCTGGCGCCCACGAGCTGACCCGCCTGGGTCATGAGGTGCTCATCGAGCACGAGGCCGGGGTCGGCTCCTCGATCCCGGACGCCGACTACGTCGAGGCGGGCGCCCGGATCCTGCCGGATGCCGATTCCGTCTGGGGCGAGGCGGAGCTGGTCTGCAAGGTGAAGGAGCCGGTGGCCGAGGAGTTCCACCGGATGCGGGCAGACCAGGTCCTGTTCACCTATCTCCACCTTGCGGCGAGCGAAGAGTGCACCAAGGCGCTCATTGCCTCGGGCATCACCGCGATCGCCTACGAGACCGTCCAGCTCCGTGACGGCTCGCTGCCCCTGCTCGCCCCGATGAGCGAGGTTGCCGGCCGGATGGCTCCGCAGGTCGGGGCCCACCACCTGCAGCGGGAGAGCGGTGGGCGTGGCGTTCTGATGGGCGGGGTCTCGGGGGTGTACGCCGCGAAGGTGGTCGTGCTCGGGGCGGGCGTATCCGGCATGAACGCCGCGGCGATCGCACTCGGCATGCAGGCCGAGGTCCTCCTGCTCGACAAGAACATCGACAAGCTCCGGCAGTCGGACCGCATCTACCAGGGCCACCTGCAGACCGTCGCGTCGAACGCCTACGAGGTCGAGCGCGCCTGCCTCGACGCCGATCTGGTGATCGGCGCCGTCCTGGTGCCGGGCGCCAAGGCTCCGACGCTTGTCACCGACGACCTGGTGGCTCGGATGAAACCGGGCGCCGTCCTCGTGGACATCGCGGTCGACCAGGGCGGTTGCTTCGAGTCGACCCGGCCGACGACCCACTCCCATCCGACGTTCAAGGTTCATGACGCTGTCTTCTACTGCGTGGCCAACATGCCGGGTGCGGTCCCGCACACGTCGACCTTCGCGCTGACGAACGTGACGCTCCCGTACGCCGAGCGGATCGCGGCGAGTGGGTGGCGGCAGGCTGCTCGTGACGACTCTGCTCTCGCAGCCGGGGTGAATGTCGTCGCCGGCGAGGTCGTCTGCACCCCGGTAGCCGACGCGCACGGGCTTCCGCATCGCTCGCTGACCGAGGTGCTGGGCTGAGCACGGTGGGACATGCGCCCGTCTGAGTTGGCGCAGATGTTCCTCGACCACCTAAAGGTCGAGCGGGGGTTGAGCCCAAACAGCACGAATGCGTATCGCCGAGATCTCGCTCGCTACTCGGCGTACCTCTCTGGGCGACAGGTGAGCGAGGTGGCCGAGATCAGCGAGCGGGACGTCGCCGGTTTCCTCGCGGAGCTCCGTGCCGGTGGACCGGGCCGTCCGGCCGTCGCCGCCTCCTCCGCGGCGCGCGCCGTGGTCGCCGTACGCGGGATGCACCGGTTTGCCGCTCGCGAGGGCATCACGGACGCCGACCCGGCCGCGGCGGTGCGGCCGCCGACGCCGCCACGGCGACTTCCGCATGCGCTGCCGGTCGACGACGTGCTGGCGATGCTCGAAGCTGCTGCCTTCGACGGCACGCCGAAGGCGACCCGCGACGCGGCGCTGCTGGAGTTCCTCTACGGGACCGGTGCCCGGGTGAGCGAGGCGGTCGGGCTCGACGTCGACGACCTTGATCGCGACTCGGGCGTCGTCAAGCTCCACGGCAAGGGTGGCAAGGACCGGATCGTCCCGGTCGGCTCATACGCCTGGCAGGCACTCGAGGCATACCTCATCCGGGGCCGCCCGGCGATGGTCGGCCGGGGGAGTGGCCGGTCGGCCATGTTCCTCAACCTTCGTGGCGGCCGGTTGTCGCGGCAGAGTGCCTGGACGATCCTGCGCGAGGTCGCCGACCGGGCGGGCGTCCGGGCGACGGTCGGTCCGCACAGCCTTCGGCACTCCTTCGCGACCCATCTGCTGGATGGCGGCGCGGACGTCCGGGTGGTTCAGGAGCTGCTCGGACATGCCTCCGTCACCACGACGCAGATCTACACACTGGTCACGGTCGACCGGCTGCGCGAGGTCTACGCGACAGCACATCCGAGGGCGCGGGACTAGGCGAGCCTGTGGGGAACCCGTCAC
Source organism: Mycobacteriales bacterium (assembly GCA_035547035.1). Lineage (GTDB taxonomy): Bacteria > Actinomycetota > Actinomycetes > JAFAQI01 > JAFAQI01 > DASZTV01. The sequence goes on along the minus strand of DASZVL010000068.1, from coordinate 67,916 downwards.
TGGTGTGACGGATGTTACTGCCGTCAGCCCCTGTGTCCGCTTTTGGGCGAGTTGCAAAGATCGGCAGTGCGGACTAGGTTCCCGATTCGTCGCTGAAACCGCTTCGCGAGAAATCGCGCTATCGGTTGAGCAACTTGTCGAGAGGACGATATGTCGACTTCCCCCAAAAGTCGTCCGCAACGAGAGCTCGGTCCGACCGGACGACCGCTGCCAAGGCTGCGCGACCCGAAGCCGATCCACGAGCACGGTCCGGCTGTGATCCTTGCGCTGTGCAACCAGAAGGGCGGCGTCGGCAAGACCACGACGACGATCAACCTCGGCGCGGCGCTCACCGAGTTCGGTCGGAAGGTGCTGCTCGTCGACTTCGACCCGCAGGGCGCCCTCTCGGTCGGCCTTGGCGTGAACCCGCTCGAGCTCGACCAGACGATCTACAACGCACTGATGGAGCGGTCGGTCTCCGCGGACGACGTCCTGCTCAAGACCAACGCCGGCATGGACCTGCTACCGAGCAACATCGACCTGTCCGCTGCCGAGGTGCAGCTCGTGGGGGAGGTCGCCCGAGAGCAGACTCTCAAGCGGATCCTGGAGCCTTTGGTCGACGACTACGACGTCATCCTCATCGACTGCCAGCCGTCCCTCGGCCTGCTGACGATCAACGCGCTCACCGCCGCGGACGGCGTCATCATTCCCCTGGAGTGCGAGTACTTCTCCCTGCGAGGCGTCGCACTGTTGATCCAAACTATAGAGAAGGTCAGCGAGAGGCTTAACCCTCAACTAGAACTTGAAGGGATCCTCGCCACCATGTACGACAGCCGCACGCTACACGGCCGCGAGGTCCTCGGCCGGGTGGTTCAGGCCTTCGGCGACAAGGTCTTTCACACGGTCATCAACCGCACCGTCCGTTTCCCCGAGACGACCGTCGCGGGAGAGCCGATCACGACGTTCGCCTCGTCTTCGGTGGGCGCCAACGCCTACCGGGACCTGGCCAGAGAGGTGGTCGCGCGATGCCTCGCCGCGTAGCCCTGCCGGGAGCGGACGAGCTGTTCCGCTCGACCGGCTCCGTTCAGCGTCCGTCCGAGGACATCGATGCCGAGCCCAGCCAGCTGCCGCTCACCGGGAGCGCCGCGACGGCGACCGAGGTGGTCGATCGCCCGGCGGTCTCCGCGCCTGCGGTCGCCAGCGTCCGTCCGAGCGGCCCGCGCCGGCCCTCAGGTCGGCAGCGCCACGAGGAGAAGATCACCGTCTACGTCTCGCCGAGCGAGCTCGTCGACCTCGAGCACGCCCGCCTGGTGCTGCGGGCCGAGCACGCGCTGGCAGTCGACCGCGGCCGGATCGTCCGGGAGGCGCTCGCCGTCGTGCTCGCCGACCTGGAGTCGAAGGGCGAGCAGAGCATCCTCGTCCGCCGGCTGCGCGGCCGGTAGGACCGGGTAACCGGCCGGGGGAGTCCTCGTGCTTTTCGCATTACGTCAACCTGCGGTCTTCCTGGGCCTGGTCCTCGGCTTCGCCGTAGGCATGGTCGCGCTGAGCGGCGCTACACGGCTGTTAGACCGCAATTCGCGATATCCGACCCCGTTTTGGCACCCAAAGGCGTGGCTGGACCCGTACGGCGCCGTGGCAGCGCTCCTCGCCGGCACCGGATGGGGACCCCGCCCGGAGGTACGTCGCGGGTTCGGCCGCAGCCAGCACCGCCAGCTCTGGACGGTCGCCGCCATCTCCCTGGTGGTTCCTGCGCTGCTCGCCGTGGCCGGCCTCGGGGTCTACGTCGCGCTGACCAGCCGGGCGATCCTGCCCTTCGTCGACTCCTACCCGGTGCTGCACGGCTTCACCGGCGCCGCGGACACGTTCGGTCAGAAGGTCGCGCTCGGGTTCGGCATCGAGAACCTCACCGTGGCGATCCTCAGCCTGGTCCCGATCCCGCCGCTGCCGACCGGCGTGGCGGTCTGGACCGTCTTGCCGCGTACGCCGGGGGCCCGCCAGCTGGCGTACCGAATGCTCGAGGAGCACTGGGGGATCGTCGCGTTGCTGGTGCTGTTCCTGGTCCCGCTGGCCGGCGACGGCCCGCTCCTGCTGGTCCTGGTGACGACGATCAGCAACTCGATCATCCACGCGATCTAGACACGCCGCGCGACACTCCCGGCGGCCCGCGGGTGCTGGGCTACCGTCGACCGATGGCCCTCCCACCCCCCGCAGCGCCCGTCGTAGCGCCGGGCGGCACCGAGGTCAACGCGCTCGGCAAGAGCGGTTTCGAGGTCCACCTCGACGTCTTCGAGGGCCCGTTCGACCTGCTGCTCTCGCTGATCGCGAAGCGCCGCCTGGACGTCACGCTCGTCGCGCTCGCGAAGGTCACCGACGAGTTCGTCGGCTACATCCGCAGCCACGGTGACGACTGGGACCTCAACACCGCCAGCGAGTTCCTGGTCGTCGCCGCCACGCTGCTCGACCTCAAGGTTGCCCGCCTGCTGCCCTCGGCCGAGGCCGACGAGGAGGACCTCGCGCTCCTCGAAGCCCGGGATCTGCTGTTCGCGCGCCTGCTCCAGTACCGCGCCTACAAGGACGTCGTGAGCGTGATGCGGGTCCTCATGGACAGCGCTTCGCAACGCTTCCCGCGCCTGGTGCCCATGGAGGCCCAGTTCGTCGGCCTGATGCCGGAGGTCCAGCTCGGCGTGACGCCGGCGGAGTTCGCCGAGCTCGCGGCTCGGGCGATGACCCCGCGCCCGGTGCCGGTCGTGGACATCGGCCACCTCCACGCACCCCTTGTGAGCGTGCGCGAGCAGGCGGCGATCCTCGCTGAGCGCCTGCGCGGTGCCGGCGCCTCGACCTTCCGGGCCCTCGTCGCCGACTGCCCGGACACGATGACGGTCGTCGGGCGGTTCCTGGCCGTCCTCGAGCTCTACCGGGAAGGCGCCGTCGCGTTCGACCAGGTCACGCCGCTCGGTGAGCTTCACGTGCGCTGGGTGGCCGGCGAAGCCTGGACCTCGGAGCGGGTCGGCGACGTCGACGCTGAGTACGAAGGCGAGGGCGAGCAGAGCTCGACGTACGAAGGCGAGCAGAGCTCGACGTACGAAGGCGAGCCGAGCTCGACGTACGAAGGCGAGCCGAGCTCGACGACCGACGCGGAGTCGGAGGCAGTTGACGCCGATGCCTGAGCTGGAGACCGACCCCCAGGAGTTCGAGAGCATGGCCGACGTACCCGGGACCGGCGAGCTGCCGCCGCTGCGCGCGGCGCTCGAGGCGATCCTGCTCGTCGTGGATGAGCCGGTCGACGAGGGCCTGCTGGCCCAGGTGCTCGAGCGGCCCCGCGAGGAGGTCGCGGCGACGCTCGCCGAGCTCGCCACGGAGTACGACGAGGCCGGGCGCGGCTTCGAGCTGCGGGGAATCGCCGGCGGGTGGCGGCTCTACACCCGAGCGGACTGTGCGCCGTACGTCGAGCGCTTCGTGCGCGACGGCCAGCCCGCGAAGCTCAGCCAGGCGGCGCTGGAGACCCTCGCGGTCATCGCCTACCGCCAGCCCACCAGCCGCTCCCGAGTCGCCGCCGTGCGCGGAGTCAACGTCGACGCGGTGATCCGGACGCTGCTCACGCGCGGGCTGATCGCAGAGGTCGGCATCGAACGAGAGACCGGCGCGATCCTCTACGGCACGACCGAGCACTTCCTCGAGCGGCTGGGCCTGGGCACGACCGAGGAGCTGCCGCCGCTCGCGGACTACCTCCCCGACCACACGGCACTCGACGACGATGCCGCGGCCGGCTGAGCGGGGCGGTCGGGCGGGATCTGAAGACGGCGGGATTCGGCTGCAGAAGGTCCTCGCGGCTGCGGGCCTCGGGAGCCGGCGAGCCTGCGAGGAGCTGATTGCGGCGGGCCGGGTCACCGTGAACGGCCGCCGGGCTCAGCTGGGGCTGCGGATCGACCCGGAGCGAGACGTCACCGTCGTCGACGGGTCCCGGATCCCGACGGCCAGCGGGCTGACCTACGTGGCCCTGCACAAGCCCCGGGGGATGCTGTCGACGATGTCCGACGAACGCGGGCGGCCCTGCGTCGGGGATCTCGTCGCCGACATCTCGGCCCCGCTGCACCACGTCGGCCGGCTCGACGCGGACAGCGAAGGGCTGCTCCTGCTGACCAACGACGGGGCGTTGTCGCACCGGCTGACGCACCCGTCGTTCGGGGTCACGAAGACCTACCTGGTCGAGGTCGAAGGGTCTGCGGGCCGGGGCTTGGAGCGGGCTCTGAAGGCCGGCGTGGAGCTCGAGGACGGGCCGGTGAAGGCCGACGCAGCCCGCGTCCTGGAGGCGGTCGCAGGCCGCTCCGTGGTGGAGGTGAGTCTCCACGAGGGCCGCAAACACGTGGTCCGCCGGGCGCTCGCCGCGCTCGACTTCCCGGTCACCAGGCTGGTCCGGACCGCAGTCGGCCCGATCAGACTGGGTGATCTCAAGGCGGGCAAGCGCCGCTACTTGGGGCAACAAGAGATTCAATCTCTCTATCGCGACGTCGATATGTCGGCATAGCGGCAAGTGGGCAAGACGTGAGATCGTGTTGTCGTTCTCCCGCTGTCGGGCTGTGCGGGACGGCTGTCCGGCGGCCGGCCAGTGTCGAGCGGCGAGTTGGTCGTCCGGCAGCGGGTCGGTTGTCCGGCGGCCGGCCAGTTGTCCGGCGGCCGGCCAGTGTCGAGCGGCGGGTCGGACCACCAAAACCCGCCCTTACGGCGGCGACCATCCGGAGTGTGCGCGTGCCGCTGCCCACCGCGGCGCCGATGGCATGCTCGTATGTCACATGAGCGTCGTGACGCGGTGATCGCATGTCACATAGGTGTCGTGATTTGCGACCCCGGTGTCACATCGGTGTTGTGATCCGCGACACGCATGTGACATGCGTGTCGCGGGCTGAAACGTGTAGTGGGCTGAACCTGAAACGTGTAGTGGGCTGAACCTGAAACGTGTACGGGCTGACCGCAATGGAGGACGGATGGCGTTGCGCGCGCTGCGGGGCGCGACCCAGGTCGAGGTCGATGATCGGGAGGCGATCGTCGAGGCCACGGCGGAGCTCGTCCGGACGGTCCTGGACCGCAATGGCCTGACCGATGACGACCTGGTCAGCATCCTGTTCACCACGACGCCCGACCTGGTGGCGGAGTTCCCCGCCTACGCGGCCCGCACGATCGGAATCACCGACGTGCCGTTCCTTTGCGCCTCCGAGATCGCCGTGCCCGGCGCGATGCCCAGAGTGATCCGCCTGATGGCCTTCGTCGAGGCCGACTTCACCCGCGCCGAGGCCCGCCACGTCTACCTGCGCGGCGCCCACGCGCTGCGTACCGACCTGCCGCGGGACTGACCGGTGTCGGAGCCAGGCGGGCAGGGCAGCTCGGCAGGTGAGCGGCTGCTCATCGTCGGGACCGGTCTGATCGGTACGTCGGTCGGACTTGCCGCCCGAGCCGCCGGCTACGACGTCGTCCTCGCCAACCGCGACCCGGACCGGCTGGCCGTCGCGGTGGAGATCGGAGCTGGCGAGCCCTGGGACGGCAGCACGCCCGTGGACCTCGCCGTCGTGGGCTTGCCACCGGCCGTCCTCGCAGGCGAGATCCAGCGCTTGCAGCGGTCAGGGCTAGCTCGGACTATCACCCACGTATGCAGTGTCCAACTCCAACCTCAACTAGAGGTCGAGGCTCTGATCGGCGGGTGGGGTGGTTTCATCGGAAGCCATCCCATCGCCGGCAGAGAGCGTTCGGGTCCGCATCACGCGGCCGGCGACCTGTTCCAGGATCGGCCCTGGGTGGTGTGCCCGACCCCGGCTTCGGAGGAGTCCTCGGCTGCCGCGGTCGAGGCGCTCGCGACGGCGTGCGGCGCCCGGGTCAGCCGGATGGCGGCCGCCGACCACGACGCCCTGCTCGCTCGGCTGTCGCACGCGCCGCAGCTCGTCGCCTCGGCGCTCGCCGCGGCGCTCGTGGGCCTCGACCCCGACGATGTGGCCCTGGCGGGCTCCGGCCTGCGTGACACGTCGCGGATTGCCGACAGCGACCCGTTCCTGTGGGCGGAGATCGTCGCAGCGAACCCGGAGGGTGTCGCCGCGGCGCTCGACGCCGTGCTGGCGCCGCTCGTGGCGCTCCGCGAGGGCCTCGGGATGGGAGAGCCGCCGGCCGACGCCGTACGGGCCCTGGTGGAGCGAGGGCGTCAGGGCAGGCAGATGCTCGCCGGCAAGCACGGCCAGGCTCCGGTTCGCTGGGCGACCGTGTCCGTGGTCGTGCCCGATGAGCCGGGTGCGCTGGCGCGGTTGCTGGCCGACGCCGCGGCCAGCGAGGTCAACGTCGAGGACATCCGGATCGACCACTCGCCGGGAGTGCCGATCGGCCTGATCGACCTCGACGTGGCGCCGGGTCGCTCGGAGCAGCTCATCACCACGCTCGCGCGGCGCGGCTGGAGCGCCACCGGCAACGAACCCGCGGCCTAGACTCGCCCCGGGTTTCGGGGACGAAGCCGTCAGGGGAGCGGGAGGTCCGGTGCAGCGGCGCAATCTGGTCGTCGCGATCGACGGTCCTTCCGGCTCCGGCAAGTCCACGGTCGCGCGTGGGGTCGCCACGCGGCTGGGCCTGCGCTACCTCGACACCGGCGCCATGTACCGGGCGGTGACCTGGCTCGCGCTCGACCGAGGCGTCGCGCTCGACGTCCCGGCCGATCTCGAGGCGCTTGCCAACGAGGCAAAGCTGGACATCACGCCCGACCCCGCTGCGCCGGCGATCACGGTGGACGGCACGGACGTCACGGCTGCGGTCCGCGGGGCTGAGGTCACGGCAGCCGTGAGCGCGGTGAGCGCAGTTCCCGGGGTCCGCAGCGCGATGGTGGCCCGGCAACGCGAGGTCATCGGCGAGGGCGCGATCGTGGTCGAAGGACGCGACATCGGAACCACCGTGGCGCCGGACGCTGCCGTCAAGGTCTTCCTGATCGCCGACCCGGCAGCGCGGGCGCAGCGGCGGGCGCTGCAGGACGCGGACGGCGATGTCGCAGAGACGCTCTCGGTGACGGACACCGAGGCTGACCTCGCCAGACGCGACGCCGCAGACTCCACCCGTGCCGCGTCGCCGCTCACGCAGGCACCGGACGCGGTGGTTATCGACTCGACCCACCTGGATGCGGCCAGCGTCATCGCACGGGTTGTCGAGCTCGCGCAAGCGGTGACCGGCTAGTGCCGCGCCGGCGCGACGATCCGGCGCGCGAGTCGATCCCGCTGTTCATCGCGCGACATCTCGCCCAACTCATCCTGAGGCTCTACTTCAGGTTGAGGCTGGTTGGGATGGATCGGATCCCTCGTCACGGGCCAGTCCTGCTTGCCGGCAATCATTCGGGCTTTCTCGACGGTCCGATCGTGATGATCATGCTGCCGCGGCCGTCCTCGTTCCTCGCCAAGTCGGAGCTCTACAAGGGGCCGCTCCGCCAGGTGTTGGCATTCGCACGTCAGATCCCGATCCACCGCGGGACCCCAGACCGGACCAACCTGAAGGCCGGCCTGAGCGTGCTGGAGGGCCGGGGCGTGCTGGGCGTCTTTCCCGAGGGCACGCGTGGCTCCGGCGAGCTCGCGAGCATCCAGCACGGCATCGGCTACATCGCACTGCATGCTCGCTGTCCGATCGTTCCCGTGGTCTGCACGGGGACGGCCGCGGCGCTGCCCAAGGGCAAGGCGCTGCCCAAGTTCAGAGCGCCGATCCAGGTCGTATTCGGGCAGCCGTTCACGCTCGACGTCCCCGGTGACCCGCGGGTTCGGGCCACCATCGCCGACGCGGCCGAACAGATCCGCCAGCGCCTCCTCGAGCACCTCGCTGAGGTCGACGCCTCGACCTCGACAGCGCGCCGGCCATGAGCGGCGCGGACGGCGGCGGGGCGGATGCATCGACATTGCCGATCGTCGCGGTGATCGGCCGGCCGAACGTGGGGAAGTCAACCCTGGTGAACCGGGTCCTCGGACGGCGTGAGGCGGTTGTGGAGGATGTGCCTGGTGTGACGCGAGACCGCGTCATGTACGAGGCGCAGTGGGCCGGGCGGGACTTCACGGTCGTCGACACCGGGGGCTGGGAGCCGGACGCCAGGGGCATGGCAGCCCGGATCGCGGCCGCCGCCGAGCTCGCCATCGACGCCGCCGACGTGGTGATCCTCGTCGTCGACGCCACGGTCGGGGCCACGGACACCGATCTCGCCGTTGCGAAGGTCCTGCAGCGCAGCAAGCGTCCGGTCGTCGTGGCGGCCAACAAGGTCGACTCGGCAGCGATGGAGTCCGAGGCCGCCTCGCTGTGGAGCCTCGGGCTGGGGGAGCCGTTGCCGGTGAGCGCGCTGCACGGCCGGGGCAGCGGCGACCTGCTGGACGAGCTGGTGGCGAAGCTGCCCGAACGTACGGCGGTCGCAGCGGCTGACCCGATCCCGCGGGTCGCCCTGGCCGGCCGGCCGAACGTCGGCAAGTCGAGTCTGCTCAACCAGCTCACCGGCTCTGATCGCGCGCTCGTCGACGCCACAGCCGGGACCACCCGAGACCCCGTCGACTCGCTTGTAGAAGTCGATGGGGAGACATGGCGCTTTGTCGACACCGCAGGCTTGCGCCGACGCGTGAAGGAAGCGTCCGGCGCGGAGTACTACTCGAGCCTGCGAACGGCTTCGGCGATCGAGGCGGCCGACGTCGTACTGCTTCTGCTCGACGTCTCCGAGACGATCAGCGACCAGGACCTGCGGGTGGCCGACACCGTCGCCGAGGCAGGTCGCGCGATGGTGATCCTGCTCAACAAGTGGGACCTGATGGACGAGGACCGCCGTGAGCGGCTCGACCGGGAGATCGAGCGGGAGCTGGCACGGTTCGGCTGGGCCGCGCAGCTTGCGATCTCGGCCCGGACCGGCCGCGGGATCAAGCGGATCGCCCCCGCGATGCGCAGCGCCCTGGAGAGCTGGCACAAGCGCATCGGGACCAGCGAGCTCAACGCGTTCCTGTCCGCGGTGGTCGCGGCTACCCCGCCGCCGGTCCGGGGCGGCAAACAGCCGAAGATCCTGTTCGCGACCCAGCCGGGTACGGCGCCGCCGCGGTTCGTGCTGTTCACATCTGGGCCGCTGGAGGCGTCGTACCGGCGTTTTCTCGAGCGAAGGCTCCGGGAGCAGTTCGGCTTCGACGGCACCCCTATCGAGCTTGCGGTCAAAGCGCGCGAGAAAGGCGCCAAGAAGCCCCGCTGAGACGGCAGCGCGCGATTTCGTCGCTGCCAGTCGGTATCCCAGCGCACATGCCTCTCGAACCTGCGGTCGTTGCACCTCGCCCCGGCCTGGCCCGACCGGTGTCAGTCGAGGTGCTGTGCGAAGCGGTCGCTGCACAGCGATCGTGGCGGGGGGTGATGCGGGCGTTGGGGTTCACGACGTCGCGCACCGGACGGGTTCTCCGGGAGATCTGTGACGAGCTCGGTATCGACTATGGCCACTTCCATCGCTCGACGTTGGACGGCAAGCCGGTTGCGGACATCATTCGGAGCTCGCCATCGTGGCCGGAAGCGCTGGAGCGGCTCGGATTCGCGCCAGGTTCCGGCTCAGCCCGCGCGGCAGTTCGCCGACATTGCGAGCTCCAAGACATTGACGTGAGCGGACTGCGCCGCACCACGACGCCGCCGTCTGACATGGTCGCAGAGCTGGCTCCGCGCCCCGAGCAGCTGCGTCACGCGGGGCCATATTTGGTGGCGGCGGCGTTGACGATGGCCGGAGTGCCGGTGAGCTTCGCACCCGAAGGGGTCGCGTATGACCTGATCGGCGATTTCGTGCGGACGGGGCCGAAGCGAATCCAGGTAAAGACGGTCATGTCTGGCTCGTCGTACTGCGGCATCTCTCGGAAGGAGTATTGCGCGACAGCGCAGGCTGGCCACCGGCGTGCCCGCTACACGGCCGAGGAGATCGACTACTTCGCATGCGTGACCTTCGACCAGTCGATCTACCTGATTCCGATCGCCAAAGTCGAAGGCCGCGCGGGCATCTCCCTGCGCAGGTACGCCGCGTACCGACTTCCCAACCCGGCTACCCAGGCTGAGCCTCGCTAGACTCACCCGCGCCGCGGGCTGTGGCGCAGTTTGGCTAGCGCACTGGTCTGGGGGACCAGGGGTCGCAGGTTCAAATCCTGTCAGCCCGACTGTGTGATGTCTCGGGACATCGGAATAGCCCGGACCTGCGTTTTGCAGGTTCGGGCTATTGGTTTTCGATGTACCAGCGTTCCGACGCGGGATCGTTTCTAGACTCCGGCCGTGACCACACCACCGGCGCCCGGTCTAGGCCGCGTGTGGACCATCCCGAACATCCTCTCGATGCTGCGCCTAGCCGGCGTACCGCTGTTCTGCTGGCTCGCGTTGGGACCCAAAGCCGACGGCTGGGCCGTGATCGTCCTGATGGTCGCGGGCTTCACCGACTATGCAGACGGCAAGATCGCCCGCACGTTCAACCTGATGAGCAGGCTGGGGGAGCTGCTGGATCCGGCGGCTGACCGGCTCTACATCCTCGCCACGCTCGCCGTGCTCACCGACCGCTCGATCATCCCGCTGTGGCTCACGCTCATCCTGGCTGGCCGCGAGGTGGCGCTCGCGATCGCCCTCGTGGTGCTCAACCGCGCCGGGATCGGCCCGCCGGCGGTGACGTTCCTCGGCAAGGCCGCAGCGCTGAACCTCATGTACGCCTTCCCGTTGCTCCTGCTCTCGGTCGGCTCGACCACGCTCGACCACGTGGTGCGGCCGCTTGCATGGGGATTCGCGGGTTGGGGCGCCGCGCTCTACGTCTGGACCGGGGCGCTGTACCTGGTCTACGAGCGCCGCCTCCTCGTCGCGGCCCGGGCCGTCGACGGCGTGACCCCCGCGAGCCGGCCAAGCGCGACGGCATAGGCTCCCGCCAGCATCAACGCCCACTGATCAGGGAGCGCCCGTGGTACCCGAGGAGCTGAGCTACACCGCCGAGCACGAGTGGGCGCGGCGTGAGGACGACGGCACGATCCGGATCGGAATCACCGACTACGCCCAGGAGCAGCTCGGCGACATCGTCTTCGTCTCGCTGCCCGCCGTCGGCACCACCGTCGCTGCGGGTGGCGTGCTCGGCGAGGTCGAGTCGACCAAGAGCGTCTCGGAGATCTACGCCCCGATCGCGGGCGAGGTTGTCGCGCGCAACGACGACCTCGAAGGCCGGCCGGAGTTGATCAACAGCGACACCTACGGCGGCGGCTGGCTCGTCGTGATCCGGCCCACTGCGGCGACCGACACCGAGGGGCTGCTCGACGCTGCGGCCTACCAGACGCTGGTCGACAGCGCGTCCTGAGCGCCACCGCAGGCGCTGCCCCTTCGGGCGTTCTGCACCTCGACCCGATGGCGGTTGACGCTGTCCGGGCAGCGCCGTACGGTTTGAAGCCCTCCACCTGTGGTTGAGGTTGAACAGATCCGGAAGTAGGCGAGTGATGCCCAGCGTGTTCTGCGATCAATGCGGACATCAGAACGCCGAGGACGCGCGGTTCTGCGCCCGCTGCGGACGGCAGCTCGGCGGCGGCCCAGCGACGTCGGCGGGGGCGGCCGACCAGACCAGCACCCTCGCGCTGTCGGGGGTGGACGTCGATGATCTCGACGGCGAAGCCGCAGACATCATCGACGAGCTCCCGACAGGCTTCGCGCTCCTCGTCGTCCAGCGCGGTCCCAACGCCGGGAGCCGCTTCCTGCTCGACCAGGAGGTCACGACAGCCGGCCGCCAGCCGGACAGCGACATCTTCCTGGACGACGTCACGGTCTCGCGCAAGCACGCGACCTTCACCCGAACGGCGGGCGGCTACACCGTCACCGACGCCGGGAGCCTCAACGGCACCTACCTGAACCGGGAGCGGATCGAGACGGCGACGCTGGGCAACGGCGACGAGGTCCAGATCGGCAAGTTCCGGCTGCTCTTCTTCACCAGTGTCGCGGGAGGTACGCCGTGACCCAGCCGTCGAGCGGGGCCGGAGGCTCTACTCACGGGGCCGGAGGCTCTACTCACGGGGCCGGAGGCCATGCGTTCATGAGCATCGGCGAGGTGCTCGGCCAGCTTCGCGGGGAGTTTCCCGACGTCACGATCTCGAAGATCAGGTTTCTCGAGGGCGAGGGGCTGATCGCCCCGCAACGTACCTCGTCGGGGTATCGCAAGTTCTCCCGCGACGACGTCGTCCGGCTGCGTTACGTGCTGGCCGCTCAACGCGACCAGTACCTGCCGTTGCGGGTCATCAAGGGGCAGCTCGAGGCCCTCGACCGCGGTCTCGAGCCGTCGGCCGTTCCTGGTCAGACCGCGCCGCAGATACCGGCCGGAGCGGGTGACCCGGACGGCCTGCCCAAGGCGTCGGACTTCCTGCCGGAGCCCTCCGAGCTGCGACTGTCCCGCAAGGAGCTGATCGACGCTGCCGGCTTGGAGCCGCACGAGCTCGACCAGATCGAGACCTTCGGCCTCATCGGGCCGCGGCCGGGCGGGCACTACGACGGCGATGCGCTCGTGATCGCGAAGACCGTCGCAGCAATGCGCCGATTCGGCTTGGAACCGCGGCACCTGCGAGCGTTCCGAACGACAGCCGAGCGTGAGCTCGGGCTGGTCGAGCAGGTCGTCGCCCCCCTTGTGCGACAGCGCAACCCCGAAGCGCGCGGCCGGGCCGACGAGGTCGCCCGGGAGCTGGCGAGCCTGTCCGTACGGCTGCATGCCACCCTCGTGCGGGCCGGCTTGCGGCCTCAGCTCGGCGGCTGACCAGACGCCGGTTCGACGCTGCCGCCGCGCCCGGGATACCTTCGCGAGACACGATTGACGCGGCGAGCGGAGTCACCTGGTGAATGAGCTCACGGTCGTCGGGGTGCGCGTCGAGCTCCCCGGAAACCAGCCGATCGTGCTGCTCAAGGAGTCGACCGGCGACCGTTACCTCCCGATCTGGATCGGCGCTGTCGAGGCGACAGCGATCGCCTTCGCCCAGCAGGGCATCGTCCCGGCCCGGCCCCTCACCCACGACCTGCTCAAGGATGTCCTCGAGGCGCTGCGAGCCAAGCTCGACGCGGTCCTGATCACCGACCTGCGCGACGGCGTGTACTACGCCGATCTGCGGTTCGCTGACGGGACCTCGGTCTCGGCCCGCCCCTCTGACGCGATTGCGCTGGCGATCCGGGCCGGCGCCACGATCTACGCCGAGGAAGCGGTCCTTGACACTGCCGGCATCGCGATCGCCGACGAGCAAGAAACCGAGGTCGAGCGGTTCCGCGAGTTCCTGGACCAGATATCTCCCGAGGACTTCGAGACGGACTCGTAATAGAGAGTCTCGACTATGGATTGAGGTCAAGGACTCGCCGACATCCGTCATTGACCCGCACAGGCGTGCTGCTTACCGTCAAGCGCGAAATTCCATGGATGGGGTTTCCCCGACGCCGACCGCCCACATCGGCGTCGCCCCATCGCCTGGAGGTCGGAGGACACGGTGACACCAAAGTCGGGCGGGCCCGGTTCGCACGGGCAGAGCGCCGCTGACGGCGTCCAGACCGCGCTGTTCGGCAAGGAGCAGGCCGGCGGACCGCCGATCGGCTACCGGGGGCCGACGGCCTGCACGGTTGCCGGGATCACCTACCGTCAGCTCGACTACTGGGCGCGGACCGGCCTCGTCGAGCCGACGATCCGTCCGGCCGCCGGCTCCGGCAGCCAGCGGCTGTACTCGTTCCGGGACATCCTGCTGCTCAAGGTGGTCAAGCGGCTGCTGGACACCGGAGTCTCGCTGCAGAACATCCGGCTCGCCGTGAACCACCTCCGTGACTCGGGCGAGGCCGACCTCACCGGGATCACCCTGATGAGTGACGGCACCACGGTCTACGCCTGCACCTCACCGGACGAGGTCGTCGACCTGGTCCAGGGTGGCCAGGGCGTTTTCGGCATCGCGGTCGGACGGGTGATCGGCGAAGTGGCCGGCAGCCTTGCCGAGCTTCCCTCCGAGTCCGCGGAGCCCGCCGCCGGGCCTGTACCGGTCGCTGGCGACGAGTTGGCGGCTCGCCGCAGTCGCCGCACCGGCACCTAGTCGAACGGGCCGCTAGGGGCTTCTGAGAGCCCTCGACTTTCGGACATTTCGGGCACGAGTCGGCTGCGCCCTCGGCGTGGCATCAGCGGGCGGCACCGCCCGCTGATAGCGTCGTCACTGCCTGATTCACCCGCGTGGGAGAGACCCCGGCATGCCAGTCCGGGGCGCCGAAGGAGCAACCTCCCCGGAACCTCTCAGGCCGACGGACCGCGCGGGCAGGGCACTCTGGAGAGCAGGCGCCACGGCGCCTCACCGACGGGGCAAACCCGAGATCGACTCGCGGGTGAAGCTTTCAGGTGGAAGGACAGAGGGGGAGCCCGCACCGACGGCGATCGCCGGCGGTGTCCCAGCGTGACTCGCGTCCGGGAGGCTCCACACGTGACTGGCTCGATCGTTCCCTCAGACTCGGCCGGCGGGGCGGCCGCAGCCGCTTCACGATTTGCTGACCGGCACATCGGACCGGCGGCCGACGAGCGCGCCAAGATGCTCGCCGTTGTCGGCTACGGGTCGATCGAGGAGCTCGCCGACGCAGCCCTGCCGGGGGCCATCCGGACCACGGGCGAGCTCCCGGTGCCGGCCGCAGCGGGGGAGGACGAGGTCCTTGCCGAGCTACGAGCGCTCGCCGGCCGCAACCGGGTGATGACCTCGATGATCGGCCTCGGGTGGCACGACACCGTGACCCCGCCGGTCCTGCTGCGGGGCATCCTCGAGAACCCGGGCTGGTACACCGCGTACACGCCGTACCAGCCTGAGATCTCCCAGGGTCGGCTGGAGGCGCTGCTCAACTTCCAGACCGTCATCTCGGACCTGACCGGCCTGGCGATCGCCGGCTCGTCATTGCTCGATGAGTCGACTGCGGCTGCTGAGGCTATGACGCTTTGTCGGCGTAGCGCTAAGTCGACAAGTAGCCGCTTCATTGTCGACACGGAATGCCACCCTCACACGCTCGAGGTCCTGCGTACGCGAGCGGAGCCGATCGGGATCGACGTCGTCGCCGCCGACCTCGCCGCCGGGTTCGACGGGGACTGCTTCGGGGTGCTCATCGCCTATCCGGGGAGCACCGGCCGGCTGTTTCACCCAGGTCAACTTGTCGACACGGTGCACGCCCAGGACGGGCTGGTCGCCGTGACCACCGACCCCCTCGCTCTCGCCCTGCTGACGCCGCCAGGGGAGTGGGGCGCCGACGTCGCCGTCGGGTCCGCGCAGCGGTTCGGGGTGCCCCTCGGGTTCGGCGGCCCGCACGCCGGCTTCATGGCCGTCCGCGCCGGATTGGAGCGAGGCCTGCCGGGGCGCCTGGTAGGGGTCAGCGTCGACGCCGACGGGGCCCCGGCCTACCGGCTCGCCCTGCAGACCCGGGAGCAGCACATCCGCCGCGAGAAGGCCACGAGCAACATCTGCACCGCCCAGGTCCTCCTCGCGGTCGTCGCCGGGGCGTACGCCGCCTACCACGGTCCGACCGGGCTGACGGCGATGGCCGCCCGGGTTGCGGGACACGCCGGGACGCTCGCTCGATCGCTGGCCGCCGGGGGAGTCCGGCTGGCCCACGACGGGGGCTTCGACACCATCACGGCGGAGGTGCCGGGGCGAGCAGATGCGGTCATCCGGGCGGCCCTCGAGGCCGGCATCAACCTGCGCCGGGTCGACGCCGATCGGGTCGGGATCACCACCGACGAGCGCACCACCGGCGCCCACGTGGCGGCGGTGCTGGACGCGTTCGGCGTGGCGGTGGCGGGAGAGGAGCCGGGGGACTGGATCCCCGACGAGCTTCGCCGTACCTCGCGGTTCCTGACCCACCCGGTGTTCCACGAGCACCACTCCGAGACGGCGATGATGCGCTACCTGCGGCGGCTGTCGGACCGGGACCTCGCGCTGGACCGGACGATGATCCCGCTGGGCTCCTGCACGATGAAGCTCAACGCGGCCGCCGAGATGGAGCCGATCACCTGGCCGGAGTTCGCCGGGATCCACCCGTTCGCGCCGCTGGACCAGGCCGCCGGGCACCTGCAGATCATCCGCGACCTAGAGGCCTGGTTGGCCGGCATCACCGGCTACGCGGCGGTCTCGCTGCAGCCCAACGCCGGCTCCCAGGGGGAGTTCGCCGGCCTTCTGGCCATCCGTGCGTATCACCGCGACCGCGGCGAGGCGGCCCGCAACGTCTGCCTGATCCCGTCGTCCGCGCACGGCACGAACGCCGCCAGCGCGGCCATGGTGGGGATGCGCGTGGTGGTGGTGGCCTGCGACGACCACGGCAACGTCAGCCTGGACGACCTGCGGGCCAAGATCGCCGAGCACCGCGACGACCTCGCCGCGATCATGGTCACCTACCCCTCGACTCATGGCGTGTTCGAGCACGGGATCACGGAGCTGTGCGAGCTGGTGCACGAGGCCGGCGGCCAGGTGTACGTCGACGGGGCCAACCTCAACGCGCTGGTGGGCCTGGCCAAGCCGGGGGAGTTCGGCGCCGACGTGTCCCACCTGAACCTGCACAAGACGTTCTGCATCCCGCACGGCGGCGGCGGGCCCGGGATCGGGCCCGTGGCGGTGCGCGAGCACCTCGCGCCGTACCTGCCCAACCATCCGCTGGTCGCCGAGGCTGGGCCTGAGACGGGCGTGGGGCCGATCAGCGGGGCGCCGTGGGGCAGCGCAGGGATCCTGCCCATCCCGTGGACCTACGTGCGCCTGATGGGCCCGGACGGGCTCCGCGAGGCGACCGAGGTGGCGCTGCTCGCCGCCAACTACGTGGCTCGCCGGTTGGCGCCGCACTACCCGGTGCTCTACACCGGCCAGGGCGGCTTGGTGGCCCATGAGTGCATCGTCGACATCCGGGGGATCACCAAAGAGACCGGTGTGACGGCTGAGGACATCGCGAAGCGGCTGATCGACTACGGCTTCCACGCGCCGACCATGTCGTTCCCGGTTGCGGGGACGCTGATGATCGAGCCGACCGAATCGGAGGACCTCGCCGAGCTGGACCGGTTCTGCGAGGCCATGACGGAGATCCGCGCCGAGATCGACCGGATCCCGGCCGGGGAGTGGAAGCTCGAGGACAGCCCGCTGCGAAACGCTCCGCACACGGCTGCCTGTCTGATGGACGTCTGGAGCGCCGGCTACGACCGCGAGCGGGCGGCGTACCCGCTCCCCTCGGTCCGCACCGACAAGTACTGGCCGCCGGTCCGGCGGATCGACGGCGGGTACGGCGACCGGAACCTGGCCTGCAGCTGCCCCAGCCCGCAGGCCTACGAATCCTGAGGTCTGGCTACGCCGCCGAGGGGTGAGACGATGTCGAGCGGCGCTGAGGCGGGATGGCGTGACCGTCGGGGAGCAGGTCCCCCGAATCGTCGAAGCTGACGACGCCGTTGCACAGCAGGCTCCAGCCTTGCTCGGGATGACTGGCGACAACCTTCGCGGCGTCGCGGTCGGCGGCGTCTGCCGCGGGGCAAAGCGGTGAGTGCTGGCACATCTGGCGTGCCCTTCGTTCTGGTGCCTTACCGGCGTCGGGCGGCGCCGGTACATCCGCAAGTCTCGGCAAGCAGGTCGACCCTTATTAGCGATCGATTGGACTCCTGTGTTACGCCGTCGGTTACAGATCGCCTGTGGAGGACGAAACCGGGGCATCCCGTCACCCTCGGTGCCGTCGGTCCGACTTGACATAATGTCCATTATCGGCCATGCGTACGATAGTCTGAGAGGGGCGGCGCGAACCGATCCGGGCTGTCGGCCGTCTTACGGGATGGACGGCGTACCCGATCGCCGTCAGGGAATCCTCAGGCGTATGAGCGACGTTGTACGTACGTCGCAACGATTTTGGAGGCCGACATGGGTGAGCGCGTCCTGCGGGGCAGCCGCCTTGGTACGACGAGCTACGAGACCGATCGCAACACCGACCTCGCGCCGCGGCGTGAGGTGGTCTATGACTGCCCGTCCGGCCACGAGACCCGCATGATCATGGCCAGCGATGCCGATGTGCCGGCGACCTGGGAATGCCGCAGCTGCGGTACCACGGCGCTGCTACGCGACGGCGAGGCGCCCGAGGGGCGCGAGGCCAAGCACGCCCGTACTCACTGGGACATGCTGCTCGAGCGCCGCTCCGTGGCCGAGCTCGAGGATGTCCTCAACGAGCGGCTCGCCGAGCTTCACCCGGCACCGAAGGCGCGCCGCAAGTCCGCTTAGGCGCGCCCACGTTCCGTCGGTCAGCTGGGCGCAGTTGCAGTTCGCTGGCGCTCTACATCAATAACCCTCGACGTGAGGTCAAGGCCTGATTGCTTGCGCTGACCTCGATATTGCAGGAACGCAAGGACCAGCGCGACCATCGCCGCGCCGCTGAGGATCCACTCCGGCCAGGCCCCGACCCGGTCGGCGATCGTGAGCGGGTCCCGCAGCGGCAGGCGCATGTCGAGCACCGCCGGCCGAAAGACGCCGGTACGGGCGAGAACACGGCCGTCCGGCGCGATCATCGCGCTCACCCCGCTGGTCGCGTCGACGACGACGGCGCGACCGCTCTCGACCGCGCGTAGCCGCGAGATCGCGAGCTGCTGGGCGGTCTCCCCGCCGTAGCCGCTGTCGCCCTTGTGCTCGTAGCTGGCGTTGTTGGTCTGGACCACGAGCAGGCGCCCGCCGCCGGTCACGGCCTGGCGCACGACCGCGTCGTCGGCGACCTCGAAGCAGATCGCGTCGGCGAGCCTCACCGGACCCACCTGAAGCGTGCCCGGCCGGTGGCCCGGCACGAAATCCTCGGGTATCAGCGAGAACTCGCCGACGAGCTTGGTGAGCACGCTGCGAAACGGCAGGTACTCCCCGAACGGCACCAGATGGCGCTTGAGGTACATCTGGCCGGGCCCGGTGACCGGCGACCAGACGATCGCGGCGTTCTGGACGTGGTTCGGCCCTGGGCCGTTGACGACTGCCCCGATCAGCATCGGGACGCCGACCGCCGCTGACGCAGCGTCCACCTGGGCGCGGGCCACCGGGTCGGTGCGCGGATCGAGGTCGGAGGCGTTCTCCGGCCAGATCACGATCGCGGGCGCCGGCAGCTGCCCGGCAGCGATCTTCTGCGCGAGCACCCGGGTCTCGTTCAGGTGGTCCTGCGTCACCGCGTGACGCTGAGCGAACTCCTCCAGGCCCAACCGGGGCACGTTGCCCTGGACAGCGGCCACGACAGCCGAGCTCGGTGCGCCGTGCCGGCTGGTTCCAGCGGTCGGCAACCTGATCGCGAGCGGCCCGAGGCCGACGAGCGCGACGCCGGCGCACGCGAGCACAACCGGCCAGCGCCGGCGCGCCCGTGCCGCCTCGAGCGCCAGATACGCCACCAGGCCGCCGGCCAATGCGACCGCGAAGCTGACCAGGGGCGCGCCGCCGAGCGCGGCCAGACGAACCAGCGGGCCGTCGGCCTGCCCGAACGCCAGGCGAGCCCACGGAAATCCGCCGAAGGGCCACCGGTCCCGCAGGAACTCCTGCCCGACCCAGACCAGGCCGACCGCCAGCGGCCACCACCGAAGTCGCCCCACCAGGCACAGCGCTACCCCGAGCAACACGAACCACAGCGACTCGACCAGTACGACGGCGACCCAGGCGTCGATACCAATCGGCTGCAAGAACGACACGGTCGGCACCCACATGCCGAAGCCGGTGAGCAGCCCGAGGCCGGCGGCGCCGCGGTGCCGGCTCCCCCGGACGGCGAGCGCCATCGCTGCCACCCCGAGCGGCGCGGCCGGCCACCAGTTCAGCGGCGGGAAGGCCGTCCAGAGCGCGACTCCGGCGAGGACGGCCGTTGCAGGCCGCCTCAGCTGGCGGGGTCGGGGCGGTGCAATCACGTCCGGCCGACGCTATCGCGGCACCAACCGCTCGTGCCGGGCCTGGAACCTCTGTCCCCCAGTGAGACTGGATATGGCCCGGGTGCCCTTCGGACCGACCCTCGAGCGGCCGGCCGCCGCCCTAGCGCCGTTGTCTACTGGGCACCCGGGCCGCTCCCGAGTGGTCGCACCACGCCTGGCGAGTACCGGTGAGGAACCGGAGTCCGACTGGACCTGGCACCAGCTCGATGACAGCGGGTGCACGCTGTCTCGACCGGCCAGTCGGGGTGTTCCAGGTGGTCACCGGGTAAAGGCCATGCGTCCCTGTGGTGGACGGCTGGAAACGTAGCGACCGGAGTCCTCGCGCTGTCAACCGCCCCCTGACCTGCGGAAACGCACAAAATCGCAGGTCAGGAGCATGGGAGGTGATCATGACAAGTCCGGCCATGTCTGCACGGACGTCGCAGCTTGTCGCCTCTGCGCGAATCGCCGTGCGACGACCTGGACCTCAAGGCGAGGTCGAGGTTATATCCACCTAATCGAGATTGGCCTGCAGCCAGGCCGGAGGGACCTCGTCGCCCCACAGCGCCGTTAGCCGAGCCCGATCCTCGGCGAGTGCCCGTCGTAGCGACGCGGCGGTCTCCGCCGGGACCGCGAGCTCCTCGGCGCTGGCCTCTCGCCGGACCACGGCCGAGTGGCTGTCGTTGAGGCGGACCATCCACGCCGGGACCCAGTCCGTCTTCTCGTACCGCAACGCGGCCGCCCCGAGGGCACGCCACCAGCGCCTCGGCGGCCGCTTGCCCTCGCTGACGTTGGCGGCGGGCAGTTCTTCGGGGCGCCAGTCGGCGTCGATGTCGAGAAAGCCGAACAGCCGCGTCATGACGTCGTCGGGATCCGTCAGGAGCTGCTCGAGGCTCAGGAGCAGGATCCGGTCGCGGGGAACCCTCGTCAGCCACTGGTCGAGCTGGAAGGCGTAGCTGCTGGTGAGCAGGTACCGGGGGTCCTCCTGCAGTGCAGCGGTGATCGGACGGGTCTCGGTGCCGCCGGCCAGCCCGTGCCGATAGGCCGAGCGCATCCGGTCGACCGGCTCCCGGACGATGTAGACCAGGCGCGGCTCCGGCACGACCGAGACCAGCCGCTCGGCGACGTCGCCGTAGTGCGGGTACATCGCGTAGGTCGTCGACGCCTCACCGACGGCGACGGACTCCCCCGCGTCGGCGAACAGAGAGGCGTACCACTCCCCTCCCCTGGCCCAC
This sequence comes from Mycobacteriales bacterium, assembly GCA_035547035.1. Lineage (GTDB taxonomy): Bacteria > Actinomycetota > Actinomycetes > JAFAQI01 > JAFAQI01 > DASZTV01. The sequence continues at coordinate 46,841 of DASZVL010000068.1, read as the reverse complement.
GCGCGGTCATCCGCGAAGTAGTCCGGTTCCTTGGGATCGCACATGAACGCCTGCGGGTGGGCCTGCAAGAGGCGATGCAACGTGCTGGTGCCCGCCTTCTGGGCCCCGATGACGAAGAAGTTGGGCAACGCTGGGCTGGTCACGTGCGCGGGCCGGCGTTCCTCACAGGGCGGGCGGTCGGTCTTCGTACGGTGTCGACAAAACGACAGATGTCCGAGTCGATACATTCGCGGCCGCCCGGATCCGCTGGAGCAGCGACTCGAGCTCGGCCGGTGATCCGACCCTGACCTTAAGGATGTAGCTCTCATCGCCGGCGACGCTGTGGCAGGCCTCGACCTCGCGCAGGTGGGCCAGCTTGTCCGGTGCGTCGTCCGGTGAGCTGGGGTCGATCGGCTTGATCGAGACGAACGCGGTGACCGGCAGGCCGAGTTCGACCGGATCCGAGATTGCCCGGTAGCCCCGGATCACGCCACGCTGCTCAAGTCGGCGTACCCGCTGGTGGACCGCCGAGACCGACAGGCCGGTCTCCTTCGACAGGTCGGTGAAGCTGCGCCGACCGTCCTCGGAGAGCAGGCGCACGATCGCCCGGTCGACGTCCTCCACGAGGGAGCACCCTAATAGGCCGCGCCACCGGTCGACGCGCCACCGGTGGTCTGGCGACGGTGAGGACGCGGTACGACGGGGCCCGCCACGCTGCCCACCATCCCCTGCAGCAGCCTGGGATGAACGAGGCGGGACCCCGTCGTCCGGTTCAGGACCTCATCGGTACCTGTCGGCGCCGGCTGGTCGCCGGTACCAATTTCGGGTTCGGATCCGGAAGAGGCGATCTTGAGACGCCAGACGGACGTCACCCGACTGCCACAGGGTTTCACCCGGTGGTCTGGCCGCGAATGCCGGATTCGGGACGGATGAGACGGCTGGGATGTCAGCCGCCACCGGGCCGCGTCGAGCGCGCCAGGGCGACGAGGGCCGTCGCCGCGATCGCGGCGACGATGCCACCGAAGACCTCTCCGGTGCGGACGAGGCCGTAGGCCTTGGTGGCGGCGCCGATCCCGACGACGGGCAGCGAGATCCCGACATAGCAGACCGCGAAGAAGCTGGACGACACCTGAGCACGGCGGTCCGGTGGCGCCGCGCCGGTCACCTCCCCCAGCGCACTGCGGAAGCTCAGGCCCTGCGCGGCGCCGGCGACGATGCCGCCTGCCAAGAGCGTGCCGAGCGACTTCACGCCGATCGCGGCGCCGACGGTGGCGCTGCCGACGATGAGGCCGGCCGTCCCGGTCAGCAGCGCCGAGCGGGTCGCCAGCCGCAGGGACAGCGCCTGTCCGACGGCGGAGGCGCCGAAGACCGCGAGGACGACCGCGCCGGTCAGCAACGGGTCGTGGTGACCGAGAAGGGCCAGCGTCGCGGCGCTGATCGCGGTGAAGAACCCCAGCACCGCGAAGCCGGCGAACCCTGCCGTACCGGCCTGAACGAAGGTCGCCCGGATGTCGCTCGGTACGCCGAGCCGCTGAAACCGGAGTCTTCGCGGTCCCGCTACGTCCACTGTCTCGGGGATCGCCAGGAGCGCCACCGCAGCGAGTGCGACGAGCCCAAGATGGACGGCGTACGGCGTCGTCAGTGGAGCCGCGACGTACTTCGCCAGCGCCCCGGCGACGAAAGGACCGAGGCCCAAGCCACCAACGTTGGCCAGTGCCGCGACCAGGCTGGCGCGGGTCTTGTGCTCATCACCGGCGAGGTCGCTGAGCGTGGCGGTAGCGGTGCCGGTGAACACGCCCGCGGACAGACCTGACAGGTAGCGGCCGACGAGGAGCAGCACGAGGCCCGGCGTATGTCCGTGAAGCCCCGCCGTGACGACGAAGATGCCCGACGACACCGCCGCACATCCCAGACCGGCGAGCAGCGAGGGTCGCCGGCCGATGCGGTCTGACGCACTGCCGAATCCGACGAGCGAACTGAGCACACCCACGGCGTACATCGCGAACACGACGGTGACCGTGAGACCGCCGAAGCCGAATCTGGTCTCGTAGGCCGGGTACAGCGGCGTCGGCAGCGTCGTGCCGAGCATCGTGACGGTGAAGGCATAGACGACAAGTGGAGCTGCGCTGCGTGGGGTCACGGCCATCACGGCCACGCTAGTCAAGCCGTCCTGCAGCTACGACAGAAGCGAACGTCCGATGACCAGGCGCTGGATCTGATTGGTGCCTTCGAAGATCTGCATGACCTTCGCCTCGCGCATGTAGCGCTCGACCGGATACTCCGTCGTGTAGCCGTAGCCGCCGAAGACCTGGACGGCGTCGGTCGTCACCTTCATCGCGGTGTCGGTCGCGAAGAGCTTCGACATGGCAGCTTGCGGTCCGTACGGCAGGCCTGCGTCGCGGCGTCGCGCAGCGGACAGGTAGTTCGCGCGCGCGGCTTCGATCCCAGTTGCCATGTCAGCGAGCATGAAGCTCACGCCCTGGTTGTCCGCGATCGGCCGGCCGAACTGGTGACGCTCCTTCGCCCAGCCGACCGCCGCATCTAGCGCCGCCTGCGCGACACCAGTGGCCACTGCCGAGATCCCGAGGCGGCCGCCGTCCAGAGCCGACAGCGCGATCCGCATGCCCTCGCCCTCGTCTCCGATCAACCGATCCGCGGGCACTCGGACGCTCTCGAGCACGATCTGCGCCGTCGACGACGAACGCAGGCCCATCTTTCGCTCCGGCGGTTGCGGATGCAGCCCGGCCGCATCAGCTGGCACGAGGATTGTCGACACGCCCCGGCGCGCATCGTCCGAGGTGCGGCAGAACACGTTGTAGTAGTCGGCGTACCCGCCGTGGGTCACCCAGGCCTTCGTGCCGGACAGCACATAGGCATCGCCGTCGCGTCGCGCACGCGCCTGCAGCGACGCGGCGTCCGAACCGGACGTCGCCTCCGACAGGGAGTACGCGCCGAGCAGCTCGCCGCCGAGCATGTCCGGCAGGTACGCCTTGCGCTGCTCGTCGGTGCCGAACGCGGCGACCGGATAGCAGCTCAATGTATGGACGCTGACGGCAAGCGCGACCGCTGCCCAAGCGCTTGCCAGCTCCTCGAGCACTTGCAGGTACACCTCGTACGGCATGCCACCGCCGCCGTGCTCCTCGGGGTATGCCAGGCCGAGCAGACCGGACCGGCCCAGCAGCCGGATGACCTCGCGCGGAAACTCTCCGCGATCCTCGTAGCCTGCTGCGTTCGGCGCGAGCTCGTCGCGCGCAAGCTCCCGAACCAGCTCGATCAGCTGATGCGCCTCTTCGCTCGGCAGCACGCGTTCGACGGCCACGTCAGCCGGCCAGCGTGACGAGGTCGCGGTCGATCGTGTCGAGTCGCTCGACGCCGTCATCGGTCACGACGACGATGTCTTCGATCCGCGCGCCGTGCCTGCCGCTCGCATAGATGCCGGGTTCGATCGAGAAGCACATCCCCGGCTCGAGGACGACGTCGTTGCCGGCAACGATCCACGGCTCTTCATGCTCCTCGAGGCCGATGCCATGACCGGTGCGGTGGATGAACAGCTCGCCGTACCCGCCGGCTTCGATCACGTCGCGCGCTGCCGCGTCGACGCTGTGCGCGGTGACACCGGGTCGCACCTGGGCGACTGACGCCAGCTGCGCCGCCAGGAGGACGTCGTAATAGGCGGCGAAGTCGCCGGGCGCCTCGTCGCCCGCTATGTAGGTGCGCGTGCAGTCCGAGCAGTAGCCCCCGGGCATCGTCCCACCGATGTCGATCACCACGGGGTCGCCCGCCTCGATGACGCGCTCGCTGACGTGGTGGTGCGGGCTTGCCCCGTTGGGACCGGAGCCGACGATGGTGAAGTTCACGCTCTGGTGACCGGCAGCAAGGATCGCGTCTGCGATGTCCCGCGCGACCTCAACTTCGCTGCGGCCGGGGCGCAGCCACTCCCCCATCTGTGAGTGAACCTGGTCGATTGCCGCCGCGGCCTCGCGCAGAGCCGCGACCTCGTCCGGCAGCTTGCGGAGACGCAGCGCCCGCAGTACGTCGCCGGCCAGGCGCTGTTCGGCGTCGGCAAGCACCTCACGGAACCGGAGGACCTGCTCGGCCCACATCCGGTCGGCGACACCGACCGTCTTCGGCTCTCGTCCGAGTGCCTCCTTCAGGCGACTCGCGAGCAGCCGGAACGCGTCGTCGGTCTCGCCATGGGTGGCGAGCGCGACGTGCTCGGTCGCGCCACTCGCCTCAGCGGCGTGTTGCTCGAGGCGCGGCACGACGAGCAGCGGGTCGCCGCTGGCGGGGACGACAAGGCAGGTCAGGCGCTCGAGCGGGAGCGCGTCGTACCCGACGAGGTAGCGCAGGTCGGCACCCGGCGTGACAAGCAAGGCGTCGATGCCTTGCGCGGCTGCGGCCTGGGCGGCTCGAGACAAGCGGTCCGGGTGTGGAGCGGTCACTCGCTCAGGCTATGTCGGGGCGTTGCCTACGACGCCGATTGCGGGCGCTTGACGACCGCGAGCAGCTCGATCGCCTCCGCGAACATCGTCGACTTGATGACGCCGAGGTTCGTGCCGGCCTTCGAGGCGAGCGGGCGCACCGTCTCGACGGCGGCCGACAGAACCTCCGCTTCGGGCACGGCGGCCGTCACGATGCCCGCGGCCAGCGCGTCGTCCCCGCCGTATCGGCGGCCGGTCGTCATGGCCTCGATCGCGGTGCTCGGTGCCAGCTTGGCGCGAAGCAATGCGTCCATGCCGGGCGGGAACGGCAGGTTGAGGTCGATCTCGGGCAGGCAGAAGAAGCCGCGGTCAGCACGCATGACCCGCCAGTCGTGTGCCATCGCCAGCATTGCCCCGGCCGCGAAGCAGTGGCCCTGAATCGCCGCGATGGTCGGCAGGCCGGCGGACAACACCCGACTGAGCAGCCGCTGCACCGTGTCGACGTACCAGTCGGCGCGGTCGGTGTGTGACATGAGCCAGTCGAGGTCAAGGCCGTTCGACCAGAACTTGCCGTCGGCGACCGTGACGAGTGCGGCAGGTGTGCCGAGACCTTCGATCTCGTCCAGACACTCGTGCATCGACTCGAGCCAGTCCGGCGAGAAGCGGTTCTCGTCGGCGCCGATGTTCAAGATCGCGACATCACCGTCGCGAGAGACCGTAGGCATCCGGTTAGTGTCCTCGCATGCGGAACGGCACCGAGGACCGGCTCATGCTCCTGGACTCGGCCTCCATGTACTTCCGGGCGTTCTACGGCGTCCCCGACACTATGGTCGCGCCGGACGGCACACCGGTGAACGCGGTTCGCGGCCTGCTCGACTACATCGCACGCCTGGTCGCTGACCGGCGGCCGACGCAGCTGGTGGCGGCGATGGATGCGGACTGGCGGCCCGAGTGGCGCGTGGCGGCCATCCCGTCGTACAAGGCTCATCGCGTCGCGGACGAGGCCAAGAACGAAGAGGAGGTGCCTGACGCGCTCTCTCCGCAGGTCCCGATCATCGAGCAGGTGCTCGACGCGCTCGGAATCTGCCGCGTCGGTGTGCCGGGCTACGAGGCGGACGACGTCATCGGGACCCTGGCGACGTCAGCGACGTGCCCGGTCGAGATCGTCACCGGCGACCGTGACCTGTTCCAGCTCGTCGAAGATGCCCGCGACGTCACCGTCCTGTACATCGTCAAAGGGGTCGGCAACGCCGAGCTCATCGACGAGGCCGAGATCACGCGTCGATACGACATTCCGGGACGGTCGTACGCCGACTTCGCGACGATGCGTGGCGACCCATCCGACGGGCTGCCTGGTGTGCCGGGTGTCGGTGAGAAGACGGCCGCGGCACTCCTGCGGGAGTTCGGCACGCTCGACGGCATTCTGGCGGCCGCGCAGATCTCCGACGCGGGATTCCCTCGCGGCTCGCACGCCAAGATCGTGGCGGCAGGCGAGTACATCGGGCCGGCGCGCAAGGTCGTCGCTGTCGCGCATGACGTGCCGATCGGGTCGCTTGATCCCGCATTGCCGCGCAAGCCGCGGGACCCCGACGCGCTCGACACCTTGGCCGAGCGCTGGGCCCTCAGCAGCTCGGTCGAGCGAGTGCTCGAAGCACTCGGGTCCTACTCCAGACCGGTGTAGGCGACAACACCACGGCGGAGCTTCGCCACGGCGTCCCGTGCGGTCGCTGCCGTCCGCGACCCTTCCGGCGCAGCCTTGCCGACCTGGTCGAGCAGGTCGAGCAGCTGCTTCACCCATCGAACGAAGTCACCTGGCGCGAGCTGGGTGTCGCGCAGCACAGCGTCGAGCGAATCGCCCTTCGCCCATCGCCATGCCAGCCACGCAAAACCAGGCTCGGGCCGGCGCAGGAACGTGAGACCGGCATCCGACTCGACGCCACGCAGCGAGTCCCAGCGGCGGTCGAGGTCCGCAATCGCATCGCGACACCGCCCCGGCGGCAGCTTCGGGCTCGCCTCGTCGTCACGCCGGGACTCATAGATGGCAACCGAGGCGACCGCGGCGAGCTCGGCGGCGTCGAGGGCGTCCCAGGCGCCGTCGCGGAGTGCCTCCGCCACCAGCAGATCGGACTCCGAATAGAGGCGGGCGAGGGTTCGCCCGTAGGGCGTGACCTCGTCACCCGAGATGTAACCGAGCGAGGTCAGCACGTCGCACACTGCGTCGAACGTTCGCGCGATCGTTCCGGTTCGGTTGCCCACGCGGCGCTCCAGCGCTTCGGTGTCGCGCTCCAGCCGGCTGTAGCGCTCGGCCCAGCGTGCGTGGCTCTCACGATCGTCACAGCCATGACACGGGTGCCGTCGAATCGCGGCGCGCAGGCGTGCGATCTCAGCGTCGTCGGCGGCATCGCTGCGTCGCTTCGATCGCAGCCCAGGTGCCTCGATGCCGAGCGCGCGCAGGCTCGACGCAAGGTCCCGACGCGCCTGTGGCGAGCGCTCCTCGAAGTTCTTCGGGATTCGCACCTTGCCTTCCGGGACGACCTCGTCGGTGAAGTCACCGACGCTGAGGCGCTTGAGCTGCCTTCCCGCGGTGACCACCGTGAGCTTCGCCCCGCCGGGTCCGTCGACGGGGTCGATGACGACCCCGAGCTCGCCGCGTCTAGCACCCGGAAGCCGGATCACGTCACCGGAACGGAGCGACTCGACCGAGTGGATCGCTGCCACGCGCCGTGCGCTCGACCGCCCACGCGCCAGCTCCGCCTCACGGTCTGAGAGCGCCCGGCGCAAGCCGGCGTACTCGCCGAAGTCGCCAAGATGGCAGGTCATGGCCTCGCGGTAGCCGTCGAGTGCCTCGTGGTTGCGGCGGACCTGCTTGGCGAGACCGACGACTGCCCGGTCGGCCTGGAACTGCGCGAACGAGGTCTCGAGCAGCTCACGGGCAGCGTTGCGTCCCATGCGCCCGACGAGGTTGACGGCCATGTTGTACGACGGTCGGAAGCTCGACCGGAGCGGGTAGGTCCGAGTCGACGCGAGGCTGGCAACGTGCCGCGGCTCGAAGCCCGGTGTCCACAACACCACGCCGTGACCCTCGACATCGATGCCACGCCTTCCCGCGCGGCCGGTGAGCTGCGTGTACTCACCGGGCGTGAGGTCGACGTGGGCCTCGCCGTTCCACTTCACGAGCGACTCGAGGACGACGCTGCGCGCGGGCATGTTGATCCCGAGCGCGAGCGTCTCGGTCGCGAACACCACCTTGAGGTAGCCCTCCGCGAACAGCTGCTCGACGGCCTCTTTGAACGCCGGCAGCATCCCGGCGTGGTGCGCAGCGATGCCACGTTCCAGTCCGTCGAGGATCTCGCCGTACCCGAGGACCGTGAGGTCTTCGTCGGGAATGCCAGCCGTCCTCGCCTCGAGGGTCCGCCGGATCACCGACCGGTCGTCGGGTGAGGCGAGTCGCAATCCGGCGCGGATGCACTGCCTGACGGCCGCATCACACCCGGCACGGCTGAAGATGAAGACGATCGCGGGCAGCAGGCCGTCGTGATCGAGCCGTTCCACAACGTCGGGACGCCGCGGCAGGTCGACCGACCGCGGGCGCCTACCACCGCGCTGCGGGCGTCGGTTTCGGTCCAGGTCGAAGCGAGACTGCTGGGCGGCGAGCCGCGACAGGTGCGGGTTGACCTCCTTCTGGTCCTCGTCGACGAACAGGTCGTGCAGCTGTCCACGCACCAACACCGACTGCCACAACGGAACCGGCCGGTGTTCTTCGACGATCACTGTCGTGTCGCCACGAACCTCCTGCAACCACGCACCGAACTCTTCGGCGTTGCTCACCGTCGCGGACAGCGATACGAGCTGCACCGGGGCCGGAAGGTGCAGGATCACCTCTTCCCACACGGCGCCGCGGAAACGGTCGGCGAGATAGTGAACCTCGTCCATCACGACCGCGGCCAGACCGATCAACGTCGCTGAGTCGGCGTAGAGCATGTTGCGCAGGACCTCGGTCGTCATCACGACGACCGGCGCCTCGCCGTTGACCGAGTTGTCCCCGGTCAGCAGACCGACCTGGTCGGCTCCGTAGCGCGCGACCAGATCGTGGAACTTCTGGTTGGACAGCGCCTTGATCGGCGTCGTGTAGAAGCACTTGCTCCCGTTGCCGAGCGCGAGATGTACGGCGAACTCCCCGACCAGCGTCTTGCCGGCGCCCGTCGGCGCGGCGACAAGGACACCGTGGCCGCCTTCGAGCGCCTCACAGGCCCGCTGCTGAAAGTCGTCCAGTGCGAACGGGTAGCTGGTCAGGAAATCCTGCAGCACAGGAGTTGAGGTTCGGCGCCGCGCGGCGGCGTACTTCTCCGCCGGACTCGGCACGGCTTCAGGGTATGCCGCGGCCGATCGGGTCAGGCGAGGATGCGTACCGCGCCGGGAATGCACTCGCAGCGGATCGGCAGGTCGGCGAGGTACTCACCGTCGGCGTACGCCGTGACTCCTGGCGAGGACACCTCGACGACCTTGGCCGTCCGCATCATCACGGCTGGGTGCGACTTGTGGGTGCCCTTGAAGACCTTCGGGAACGTCTTGAGGAACTCCGGCTTGCTGACCGGACCGAGAACCATCACGTCGAGCAGACCGTCGTGGACGTCGGCGTCCGGGAGGACGTGCATCCCGGCGCCGTATGACTTGGCGTTGCCGATCGCAACCAGCATTGCCTCGGTCTTGAGCTCCTCGCCGTCGATGACGAGTTCGAACGGCAGGGGTGCGAACACGCCCAGCTCCGCCACCATCGCGAAGTTGTAGCGCATCCGCCCCTTCGGCCACGACATCCGGTTCGCGCGATCGTTGACCCGGGAGTCGAAGCCGGCGCCCAGGACGCAGCCGAACCACTTGTCGCCGACACGGATCGCATCCATCGGCCGGGCACCATCGCGGAGCCGGTCGGCCACCACACCCGCCGCGGCCACCGGATCCTTTGTCGGGAGCTTCAACGTCGCGGCGAGGTCGTTGCCGGTCCCCGCGGGAATGATGCCGAGCGGCGTATCCGTTCCCGCCACGGCGTTGAGCGCCAGGTGCACCATGCCGTCACCGCCGAGAGCGACGAGCGCGTCGACACCGTCAGCGACGGCCTTGCGTGCCACCGCTAGTGCGTCTTCGGCATCGGCGCCGATCAGGATCGAGACATTGGCGCCACCCTGTCGGATCCGGCCTGCCACCGCTGCGACCTGCTTCGCCGCACGTCCCTTGCCTGCGCTCGGGTTGACGATGAGCGCAACGTTCAGCGACGTCACGAGACGGTGTCCTCTACCCCGCCCGCCACCTCGTCGTCGATCGACGACAGCTCGTCGTCAGCAAGGTCGCCGTACAGCGGTGTCCGGCGAGCGACCCGGCGGTCGTGGATGGTGGCGATGAGCACGGCGACACCGTAGAGCACACACATCGGGATCGCGAGTGCGCTCATCGTGAACGGGTCCTGGCTCGGGGTGGCAACTGCGGCGAACACGAAGATCCCGAAGATGATGCCGCGACTCCACCGTCGCAACCGGTCGGCCGGCAGGATCCCGACCAGGTTGAGCATCACGACGAGCAGCGGCAGCTCGAAGGACACCGCGAAGACCAAGACCATCGCCGTGACGAAGGACAGATAGCTGTTGAACGTCAGCAGCGACGAGATCCCGCCGTGGGCGAAGCCGAGTAGGAAGTGCAACCCGGTCGGCAACGTCAGGTACGCAAACGCTGCACCCATGGCGAACAGCAACACCGAGACGCTGACGAAGCTGGTTGCGTAGCGCCGCTCGTGTGCGTAGAGGCCTGGTGTGATGAACCGCCAGAGCTGAAACAGCCAGATCGGAGACGCGGCGATCACGCCGGCGTACAGCGAGAGCTTCAACGTCAGGGTGAACGGTTCGAGCACCCCGAACGCGACGAGTGTGCAGTGGCCTTGAATCGCCCGGTAGTGCTCCGGCAGCTTGCAGTAGGGGTGGGAGACGAACGTGAGGATGCGCGCGTGGAAGACGTACGCGACTGTTGTCGTGACGACGACGGCGACGAGCGAAGCAACGACGCGATAGCGGAGCTCGGCGAGATGCTCGCTGAGCGTCATACGACCGTCAGGCGACCGATCACGATGCGCCCGCGCCGGGCGCGGCATCCTCACCGGCTTGGGGAGCTACGAGGTGCAGCTAGCGAGCTAGCTGGTCGACGTCGTCTGCTCGGCGCTGACCGGCTCGGTGTTGACGGGCTGTGCGGATGCGAGCTCGGCAGGAGCGGCCGGCTTCTCGTCCTCGTGAAGGCCCTTGATCTCCGTCTTCATGATGCGCATCGACTTGCCGAGCGATCGCGCGGCGTCGGGAAGCTTCTTCGAGCCGAAGAGCACGAGGATGACAACGGCGATGATGGCGATCTCAGGCCAACCGATGTCCATGGTCCGGTCCTCTCGTCGGATCCCGCTGCTGGAATCCAGTGAGATCGAGTCTACGCCCGGCGGGGCTGCGGCCCTAACCTCTTCGCGCCTGTGCGGCCTGTTGCTTCGAGAGCTGCTCCGACGCGGCCGCGATCTTCTCCCCTGCGGCCTTCACATCCCGCGCGAGCTGGCGCACCTGCGTGAAGAGCCGGAAGCCCACCGCACCCAGCACCGCGATGCCGAGGACGCCGATCCCGACGTAGAACGCCACCCACACAAGACGCAGGCTACGGGGTGGGTGACCGGCCTAGTGGTGTGCGGGCGCTGTCGCGCGAGCCGCGAGCAGGTCGTCGCGGCTGAGCTGGAGCAGGAAGTCGAGCAGGTCGTCGTAGGAGAGCTCGGGGCCCGCCTTCGGCTCGAGCGCCTCCGCCGGGACCTCCCAAACCTCTGCCTCGACGCCGCCGGACATCAGAAGAGACACGATGTGGTCGTCAGCGGGCTTGCGCACGATCTCGACACATGACGGACACGTGAACGTGTAGTACGACAGCTGACCATGGCTGCAGACCCGCAGCCGGATGTCGTCGCTGGTGAGCTCGACCTCGCCACAGCTGGGGCACGAAGCCTTGATCGTCGTCACGGGGGCCGTCCTTTGCAATCACCACCACCTGGGCGGGTGGCAATAACTAACCTTCGGCAATACAGACGCGCGGCTTGATGAGTAGTCGTCGCTGGATCTAGACGTCGTACGCGGCAAGGGCGTCAACCGCCACATCCCGGACCTGTCGGGCAAGCTCGGGCGGATCGGTCAGACACGCCACCCCGGCCAGTCCAAGCGCGAGCCGGCGGACCCAGGCGTCGTCGCGGGAACGAAGCTTGACGATCAGCCCGCCGTCACCACGCTCTTCGACCACCTCGCAGGGGTAGTAGTCCGCTGCCCAGCGGGCCGCGGGATCCAGCGAGAAGGTTACGAGCCGATCTTCGGGTGAGGGTGTGAACAGGTCGGCGTCGAACGCGCGCGCCCGCACGTCGTCAGGAACGTCTGCCGCCTCGTCGAGCAGCTTCGCGTCGAGCACGCGGTCGAGCCGAAACGTGCGCAGGTCCTCCACAGCGTGACACCAGCCGGACAGGTAGGCGGTGGCGTCGCTGGTGAACAGCCGGATCGGGTCGACGTCACGCTCGGTGGCCTCATCACGGGCCGGCACCCAGTAGCGCAGATGCACCCGACGCGATCGCGCGACTGCGTCGGTGATGGTCGTGACGACGCTGGTGTCCGCACTGACGGTGGGCGCAACAACGACCTTGTCGACCGCGGTGGAGCCACCTGCCGCGCCTTCGAGCTTCGCCAGCGCTCGGTCGATGGCCGCCGTCGAGACGATCCCCGGCGTGCCCGACAGAGCCCGCAAGGCGGAGATGAGCGCGAGTGCTTCGTCCGGCGTGATCCGCAAGGGACGCTCGATGGTCTCCGCGTTGGACAGCGTGACGCGGTCACCACGCCACTCGACGTCGATCAGGTCACCCGGGCCATAGCCGGGCAGTCCACACATCCAGAGCAGGTTCACGTCGGCGCGGATCTGCGTCTCAGTGACGTCGAACTCGCGCGCCACATCGGCCACGGAGGAGTCGGGATGGGACAGCAGCCAGGGCACGAGCGCGAGGAGCCGCGGCAGGTGGTCGGTCGCGCCACTCACGGCGTCGCCTCGACCAGAGTGCGCAGTCTGCTGACGATTGCATCACGCGCTTCCGCGGGCGACAGGATGACGGCGTCGCTGCCGTAGGACAGCACCTGCTCCGCGAGCCGGTGCGGATCCGGGCACGGCACGGTCACGACATCCCAGCCGTCGCCGTCGTCTGCGACGTCGATCGTCTGGCGACGCAGGCCCATGGCGCGGTCATGGCGAACCTTCACGCGCGCCAGCGCGTCGCTTTGCGGTTGATCGGTCGCAGAGACCAGCGCGACCAGGTCGACCCTCTCCGGGACGGTCACCGAGCCCGGCTTGCCCTCGACAACCGGCTCGCCGACCACCCGCGACAGGCGAAAGGCGCGCGATGCCTCGCGATCGAGGTCGTGCCCGACGAGGTACCAGCGGCCCCGCCAGCAGACGACTCCCCACGGCTCGACCTTGCGCTGCGCAGGTTCGGCGTCGTTGGCGCCACGGTAGGAGAAGGTCAGGCGCCTGCCCTCCCGCAACGCCTCGTGGACCGTCGGCAACCCGGCACCGCCGGCACCGAGCCGCGGCTGCAGACCCTCGGGCAGAGGGGTGAGCTCGACACCAGCGGCCTCGAGCTTGCGCAACGCACGAGTCGCGGTGGCTCCTTGTGATGCGGAGGACCACATGCGAGCGGCCAGGCCGAGCGCGGCGGCTTCGTCCGGCTCGAGCCGCACCTCGGGCAGGGCGTAGTCGGACCGCGGGATCCGATAGCCGGGCTCGTCGTCGAAATGGCTCAGCGTGCCCACCTCGAGCGGGATGCCGAGGTCGCGAAGATCCTCCTTGTCGCGCTCGAACATCCGCTTGAAGGCGTCGTCCGACGGGGCCTCGGCGTACCCGGGAATGATCTCGCGGAGCCGCTCGGCGGTGAGATACGCGCGGGTGTGCAGCAGGCAGATGACCAGGTTCATCAGCCGCTCGGTGCGCTCCGCCGCCATGGCCGACGACGCTACCCCGCACGCCGCGAGGTGCGCGGCAAATAAGCACGCTTTCGAAATAGGCTCCGGCGCTGTGATCCAGTGGCGTGCCGGCAGCGTCACTGAGGTGGTACGTCGACGCGCCGGCGCTACCGAGGTGGTCGTCACCACCTCCGACGGATCGGTTCGCGCGCTCGCCTACCCCGAGCTCGTCGGCGACCCCAGGGTCGGCGACCGGGTCCTGCTGAACGTCACTGCGTTGAGCCTCGGGCTCGGGACCGGGGGCTACGCGCTCGTGGTGGCGCTACCTGATCGGCTGCCGCCCGATCGCGACGACCCGGGGCACGTCGTGAAGGCGCGTTACACGCCGTTGCAGGCCACAGTGCTCGCCGTCGACGAGCAGGACTCCCCCGACCACTCGACGCTGCGCGATGCCAACTCGATCGACAGCATGCCGGTCGTCGTCGCAGACCTGCACTCGGCGCTTGCGCCGGTTCTCGCCGGCTTGCGGGAGGGCGGCGGCGCGCCGCGCGCCGTCTACGTGATGACTGACGGGGGGGCGCTGCCGCTCGCGTTCTCCCAATCGGTCAGCGAGCTGCGGGAGGCGGGCTGGCTCGCGGCGACGGTGACCGTCGGGCAGGCGTTCGGTGGCGACCTCGAAGCCGTGACCTTGCACTCCGGGCTTCTGGCGGCCCGGCTTGTTCTGGATGCGGACCTCGCGATCGTCACGCAGGGCCCCGGCAACCTCGGGACCGGTACGCGTTGGGGCTTCAGCGGTGTGGCGAGCGGCGAGGCGGTCAATGCGACGAGTGTGTTGGGAGGGCGAACCATCGCTGCGCTGCGCATCAGTGAGGCCGACGCACGCGAGCGGCACCGCGGCGTGTCGCACCACTCGCTGACCGCGCTCGGGCGGGTCGCGCTTGCACCTGCGGACATCGCCGTGCCGCAGCTTGACGGCGAGCTGGGTGCCGTCGTGAGCGATGCGGTCGCACCCTTGTCGCCGCCGCACCGCCTCTTCCCGGTCGCGGTCGACGGCCTGCGCGACGCGATCGCCCACGCACCGGTGAAGGTGTCGTCGATGGGCCGGGGTCTCGACGAGGACCTCGCCTACTTCCTCGGCTGCGCGGCAGCCGGAAGGCTCGCGGCTACATGCTTGCGATGAGCTTTTCGACCCGGTCGTCCACTGCGCGGAACGGGTCCTTGCAGAGCACGGTGCGCTGCGCCTGGTCATTCAGCTTCAGATGCACCCAGTCGACGGTGAAGTCGCGTCGCTTCTCCTGAGCGCGTCGGATGAAGTCACCTCGCAGCCGCGCGCGAGTGGTCTGTGGCGGGATCGACTTTGCCTCGAAGATCCGAAGGTCAGTGGTCACGCGGTCGACGGCGCCACGCCGCTCGAGCAGGTAGTACAGGCCGCGACGACGGTTGACGTCGTGGTAGGTCAGATCGAGCTGCGCGACGCGGGGCGAGGACAGCGCCAGGCCGTGCTTCGCGCGGTACCGCTCGATCATCTGGTGTTTGATCACCCAGTCGACCTCACGGTCGACGAGGCTCAGGTCCTGGGTCTCGACGGCCTTCAAGGTCCGCTCCCAGAGCTCGAGGACGCGGCGACTCGTCTCGTCGCCGCCGCGTCGCTCGACGAAGTCGCGCGCCTTGACGAAGTACTCCTGCTGAATGTCGAGCGCACTCGCTTCACGGCCGTTCGCGAGCTTGACCGTCCGACGGCCGGTGATGTCGTGGCTGATCTCACGGATGGCCCGGATGGCGTTCTCGAGGGTGAGGTCGCGCATCACGACCCCGGCCTCGATCATCCGAAGCACGAGATCCGTCGTACCGATCTTCAGCAGCGTCGTCGTCTCCGACATGTTGCTGTCACCCACGATCACGTGGAGCCGACGGAACCGCTCCGCGTCGGCGTGGGGCTCGTCACGCGTGTTGATGATCGGACGGCTCCGTGTCGTCGCCGACGACACGCCTTCCCAAATGTGCTCGGCGCGCTGGCTGACACAGAAGACGGCACCACGCGGGGTCAGCAGCACCTTGCCGGCACCGCAGATGATCTGACGGGTGACGAGGAACGGAATGAGTACGTCGGCGAGCCGACTGAACTCGCCGTGGCGCCCGACGAGGTAGTTCTCGTGGCAGCCGTAGGAGTTGCCGGCCGAGTCAGTGTTGTTCTTGAACAGGTAGATGTCTCCGGCGATGCCCTCCTCGCGGAGGCGCCGCTCGGCGTCCATCAGGAGGCCCTCGAGGGTGCGCTCCCCCGCCTTGTCGTGCGTGACGAGCTCGACGACGCTGTCGCACTCCGGGGTCGCGTACTCAGGGTGGGAGCCGACGTCGAGGTAGAGCCGGGCGCCGTTCTTCAGGAAGACGTTGCTGCTGCGGCCCCACGAGACGACACGCCGGAACAGGTAGCGGGCGACCTCGTCCGGCGACAGCCGCCGCTGGCCGCGGAACGTGCACGTCACGCCGTACTCGTTCTCGAGTCCGTAGATGCGCCGGTCCATGAAGTGGACTGTACGGCGGTCGCCGACGCGCCGGACGGAGCCGCGTTCCCCAGACCAGGGCGATTCGGTGCAGGATGTTGCGTGGGGGCCGCGAATGTGACGTGGGTCACAACGAATTCTTGGAGGTGGACGTGGCACCCCAGACAACACGTCGCACCCTTGGGGCGGTGCTCTCGCTCGCCGCGGCGGCGACCTTCGTGGGTGCCGTGCCGAACGCGGCAGCGGCACCGGCCAAGACGATCCATCCCGGCGTCTCGGTGAACTATGGCGACGTCACCTGCACCGTCGGCGTAGTGCTGCGGGCCGGCCACCAGGTCTATCTGGCGGCGCCCGCCTCGTGCGGCGGGATCGACCTCGGCAAGTCCAACCAGGACGGCTGCTCCTCGCCCCAGACGCCGGTCGGCTCACCGGTGTCCATCGAAGGCGCGAAGCACCCCGGGACGCTGGTCTACAGCTCGTTCGGGGAGATGCAGCTGCACAGCGACACCAACCCGAACCGGTGCTACTACAACGACCTCACGCTCATCAAGGTCGACCGTCGTGACCGGGCGAGGGTGTCGCCCGCGATCCCCGGCGTCGGCGTGCCCAAGCGCGTGGTTGCAAAGCTCCCCGCGCCGCAGTCTGCGCTGAAGGTCGCAGGGAGCGCTGCCACGGCGGGCAACACGCACCACGATGGCTGGGAGCTCGACCTCAGCAGTCCGACCGCGATGTGGAAGACCCCCGACTGCGGGTCACCCGTCACCGCCGGAAGGAACCTGGTGGGCATGCTGCTCGTGCTGCCCAAGGGACCCATACCCGGAGCGCCGGTCGCGCAGAGTCCCGCCGCGACGTACAACCTGTGGCGCTCGATCCGGTACCTGCGCCATCAGCACGGGTTCCACCACGTCCACCTCGCCCGCTGAGCGAGCCGGGGTTACCCCTCGGCGAGCACCTCGGCGACGGCGGCGTCCGACAACCGGCGGAAGGTGCGTCGCGGACGGGTGCGATCGAGGACCGCGACCTCGAGGGCGTCAGCCGGGATCTCGCGCGTCTCGCCATCCGCTCCCGCGAGCGCGCGGACCGCGAGCCGAAGCGCGGCGCCGAGGTCCATGTCGTCGCTGCGGCCTTCGCGAAGTGCCGTGCCGATCTCGTCGGCCGAGGCACCCATGACGACGACGCCTTCCTCGTCGGCGACGCTGCCGTCGTAGGTGAGGCGGTACAGCTGGTCGGCGGCCGGTGTGTCCCCCACCTCGGCGACGGTGAGCTCGACCTCGAACGGCTTCTCACCGCCACTGGAGAAGATCGTGCCGAGGATCTGCGCGTAGGTGTTGGCGAGGGCGCGGCCGGTGACGTCGCGGCGGTCGTAGGAGTAGCCGCGGAGATCCGCCATGCGGACACCGGCGACGCGGAGGTTCTCGAACTCGTTGTACTTCCCGACGGCCGCGAACCCGATCCGGTCGTAGATCTCAGAGATCTTGTGCAGCGCACTCGACGGGTTCTCGGTGACGAAGAGGATGCCACCGCCGTAGCTCATGACGAGAACGGCACGACCGCGTGCGATGCCCTTCCGCGCGTAGTCGGCACGGTCCTTCATCACCTGCTCGGGTGAGACGTAGCCGAAGGGCATCGTCATTGGTGGTCGGAGTCCTCTCTGAGCTGTTCGCTATCTGAGCGGCGCTTGCGGGCCGCCGGGGTTCTGCATACGCTCCGCGACCACCGCTTCGGTGATCGTGGCGACCTCGTCCTCACTGAGCTTTCGGAAGCCGTTGGTGTCGACCGCGGTGATGACCGGGAAGATGCGACGGGTCAGGTCCGGTCCGCCGGTGGCCGAGTCCTCGTCCGCGGCGTCGTAGAGAGCCTGGACGCATGCGAGGATCGCGTCGGCCTCGGTGAAGTCGTCGCGGTAGAGCTTCTTCAGCGCGCCACGTGCATACACGCTGCCGGAGCCGACGGAGTGGAACTTGCGCTCCTCGTACCGACCGCCGGTGACGTCGTAGGAGAAGATCCGGCCCGCCGTCTCGGGGCCGGCGGCCTCCAGGTCGTAGCCGGCGAACAGCGGTACGACGGCGAGGCCCTGCATCGCCATCGGCAAGTTGTTGCGGATCAGCAGGGACAGGCGGTTCGCCTTGCCTTCCAGGCTCAGCGTCGTGCCCTCGAGCTTCTCGTAGTGCTCGAGCTCGACCTGGAAGAGCCGGACCAGCTCGATCGCGACGCCGGCGGTGCCGGCGATGCCGACCGCGGAGAACTCGTCGGCCTGGAACACCTTCTCCATGTCGCGCTGCGCGATGACATTGCCCATCGTGGCGCGGCGGTCGCCGGCGAGGATCACGCCGCTGGTGTGCGCGACGGCGACAATCGTCGTGCCGTGCGGGGCGTCGACCGGCGTCGCCGCGGCCATCAGCTGGGCGCGCTTGCCGGGAAGCAGATCCGGGGCGTGGCTGGACAGAAAGTCGCTGAATGACGAAGAGCCCGGCTGGAAGAAGGCAGCCGGCAACGTCGTCCCGTCAGAGAGATCCACAACCCCACCCTGTCACGAAGAGCGAGAGTGCCGCACAGCCGGGACGTACTCGAGCCGGAAACCGACGGGGCGGTAGGTCTCGAGTGGGATCCGGTGCAGGACGCCATGCGAGGCATGCAAGTAGTTGACGAGTTTCCGCAGCACATCGATGTCGTCTCGCGCATTGCCGAGAGCCTGATTGCAGTTGAAGCAAAGCAGCCCTCGCACCCTGCCCGACCTGTGATCGTGATCGACGTGTGCCGGAGGCGCCTTCAGACAGCCCGCGCAGAGGCCTTGTTGGGCCGCAAGCATCCTGTCGTAGTCGTCTGAAGTGATCCCGTAACGACCCTTCAGGTGGTAGTTGCGAGTGCTCCCATGGTTCTTGATGCGACTCTGTCGACCGCGCGTGTTGTGGCAGGGCTTGCAGTAGTCGCCAAGGCCTGTGGAGGTAGATCGATTTCGAGGAAACTCGGATATCGGCTTCGAGGTCTCACAGTCGGGGCACCACCGCTCCCCTGGTGGCAGAACTCGGGCCTCTCGCACTGTCCGACCTAACGCGGCCTTGCGTTTGCGGTAGGAGGCCTTCGACCGCGCCCGCATGCAGACCTTGCAATAGCTGTTTCGACCCGCGATGCCCTTGGGCGATGGCGAGAACTGCTCTAGCGGCTTGGTCTCTTGGCAATCGAGACAGCGCTTCGTAGGTCCATCCGAAGTCAGCGGCGAATCGGACATACGGGTATCATTCTCCGCCCTTTTGTACGTACCCACGCACAAAGTCTTCTGCATTCGCTTCTAAAACCGAGTCGATTTCGTCGAGGATGTCGTCGACATCGTCAGAAAGTTCGGCCTGGCGCTCTTGAAGGTCGGTGGTGTCGAGCTCTTCGACCTCTTCCACTTCCTCGGACTGTTTGGTCGCCCGCTTCTGGCCGCCCTCGTCGCGAGTCGCCATCACATGCCTCCGAACGTTGCGCGCCATACGTAGTCAGCGCTGCTGGTGAGGTCAAAGTTACTCGTCACATCGGACGACATCGGCCGAAATGCAGGCGTCAGTGGGACTGGCCGGCGATCTCGTCGACCAGCTGGGCCGCCGTCTCACAACGGGCGAGCAGACCTTCGACGTGCTGCTTGGTCCCGCGCAGCGGCTCCAGCATGGGAACCCGCTGCAGCGAGTCCCGCCCGACGTCGAAGATGACCGAGTCCCACGAGGCCGCGGCGACGTCCGCGCCGTACTTCGACAGGCACCGGCCGCGGAAGAACGCCCGGGTGTCCTCCGGAGGCTCGATGACCGCGCGGTCGATGTCCGCGTCGGTGACCAGCCGCCGCATCCGCCCGCGCGCGACCAGCCGGTTGTAGAGACCCTTGTCCTGGCGCACGTCGCTGTACTGCAGGTCCACCAGTTGGAGCTTGTGGGCGCTCCACTCCAAGCCTTCGCGGTCGCGGTAGCCCTCCAGCAGCGACAGCTTCGCCACCCAGTCCAGCTCGCCGGACAGCGTCATGGGATCGTCGGCGAGCTTCGCGAGCACGCCCTCCCACTCGTCGAGCACCGCGATCGTGTCGGCATCGGCATCCGAGCCGTAACGCGACTCGACGAACTTCCGCGCCTGCTCGAGGTAGTCGGCCTGCACCTGCAACGCAGTCGCCGTACGGCCGTCCTTGAGCTGCACGGTGTGCTTCAGCGATGAGTCGTGCGAGATCGCCCGCAACGATGCGACCGGCGAGTCGATGGTGAGGTCGACGCCGCTCTCGGCGAACCAGCCCTCTTCGATCATCGACAGCACGATCGAGGTGGTCCCGAGCTTCAGGTAGTTCGAGATCTCGCTCATGTTGGCGTCGCCGATGATCACATGCAGCCGGCGATAGCGCTCGGGGTCCGCGTGCGGCTCGTCCCGCGTGTTGATGATCGGTCGCTTAAGCGTCGTCTCGAGCCCGACCTCGACCTCGAAGAAGTCGGCGCGCTGCGAGATCTGGAAGCCGTGACCGTGACCGTCCTGCCCGATCCCGACCCGGCCCGCGCCGCACATGATCTGCCGGGTGACAAAGAACGGCGTCAGATGCCGCACGATGTCCGCGAACGCGGTCGACCGCTTCATTAAGTAGTTCTCGTGCGCGCCGTACGACGCACCCTTGTTGTCGGTGTTGTTCTTGTACAGCTGGATCAGCCCGGTGCCGGGCACGCGCGCGGCGTGATCGGCAGCGCGTGCCATGACGCGCTCCCCCGCCTTGTCCCACAGCACCGCATCACGGGGGTTCGTGATCTCCGGCGAGGAGTACTCCGGGTGGGCGTGGTCGACGTACAGCCGCGCCCCGTTGCTCAGGATGACGTTGGCCAGGCCGACCTCGTCGTCAGAAAGTACGTCGGCGTCCCGCGCTTGCTGGGCTCCGCCGGCTTCGAACCCGCGGGCGTCGCGCAGCGGCGACTCCTCCTCGAAGTCCCAGCGCGGGCTGCGGTCCCGGGTGCCACCCGTGGTCGCAGACAGATACGCGTTGACGATCTGGCTCGAGGCGAGCATGTGGTTCGCCGAGCTCTGCCCCGGAACCGAGATGCCGTACTCGGTCTCGGTGCCCATGACACGCCGAACGGCCATCCCCTAAGGCTAGCCGGGGCTGGTTCCGCCGCGGGCTTCGTTCTTCCTCGCTTGCAGGCCACAAGCCTGCGGCGCTCGGTCGAGCCTCGCCGGCGACGAAACCATCTCCCGGCTAGAGCTCTAGAGGTATTGGCCGGTGTTGGCGACCGTGTCGATCGAGCGGCCGGACTCGTCGCCTTGCTTGCCGGTGATCAGCGTGCGGATGTAGACGATCCGCTCACCCTTCTTGCCCGAGATCCGCGCCCAGTCGTCGGGGTTCGTCGTGTTCGGGAGGTCTTCGTTCTCCTTGAACTCGTCCACGCACGCCGACAGCAGGTGGCTGACCCGCAGGCCCTTCTGGCCATGGTCCAGGAAGTCCTTGATCGCCATCTTCTTGGCGCGGGCGACGATGTTCTCGATCATCGCGCCGGAGTTGAAGTCCTTGAAGTACAGGACCTCTTTGTCGCCGTTCGCGTAGGTCACCTCGAGGAAGCGGTTCTCCTCGCTCTCGGTGTACATCCGCTCGACGGCGACCTGCACCATCGCCTCGATCGTCGCCTCTGGCGAGCCGCCGTGCTCCGACAGATCGTCCGTGTGCAGCGGAAGCTCGGCGACGAGGTACTTGGAGAAGATGTCACGCGCCGCCTCGGCGTCCGGGCGCTCGATCTTGATCTTCACGTCGAGCCTGCCGGGTCGCAGGATCGCCGGGTCGATCATGTCCTCGCGGTTCGACGCACCGATCACGATGACGTTCTCGAGACCCTCGACGCCGTCGATCTCGCTGAGCAGCTGCGGCACGATCGTGTTCTCGACGTCAGAGGACACCCCGGACCCGCGAGTGCGGAAGATCGAGTCCATCTCGTCGAAGAACACGATGACCGGCGTACCTTCGCTCGCCTTCTCGCGAGCACGCTGGAACACCAGGCGAATGTGCCGCTCGGTCTCGCCGACGTACTTGTTGAGCAGCTCGGGACCTTTGATGTTGAGGAAGTACGAGCGCCCCTCGCCCTTGCCGGCCGCTGCCACCTTCTTGGCCAGTGAGTTTGCGACCGCTTTCGCGATCAGCGTCTTGCCGCAACCGGGCGGGCCGTAGAGGAGGATGCCTTTGGGTGCCCGCAGCTGGTGCTCGATGAACAGGTCCTTGTGCAGGAACGGCAGCTCGACCGCATCGCGGATCATCTCGATCTGGTCACCGAGACCGCCGATGTCCTCGTACCCGATGTCCGGCACCTCCTCGAGGACCAGCTCCTCGACCTCGGACTTCGGGATCCGCTCATAGGCGTAGCCGGACCGGGTCTCGAGCAGCAAGGAGTCCCCCGCCCGCAACGTCGCGTCCATCAGCGAGTCCGCGAGCATCACGACGCGTTCCTCGTCGGTGTGCCCGATGACGAGCGCACGATCGCCCCCCTCGAGCACCTCCTTGAGCATCACCACGTCGCCCTGCCGCTCGAACGACAGCGCCTCGACCACGTTGAGCGCCTCGTTGAGCATGACCTCCTGCCCCCGGCGCAGCTCGTCGATCTCGAGTGCCGGGGACACCGACACGCGCAGCTTGCGACCCCCGGTGAAGATGTCCACGGTCTCGTCGTCGTGCTTCGCCAGGAAGTAGCCGTAGCCGGACGGCGGCTGCGCCAGCCGGTCGACCTCTTCCTTCAGCGCGACGATCTGCTCGCGCGCCTCCTTGAGCGTCGCGACCAGCCGCTCGTTGCGCCCGACGGCGGAGGCGAGCTCTGACTGGAGCTGGGCGAGTCGCTCGTCGACACCGGCACCGCCCCGCGGCACGACGGTCACCCGGCGACGCAGGCTGGCGATCTCCGACTCCAGGTACGCCACCTGGTCGGCGAGGTCGGCGGAGTGCTTCTCGAGGCGCGCCGCGCGTGCCTCGGCATCCTCACGTCCGGGCACGGCCACCTCCTCGGTTGCGCGTCTTATCGACCGAGCCGAGCCTATAACTGAGCCGAACGGACGCCCTGTCTATTTCGACGTATCTGACCCGGGAAAGTCGCGATCTAAACCGCTTCGGAATGTGCGCCTTTGGACGGGCGACGGCGCCGCGGCGGCGGTGTCACCCCCGGCGCCAGGCGGCGCGAGGTCACGAGAAATCCGGTATGCCCGATCATTCGGTGCTCCGGGCGTACGGCGAGCCCGTCGACATGCCAGCCACGGACCATCGACTCCCACGAGGCCGGCTCAGCGAACCCGCCGTGCTGTCGCAGTCCCTCCACCAAGGTCGAGAGCTGTGTCGTCGTCGCGACATAGCCACACAAGACGCCACCCGGCACCAGCAGCCGCCCGCAGGTCTCCAGCACCTCCCACGGCGCGAGCATGTCGAGCACCACCCGGTCGGCGAGGTCGTCGCCCTCCGCGTCGACGAGGTCACCGACATGAAGCGTCCAGGTCGACGCGGGTCCGCCGAGGAAGCGCTCGACGTTCGTCCTCGCGACCTCCGAGAAGTCGGCGCGCCGCTCGTACGACGTGACCGTCCCGGTCGCGCCGACGGCGCGAAGCAGGCTGCAGGTCAGCGCGCCCGACCCAGCGCCGGCCTCGACGACCCGGGCACCCGGGTAGATGTCCGCCATGGCGACGATCTGGGCGGCGTCCTTCGGGTACACGACGGTCGCGCCGCGCGGCATCGAGAGCACGTAGTCGCTCAACAGCGGCCGCAGCGCCAGGTAGTCCGTGCCGCCGGCCGAGGTCACAACCGACCCTTCCGGCTTGCCGATCAGGTCGTCGTGCGGCACCAGCCCGCGGTGAGTGTGGAACTCCTTGCCCGCCGCGAGGGTGATCGTGTGCATCCGGCCCTTGGGATCGGTGAGCTGGACCAGGTCGCCGACGCGGAACGGCCCGCGTCGCCGCTCTCCTTCGTTGTTGCTCACGCCGTGAGTGTCTAGCGCACTCTGCCGGCGAATCCCCGGCTGCGCCGCGTTATCTGACGCCTGCGGCTCTGAGCGCAGCGATCAGATCGGTCCTGGCGAGGACGCCCTCCAGCGCGCCGTCGTCGCCCGCGACGAGGTACTCGGTGGCGGGCGTCTGCTGCACCGCGGTCATGAGATCAGCCCCGGACAGCGTCGGTGAGAGCACGAGCCCGGACTCGACCGGCCGCGCGAGGTCGCTGACGGACACCCAGGGCTGTCGCTCCACCGGTGTGGCCTGCACCGCGGCTTCGGACACGATCCCCGACCATCGCTCCCTGCCGTCGACGACCACGAGGGCCCGCGCACCGATTGCCCGGGCGCGGCGTACCGCCTCGGCGAGCGGAAGCTGCGCCTCCACGGTCAACGCCGGACGGACCAGCTCCTTCAGCGACAGTCCGGGGACGACCGCGCCGACTCGAGCTTGGGCTATCGACAGCTGCGCATTGACCCACATGAAGAAGGCGACGAGGAACAGGTAGAACGAGGTCAGCACGCCGTCGCCGCGGCCGTAGCGAAGCTCGACAACCGCCGCCGCCCCGGTCGCCGCGGCGATGACAACGCCGACCTGGCCGGCGATCAGCAACGCGCGCATGCGGTCACCGGTGAACCGCCACAGCACGGCCCGAAGCAGACGCCCGCCGTCCAGCGGCATCCCCGGAAGCAGGTTGAACGCCGCGACCAAGCCGTTGATCGTCGCGGTGGAGTCAGCGAGCAGCCATCCGACGGAGTGCTCCGGCAGCTGGGCACCGACGACCGCGGCGATGCCGGCGAGCAGCACGGACGTCAGCGGTCCGACGGCCGCGACGAGGAACTCGGTGCCGGGCGTCTTGGGCTCGTCGAGCACCTCGGATACGGCGCCAAGGAGCTGCAGTACGACGCGGCCCACCCGAAGTCCGAGGGCCTTCGCGACCAGGACATGGCTCGCCTCGTGGGCCAGGACGGCTGTGTAGACAAGCAGGATCAGGCCGAGCGTGACGAGGTAGCTGGCCGCCGTGCCGATGTCGGCGTTGTCACGGATCGCGCTCGGACCGACGACCATGCCGACCACGACAAGGACGACCCAGGCGCGGGACACGACCAGCGGCACCCCGAAGATCCGGCCGAGCGGGATTCCGGCCCCACTCCGCGCCGGCGGCTGTGGCGGCTGCTCAGCGGGCCGCTCCTCGCTCACAACCTCAGCCTAGGCGTGCCACCTGAGCATTCCTTAACGGATTCCCGACCGCTCCGCGCGTCACCGGATTTCGTCAGCGGTCTCGTTTAGCGTCCGAGACGTGACGGAGGTGGCAGACCGAGAGACGATCCCTCAGGTGATCGAGCTGCCGGTCGACGAGGTCGATCCCACGAAGCCGGCGTGGTCGCTGTCGCCGTCGCGTGCGCTCGACTTCAAGAACTGCGCGCTGCTGTACCGCTTCCGCGTGATCGACCGGCTGCCTGAGCCGCCGAGCCTCGACGCGGCGCGCGGCACTGTGGTGCACGGCGTCCTCGAGCGGCTGTTCGACCTGCCGGCCGCGCAGCGGACGGTCAGCGCGGCCTGCGATGACGTCGAGCCCGGCTGGCGGACGCTGCTCGACGAGGAGCCCGACCTGGCCGCTCTCGTCGACGCCTCGCCCGGTGGACTGGCGGCCCTCGTCGCGTCGACGCGCGATCTCCTCGACAGCTACTTCGCGCTGGAGAACCCGCAGCGTCTCGAGCCCGCCGACCGTGAGGTGCTGGTCGAGACGACGCTGCCCTCGGGCATCCACCTCAAAGGCTTCGTGGATCGGCTCGACCGCTCCCCTGCCGGCGACCTCCGGGTCGTCGACTACAAGACCGGCAAGGCACCGAGCGAGGCGTTCGAGGGCAAGGCGCTGTTCCAGCTCCGCTTCTACGCGCTGGTGTTGTGGCGTTCGACCGGCGTGCTGCCGCGGCTGCTGCGGCTCTACTACCTCAAGGACAGAGAGGTCCTCGACTACCAGCCTGACGCATCCGACCTCGCCGGCCTGGAACGGCAGCTCGATGCAATCGCGACGGCGATCGGGAAGGCGCGCGAGACCGGGGACTGGCGTCACAAAGCCAGCAAGCTCTGTTCCTGGTGCTCGTTTCAGTCGCTCTGCCCTGAGTTCGGCGGGACTCCCCCGGCGTTGCCTGGCAGCTCGGTCAGTCCTCCGTCGGCTAGCTAGGGGAACGATGTGCTCGCTTCGCTGCGCGCATAGTTCCCATGCCTCCTCCGGACCTCACCCGAGCTGTCCTCCAGTAAGAGACAACAACTGGTTGGCGGAGAGCTCCTTCAGACTCGCAACTACCACACGGCCAGGTGCGGGTTCGATCGTGCCGATCCACGGCACTGCCACCACATAGCAGCCGGCTGCTTCGGCTGATAGGACGCCGCTCATTGCGTCTTCGAGCACCACTGCTTGTGCCGGTTCGATGTCGAGCTGCTCGCACGCGACGAGGTAGGGCATCGGGTCGGGTTTGCCTGCCGTCACCTCGTCGCCCGCGACCGTCACGTCGAATCGCTCACGGCCTACGCCGTCGAGGACGGCGTCAACGAGCACTCGGTACGACGAGGAGACCAGGGCGGTCGGGGTCCCGGTGGCACGGATCGCGTCGATCAGCTCGATCGCTCCGGGCATCAGCGGCAGCTGCGAGTGATAGAGCTCGACCATCCGATCCAGCAGGAACGCCATCGCGGCTTGCGCGTCAGCGGGGTCCCGCGGCGCGTCGTACCACTCGAGGATCTTCAGGATGGCGGTGTCGAGCCGCGTGCCGATGATGGCTTCCTTCAGGTCGTCGGTGAAGGTGCCGCCGAGATGCTTGGCAAGCTCGATCTCGCCGATCGTCCACAGGGGTTCCGAGTCGACGAGCAGCCCGTCCATGTCCCACAGGACTGCCTTCACCGCACGCGTCGACGGGCCTCGAGCCGCGCCGCCTCCGAAACGCTCTCGCGGACTCGACATCTCGGTCGATTCTAGTGTTCGTGACTGATCCCGACCCCTCATATACGGTTCCTCAGACCGCTTGGCGAACACACCCGAAGGGGGCCGGCCGCGTTGAGCAGCTACTCGAAGGTTCTCGTTGGCACCGACGGGTCGCCGTCGTCGTTCCGCGCGGTCGAGAAAGCGGCCGCGCTTGCCAGTGACACCGGCGCGACGCTCATCATCGCCTCCGCCTACCAGCCCCTGTCCGACCGTGACCGCGCTCGTGCGACCCAAGAGCTGGGAGACGCGGCCTACAAGGTGATGGGCGCGAACCCGGCTGAAGAAGCACTGCGTGAGGCGAAGGACCTCGCACAGAAGGCGGGCGCGAAGAAGATCGAGACGACCGCTGAGGCCGGCGATCCCGTCGACGTCCTCGTGGCACTGATCGACGGTCGCAAGATCGATCTCTGCATCGTCGGCAACCGCGGCCTGAACAGTCTCGCCGGCCGGCTGTTGGGCTCAGTCCCCGCGAACATCAGCCACCGTGCGTCATGCGACGTACTGATCATTCACACCACTGGCGGCGGCCGCGCTTGACCGTGGGTCCGGCGGGATCTAACGGGCATACGCTGGATCTGTGACGGTCCCCCGCGGCTCCGGTCAGCGGCGCGCCATGATCGCCGCGTTCGAAGGTTGGAACGACGCAGCCGATGCAGCCACGAACGCGATCGAGCATCTCGAACGCGAGTGGCAGGCACGTCCGTTCGCCGCGATCGATCCTGAGGACTACTACGACTACCAGGTGAACCGCCCGACGGTGCGCCTCGTCGACGGCGTCACGCGTCGCATCGACTGGCCCACCACTCGCCTCGCGCTCGCGACCGTCGGCGACAAGGAGATCGTGCTGGTGCGCGGCCTCGAGCCGAACATGCGCTGGCGCGCTTTCTGCGAGGAGCTCACTGCCTTCGCGGACGAGCTCGACGTCGACCAGGTCGTCTGTCTCGCTGCGTTGCTCGCGGACGTGCCGCACACGCGTCCGATCGACGTGAACGGGTCCGCATCTGACGAGGTCCTCGCGCACAGCCTCGGTCTTACGCGCTCCCGCTACGAAGGCCCGACCGGTGTCGTCAGCGTGTTTCACCAGGCCCTCGCCGACTCCGGTCGCAAGGTCGTGTCGTACTGGGCGAGCGTTCCTCACTACTTCGCGCAGCCACCCTGCCCCAAGGCAACGCTGACCTTGTTGCACCGCGTGGAGGACGTCCTCGACGTCACCGTGCCGCTCGGCGACCTGCCAGAGGCGGCGCAGTCCTGGGAGAGCGACGTCGACGCACTCGCGCGTGACGACGGCGAGATCGCGGACTACATCGCCTCGCTCGAGCTGCGCGACGACCAGACCGCGCTTCCCGAGGCTTCTGGTGAGGCAATCGCCCGGGCTTTCGAGCGGTATCTCAGAAGGCACGACTCAGCGGACTAGCCACCACTCGTACGCCGTACGGCGTCGCGGCTAGATGACTCCTAGTAGTGCGTCTGCCGCTGCTCTTGCCTTCTCTGGGGCCGTTGCGTCCTCGCCTTCGGTCTTGACCCAGTTGTCGACCGCTGCGAGCGCCTTCGGGGTGTCCAAGCCGCTTCGTAGAGCTCGTCTCACCACATCGATCAGGGGTTCGGCGGGCGCCGCTGTTTCGCGGGTGAAGGCAGATCGCCACCGAGCGAGTCGCTCCGTAGCGGTGTCGAGCTCTTCGTCGTTCCATTCCCACGCGGTCGAGTGATGGTGGTTGAGGAGCGCGAGCCTGATCGCCATCGGGTCGACGCCGCTTTCGCGGAGCTTGCTGACGAGGACGAGGTTGCCTCTCGACTTCGACATCTTCTCGCCGTCGTAGCCGACCATCGCCTGATGCAGCGACGCGGCAGCAAACGGAGCTCGGCCGCTGAGGACGGTGGCTTCGGCACCACCCATCTCGTGGTGCGGGAAGACGAGATCATCCCCGCCGCCTTGGATGTCGATCGACTCGCCGAGGTGCTTCATGGCGATCGTCGTGCACTCGATGTGCCAGCCCGGCCGGCCGGCGCCGAGCATCGTGCTCCACGACGGCTCGCCTGGACGTTCGGCCCGCCACAACAGCCAGTCCAGCGGGTCCTTCTTGCCGGGCCGCTCGGGATCGCCACCGCGTTCGCCGAAGAGGCTGATCATGGCGTCGACCGGTAGGTGGCTGAGGTCACCGAGGTCCGGTGCGGCGCCGGCCGAGAAGTAGATGTCGCCGTCGACGTCATAGGCCACGCCCTTGTCGCGCAACCGTGCGATCGACGCCGCGATGTCGGGGATCGCCTCCACTGCGCCGACGTACTCGGCCGGCGCGAGAATGCGAAGTGCGGACATGTCGGCGCGGAACAGGTCTATCTCGCGGTCGGCCAGCGCAGTCCAGTCCTCGCCGGACTGCGCGGCGCGCTCGAGGAGGGGGTCATCGACATCGGTGACGTTCTGCACGTAACGGACATCGATGCCTGCATCGCGGCAGACCCGCTGCAGCTCGTCGAACAGCAGGTAGGTCGCCGCGTGACCAAGGTGCGTGGCGTCGTACGGCGTGATGCCGCAGACGTAGAGGCTGATCGACTGCTTGCCTTCACCGATCCGCTTCAGGGCAGCACTTGCCGTGTCGTGGATCTCGACCGGGACGTCACTCGCAGCGACGCCGAGCACGTCGAGCTTCGGCACCGGTGGCGAGTCCCAGGAACGCACGCTCGGAGCCTAGATGAGGGGCCAGGTGGCTTTGCCCAGCAGGATTTGCCTTGGCTAGAAGGGAGGCCAGGGCATCGGCGGCCAGTCGCCGCTCGGCATCGGATGCTTGCCGGTCGCGAGCAGACGGTCGACCCTGCGCCGGGTCTTTGCGATCTCGGCTGCCGTGAGGTGCTCGGCCAGCGCCACCCCAAGCGTCTCGTCGAGCTGGCATCGCAGATGGGTGAGCACCCCGATCGCCTCGGCCGTCAGCTTCTTGCCACGCCAGCCCCAGAGCAAGGTGCGCAGCTTGTCCTCCAGCGAGAAGCAGACGCCGTGATCCACGCCGTACACGTGTCCGCCCGGCACCGGCAGCAGGTGCCCACCCTTGCGATCCGCGTTGTTGATGACCGCGTCGAACACGGCCATGCGCCGCAGCGGCTCAATGGTGCTTCGCACGAGATTGCTCAGGTCGACCGTCTCGTCGACGTCGATCCACAGCTGGGCCATGCCCGGTCCGAACGGTCCGTCTCGCATCACCGTCGGCGGCACGATGTCCCAGCCGCTCTCGGATGACACGAGGTACGCCGCGACCTCACGACCGGCGAGCGTGCCGTCGGGGAAGTCCCACAGCGGGCGCTCTCCCGCGATCGGCTTGTAGACACAGGCGGCGCTCATCCCGTCGTGCTCGACGATGCAGTAGAGCGTCGCGTTCGACGCATCCACGAGGCGCCCCTCGACGGACAGCTCGCCGTCACGAAGCAACCGCAGCGCGTCTTCGGCGTCGAACGACACCGCGGCCTCGGTCACCTCACCAGTGTCGCCCGAACCGTCAGCCGGCGTGGAGGTGTCCGTTCTGGCGCGGGCAGATGTGACCTTGCGGGTCGAGCGGGTTGCCGCACAGGGGGCAGGGTGGGCGACCCGCCGCCACCACTCGCAACGCGCGCTTTGCGAACGCCCGCGCGACCGCTGGCGATAGCTTGACGCGCAACATGTCCGCGGCGGTCTCGTCGTCGGACGGGGCGCCGGCGCCGGCCGCCTCGTCATCGACGACCGACTGGGCTTCGATGATCACCAGCTTCTCGTCGTCGTCCCACGCGAGCGCCAGCGTTCCCACCCGGAACTCCTCTTCGACCGGGGCGTCCAGCGGAGCGACGTCCTCGAGCTGTGGCGGGGCGATGGCCGGGACGGGCGAGTCCGTGCCCTGCCTGCGTCGTACCTCGTCGAGGAGCTCGTCGAGCCGCTCCGCGAGCGCCGAGACCTGGAGCTTCTCGAGTGCGACGGAGATCAGCCGGCCGCCACCGCTCGCCTGCAGGAAGAAGGCGCGCTGGCCGGGCTCCCCCACGGTGCCCGCGACGAACCGCTCAGGCGGGTCGAACGCGAACTCACGGCCGGTCACTGCCTCACCCTAGGACGCCGGGGAGCGGTCAATGCCCGCCGCCGGATCCGCCGCCGACCGCCGCGTCCGACGACCGCTTCCTGCGAGTCTTCGTTTGTGGAATCAAGCCCGCGACATCGCCGCCGATGTCGTTCATCCGGATGACGAACGGACGCAGCGGCGTATAGGACACGATCGACACCGAGGCGGGGTCGACGACAATCCGCTGGAACTCGTCCAGATGCACACCGAGGGCATCGGCCAAGATCGCCTTGATGACGTCGCCGTGGCTCACTGCGATCCAGGTCGCGTTGTCGCCGAGCCGCGCGTTGTGCTCACGGACGGCGGTGACGGCGCGCGCCTGCGTGTCGCGCAGTGCCTCGCCGTTGGGAAACTGCGCGGCACTCGGATGTGCCTGGACGACCTTCCAGAGCGGATCCTTGGCCAGCGTCTTCAGGGACTGACCCTCCCAGTCGCCGTACCGGCACTCACCGAGCCGCTCGTCGGTCTCCACACTGAGCGAGTCGCGTCCACCGAGCAGCGCCGCCGCCGTCTCCTGACAACGCTCGAGTGGGCTGCTGACGATGGCCGCGACCGGAACCGCGGCAAGCCGGGCCGTGAGCGCTCGGACCTGCTCCTCACCCTTCGGCGCGAGATGCACGCCCGGCGTCCAGCCCGCAAGCGTGCCGCCGGTGTTGGCGCTGGTGAGCCCGTGCCGGACCAGCAACACGGTGGTCACGAGTCACCGCCCAACACCCAGGTGATCATGACGGGTAATACACGACACGCCGCGCCGAGTGAATTTGCGGTCATGATCACCTGGGTTTCGGTCAGTCGCCCACACCGGACTTGTCGAGCGCGTCCGCGACGGAGCGCAGCGTCGAGATCCGCTGATCCTGCGTGCCGCCGAAGCCACTGACGTTGACGGTGGTCACGCCGGACGCGGCCAGCGCCTGCATCCGTTCGGCGATGCGCTCGACCGGACCGAGCAGCGAGGTCCGGTCGATGAACTCCAGCGGGATGGCGGCGGCCGCCTCGGCGTACTTGCGGTCCAGGTAGAGGTTCTGGACCTCCTCGGCCTCCTTCTCGAAGCCCATGCGGCAGGCCAGCCGGTTGTAGAAGTTCTGCTCACGAGAGCCCATGCCGCCGACGTACAGGGCGGAGTAGCCACGCACCGGGTCGGCGCACTCTTCAACCGAGTCGCCGATGATCACCGGCGTGGTGGGCATGATGTCGAACACCGCATCGGCGCGGCCGGCCTTCTCCTTGCCGGCGGTCACGGACGAGATGAGCTCGGGCGCGAACTCGGGGTCGTAGAAGATCGCGAGCCAGCCGTCGCACTTCTCCCCTGCGAGCTCGAGGTTCTTCGGGCCGATCGCGGCGAGGTAGATCGGGATGTACTCGCGGATCGGGTGGATGATCATCTTCAGCGCCTTGCCCGGGCCATCAGGCAGCGGCAGCTCGTAGTGCTGACCGTGGTACTCGACCCGTTCGCGCGCCAGCGCCATGCGCACGATGTCGATGTACTCGCGGGTGCGGGCGAGCGGCTGCGCGAACCGTACGCCGTGCCAGCCCTCGGAGACCTGCGGGCCCGAGACGCCCAGACCGAGCCGGAACCGGCCGCCGGACAGCGTGTCGATCGTTGCCGCGGTCATCGCCGCCATCGCCGGCGAACGGCCCGGGATCTGGAAGATGCCGCTGCCGAGCTCGATCTTGGTGGTCTTCGCCGCCAGGAAGGCGAGGACGGTCGCGGCGTCGTTGCCGTAGGCCTCCGCGGTCCAGACGCTCGTGAAGCCGAGCCGCTCGGCCTCGAGCACGAGCTCGATGTTGTCGTTGTCGCTCGCCAGGCCCCAGTAGCCCAGGTTGAGTCCCAGTCGCATTCGCGCAGCGTAGTCACAGGCCGGTGCGTCGCCCCTTGGTGGGCGGCGCGCGCCGATAGCCTCGCGCGCATGAGGCAGCGTCGGCTCGGTACGACGGGCCTCTACGTCTCCCACCTGGCGCTCGGCACGATGGGGTGGGGCCGGGACACCGACGAGGAAGATGCGGCCGGTCAGCTCCGGAGCTTCCTCGACGTGGGCGGCACGCTCGTCGACACCGCGGACGTCTACGTCAACGGAGAGAGCGAGCTCATCCTGGGCCGTCTCCTGGCCAACACCGTCAAGCGTGACGACATCATCGTTGCGACCAAGGCCGGCAGCCGCCGTGATGACGGCCGCGACCGTGACGCCTCCCGACGCCACCTGCTCGACGCCCTCGACGCCTCCCTGGAGCGGCTTGGCACGGATCACGTCGACCTCTGGCAGATGCACCAGTGGGATCCGCGCACGCCGGTCGAGGAGACGCTGGCCGCCCTCGACACCGCGGTGTCCACCGGACGGGCCCGCTACGTCGGGATCAGCAACTACTCCGGCTGGCAGACCGCGAAGGCCGCAACGTGGCAGCGCGCGTGGCCGGGCCGCGCACCGATCTGCGCCACCCAGGTCGAGTACTCCCTGCTCCAGCGGGGCGTGGAGCGCGAGGTGGTTCCCGCCGCCCTCAGCCTCGGGATCGGCATCCTGCCGTGGTCGCCACTCGGTCGCGGCGTGCTCACCGGCAAGTACCAGGCCGGCACGCCCGCCGACTCCCGAGGCGCCTCACGCGACTACGGGCGCTTCATCCGGCCCTACCTGGACGACCGGGCGTCCCGGATCGTCGGTGCCGTGCTGACCGCCGCCGACGGGCTCGGGGTCTCACCGCTCGCCGTCGCGCTCGCCTGGGTGCGCGACCGTCCGGGAGTTGTGGCGCCGATCATCGGCGCCCGTACGGCGGCCCAGCTGCGCGGCTCGCTGGAGGCGGACGCGACCGTGTTGCCGGAGGAGATCCGCACGGCGCTCGACGACGTGTCCATCCCCGACCTCGGCTACCCCGAGGCGCCCCCGCCGCTCAGTCGCTGACGCGCGTTGGCCGACACCGCCTTCGAGGCGTTCTGCGAGGCCGGGCTGTGGCCCGGCCTCAGCCGCGCGCTCGCGAGATCCCTTCCAGGTGTGCACATCAACGGACCGGATGATGTGACAGTCGACGCGGTCGGCGCGCTCGAGGGCGTGACGAAAGACCGCGCCGAGAAGCTCGTCAAGTCCTTCGCGAGCGCCCGCCCCCGGCTTGCGGTCGCCGAGCTGCTGTTCGCTGCCTCGCTCGCGGTGCGGCCGGCCTTCGGCGCCGTGGAGGCCTTCGGCCCTGACGCCGCCGACGTCCTGCGCGACGACCCGTGGCGCCTGCTCGAGGTCGCTGGTGTCGACGTCCGGACGGCGGACCGGTTCGCCCTCGCCACGCTCGAGGACAGACCGGAGAAGACCGATCCCAGGCGAGGCAGCGCACAGGTTGCTTACGCGCTCGCACGAGCCGCTCGCGACGGTCACACCGTCGTACCGGAGGTGACGATCGTCGCTGCGCTGGGCGGCCTCGACGCTCCGGACCCGCAAGCCGCGCTGCTCGCCGCGGTCGACGATGGACGGGTCCTCGCCTTCGAGGAGTACGACGCCGAAGCCGCCGTGCATCGGTTGTACGGACTCGAGCGCTACGCGATGGCCGAGGCCGCGGTAGCCGAAGGCATCGAGCGGCTCGTCGCGGAGGCTGAGCCGTTCTGTCGATCCGACGAGGCGATCGTCGACGGCGACGAGCTAGATGAGGCGCAGCGCGACGCCGTGGTCGCGGTCGCGCAGCACGGGGTCACGGTCTTGCACGGGGGTCCTGGAACCGGCAAGAGCCGGACAGTGGCGGCCGTCGTCGCGATGGCGGCGCGCCACGGAAAGGATGTGGCCCTTGCCGCGCCGACGGGTCGTGCGGCGAAGCGACTCGCCGAGCTGACCGGCCACGAGGCCACGACGCTGCACCGCCTGCTGCAGGCGCAGGGCACGTCGGGCGAGTTCCTCAGGAACGAGGCATGGCGGCTCGACGCGGACCTCGTCGTCGTCGACGAGGCGTCGATGCTCGACGCCGAGCTCGCCGCTGCGCTGCTGGACGCGTGCCAGGACGGAACGCATCTGATGTTCGTCGGCGACCCTGCGCAGCTGCCCTCGATCGGTGCCGGGCGCGTTCTCGGAGACATCCTCGACTCCGAGTCCGTCCCGGCCACAGAGCTGACGATTCTCCACCGGCAGGCGGAGGGCGGGACGATCGCGCGACTTGCCACCGCGGTCCGTCACGGCGAGCTGCCGATCGTCGCGGACCCGACGAAGGAGGTCGTGGTGATCGCGGCCGACGGCCCCGCCGACGCCGCACGTCGGGTGACCCAGCTCGTCACCGACTCGATCCCGCGTGTGTTCGGCATCCCACCAGGCGACATCCAGGTCCTCACCCCGGTGCATCGCGGATCTGCCGGGACGGAGGCGCTCAACACGGCGCTGAAAGCCGCCCTCAACCCTGGTGAAGGCGCGGTGTCCGGCTTCGACGCCGGCGACCGCGTCGTCGCGACCGCCAACCATCTCGACAACGGCTTCGCCAACGGTGAGGTGGGCAGCGTCAGCGAGGCGACCGAGTCGCTGTTCGCCGTCGACTTCGGCGCCGGCCCGATCGCCGTACCGCCCAAGGCCATGCGGGACCTGGTGCACGGTTGGGCGATCACGGTGCATCGCGCGCAGGGATCGGAGTGGCCGGCCGTCGTCGTCGTCCTGCCGCCCGAGGCAACCGGGATGCTGTCGCGGCCGCTCGTCTACACCGCGCTGACCCGTGCACAGCGGCACCTGTCGATCGTCCATGCCGCCGGTCCGACGCTGGCGCGAGGCGTACGCGACATCGGCGCGCGACCTCGTCGTACCCGGCTGGCCGGACTGCTGAGCGGGGCCGCCTAAGAGCGGGCGAGGAAGCGGCTCAGTGCGCGCACGCCGAACTGCAGGCCCTCGATCGGCACCCGCTCGTCGACGCCGTGGAACATGCCGACGAAGTCGAGGTCGCTGGGCAGCTTCAGCGGCGCGAAGCCGAAGCAGCGCATTCCCAGCTCGGAGAACGACTTTGCGTCCGTGCCGCCGGAGAGCGCGAACGGTACGACGCGAGCATCCGGATCCTCATCGACGACCGCAGCCGTCATGGCCGCCACGAGATCGCCGTCGAACGTCGTCTCGTACGCGATCTGGGTCTGCATGACCTCGATCGTGACGTCTGGGCCGACCACCCTCGCGAGCTCTTCCCGGAAGCTCTCCTCGCCGCCGGGAAGGAACCGGCAGTCGAGGTATGCGTACGCCTCGCCGGGGATCACGTTCTGCTTGTAGCCGGCCTCGAGCATCGTCGGGTTCGCGGTGTGCCGCACCGTGGCGCCGATCATCCGAGCCAGCGGACCTAGCTTTGCGAGGACCGCTTCGACGTCGTTGGGATCGAACGCGATGCTCAGCGCGTCGCAGATCTCACGGAGGAACTGCTCGACCGTCGGGCCGAGGACGATCGGGAAGGTGTGCCGGCCGACTCGAGCCACGGCCTCGGCAAGTGTGGTCACCGCGTTGTCGTCGTTGAGCATCGAGCCGTGACCGGCCATGCCCTTGGCGACCAGCCGAAGCCAGGCAATCCCCTTCTCGGCAGTCTCGATCGCGTAGAGCCGGCGGCCGCCGACGGTCATCGAGAAGCCACCGACCTCGCTGATCGCCTCGGTGCAGCCTTCGAACAGGTGGGCGTGGTGGTCGACGAGGTGGTGCGCGCCCTTCAAGCCGCCCGCCTCCTCGTCGGCGACGAAGGCGAGCACGACGTCGCGCGGCGGCCGCTTGCCCTGCCGGGTCCAGTCGGAGAGGACCGCGAGCACCATCGCGTCCATGTCCTTCATGTCGACCGCGCCGCGGCCCCAGACGCACCCGTCGCGGACCTCCCCGCTGAACGGGTCGACCTGCCAGTCGTCGGCATTGGCCGGTACGACGTCGAGGTGGCCGTGGATCAGGAGCGCGTCGCGCGAGCTGTCTTCACCGTTCCACCGCGCCACCACGCTCGCCCGACCGGGCTCCGACTCGATGAGCTCGGGCGTGAGCCCAGCGTCGGTAAGGCGGCCGGCGACCCACTCCGCAACGGGACGCTCGGTACCGGTCGGGTTGACGGAGTCGAAGCGGATGAGGTCGCGACAGATCTCGACAACTTCCTCGCCCGCACGCTCCGTGACGCCGGCGTCGCTCATCAGCCCGTCCTCTCGCGCGGCGGCTATAGACCGCCGCTACTGCCCCCAAATGCGCCGAGCAGCCCGCCGAGCTGCGACAGGTCAACAGCGACCGCGCCTGACGGCACGGTGATGGCCGGGCCAGACCGGACGAAGCTCAGCTGGATCGGCAGCGTCCCCTTCGGGTTCTTCGCGAACTGAGCGAGGTCGACGCTCAGGCTCGAGAGGGCGCCGCTGCTGACCGTCGCGACGAGGGAGACGTCCTTGTTGGGCACCTTAGAGAGGTCCGCGCTGCCCAGCGCCGCGCCCGCGCCAGGAATCGAGCTGGCGAAGGTCGTCGTGAAGTCAGTGACGAAGGACTTCAGGTTGGTGGTGAGAGTCAGCGTGTCGACCCCGCCCGATGAGGACTTGGTGACCGTCACGTCGTTCGTCAACAGCGACTTGAGCTGATCAAGCAAATGCTTCGACTGCGTGGGGTTCGTCGTGGACGGTGCCGCACCGAGCGACCCGGCCAGCCCCTTCAGCGTCGACAGCGGCAGGGAGATCCACTTGCCCTGCACCAGAGCGCTGAGGAAGCTCGGCAGCTGCCCTCCGGCGCTTTGGATCTGACGATAGGCCTGGGCCTGGCCGATCGCGTTGAGGAAGTCCTTCAGGTCGGCCTGGACGTAGAGCACCTGGTTCACGACGCGGATCGCGAAGTACCCGGTCCCGTTGACCGACAGGGCGATGTTCGCCGCACCCGAGTTCGACAGGCCTCCCATCGTGCTGAGCGTCTTGCCGCTGGGAGCGGCGACCTCGAAGGAGATCGCGCCGCCCGAGATCAGGTCGGCCTGGTGCGCGGTGATCTTCGCGCTCGGGTTCTGCGCCTTGATGAAGCTGAGCAGCTGGCTGCCACTGGAGCCGAGCTTGAGCGTCGTGGTGAGCGTCGAGGCCTGTCCGAGCCCGGTGAGCGCACTGCTCAGCTCGGCCGCCGCGCTCGCGCCGGACACGTTGCTGGCGGGCGCCTTCGCACCCCCTGAGCTGCTGCTGCCGCAGCCGGCGACCAGCCCGGCTGCAGCAGTCAAGGCGACAACGGCGGTCGCGGAACGGCGAAACATCGGCTCCCCCTGGCAGATCGACGTGCTGGACGCCAGGAACGCTACTCCCGCTTGCGCTACAGCCACGCCCAAGATCAGCCGATTTCCCCAGGGTGAGCCTGCTCACGCCGTTGCGGCGTGCCCGCACCAGCGCCGCTGCGGCGTTGGTCGGCGCGGCGCTGGCCGTCGTACCGGTGGTCGTCCCGGGCGGTCAGGTGTCGGCGGCTCACGCGGCGGGTGATCCCGCGGTAGAGGTTCAGCAGCTGCTCGCGAAGGTCCACCACCTGCAGGCCATGGCCCGCACGGCTGAGCGGAGGTACAAGGGCGTCTTCTCCGCAGTCGCGGGCAGCGTGAACTCCGCCGTCACGGCCGACCAGGACAGCAGCGCGCTCGCGCTCGAGGCGGCCGACGCGCAGGACGAGCTCGACTCACGCGTGCGCGGCCTGTACGAGTCGGGCGGCACGCTTGCCGCGTACGCCGTGATGCTCGAGTCCGGGAACGTGAACGAGGCTGCGGACCGCTCGGTCATCGCGAGCCGGGTGATGTCGGCGCAGGTTGCCGACGTGCGCTCCATCTTGCGTCAGGCGGCGGCGGCACAGGCGGCGGCAGCCCGCGCCGAGAAGCGATCGCACGCGAAGATTCGCACTGCGCGCAACATTGCGGCCGTCGCAGGCCGGATCCAGCGGCTGCTCGCCGAGCAGAAGGCGCTGCTGGCGAAGGCCGATCAGCGCCTGGCTCAGGTACGAGCGGCGCAGGCCGCGCTTGCGGCCGAGAGCAGCGACTTCGGCTCGATCACCAACACGGCGATCGCCAACCTGCACATCCTTCCGCCGTCAGCGGAGTACCTCACGCTCTACAAGTCCGCCGCGACCACCTGCCCAGGCCTGTCATGGTCGGTCCTCGCGGCGATCGGCCAGGTCGAAAGCGGCCATGGACGCAACCCGTCCACGTCGTCGGCGGGCGCCATGGGTCCCATGCAGTTCGAGCCGGCCACCTTCGCGGCGTACGCGGTCGATGGAAACAACGACGGCGTCAAGTCGATCATGGACCCGGCGGACGCCATCTTCACCGCAGCTCACTACCTCTGTGCGAACGGCGCTGGTCGCGGGCCGTCAGCACTGAGCAACGCGATCTACCACTACAACCACGCCGGTTGGTACGTCGCGATGGTGTTGAAGCTCGCGAGCATGTACGCCGCCGCAGGCTCCTGAGCGTCCGTCACGCCTCTTGTAGACTCGCCGGGCCGATCGCACCAAGCAACAGCCGCGGTCGGACCACGTCGGAGTGGCGGAATGGCAGACGCGCTAGCTTGAGGTGCTAGTGCCCTTCAACGGGCGTGGGGGTTCAAGTCCCCCCTCCGACACGTTTTGCAGGCCCCTGACCTGCGGTTTTACCCGCAAATCTCACCGGATCCGGCGCTCGGGGGGTTTACGGGGGGTCTATCACTACTTGAGGGTTGAGCGTCGCTTCCCGCCGCCACGCCATTCCGATCGCTGACGGCTGTCCCCGCAGCGACCGAGAGCCGGCACTACCGAACGCTTGAACAGCGAGGTCATGACCTCTCAGCCGACACGAATGTTTGGCCCGTATCGGACGACCGGGCACTGGCGGTGATCAGCGGCGTCGCGAGACCGGCGACGAGGAACGTGATTCCGAGTGTGAGCCACGCGGTCGTTCCTGTGCTGACAACTAGCGCTGCGAGCGCGGGTCCGGCTACTTGGACTCCTTGGCTGATCAGTCCGAAGGATGCGAGGTATTCACCCTGTCGGTCGGCTGGAGCCATCCCGTATGACAGGCCCCACGACCCTGCCGAGCTGAGGAGCTCGCCCGCGGTGAGCGCTAGCAAAGCGGCGAGGAGCAGCAACGCTGCGAGCGCGGTCGGCCTGTGGCCGCTGAGCGCGAATAGTGCGCATGCCGCGAGAAGGGCAATGCCGGCGCGACGGTTCGCGGTCGCGGCACCGCTGATTGATTCCGACCCTCTACTTGTCCGGACCTGCAGCGCGACAGCGAGCACGGTGTTCGTCAGAAGCAAGGCCGCGATCATCCAGTGCGGCACAGTGGTCTTATCGGTGACCTGCAGGGCGAGGCCGACGTCGAGGACGCTGGCGCTCAGGTACAGCGTTCCGCAGGTGAAGGCCGCTGCGACGAGCCGCCGCTGGATCAGGGGGTGCCGACTGCGAGGCGGACCCAAGGCTTCGCCGTTCGATTGGGCGATCCGTACCGGCGGTTTCGGGAGGGTGCGCACGATTGCGATCGCGATTACAAACGATGCGGCATTGCCAATCAGCAACAGGTCGTAGGCGAAGTGGCTTCCGGCTGCTAGGGCTCCGCCGGCGATCGCCGCACCTAGGCCCATCCCGACATTGAGCACGGCGCGGTTGTAGGCGGACGCTGCGACACGAGAGGACTCGCCAGCGAGATGTGACAGAAGCACACGCTTCGCTGGTCCGGCACCGTTCGCTGCCAGCGCGATTCCCGTAACGACGACGACGAATTCCACCTCTCCGTGAATGAATGGCAGCCACGCGAACAGGGCTGCCTCGGCCAGGTAACACGCGGAGATCACTCGATGTGGTCCAACTCGGTCGGCGAGGCGCCCAGCCGGCAGTGACGCACTCAAACCGGCGGCAGCGCCCACGGTTAATCCAAGACCGACGAACCGCGCATGAAGGCCCAGCACCTTGACGAAGAACACGACGGCGACGGTCAGGTACATGCTGGTCCCGGTCGAGTCGACGAAGGTGACCAACGCGAAGCGTCGCAGACTTCTGTCGGCGGGCAAGCGGGGCAGTCCTGGGATCCGAGGCACTGCGGCACAACAGCGGACCTTGCCGACTACTCACAAGAGTTTTAGCGTGCACTAAATGCTCGTTCTCAGTCTCGATGTCAAAGATCTCGCATCGGTGCGGTTCGGCTACTCCCCGATCCAGGAAACCGTCCAGAGCATGTGGGCGCTGCGCAACCCGGAGCGCCATCCCGTCCATCGCAAGTGGCGCGACAAGGCACTGCCACGGCTCGACGAGTTCGACTGGCCGCTGTTGAACGCTCTGATCGGTCCGGGCGGCTGGGTCCCGGACTTCCTCACGCCGTACCCGGAGACGAATGTCCCGCGGTTCGACGATGAGATCGCGACACTCGGGCACACCGAGCCCGAGCGGGTCCGTCGTGACATTCACGCTTCCAACATTGGTCGCGACCGACGACCACGCTCGCTCCCGAAAGTCCTGCGCGGCGCTGATCATGACCCGGCCGGGCTACGTGATGCGATCGCGGATGCCCTCGCCAGCTACTGGCAGATTCTCATCGCTCCGCATTGGCCGCGACTGTGCGACGTTCTTGACGGCGACATTGACTATCGCTCCCGCATCCTCGCAACGGCCGGCGCTGCGGAGTTGTTCGACAGTCTTGGTAGCCCACTGACTTGGCACGACGGGCGACTCGAGCTCGATGCAAGAGGACTCGATGCCGAGGCCGCCGTCGACGGGCGCGGCTTGATGCTCACCCCGTCGTTGTTCGCCAATTCAGTGAACTCGATGATCGACGAACGCCTGCCACCCGTCCTCTGCTACCCCGCACGCGGACGCGCGGAACTGTGGTCCACGTCCCGGCCAGCCGGATCGGACCTCGCCGCGCTGCTTGGGGCGACTCGTGCAGCACTGCTCAGTGGGCTAGACGCACCCGCCACAACGACTCAGCTTGCTCTCCGCCTCAACCTCACACCTGGGGGTGTTAGCCAACACCTGAAGATCCTCCACAACAGCGGGCTGCTGCGACGCACCCGCACCGGACGAGCCGTTTTCTACAAACGATCCGAGATCGCCGATCAACTCGTGTTGGCTGCGGGTCGCTCGGCTCAGCCGGAATCTCCCAGCCCGTAGGCGAGAGGCGTGCACCGCCTTCGCTGACCACCTCGTTAGCCAGCCAACGCCGACCCTGTTGCAACGCGGCTTCATGTGCCTACCGCGACGAAGTTCGAGCTCTTCGCCCTCTTCGACGAAGCACCGCGAGCCGACACGCTCGAGCGAAAAACCCGGCGCGACCAGCGGTCTAGGATCGGCCTTGCGATCATCGCTTGTGGAGGCCCAAATGGCTCAGTTTGTGTTGACAGTCGTCACAACTTCCAGGGACTTCTTCCATTCCGCGCACGACACTGAGGAAGAAGCGAAGAAGGAACAAGCCGACCTCCTGGCCCAACTGAACGACCCAGTTGGTCCGCAGTTTGTACAAGTCGGAGCCAGCACTGTTCGGTTGCGTGACATAGCCAGCACCAAGGTGTCGCCTGAAGGTCAAGCGCCTGGCTACAACGTCGGCGTAGTCATCGCATAAAGGCGCTGCTCAATACCTCGTCGACACGAGAAAGCCCGACCGGCCCGGACAAGGGCTACCCCATGGGTTCTTGTGTGCGTTCAACCGCGTCCCGCTGCTTGACCTTGTGAACTGCTTCGAACAAGCGGGGCACTGGATGATGTAGGTGACACCGTTCGACCGTCCGGTGCGTGATCGTGGACTTCGGCGCACCCTCGATGCGCCGCGTGGTCCGGGACGACCGACGAAGTATCCGCTCTGCGATGTGTCGCCGGC
Organism: Mycobacteriales bacterium; assembly: GCA_035547035.1. Taxonomy (GTDB): domain Bacteria; phylum Actinomycetota; class Actinomycetes; order JAFAQI01; family JAFAQI01; genus DASZTV01. The sequence continues at coordinate 4,220 of DASZVL010000068.1, read as the reverse complement.
CTTGGAAAGGCTGACTTCGAATTGCGGCTCGAATGTCTCGTCGAGCAGTTGCAGGTCCTGGATCTTGTAATGGAAGAGTGCCTTGATTCCGGGCCCGCTACGACCGCCAGTGCGATCCCATACGTACAGGTACTCATTCGCGACGCCGTCGCTTGTCCGCCGTTTGAAGACGAGGGAGTAAGGCTCAACGATGCGAGTGACACCGTCGTAGGTCAGCCGGATCAACTTCCGGCCTGCTCCGGCCTCAAGGATTGGATTCCGCAGTCGCGAGGGATAGAAGGCGAGTTCTCCGCGACCGGCAGCGGCGTAGGGGGCAAACAGGTCTGCGATTCCCGCTTTCATCGCGTCAACTGCAACGTCAAAGCTCATGCGACTCGCAGCTGGAACGAGCACCTTGTGCCAGTAGCCGCGAAAGAGGTCGACGGGAAGGTCCAACAGCAGAGATCGAGCCGCCCCAGGGCTCGCGCCGAACACAGTTTTACGGAGGAAGACATTCATCACTTCGGCACGATCGACCTCGATATCGCGAGCCAGAAACGCGCCGTAGACCAAGTCGAATAGGTCGTAGCAATAGCGCCGTTGAAGGAGGCACTTCAACTTGTCCGCAAGCGCTTCTTCGAGCTTGACGCACCGAATCATGGTGGCGCAGGCGTCCGCGTCCGAGTACGGATGGATGAGCTGCCGTTCCTGGGGCGGCAACAGCAGCCGGTCGTATTCAGTCATGTCGACGCGCATGCTGATAGTGAGGTAGTCGCGGTCGCCGATCATGTCCTTGAAGTACAGCTGGTACTTGTAAACGTGGCGGTCGCGGTCGATTTGTTGCTCCCCCGAGAGCCTGTTACGAGCAATATCGAACGCGACCCCCGTCTGGGTGCTTGCGAAACCGCAAACAGCGTTAAGTTGCTGGAGCACCGCGTCACCGTCTAGTGCGTCGGCGGTTGAGAAATCCAGGTCGTCTGAGAAGCGAGTGCCGGGCAGGTACCCCTTACGAAGCGCGTTCCCGCCTTTTAGAACAGCGCGAGTCGCAAGCTGCGACTCTTGGAAGATGCCGCTGATGATCCAGCCGAACAGGTAATCACGTTGGACATCGGCTTCGTTGAGGTCGAAGTTCTCGGCCTGGACCAGAAGCTCTTCACGGCTGATCACCAGCGCTACCGCCGTGCGCTCAACTTGATCACAACGCCAGTCTGCGCCTCGACTGCGACATGATCCATCGCCCGACCCCGCCTCAAGCCGTGATTTCGGTCCAACCTCTGTGATGCGGGTCGAGGTACGAGAGGCTTCCTGTGGCGGTTGCCCGGTCGCGGTCAAGAGATAGACCGGGGAGTACATCGTCGCCAACCCGTGTGAGGCGGAGTCGCTCCAGGCCAGGGATGTGACGAACCATCAACGGCCGAGGCTCAAGTAGTACTGGTGGCGTTCCTCGCTGTCTTGCTCGTCGTCAAGGCGACCTGACTCGAATGAGCGTGCTCGACGTCGTGGCCCGTAGAGGCGTGCGAACTCCGCCTGAAATCGATTCAGCGGGTCTCGGCCTCTCTGGGGCTGATCATCTGCGCCGAATCGCGGTTGCCAGGGCCGCCTCCCGAAGTCGTCGAACGACTGCGAGCTCCCGTCGGCGTACTGCATGATCATTTGCGCCCCGTGGTGAAGGCTCCGTGGCTCAGGCATCAGCAGGTAGCCATTACCGAAGCGGTTCCAGTCTGACTTCGATACGTGTCGTTCCGGGTACAGCCATTCCTGCCGGCCCGCTGCGATGAACCGGTACGCGCAGCTCTTAAGGATGAAGTTGATCTGCCGGACCTCGTCTTCACCGAGGATGCGGTGCGTCTGTATCTCGAAGAAGTTGAAGTACGTGTCTCGGTAGAAGTCGGGGTTCGGGCGGAACTTCGTCGCGGGCTGATAGGGGTTGCGGGCCCATGATCGGTTAGTAAGGATCAGGACCTTGTCTAGTCCGAGCGGGAAGATCGTGTGCGAACCGTGTAGGCGGATGTCCGGGTCGTTTGGCGGTCGGCAAAGTCGATTTCGGGGTCCGAGAACGCGGTTGTAGACGCTCACCGGGTGGTCGGTCACGATGAACTTGGTTTCCGATTGAGACGCATCGGCGATCTGCCAGATGCTCTCGGCCCAGATCGAAGCGAACAAGGTGCGCAGTTTGACCATCGCGCCGAGCGTTTGATTGGGATCGGTTGTGCGAAGTTGCTGAGCTAACCAGTCCAATCCCTTAGGTGTTCGGAGTTTCTGCGCCGACATGTAGTGCATCAACCCCGATAGCGCCTTCTGATCGGCGGCGGGATGGGCGAAGGTGGACCAGTACGCGACCGAATCGTTTCCACGCTGGTCCAGATCGCCGAAGAGCTGCTTCTCGATCGAGGTGGTTTGTTCGCGTCCGAAGCGGAGCGTGTACAGATCGTCTGCTGCGAAGCATTGCCTGATCCCTCGGCGCCGTCTTCGTGGCAGCTCGCGCCGACGCTGCCGCTCGTCGACGAACGTCATCGCGTGCAAGCTGAGATAGTGGAGGACATTCTCGGTTGCTGTCGGCTCAAGAAATCTCTTCTGATACCACTGAGGCACGTAGTGGTGATGTCGATATTCGCGGGACGCCCCATCGGCATGACCTGATGCCGACGGAGACCCCGCTTCCATGCGCGCACCCTAAGACGACCGGGTGACACCGTCCTAGCGGTTATCTGGTTCCAATCCGAGCGGACCCGTAATAGCACGCCGGTTCCGGGCGAAAAATCTGCTTCACCGAACAACAGCGTCATCCTCGATCAGCCGATGACCTGCCTCCGATGACGAGTTCGGTCATCAACGCTGCGGCGCGCGCGGACCGTTCTTTGAGGACGTGGGAGTAGACGGTGCGAGTGACCATGACGCTGTTGTGGCCGAGGAGCTGGGCGACGATCTGGTCGTCGACACCGGCGAAGATCATGGCGGTCGCGGTGGTGTGCCGGGTGTCGTGAAGTCGCAGCATCGGCAGCGGTTGATCGGCGTGCTTCTTGTTGTATTGCGTGATCATCCGCTTGAACGTTCGCGACAGGTGGTCGGGGTGCAGCGGCGTACCGATGGTTCCGTCGGGCTGGTTGCGGCCGTCGCTGGTGAAGACGTACTCGGACTCGAACCACTTCCCTGCCGCGATCGCGTTTTCGCGCTCGGCGGTCCAGCGTTCGCGGTGCGCTTTCATCACGTCGATGAGGACGGCGTCGAGCGGGACGAACCGGCCCTTGCCTTGGCCTTTGGTGGTGTCGCGTTCGATCACCTTGCCGCTGTAGGTCGTGGTTCGGTTCCGGGTTAGCGCAAGGGTGCCGTGCTCGAGGTCGACGCTGGGCCAGCGCAGTCCGAGTAGTTCGCCGCGTCGGGCGCCGCGGGTGAAGTACAGCCAGAACAGCGCGATCAGCCGGTTGTCGGCGTAGTGGGTCAGGAACGCGAGGATCTGTTCGGGTTCCCAGATTACGTAGCTGCCCTGGTCGGACTTCGACGGTGTGCGGGGCGCGTCGTCCTTGCCGATCTGGGTGCACGGGTTGGTACGCCGTAGCGGTGGGTCGGCGGTGATCGCGTCGCGGAAGCAGGCCCGCAGGATGTTGTGGATGTAGGCGGTGGTCCGTTGCGACAGCGGCCCGCGCCCGCCGGGGCTGCCTTCGGTCATCAGCCGGTCGTAGAGCTTGATCAGGTCGCGGGGTCCGACATCGCGGACGTAGAGGTGGCCGAGATCGGCGCGGATGTGCAGGCGGACGTACTTGCGGTAGGACTCGAGCGTGGTCTCGCTGAACCGGCCGAGGCGGACCCGGCGGGCGAGGATCGCGTCCCATTGCTCGAACCATTCGTTCATGGTGAGTCCGCGACCGGCGACCGGCTTGCCGTCGTGAGTCGCGTCCTCGCCGGTCTGCTCTCGGATCCAACGGGTGCCGGCGGCGCGGCTCTTCAGGCCCTTCTTGCGGCGGCGCTGGCCGTAGACGGTGACTTCGGCGGTGTAGGTGCGCGTGTCCGGGTTGAGGTAGACGGTGCCCTCTCCCCTGCTGCGGCGCCCCACGATCCGTGTCCTCTCTATTGCGTCGGTTACAGCCGGCCGGCGGTGCGGCTCATCCAGGCCCGCAGGTCGCCGGGCTCGAACCGCAGCTCGCGGCCGAGCTTGAGGGCTTTGAGCTCGCGGCGGTGCCGGTAGACCCAGTCCTTGCTCATCTGCAGGACCGCCGCGACTTCATCGACAGTCATCAATCGCT
>DASZVL010000067.1:0-30827 GCA_035547035.1 Mycobacteriales bacterium | reverse complement strand
GCTCGGTGTCGTGACGGAGGCGACGGTACGGCTGCTGCGGAGCCCGCAGGCGGTGCAGACGTTGCTGGCCGCGTTCCGCACCATCGAGGCCGCAGGTGAGGCGGTCAGCGCGATCATCGCCGCGGGCGTCCTGCCCGCTGCCATCGAGATGATGGACGCACTCGCGATCGAAGCCGCCGAGGCCGCCGTGCACCCGGGCTACCCGGAGGGTGCCGGGGCGGTGCTGATCGTCGAGCTCGACGGGCCGAAGTGCGAGGTCGACGCGCAGCTGGTGGACGTCGAGCGGCTGTGCCGTGCTGGCGCCTTCGCGCTGCGTTCTGCGGCTGACGCCGCAGAACGGGCGCTCATTTGGACGGGTCGCAAGTCCGCCTTTGCCGCTGTCGGGCGGATCAGCCCTGACTACATCGTCCAGGACGGCGTCATCCCGCGCACCGCCCTTGCGGGCGTCCTGCAGGCGATCGACGAGGTCGCCGACGCGGCAGGACTGCGGGTCGCGAACGTGTTCCATGCCGGCGACGGCAACCTGCATCCGCTGGTGCTCTTCGACGAGGCGAAGGGCGAGACCGAGCGCGCGGAAGAGGTCTCGAACCGCATCATCGAGCTGTGCCTCGAGCACGGTGGCTCGATCACCGGGGAGCACGGTGTCGGGCACGACAAGGTCGTGCACATGGGGAAGATGTTCTCGGCGGTCGACCTGGACGTGATGCAGCTCGTGCGGTGTGCGTTCGACCCGAAGGGCATCTCGAACCCCGGGAAGGTGTTCCCGACGCCGCGGTTGTGTGGCGAGCGCCCCGGCAAGCACAGCGGCGTACATCCGCTCCAAGAGGCCGGCGTCGCGGATGTCTTCTGAGCTGTTCCGTCCAACCTCGATCGAACGGCTGAGCGAGATGCTGCGCACGACCGCGGACGACGGCCGTTCGGTCGGAGTGCGCGGCGGCGGCTCCAAGCACACATGGGGCTCCGTCGGCGCCGCGACCGATGTCGTCCTCAGCACCCGCGGTCTGGATCGCATCGTCGAACATGCCGCCGGCGATCTCGTCATCACCGTCGAAGCCGGTGCCGCGCTTGCCGACGTTCAGCGCACCGTCGCCGACGCGGGGCAGTGGCTCGCCCTCGATCCGCCGGAGCAGGGTGCGACGGTCGGCGGTGTCGTCGCCACGGCGGCGAGCGGACCTCGCCGGCTTCGGTACGGAACGCCGCGCGACCTGCTGATCGGCCTCACGGTCGTACTCGCCGACGGCACCGTCGCGAAGTCCGGCGGCAAGGTCGTGAAGAACGTCGCCGGCTACGACCTCGGAAAGCTCTTCACCGGGTCGTTCGGGACCCTCGGCGTCATCGTGGAGTGCACCTTCAGGCTGCACCCTCGACAGCGCGCGCTGCGTACTGTCGCTACGGCCACCGACGACCCGTCGGGCAGCCTCGCGGCCGTCCTGGCGACCGGGGCGGAGCCTTCGGCGGCGGAGTGGGACGGTACGACGCTGACGACCGTGTTCGAGTCGATCGAGGAGGCGGCTGACGAGCAGGCGGAGCGGGCGGTTCTGGCGATCGGTGGTCAGCTCGCCGAGACCTTGCCGGCAGGCTTCGGCGCTCGGCCCTGGGACGCGGCCTCGGTGGGTCTGAAGGTGACGCACCGGCTGGGTGCGTTGGCCTCGGCGCTTCGCGACGTCGCGGACGTGCTGCCTCGCGCGCGCTTGCGCGCGCACATCGGTTCGGGCGTTGTCTTCGCGGCGGTTGATGCTTTCGACCTCGGCGCTCTCGACTCGCTTCGCTCGTCGATTGCCGCGCTCGACGGGCAGGTCGTCGTCGCGTCCGCACCCGACGAGGTGAAGCGGGACGTCGACGTGTGGGGGCCGGTGCGTGGCTTGTCGGTGATGCAACGGATCAAGGAGCAGTTCGACCCTGACGGCCGCATGTGTCCCGGAAGGTTCGTGGTCGCGTGAGACGTGACCTGATCGCGGACTGCGTGCACTGTGGCTTCTGCCTGCCGACGTGTCCGACGTACCTGCTGTGGGGCGAGGAGATGGACTCGCCGCGCGGCCGGATCTACCTGATGAAGAACGTCCTCGACGGCGCGCCGATGGACGACAGCACGATCCAGCACTTCGACGCCTGCCTCGGCTGCATGGCGTGCGTGACGGCCTGTCCTTCCGGAGTGCAGTACGACGTCCTCATCGAGACGACCCGATCGGAGGTGGAGACGCATCGCGCTTCGCGCTCCGCGCGCCGGACTGCGGTGCGACGGCTGATCTTCGCGACGTTCCCGTATCCGCGGCGGCTTCGGGCGCTCCGGCCGCTGTTGCGGGCCTACCAGGCGACCGGGGCGCAACGAGTCGCGCGGCGGCGGATGCGCGGGACGCTGTCCACGATGGCGGGACTGGTGCCGCCGCTCGGCGTCCGGCAGGCGGTGCCTGCCGTCACGCCTCCGGTCGGGCCGCAGCGGATGCGGGTCGGCATGCTGCTCGGCTGCGTGCAGCGAGAGTTCTTCCCAGGCGTCAACGCCGCGACGGCGCGCGTGCTCGCCGCTGAGGGATGCGAGGTCGTCGCTCCGGCGGGCCAGCAGTGCTGCGGCGCCTTGTCGTTGCACTCCGGTCGGGAGTCCGAGGCGATCACGCGAGCGAAGCGCCTCATCACGACCTTCGAAGCGGCGCACGTCGACGCCGTCGTCGTCAACGCGGCCGGGTGCGGGTCGTCGATGAAGGAGTACGGCCGGCTGCTCGCGGGGGAGCCGGCGTGGGCGAGGCGCGCCGCCACCTTCTCCGCGAAGTGCCGTGACGTCAGCGAGCTGCTCGCCGAGCTCGGGCCGGTCGCGACGCGTCACCCGTTGCCGGTCGTCGCGGCGTACCACGACGCCTGTCACCTCTCGCACGCGCAAGGGGTGCGCGCGCAGCCTCGCGACCTGCTGTCAGCGATCCCTGGCCTGGAGCTGCGCGAGATACCCGAACCGGACATCTGTTGCGGCTCAGCCGGCATCTACAACCTGGTCAACCCGCAGCCTGCGCGCGAGCTGGGTGAGCGCAAGGCTGCGAACGTCCGGACGACCGGAGCGTCGCTGCTCATCACGGCCAACCCCGGCTGCCTGATGCAGATCGACAGCGCGTTGCGAAGGGACGGGCAACCAATCGTCCTGGCGCACACGATCGAGGTGCTCGACGCCTCCATTCGCGGAGTGGATATTCGTTCAATAGGCGTCGTGTCCGCCCGCTAGTGTCGGGCCGCGTGGCGAGAGCGAACCAGCCCGACGACGTGATCATCGCCGAAGGCGTCCACAAGGCGTTCGGCAAGGTGAAGGCCCTTGACGGCATCGACCTCCACGTCCCGCGCGGCAGCGTGCTGGGCGTCCTCGGACCCAACGGCGCCGGCAAGACGACGGCAGTGCGGATCCTTACGACGCTGCTGACGCCGGATGCCGGTCGCGTCATGGTCGACGGACGCGACGTCCTTGCCGATCCGGCGGGCGTGCGCAACCGGATCGGTCTCGCGGGTCAGTCGGCGGCGATCGTCGAGGAGTTCAGCGGCCGGGAGAACCTGGAGCTGATCGGCAGGCTGTTCCACCTGAGCCCGAAGGACTCGCGGGATCGCGCGACCGAGCTGCTGGACAGCTTCGGCCTCACGGAGGCAAAGGAGCGCCGCGCGAAGACCTATTCCGGCGGCATGATGCGACGGCTCGACCTCGCGGCGTCGTTGGTCGCCAAGCCCAGCGTCCTCTTCCTCGACGAGCCCACGACCGGCCTCGACCCACGCGCCCGTTCGGACATGTGGGGAGTCATCCGCGAGCTCGTCGCGGCCAAGACGACAGTGCTGCTGACCACGCAGTACCTCGACGAGGCAGACGAGCTCGCCGACAACATCGTCGTCGTCGACCGGGGCCGCGTGATCGCCGAGGGGACTGCTGACGACCTGAAGGACACGATCGGCGGCGACGTTGTCGAGTTCACGGTTGCCGACCCGCGCAAGCTGACCACCGCGGTCCGCGCCGTCACGGGCTGCGGCGAGGGCGACCCCGAGGTGGACAAGGACAAGGCGGAGGTCACGGTGCGAGCCGGTCGCAACGGCTCGGCCGTGCTGCTCGAGGTCGTCCGCCAGCTCGACGCGAAGAAGATCAAGATCTTCGGGCTGGGTGTACGCCGACCATCACTCGACGACGTGTTCCTCGCGCTGACCGGCCATCGCGCCGAGGAGTCCGACGCCGCGACGAAGGAGGCCGTCGGTGACTGAGATGACGATCTCGGGTCAGGTCCGGTGGGGGGCTTTCGACGCGCTCACGATGGCCAAGCGCAACCTGATGATCTGGTTCAAGGTGCCGGCGTTCATCGTGTTCACGATCGTTCAGCCGGTCATGTTCACGCTGCTGTTCCGCTACGTCTTCGGCGGGGCGATCGCCACCGGCAACGTGAACTACGTCGACTATCTGCTGCCCGGCATCATCGGGCAGACCGCCGCGTTCACCTCGTTCGGCACTGCGATCTCGCTCGCGATGGAGACCAAGACCGGTGTGCTCGACCGGTTGCGCGCGATGCCGATAGCACGTAGCGCCGTGCTGCTCGGCCGACTCGGTGCGGACGTCGTGCGACTGCTCGTGACCCTCCTCATCATCGTCGGCGTCGGCTATGCCGTCGGCTTCCGTTTCGAGAACGGCGTGGGCGGCGCGGTCGCGATGCTTGCCCTTGCGTTGCTGATGGGTCTGGCGACGTGCTGCGTGTCGGCGTTCATCGGACTCGCGATCAAGGACGAGGAGTCGGTGCAGGCGTTCGGCCTGATCTGGGTCTTCCCGCTGACCTTCGTGAGCTCTGCCTTCGTGCCGACCCAGACCATGCCGGGCTGGATGCAGGCCTTCGCCAACAACCAGCCGATCACCCAGATCGTCGACGCGATGCGCGCGATGGCGCTCGGCCAGCCCGCCAGCAACCACGTCTGGGCGGGCGTCGTGTGGATGCTCGGTGTGATCGTCGTCTTCGTCCCGCTCGCGGTCAGGGCCTACCGCAAGGCCTGACCGCGCGGCGTGTCGAAACGGACATTGGCAACAGGAGTCTCTACCGTTTCGAGATGTGAGCGTGGCGGTCGACTTCCAGCCTGCCGAGGCCGTCGCCGGTCTCGAGGCGGCCGAGGTGCGCCGCGGCGGCCAGGTGCCACTCGCTGCGTTCAGCTGGACCGTCCGCGCCGGCGAGCGCTGGGTGGTTATCGGGGCCAACGGCGCCGGTAAGAGCACCCTGCTCGGAGTGCTCGCCGGCGCGATGCGGCCGACCTCAGGCCGGGTTCACATCCTGGGTGAGTACCTCGACGAGGCCGATCTCGACGAGCTGCTTCCGCGCGTCGGCTGGGCCAGCGCCTCCCTGGCCGAGCTTCTCCCCACCGACGAGACCGTGCTCGACGTCGTCCTGACCGCGTCCCAGGCATGCGTTCGCCGGGGTGACGAGGACTACCCGGCCGTCGATGTCGCCCGTGCCTGCGATCTGCTCGCCTGGGTCGGTGCCCGGCTCCTGCTGGAGCGCCGGTTCGGCACGTTGTCGGAAGGCGAGCGCAAGCGGGTGCAGCTGGCGCGAGCGTTGATGACGAACCCCGAGCTGCTGCTGCTCGACGAGCCGGCGGCGGGCCTGGACCTCGGTGGACGAGAGGCCTTGCTGCGCACGCTCAGCCGACTCGCACAGGACCCGGACGGCCCGGTTCAGATCCTGGTCTCACATCACGTCGAGGAGATTCCGGCCGGCATGACGCACGCCCTCCTGCTCCGCGAGGGACGGGTGATCGCGTGCGGGCCGATCGCGACGGCGCTGACGTCCGCGTCGCTGTCGACCGCCTTCGGGATGCCGTTGCGCGTGCTGTCCCACGACGGCCGTTGGACTGCACGAATCTTCTGACGCTCCGCTGGGCAGGGTGTGGGCATGGGGCCTATCGACCTGCCGGTCGTGCTGCTCTCGCATCGCGGACCGGCGTCGTTTCAGCGCACCCCGTCCGGCTTGACGGTCAAGCGCAGCGCGGGCGGACTCGTGACCGCGTTGATGGGCCTTGCCGAGCATCTCGAGCGGGCGGTGTGGGTGTGCGCGGCGTCCACTGCCGCCGACGCGATCGTGGCGACCGAGCACGAGGGTCATGCGGTCGAGATCGCCTTCGACCCTGAGCCCCAGCTCGTCCGCGCGGGCCACGACGGCGACGCGCCCACGATCGGCGTTCGGTACGTCGAGGTCGATCCGCTGCGTCACGAGGCGTTCTACATGCAGATTGCGAACCCGTTGCTGTGGTTCGTCCAGCACGGGCTGTACGGGCTTGCCACGGCGCCCACCATCACCTCCGCGACGAAGCGGGCGTTCGCCGACGGGTACGTGGCGGTGAACGCGCAGTTCGCGGACGCGGTCGCCGAAGAGGTCGAGGCTCAGGGCGGAGAGGTCCTGGTGCTGCTGCAGGACTACCACTTCTATCTCGTCGCCGAACGAGTTCGGCAGCGGTGCCCTGGGGCGTTGATCAGCCACTTCGTGCACATCCCGTGGCCCGGGCCGGACGAGTGGCGGGTTCTCCCGCCCGACATGCGCGAGCCGCTGCTGCGGGGCCTGCTCGGCGCGGACGTCATCGCGTTCCACACGAGGCGGTTCGCCCGCAACTTTCTCGTCTGCGCCCGCGAGCTGCTCGACCTACCGGTCGATCTCGATGCCGGCACCGTGGAGGTCGACGGCCGGACTGTCGTCGCACGGCACTACCCGATCTCCATCGACGTCGAGGCGATCGAGAAGCTCGCCGTCAGCGAGGAGGTGGAGCGGCACCGGGTCGCGATCGAGGCGCAGCATCTGCACGACGACACGCTCGGTGAACGACAGCTGATCGTGCGCGTGGACCGCACCGATCCGTCCAAGAACATCGTGCGCGGCTTCCAGGCCTTCGACCTCCTGCTCGACCAGCATCCAGAGCTGCTGGGCAGAGTGACCTTCCTCGCATCGCTGATGCCCAGCCGCACCGACGTCCCCGAGTACGGCGACTACCTGGCAGCGGTGGGCGGGATCGTCGCCGAGGTCAACGCCCGACATGCCATCGGCGGGTGGCAGCCGATCGACCTACGGCTGCAGGAGGACCTGGCGTTCGCGGTGGCTGCCTACCAGCTGGCCGACGTACTCGTGGTCAACGCGGTGAACGACGGCATGAACTTGGTCGCCAAAGAAGCCGTGCTCGCCAACGCGCGCGACGGTGTGCTGTTGCTCAGCGAGAACACCGGCGCGCACGAAGAGCTCGGAGACTTCGCGCTGACCGTGCACCCATTCGACATCCAGCAGCAGGCCGACGCGATGTACCGGGCCCTCACCATGCCGGTCGCCCAGCGGCACCGGATGCTGACCGACGCGGCTCAGACCGTGCGGGACAACGATGTGGAGCGCTGGTTGCGGCACCAGATCGACGATCTCGTGGACCGCCGCGGCTGACCTGCGACTCGCAGTCGGGCCTCGAGCGCCTCAGGCCTCGGCCAGCACGCCCTCGTCGTCGTGGATCTCGACGGCGACCTCGCGCAGCCGCGCGGCGTGCTCGCGACCGTGGTGGCCACAGAACAGCAGATCCCCACCGCCGGGCAGCACGGCGCGCACGATTGCGCGGGCGCCGCAGCGGTCGCACCGGTCAGCGGGGGAGAGCGGGGGAGCCGCAGTCGTCGCCGTGGTCATCACAACTCCATACAACACCACCCCGGCAACCGGGATTCCGCGGCGCGCCGTGACCAAAACCACATTGCCGGGGTGTCGGAGAGCCGACGAGGGGGTCGAAGATAAGGTCATCCGGCGGTGCGGGGGAACCCCGCCGAGCCCGGTGTAGGTAGAAGTGTGAGAAGGGACGGCCGCCCGGACATGGCGACGCAGACGGTGGCGACGCAAACAGACAGACCGACCGCCAGGGCGGCGATCAAGGCGAGGACGCTGCGAACCGATCGCTGGTGGCTCCTGCCGTTGGTCACCTTTGTCGGGTTCTCGGCTTTCATCGTGTACTCGACGTGGGCTGCGTTCGACCACCACAACATCTACGCCGGCCACTCCTACCTCTCCCCGTTCTACTCGCCGTGCCTGACGAACATGTGCCCTGCGGAGGCGCGCTGGGCGGCGTGGAACATCGGCGGCTGGCTGTCGCCGGCGCTGCTGATCCTGCTGTTCCCGCTCAGCTTCCGGGCAACCTGCTACTACTACCGCAAGGCGTACTACCGGTCGTTCTGGCTGTCTCCGCCCGCGTGCGCCGTCGCCGAGCCGCACCAGAAGTACACCGGCGAGACCCGGTTCCCCCTGATCTTCCAGAACATCCACCGCTACTCGTGGTACTTCGCGGCCATCCTCGGCGGCATCCTCACCTACGACGCGGTCGAGGCGTTCATCTACAAGGCGCCGAACGGCGACCACTTCCAGATCGGCGTGGGCTCGTTCGTCTACGTCATCAACGCGGTGCTGATCCTCGGCTACACCTTCGGGTGCCACTCGTGCCGCCACATCACGGCCGGACGGATCAACCACTTCTCCAAGCACCCGGTCCGCTACCGGTGGTGGACGATGGTGTCCTGGCTCAACAAGCACCACATCCGATGGGCTTGGCTGTCGCTGATCTGGATCGCCCTCGTCGACCTCTACGTCCGGTTGGTCGCGACCAACAACCTGCACGACTACCACCACGTCTTCGGGGCGATGCACTGATGGCACGGTCCACTGGTGCAACGCAAAGCGCTGCGCACGAAGTTCACGAGTACGACGTCGTCGTCCTCGGCGCCGGCGGCTCCGGGCTGCGCGCCGCGATCGCCGCGCATGAGTCAGGCGCCCGCACCGCGGTCGTGACCAAGTCGCTGCTCGGCAAGGCGCACACGGTCATGGCCGAAGGTGGCATCGCCGCCTCCATGGGCAACGTGTGGCCCGAGGACAACTGGCAGGTGCACTTCCGCGACACCATGCGCGGCGGCAAGATGCTCAACAACTGGCGCATGGCGCAGCTGCACGCGCAGGAGGCTCCGGACCGGGTGTGGGAGCTCGAGGAGTGGGGCGCGCTCTTCGACCGCACCAAGGACGGCAAGATCTCCCAGCGCGATTTCGGTGGCCACCGCTACGCGCGCCTGGCCCACGTCGGTGACCGCACCGGCCTGGAGATGATCCGCACGCTTCAGCAGCGCACGGTCGATCTCGGGATCGACGTGTACATGGAGTGCACGATCACCCAGCTGCTCAAGGACGGCGGGCGGATCGCGGGCGCGTTCGGCTACTGGCGGGAGACGGGCTCGTTCATCCAGCTGAACGCGCCGTCCGTGGTACTGGCGACCGGCGGCATCGGCAAGTCGTTCAAGGTGACCAGCAACTCCTGGGAGTACACCGGCGACGGCCACGCGCTGGCCATGCAGGCCGGCGCATCGCTGATCAACATGGAGTTCGTCCAGTTCCACCCAACGGGCATGGTCTGGCCGCTGTCGGTGCGGGGCCTGCTGATCACGGAGTCCGTCCGCGGTGAGGGCGGAGTGCTGCGCAACTCCGAAGGCAAGCGGTTCATGTTCGACTACATCACCGACTACTTCAAAGCCGAGACGGCCGACAACGAGGCTGAGGCCGACCGCTGGTACGACGACCACATCAACAACCGCCGGCCGCCTGAGCTGCTGCCCCGTGACGAGGTCGCGCGCGCGATCAACTCCGAGATCAAGGCCGGTCGCGGGTCACCGCACGGCGGCGTCTTCCTCGACATCGCGACCCGTCGTACGGCGGCGGACATCCACAAGCGGCTGCCCTCGATGTACCACCAGTTCAAGGAGCTGGCCGACGTCGACATCACGAAGGAGCCGATGGAGGTCGCGCCGACCTGCCACTACGTGATGGGTGGCGTCGAGGTCGATGCGGACACCCAGGCGGCGACGGTCGACGGCCTGTACGCCGTCGGCGAGTGCTCGGGTGGCATGCACGGTTCGAACCGGCTCGGTGGCAACTCGCTGTCGGACCTGCTCGTCTTCGGCAAGCGCGCGGGCGAGTCCGCCGCGGCGTACGCCAAGAAGCAGACGCGCCGGCCCGCAGCATCTGCCGCGCAGGTCGCCGCAGCGGCGGACGCGGCGCTTGCGCCCTTCGGGCGCGCCGCCGGAGAGAACGCGTTCGTCATCCAGCAAGAGCTGCAGGAGATGATGTTCTCCCTCGTCGGCATCATCCGGACCGGCAAGGAGATGACGCAGGCGCTCAAGGACATCGACGCGCTGAAGAAGCGCGCCGAGGCAGTGAGTGTCGAAGGCGGCCGTGCCTACAACCCCGGATGGCACACCGCGCTCGATCTTCGTTCGATGCTCCAGGTGTCGGAGGCGATCGCCAGGGCGGCGCTGGAGCGGACCGAGAGCCGCGGCGGCCATACCCGTGATGACTTCCCGAAGACCGACCCAAAGTGGGGCACGGTCAACCTGATCGTCACCGAGACCCCGCAGGGTGCGGTGAAGATCACCCGCAAGGCGTTGCCGAAGATGCCCGCCGATCTTGCCAAGCTGTTCGAGGAGCCAGCCAAATGAGCCGCGACCTGAAGCTGCGCGTCTGGCGGGGTGACTCCAGCGGTGGGGACTTCGTGGACTACACGGTTCCGGTCGAGGAGGGCGAGGTCGTCCTCGACGCGATCCACCGTCTGCAGGCGACGCACGCCAGTGACCTCGCGGTCCGCTGGAACTGCAAGGCCGGAAAGTGCGGCTCCTGCAGCGCGGAGATCAACGGCAAGCCGGGCCTGATGTGCATGACGCGGCTGTCGACGTTCGAGCCAGGCGAGACGGTGACCGTCACGCCGATGCGCACGTTCCCCGTCGTACGCGACCTCGTGACCGACGTGTCCTTCAACTTCGAGAAGGCGCGTGAGGTCCCGGCGTTCGCGCCGCCGTCGGACAACGCGGGCGGCAAGTACCGGATGTCGCAGGTTGACGTGGAGCGGAGCCAGGAGTTCCGCAAGTGCATCGAGTGCTTCCTCTGCCAGAACACCTGCCACGTGATCCGCGACCACGAGGAGAACAAGCCGGCGTTCGCCGGACCGAGGTTCTTCATCCGCTACGCCGAGCTCGACATGCATCCGCTCGACACCGTGAGCCGCAAGAAGATGGCGCAGGAGGACGAGGGCCTCGGGTTCTGCAACATCACCAAGTGCTGCACCGAGGTGTGCCCCGAGCACATCCACATCACCGACAACGCGATCATCCCGATGAAGGAGCGCGTGGTCGACACGAAGTACGACCCGATCGTCTTTCTCGGGCGCAAGATCGGACTGTTCAAGGAGGAGACCCGCCAGTCGGTCGGACCGGCTGTCGATCGCGGGCCCAGCCCCATCAAGCACCCTCAGGCGCCCGCGGCAGAGGTCCCGGCTCCGGCTTCGGCGGCGCTCGCGAAGCGGGCCGCGGCGAAGCAGGCCGCTCCTGCGGCCCGCAAGGCTGCACCGGCGGCCAAGAAGGCCGCACCGGCTACCAAGAAGACCGCGGCTGCTCCCAAGAAGGCTGTCGCGCCGGCCAAGAAGGCACCGGCCAAGAAGGCACCGGCCAAGAAGGCACCGGCCAAGAAGGCACCGGCCAAGAAGGCGACCTGACGTCGGTAGACCCGGCCGAGCTGCTCCATCTCGCCGTCGGGCTGGCACATGACGGCGCGGCGGTGCTGCGGGAGCGGCCGGTCGATCTCGGTGTGCTGTCGACCAAGTCGAGCCCGACCGACGTCGTGACGGTGATGGACCGGGCCGCCGAGCGGGTGATCCTCGACGGCCTGGCGGCTGCGCGGCCGCGCGACGCGATCGTCAGCGAGGAGAGCGGCGGCAGCGAGGGCTCGACGGGCGTCAGCTGGCTGGTCGACCCGCTGGACGGCACCGTCAACTACCTCTACGGGATACCGCACTACGCGGTGTCCATCGCGGCCGCGATCGACGACGAGACCGTCTGCGGTGCCGTGGTGGACGTCGAGCGGGGCCTGACCTACACCGGTCTCGCCGGGGCTGGGAGCTTCTGCGACGACGTACCGCTGTGTTGCAGCGGCCAGTCCGATCCTGCGTTTGCGCTGGTCGGGACGGGTTTCAACTACGAGGTAGAGCTGCGCACGAAGCAGGCTGCGGCGATGGCCACCGTGCTGCCGGCGGTCAGGGACATCCGGCGCGCCGGATCCGCGGCGCTGGACCTCTGCGCGGTCGCCTGTGGACAGCTGGACGCGTTCTTCGAGGCGGGGATGTATCCATGGGACTGGGCCGCCGGGGGACTGATCGCCCGCGAGGCCGGAGCGAGGGTGGATGGCCTGGCCGGAAACCCTCCTGGTAGAAATACGACATTGGCGGCTAATCCCGCCCTATTTGACGCGTTGGCCGAAGTTTTGGTGTCCTCGAATCTTTGACGCCGGGGTTTCAGGGGGAGGGTCGGTGCCGTGCTCAGTGTGCCGCGCGTTCGGACGGTCGCGTCCGTCGGCGTCGGCACACTCGCGCTTTCCGTCGTCGCCGCGACCGCCGCGGTCGGCATCGCGGGGGCCGTCAAGGAACACCCGTCGACGACTACGGCGAACCTGGCCGCCACGCGTGGGCTCGGTAGCCACTCGGCGCGCGTCGCGCCGCTACACAAGCTGACACCACCCGATGTGGCGGTCGTGCTGCGTCAGGGCGCCACCACCGGCCAGCTCGAGCGGCTTCGTCACCGCGCCGGCGTTCGCGCCGTCGTCGCAGTCGACCGGGGCGTGGTCCACATCGCACACCAGCGGTTGCGGGTCATCGGCGTACCGGTGCAGGGCATCCGGCAGCTGACGCCGTCGTTCACTGCGCACTCGACGCCGCTGTGGAAGTCCATCGCCCGCGGTGAGCTGACCGTCGGGTTCTCCGACAGCCGGCACCTGCGCCGCTACTTCGGCAAGACCGTGATGACCCGCGGCGCGCACCAGCTGCGCGAGCCGCTTCGGATCGGCGCGTTCGCCACGATCGGGCTTCCGGGCGCCGACGGCATGGTCGCGTCGGCGGCCGGGAACGTGCTGGGGCTCAACCCCGGCCGGGAGGTCATGGTCGTGGCGCCCAAGGTCGCGATGACGCGGCTGCGCAGGGACGTCCACGCAACGCTCGGGCACCGGGCCCGGATCGTCGTCACGCGGGCCGCCTCGGTCGACCAGCAGGCGTCGAGCGCCTACGCGCGCCAGGTAGTGCCCGCGTCGTACCTCGACCTCTATCGCCGGGCCGCGGTGACCTGCCCCGGTCTGCCGTGGACGGTGCTCGCGGCGATCGGGACCCTCGAGACGCGCAACGGGCAGAACGTCCACACCTCGTCGGGCGGGGCCCTGGGGCCGATGCAGTTCCTGCCCTCGACCTGGGCACGCTGGGGGTACGACGCCGACGGCAACCGCGTCGCGGACATCAACGACCCGACGGATGCCGTCTTCTCGGCGGCTCGCTACCTGTGCGCGGTCGGTGCCGGCCGCGGTGGCTCGTCGCTGGACGACGCGATCTACTCCTACAACCACGCCTGGTGGTACGTGCGAGACGTCATCGTCCTTGCCAACCGCTTCGCCTGACCGACTTGTCAGTGTCTCGGCGCCCTATGGGCGCCTGAGACACTGACAACAACTTGCTAGGCGGCTGGGCCCAGGAGCTCCGCGGCGATCGCTGCTCGGTGCGTGCGGGCGGCGCCTTCGAACGCGTTGATCCACTGCGCGCGCTTGTAGTAGCGGTGCAGGACGTGCTCGTAGGTGAAGCCGATGCCGCCGTGACACTGGATCGACTGCTCGCAGGCGAACACCGAGTTCTCGCCCGCGGTGGACTTCGCTGACGCCACTGACAGGTCGGCCTGCGCGTCGTCGGCGCTGACCGCCCACGCCGCCCAGTACGCGATCGAGCGCGACAGCTGGGTCGCGACGAAGGTGTTGGCCACGCGGTGCGAGACGCCCTGGTAGGTCCCGATGATCCGGCCGAACTGCTGGCGTTCCTTCGTGTACGCCGCCGCGATGTCCAGCGCTCGCTGCGCGACACCCGTCGCCTCGCATGCCGCGAGAGCGATCGCCCGGCGTCGTACGTCGGCGAGCGCATCCAGCCCGGTGCCGAGCTTGCGTGCCGGGGTGCCGTCGAGCCGCAGCTCGCCGAGCCGGCGGGTCTTGTCGATCGTCGAGCGCGGTACGACCACGCCCGGGTTGACGGTGAGGTCGACGGCGTACAGCCCGTCGGTCGCCACGACGATCACATCGGTGACGCTGGTGAGGTCCGGGACGTTCAACTTGGTGCCGGTCAGCGCGTCGCCGGCCGCTTTCACCGTGCTCCGTGTCGCCGCGTCGGAGATCGTCGCGGGACCGCCGGCCTCGGCGTAGGCCAGCGTCGCGCTGCGCTCGCCCGAGGCGATCGCGCCGCGCAGCTCGTCGTCGAGCAGCGGCCAGGTCAGCGCGACCGTCGACCACCACGGCGCCGGAAGCAGCGCATAGCCGGTCTCCTCAGCGAGGACGGCATGCTCGAGCAGGCCGAGCTCTGCGTCGAGCCAACCGAGGTGGGCGATCGCCTTCCAGTCGGCCGGGTCGGTCCCCGCCTCGGACTCGGCGAGCGCGACCATCCGGTCATTCGGCATGCGGTCGGCGAGGAAGTCGCGCGCAGCGGCGCGCAGCAGCTCCTGGTCTGACGAGAATGCGAAGTCCATTGTCGGCTCCTTGCCGTCTATCGAGACTTGGGCAGGCCGACGACCCGCTCCGCGATGATGTTGCGCAGGATCTCCGACGTCCCCGCCTCGATCGTGTTGCCGCGGCTTCGCAGCTGCATGTAGGTCCAGAACCCGTCCCACCAAGCGCCTTCACCGTCGAGCTGAGCGGTCAGGCCGAGCAGGTTCTGCGCGAAGGAGGTCAGCCGTTGGTTGGTCTCGCTCCAGTGGAGCTTCGCCATCGAGCCTTCCGGCCCGGGCACCCCTGTCTTCTGCAGCGCCGTGAGGGCGCGGTAGTTGGTGAAGCGCAGGCCCTGCAGGTCGATCCAGAACTGCGCGATCTGGTCTCGTACGACGGGATCGTCGGCCGGCCGCGTCCCGTCCGGCCCCGGCTCCTTGGCGAGCTGGACCAGCCGGTTGACGGCCTTCTCCAGGCCGGCGGTCAGGGCGAAGCCGAGGGTGCCGCGCTCGTGCAGCAGCGTCGTCATCGCGACGTTCCAGCCGTCGCCGGGCTGGCCGAGGATCGAGTCGCGCGGGACGCGGACGTCGGTGAAGAAGATCTCGTTGAACTCCGGGTCGCCGGTGATCTGGCGCAGCGGCCGGACATCGACGCCGGGGGAGTGCATGTCGACCAGCAGGTAGGACAGCCCGCGGTGCTTCTCCGCGTCGGGGTCGGTGCGGACGACGAGGATGCACCAGTCGGCGATGTGCGCCCAGCTGGACCAGACCTTCTGGCCGTTGACGACCCATTCGTCGCCGTCGAGCACCGCGCGGGTCTTGGCGGCGCCCATGTCCGAACCGCTGCCGGGCTCGGAGAAGCCCTGGCACCACACCTGCTCACCTGACAGCAGAGGAGCGAGGTAGCGCTTCTTCTGCTCGTCGGTGCCCCAGGCGATGATCGTCGGTCCGGCCATGCCGAGGCCGATCCCTCCGATGTGGTCGGGAGCGCTCATCCGGGCGCTCTCCTCGAGGAAGATCCCCTGGAACTCGTGCGGGTGCCCGCCGCCGCCGTACTCCTTGGGCCAGGTGATGCCGACGTATCCGGCGTCGTAGAGCTTCTTGCTCCACGCGCGGCTCTCGGTCTCGTTCCAGCGCCCGACGGTGGGCGCCTGGTCGGCCCAGTCCTTTCCCAGCTCGGCTTCTAGCCAGGCGCGGAGGTCGGCGCGGAACGCGGCCTCGGCAGGGGTGTCTCGGAAGTCCACGACGGGCCACCTTGGGATCAGAGATGGTGCGAACCGAATGGTGTTCGGTGAACAGTATCGGGATGTCCAGCGGGCCGTTGCGGCGGTCTTCGGATCCGAACTGTTGACCCGGGGTCGCCACATCGTCAGCCCGATCAGGTAGCGTGCGGCGGCGCTGGTGAGGGCAAGACGATTCGGCGGGCATAAATCGGCCGCAGAAGCGTTGAGGTTCTCACCACGAGTTCCCAGGGCGTTTCCAGCGACGCAGGACGGCAGGACGAGACGATGGCGACGGATTACGACACACCGCGTGCGACCGATGACGAGGTCGGCGAGGACAGCATCGAGGAGCTCAAGGCTCGCCGCGACCAGCAGGCCGGTGCCGTCGACGTCGACGAGGCCGAGCTTGCCGAGTCCCTAGAGCTTCCGGGTGCCGACTTGTCCGGCGAGGAGCTGACTGTCCGCGTCGTCCCGAAGCAGGCCGACGAGTTCACCTGCCGCCGGTGCTTCCTGGTGCGCCACCGCAGCCAGCTCGCTGACGAGAAGAAGGGCATCTGCCGGGAGTGCGCGGCCTGACCGAGGCCGACCCCGAAGGTCCCCAGAAGGACGAGCCAGCCGGCCTGCTCGCCCGGTTTCTCGACGGCACGCCGCTGGACCGTCGTACCGAGGCGTCACTGCTGGGGCGACTTGCCCTGTCGTTGGCGGGCAGCGCCCGAAAGGCGGGTGCCGCCGCCGTCGCGAGCGGTGCCTGGCTGGCCGAGGTCGTCGCTGACCTGGCTCCGCACGTGCCGATTCGCGACCTCGCGACGCTGTCGAAGCACTACGACGGCAAGACCAGCGATGAGCTGGCCGATGCGCTGATCGAGAACGCCTCGATCGCGACCGGAGCGGTCGGCGCGGCGGCGGGACTGGTGTCGTCGCTTGAGCTCGCTGCGCCGCCGCTGCTCCTGACCTCGCCGGTTCAGGTGGCGGCCGAGACCCTCGCTGTGATCGCTCTGGAGCTCAAGCTGGTCGCCGAGCTGCACGAGGTGTACGGACGCCCGGCACCCGGCACGACGCCGATGAAGATGGCGGCGTACCTCGGTGCGTGGACTCGGCGCCGGGCGCTCGACCGGATCAAGCCGGGGGAGAAGGTGTCCGGCGCGCTCACCGGAGCGGCCCGGCGCGAGCTGCAGCGGCGGGTCCTTCGTCGCGCCGGCAGCAACGCGGCGAGCGTCGTACCGATGTTCGTCGGTGCGCTGGCCGGTGCCTCGCTCAACAAGCACCAGACCACCCGGCTCGGCAGACAAGTAGCCGCCGGCCTGACTGAGTAGTAGGCCAAGCAATGTCGCATTGCTTGGCCTAATTGGCGCTCAACGGGGCGGGTTTGGCCAAGCAATGCCGCGTTGCTTGTCTACAGCGGCCGTCGTTCGGTTCGCTGTCCACTAATCGGCCCGGTTTGCTGCGGGGCTGTTTGGGTTGCGCGACGTTGCGAGAATGGACGCTCTGCTCGCCGCGCAAGACGGCGTGATCACCCGGAAGCAGGCCCTCGCCCACCTTTCACCTGATGCGTTGGACCACCGGCTCGGGCGCGAATGGAAGGTCGTGCTTCCCGGGATCTACATCGCGGCGTCGAGTGCACCGCCGCAGCGCCAGCGATTGCGCGCTGCCCTCCTGTTCGCGGGCCCGCAGGCGGTGTTGAGCGACACCTCGGCGCTTCGCCTCTTCGGTGTCCCCTATGTGCCCGCCGATGACAAGATCAGAGTCCTGGTTCCCGATGCCGTACAGCGTCATTCGCGCGACTTCGTCGTCATCAAGCGCTCGATTCGAATGCCAACGGCGTGCGTGGTGGGCGGACTACAGGTCGCGCCGGTGTGCCGCTCCCTGTGCGAGCTCGGTCAGCGGCATCCGAATGAGCGCGAGTCCTTGGCGGTTGTCGCAGCCGCCGTCCAGAGCCGGCTGGTCACTGCCAGGGAACTGTCTGTCGAAGCTCATGCCGGTCCAGCGCGAGGCCGTCCCCGCCTTCTCCGGGTGATCGCGCCGGTCGAGGCCGGCGTGCGTTCTGCGCCTGAAGCCGATTTTCGGCGCATCGTTGAATCCAGCCGGGTGCTTCCGCCCCCGCTTTGGAATGCGCTTGTCGAGCTTCCTGACGGGCGCCGGTTCAGTCCGGATGCGCTCTTTGTCGAGGCGGGACTGGTTCATGAGACCAATGGGCGGCAGTTCCACGCGCCCGAAGCGGGGAATGGAGTCTTCGAAGACATGCAACGCCGTAACGATGCGCTGGTTGCGGCAGGATTCGTCGTACTCCACAACTCGCCGTCGCGTCTCAGAGCCGAGCCGGCGGTGGTGCGCCGCGAAGTCGAACAGGCATACCGCAGGAACGCCGGTCGCGGGCTCCCTGGTGGTGTTCGCTTCTTACGTGAAGGCCCCGCTGCCGCCTAGCAATGCGACGTTGCTTGGCCCAAGACGAGCCAGATGGGGCCTTTTTGGCCAAGCAATGTCGCATTGCTAGGCCGAGTCAGTAGAGCCGCTCCGGTGCGGTGAGGAAATTGTGGATCAGGGCGTTGGTCTCGGTCGGGTGCTCGAACTGGGGGACGTGACCGCAGTCGCTGAGTACGACGGACTCGGCGTGGGGGAGCGCCCGCACCACGTGCTGCTCGAACGCCGACGGGACGAGCCAGTCGCGGTCGCCCCAGACGAACAGCGACGGCACCCCGAGGCGTGGCAGTCGCTCCCAGAAGCCGTTCTCGCCGTACGCCGGGTCGAGGTAGATCTCGCGCAGCGCGGAGTAGAAGGCGCGCCGGTGCCGGTAGCCGCGCATCACCCGCACGTACTCGTCCGCCGCCGAGTCATACCAGGCATCGGGCAGCCGATCGGGATCGGCGAAGAAGGAGCGGATGATTCGCACCAGGATCCAGTGCGGGATGACAGACGGCGCGATGACCGCGTCCGGCGGCAGGAGCTTGACCACCGGCACGAGCTCACGGAACCGTCGGAAGGCCGGCGACGGGCACAGCAGCACGATGCGGTCGACCGCCTCCGGGGCGGTCAGCGCGGCTTCGAGTGCCACGCGGCCGCCCATCGAGTTGCCGATCAGCACCGGCTTGCGCGCGCCGATCGACTGACCGAACGCGGCCAGCCAGGTCGCGAGATCACCCGGGCGATAGCGCCAGCGCGGCGCGTCCGAGGCGCCGAACCCGGGAAAGTCCGGCGCGATGACCCGATGGTTCTTCGCCAGTGCCGGAATGAGCGGCAGCATCGAGGCGTTCGTCGCGCCGAGCCCATGCAGCAGCACCACCGCAGGTGCGCCGGCCGGGCCGGCTTCGAGGTAGGACGCGCGAGCGCCGAGCACGGTCGCGGCCCGTGCAACCGGGTGCGACACCGGCCGCTCGCCGACGTCGAAGGCGCTGTCCATGTGCAGTGCCAGCGCGAGGTCGCCCCTGACCGTCAGGCCGTGGTCGAGGTAGGCCTCGACGCCGGAGATCCGGCCCTCCAGGACGCTCGCCAGCGTGGCCGGGTCCGCGGAGATGACGGCGCGGGGACGCCGTGCCCGGCCCCGGACCAGCCGGACCCGGCCGTTGTCCAGCCGGACCGTCCAGGCACCGACCGGCGGGGCGTCGAACACGACTGAGCCGTACTCGTCGGAGAGTGGAGCCTTCACACCCTCCCGGAGGCGCGCCGCGAACAGCGCGTCGAGGTTCGGGATGGCGGCGAGGGTTCGTACGGCGCCCCCGGGGCGGCCCGCCCCGCCGTGCTGCACCACGATTCTCACGCTAGTGCGGCGGTGCCGCCGGCTGGTCGCCGACGCGCCGTAGGTGTTAGCGGGCGATTACTTGCCGTCGTCCATCCCGGGCGGGAGGTTTCCGGACGCGCGCCGCCAGGTGTCTGCGACCCGTCGCTGCGCGAGCAACCGGGCGACGGCAACGACCGCGGCAGAAGCCGCGGCCCAGCCGACCGCCTCACGCCACTTCACGTCGGGGTTCGCAGGGTCGGCCGGCGGCTCCTTTCCCGTCGCCTTCGTCCACCCCTTCATCAGCACCTTGCGCGCCACCGCGGTCGTCGCGGCTGCTCCGACGCCCGAGAGGACCTTGTGGCCGAGCTTGCCGCTGCTGTCTGCGGCCACCGCCTCGGCGGCGGCGTCACCGGTCTGCTGCGTTCCCATGGGCACAGCCTGACACGATGCGCGGGTGTCGTCGCAAGTCCAGCTGAGCCTCGCCCAGGCTCGCCGGCTCGCGATTGCCGCTCAGGGCCTCGGCAATCGCGGCCCGTCGCGGCAGCGACCAGCCGGCGCCGTCGACCGCCGCCACATTCGTCGGGTCCTGCAGCACACCGGTCTCTTCCAGATCGACAGCGTCAACGTCCTGGCTCGTGCCCACTACCTGCCGACGTACTCGCGGCTCGGCCCATACGACCGCGATCTGCTCGAGCGGATGTCATTCCGCAACGGCGAGCTGTTCGAGTACTGGGGGCATGAGGCCGCTCTGATGCCGTTCCATCTCCATCCGCTGCTGCGGTGGCGGATGAAGCGCGCCGAGGCAGGGGTCGGGACGTGGCGCGGGATCGCACGGCTCGCAAAGGAGCGGCCCGGCTACGTCGAAGAGGTGTACGCCGAGGTGGCTGACCGCGGTCCGGTCTCTGCCGGGCAGGTCGCCGACGACACCGCGCGCAGCACCGAGAACTGGGGCTGGAACTGGTCGCCGGCGAAGACCGCGTTGGAGTACTTGTTCTGGTCGGGGCGCATCACGACGTCGTCGCGGGTGAACTTCGAGCGTCGTTATGACCTGCCGGAGCGCGTGCTGCCGCAGCGCATCCTCGACGTACCGACCCCTGACGACGAGACCGCGCATCGCGAGCTGCTGTTGTTGGCCGCGAAGTTCCACGGCGTCGGTACGGTCGCCGATCTCGCGGACTACTTCCGGATCAAGAATCCGGAGGCCCGTCCGCGCATCGCAGAGCTTGTCGAGGATGGCCAGCTGGTCGAGGTCGCGGTGAAGGGCTGGCGCCATCCGGCGTACCTGCTTCCGGACGCGAAGATCCCTCGGAAGGTTGAGGGTGCTGCCCTGCTTGTGCCGTTCGATCCCTTGATCTGGGAGCGCAACCGTACTGAGCGATTGTTCGGCTTCCGCTACCGCATCGAGATCTATACGCCAGCGCACAAACGAGAGCACGGCTACTACGTACTTCCATTCTTGTTAGGTGACCAACTCGTTGCGCGCGTTGATCTGAAGTCCGATCGGGCGGCGGGAATGCTGCGAGTCCAAGCTGCGTACGCCGAGCCCTACGCGCCCGACCACACCGCGGACGCACTAGTGGCAGAGCTACGACTGATGGCTGGGTGGCTCGGCCTAGACGAGGTTGTGGTCGAGAGGCGCGGCGATCTGAGCCCGGCACTGGCGGCGGCACTGCCGCGCCAGTGAGCTGTCGTACCCCGGCAGGTTTGTTGACACCCGCCTGGTGATCGCATGTCACATAGGTGCTGCAATTTACGACCCGCATGTCACACAGAGGTCGCATTTCACGACGCATTTCACGACACCTATGTCACATGCGAACGCGACGCCGGTCATCGCCGTTAGCGGGCCGCTTTTGCGGCGGCTCGCTCGCTCTTGATCGCGGCCGCGAGCTCGTCGGGCCGACGGCTCGAGACCACCCAGTACGGGACTGGGTCCGGGTTCGACAGTCGAACCATCACCGATGGTCCGATCCAGCCTCGGATGACGTTCAGCGCAGCAGGATCTGCTTGCGGTCCGAGGCGCAGTCGCGTCGCCTCCCGGTCGAGCGGCGTGATCGAGGTGACGGTCGTCACCGCGAGCTCGTCCTTGCCGGCGATGAGCTTCCCGTCCTGCACCCGGATCCGAACCCGCCCGGCGAGGGCGAGCGGGACGATGAAGAAGCCGACGAGGAACAGCGCCACCGGGACGTAGACGACGTAGGTGAATCCGGCAGCCATCTCGAAGATGCCGAAGCCGACGAAGACGAGGCCGGCGATCCAGAATCCCAGCGGCGCCGAGAGTCGTTCGTCGAACGCCGGGGATGCCACGCAGCAAGGGTATTGGCCGGTGGCTGTCGCCCTCCGGGCCCTGGTCGATGTCGCCCTCCGGGCGCTGGTCGGTGTCGCCCTCCGGGCGCTGGTCGATAGGGTCCGCGTGCCATGTCTGACCCGACGGTGACTGTGATGCTGCGGCGTCTCGATCCCGAGCTCTCCCCGCCGTCGTACGCGCATGACGGCGACGCCGGCGCCGATCTGGTGACCGCGGTCGATGTCGAGATCCCACCGGGAGAACGGGTGGTCGTCCCGACCGGCACGGCGATCGCGCTGCCCGACGGGTACGCCGCGTTCGTGCACCCGCGCTCCGGGCTCGCCGCCCGCCACGGCGTCGCGCTGGTCAATGCGCCCGGCACGATCGACGCCGGATACCGCGGGGAGATCCAGGTAATCGTGATCAACCTCGATGCCCACGAGCCGGTGCGGTTCGCTCGCGGCGACCGGATCGCGCAGCTCGTCATCCAGCGCGTCGAGCGGGCCCGGTTCGTCGAGGTCGACGAGCTGCCGGACTCGGTCCGCGACCAGGGCGGTTTTGGATCTACGGGCGGCTGGGCCGACCATGGACGCAACGCGCCTGAGAGGGGCTGAGGTGTTCCGACGACGCCGCGCGACCGATGATGTCGCCGACGACGACTTTGACGACGAGTACGACGACGTCGACGACAGCGGCTCCGACGACGACGACGATGACGTCGACGAGGTCGACGAGGTCGACGCGCCTCGGGCAGCCGTGCCGGCCGAGCCCACGCACGGCCCGTGGGACGTCGCTCACCTCCCGAAGGACGACCCGACACCTCGGGTCGACCTTGGGGGTGTGCTGGTGCCGATCCCGCAAGGCGTCGAGCTGCGGGTCGAGGTGGTCGATGACGTCGTCGTCGCGGCCGCCCTGGTCGACGGCAACAGCCAGCTGCTGGTGAGTGCGTTCGCCGCCCCGAAGTCCAGCGGGATCTGGGACGACGTGCGGACGGAGATCGCCGACTCGCTGCGGACGTCGGGCGGCAGCGGTGAGCTCACCACCGGTCCGTTCGGCCAGGAGCTTCGCTCGCGGATCCCCGACGAGTCGGGCAGCACGCAGCCCGCCCGATTTCTCGGTGTCGACGGCCCGCGGTGGTTCTTGCGCGGGCTGATCACCGGCGCAGCGGCAACCGACTCGCTCCGGGCGCGTCGGCTCGAAGAGGTCTTCCGCGGCATCGTGGTGAACCGTGGTGGCGACGCGATGGCGCCGCGCGACCCGTTGCCGCTGCACCTGCCGCGCGAGGCACTGGAAGCGACGGCGGTGGCCGAGGACGACGAGGACGCTCCGCTGGAGCTTCAGCTGCAGGAACGTGGACCGGAGATCACGGAGACAAGATGACCGATCAGGGGGAGGGACCGGGGCGTCTCCGCCGTGCGGTCAGCCGGCTGGCGAGCGAGGACGACGTTCTCGAGGCGCGCGACCTGCAGCGCGAGTCCGCGTCGCATGGCGCCACCGCACTCACCGAGTGCCAGAACCGCAAGCAGGTCGTCGTCATGGGGACCGTGCGTTCCCTGACGCTTCGCCCGCGAGCCGGTACGCCGACGCTCGAGGTCGATCTGTACGACGGGAGCGGGACGGTCACGCTGGTGTGGCTCGGGCGGCGCGAGCTCGCCGGCGTCATGCCGGGACGACGTCTTCGCGCCACCGGGCGGATCACGACGAGCGGCGGTCGCCGCCTCATCTTCAACCCGCGTTACGAGATCCTGCTAACCCGCAGCTGACCGGCTCGCAAGCAGGTCGTGGAGCGCCTGCTCCTGATCAGGTGCGCTGACGAACAGCAGCTCGTCGCCCGCCTCGAGGGGGTCGTCCGGGCTCGGCGCGATGACGTGAGCATCGCGAAGGATCGCGACCAGCGTCACGTCAGCCGGCCACGCGATCGAGCCGACTCGCGAGCCGGCCATCGGCGTGTCCGGCGGCAGCGTCACCTCGACGAGGTTGGCTTCCCCCTCACGGAAGGAGAGCAGCCGCACGAGATCGCCGACAGTCACGGCTTCCTCGACGAGCGCCGACAGCAGCCGCGGCGTCGACACGGCGACATCGACACCCCACGCCTCGTTGAACAGCCACTCGTTCTTCGGGTGGTTCACCCGCGCGACGACGCGAGGGACGCCGTACTCCGTCTTGGCCAGCAGCGACAGCACGAGGTTGACCTTGTCGTCGCCGGTTGCCGCGATGACGACGTTGCAGTCCTGCAGATCAGCCTGCTCGAGCGAGCTGAGCTCGCACGCATCGGCCAACAGCCAGGCGGCGCCGGGCACCGTGTCGGTCTTGAACGCCTTCGGCTCGCGCTCGATGAGCGTCACATCGTGCCCGTTGCCGACGAGCTCGAGCGCGATCGAGCGCCCGACGTTGCCGGCGCCCGCGATGGTGACCTTCACGAGTGGTCCGCAGGCGGGGGTACGGCGAGGAACTGCTCGGTGCGCTCGACGTCGCCACGCGTCACGAACAGGTGAAGCTGGTCGCCGTCCTGCAGGGCGGTGTCCCCCTTGGGGACGAAGGCCTCGCCATAGCGGGTGAGGAACGCGACCCGTGCGCTCTCGGTCGCAAGGCCGATCTCACGCACCGATCGGCCGACCCAGGCGACGTCGTAGTCGACCTCGATCAGCAGGAGATGGCCGGTCGGGTCGCTCCAGAGGCTGTGGGCACCGTCGGGCAGGAGGCGCCGCATCATCTCGTCCGCGGTCCACCGCACCGTGGCGACGGTCGGGATGCCGAGCCGGCTGTAGACCTCAGCCCGGCGTGGGTCGTAGATGCGTGCGACGACGTTGTCGATGCCAAAGGTCTCGCGGGCGACCCGAGCCGAGATGATGTTGGAGTTGTCGCCGCTGGAGACGGCGGCGAACCCGCCTGCCTGTTCGATCCCGGCTTCGATCAAGGTGTCGCGGTCGAAGCCGACGCCCACCACCTGTCGCCCGCCGAAGTCGCGGGGGAGCCGGCGAAACGCAGTGGCCTCTTGATCGACAACAGCAACGGAGTGGCCACGGCTCGTAAGGCCGGTGGCGATCGTCGACCCGACCCGGCCGCACCCCATGATCACAACATGCACTGGCGGAACGCTACACGGGCTCCCCGTACGATTTGCGGGTGCCGTCGCTGGGTGATGTGTCGAAGCGCGTCATCTTCGGTCGTCCCCTCCGCAGCACGCAGCTCGGCGAGACGCTCCTGCCGAAACGAATCGCACTCCCGGTCTTCGCCAGCGACGCCTTGTCGTCCGTCGCCTATGCGACGGAGGAGATCCTGCTCGTCCTGTCGCTCGGCGGGCTGACCTTCATCCACTACACCTGGTACGCCGCCGCCGGGGTGGCGTTCCTGATGCTGGTGGTCGTCGCGTCGTACCGCCAGAACGTCCACGCGTACCCGAGCGGCGGCGGCGACTACGAGGTCGCCACCACCAACCTCGGGCCGCGCGCCGGGCTCACCGTCGCGAGCGCGCTGATGGTCGACTACGTGCTGACGGTGGCCGTCTCGGTGAGCTCCGGCGTTGCGAACATCACGTCGGCCGTGACGTCGTTGCAAGGTCACTCGGTCGCGATCGCCCTCGCCATCGTCGCGGTCATCATGATCTTGAA
This sequence comes from Mycobacteriales bacterium, assembly GCA_035547035.1. Classification (GTDB taxonomy): domain Bacteria; phylum Actinomycetota; class Actinomycetes; order JAFAQI01; family JAFAQI01; genus DASZTV01. Next base: position 5,470 of record DASZVL010000067.1, on the reverse strand, counting down.
CCTTCGTGGCGTGAGGGAGTCGGGCACGGCGTTCGCGATCCCGACGTACGCCTTCGTCGCGGCGATCGCCGTGCTCATCACGGTCGGTCTGCTCAAGCTGGCGACCGGGCATCATCTCCGGGCAGAGAGCGCGCACTACCAGGTCACGCACGCCCACAGCTACGCCGGTTTCGCGCTCGCATTCCTGCTGCTCCGGTCCTTCGCGTCCGGCTGTACGGCGCTCACCGGCGTGGAGGCGATCAGCAACGGCGTGCCGGCCTTCCAGAAGCCGAAGAGCAAGAACGCTGCGACGACCCTTGCTCTCCTCGGCGCGATCGCCGTCAGCATGTTCATGGCGATCACGGTGCTCGCGATCGTGAGCCACGTGCACATCGCGTCCTCTGACAGCCACCTTCTGGGGTTGCCGAAGCACGCGGCTCAGAAGACGGTCATCGCCCAGGTGGGTCTCGCGGTGTTCGGCAAGGGGATCGGCTTCTACGTCCTGCAGACCGTGACGGCACTGATCCTGGTGCTCGCTGCCAACACCGCATTCAACGGCTTCCCGGTGCTGGCGTCGATCCTCGCCCACGACGGCTACCTGCCGCGCCAGCTCCACACGCGCGGTGACCGGCTCGCATTCAGCAACGGCATCCTGCTGCTGGCCGGATTCGCGATGTTGCTCATCCTTGCGTTCTCCGCATCGCCGACGCGGCTGATCCAGCTCTACATCGTCGGCGTCTTCGTGTCGTTCGTGAACAGCCAGGTCGGGATGATCCGGCACTGGAACCGCAATTTGCCACTTACGGAGGATCCGGCCCGCCGGCGGCAGATGAAGCGGTCGCGGATCATCAACAGCGTCGGCGCGGTGGTGACGGCGCTGGTCCTCGTGATCATCGTCATCTCGAAGTTCACCGAGGGCGCATGGATCGCGATCGTCGCGATGGGTGTGCTGTTCGCGATGATGAAGGGCATCCGGCGGCACTACGACCTGGTCAGCCAGGAGCTCGTGCCGTCAGACGACGACGACGTCCTGCCGTCCCGAGTGCACGCGGTCGTGCTCGTCTCGAAGCTTCACAAGGCGACGTTGCGCGCTCTCACCTACGCCCGCGCGACGCGGCCCTCGTCGCTGGTCGCGCTTGTCGTCGACGTCGATCCCGCCGAGACGGCTGCGCTGCGGGCCGAGTGGGAGCGCCGGGGGGTTCCGGTGGCGCTGCAGATCATCGACTCGCCGTACCGCGAAGTGACCCGGCCGATCATCAAGTACATCAAGGAGATCAACCGCTCGAGCCCGCGTGACGTGGTATCGATCTTCATCCCGGAGTACGTCGTCGGTCGTTGGTGGGAGCAGGCGCTGCACAACCAGACCGCCCTTCGGCTCAAGGGTCGGTTGCTGTTCATGCGCGGCGTGATGGTGACGAGCGTGCCTTACCAGCTGGCGTCATCGGGACGGGTTGTCGAGCATCAGCGGCCTCGCGCCGGCGACGTACGCCGTCCGGTCGACCTCCCCACCCAAAGCACGACGCCGCGCCCGTGATCCTCACCGTCGGGGCAGTCGGCCACGGCGGGATCTGTGTCGCTCACGCGCCGGACGGCCGGGTCGTCCTCGTGCGACACGCCCTCCCGGGCGAGCGGGTGCGCATCGAGGTCACGGAGGAGAAGAAGTCGTTCTTGCGCGGCGACGCGGTGGAGGTCCTCGATGCGTCACCGCACCGCGTGACGCCACCGTGCCGGTTTGCCGGCCCAGGCCGCTGCGGCGGTTGCGACTGGCAGCACGTGGACCTCGCCGAGCAGCGGCGGCTCAAGGCGGAGGTCATCGAGACCGCGTTCCAGCGGATAGCGGGCATCGAGCGGACCGTGGCGGTCGAGCCGGTTCCGGGTGACGACGATGGCCTGCGCTGGCGGACCCGGATGAGGCTCGCCGTCGGGCCGGATGGCGTCGCCGGCCTGCATCGGCATCGCTCCGAGGAGATCGAGCCGATCAGCGACTGTCTGATCGCGCACCCGTCGTTGCCGGTGGTGTCCGTCCTCGAGGAGCGGTGGCCCGACGTCGAGGCCGTCGACCTGCAGGCCGCCGACACCGTGGCGGCCGCCGGCCGTGAGTGGCGGATCCCCGAAGGGGGCTTCTGGCAGGTCCACCCCGGCGCTCCGGAGGCGCTGGTGGATGCCGTGCTGAGCTTCGCCCGCCCCGAACCCACGGACGTGTGCCTGGACCTCTACGCCGGTGTGGGGCTTTTCGCAGGTGTGATCGCGCCCGCGGTGCCCCACGGCGAGGTGGTCGCGGTCGAGAGCCATCCCGCGGCTGCGGAGGCGGCGCTGGCCAACCTCGCCGACCTGAACAACGTGACCGTGGTCTCGGACCGGGTGTCTCGGTGGCTGCGTCGTACCCAGCAGGAAGCCGATGTCGTGGTCCTCGACCCGCCCCGCAAGGGTGCCGGGACGGACGTCGTTGCGGCGATCGTCGCCCGCGGGCCGCGCAGCGTCGTCTACGTCGCGTGCGAGCCGGCGGCGCTCGCGAGGGACGTCGCGGCCTTCGCCTCGCACGGCTGGGAACTGGCCGAGCTCGCGGCGTACGACTTGTTCCCGATGACCTCCCACGTCGAGTGCGTGGCGCTCCTCAGGGCGCGCTCCTAGACTTGCCCTGATGAGCGGGCTGCTGGACTCGATCAGCGGACCGGCCGATCTCAAGCGGCTGGACGCGCTTCAGCTGGCCGATCTTGCCGACGAGATCCGCGACTTCCTGGTCACCGCGGTCTCGCGAACCGGTGGCCATCTCGGGCCGAACCTCGGCGTCGTCGAGCTGACGATCGCGCTGCACCGTGTCTTCGACTCGCCGCGCAACCCGATCATCTGGGACACCGGCCATCAGGCGTACGTCCACAAGCTCCTCACCGGCCGGCGCGCGGAGTTCGACGTCCTGCGCAAGGCTGATGGCCTGTCCGGCTATCCGTCGCGCGCCGAGAGCCCCCACGACTGGGTGGAGAACTCCCACGCCTCGACGGCGCTGTCCTACGCGGACGGGCTGGCGAAGGCCTTCGACATCCGCGGCGAGACGGACCGCGCGGTGGTCGCCGTGGTCGGGGACGGCTCGCTCACCGGTGGCATGTGCTGGGAAGCGCTCAACAACATCGCTGTCGGTCCGCATCGCCCGGTGGTCATCGTCGTGAACGACAACGGCCGGTCCTACGCGCCGACGGTTGGCGGGCTTGCCGCGCACCTCGCCGCGTTGCGGCTCTCGCCGTCGTACGAGCAGATGCTGGATCTGATCCGCAGCTCGCTGTCGCGGACGCCGGTCGTCGGTCAGCCGCTCTACGAGGCCCTGCACGGCATGAAGAAAGGCATGAAGGACCTGCTTCAGCCGCAGGTCATGTTCGAGGATCTCGGACTGAAGTACGTCGGCCCGATCGACGGCCACGACATTGCGGCGCTCGAGCACGCGTTGCGCAACGCGCGCGGGTTCGGCGGCCCGGTGATCGTTCACTGCCTCACGGAGAAGGGCCGGGGTTACCCGCCCGCGGTCGAGGACGAGGCCGACCAGTTCCACGCCGTCAACGTGATCGACCCGCTCACCGGGCGGCCGGTGTCCGTCGGGCCGCCGACGTGGACGAACATCTTCGCCGAGGAGATGGTCGCGATCGGCGAGCGGCACCCCGAGGTGGTGGCGATCACCGCGGCAATGCTGCGCCCGGTCGGTCTCCACCCGTTCGCGGAGCGTTTCCCGAATCGCGTGTTCGACGTCGGCATCGCCGAGCAGCACGCCGTCACGTCTGCAGCCGGCATGGCCATGGGCGGGCTGCACCCTGTCGTCTGCATCTACTCGACGTTCCTCAATCGCGCGTTCGACCAGTTGCTGATGGATGTCGCGATGCACCGCCAGCCGGTGACGTTCGTGCTGGACCGCTCGGGGATCACCGGTCCCGACGGCGCCTCACACCACGGGATGTGGGACCTGGCGCTGCTTGGCGTCGTTCCGGGCGTGCGGGTCGCGGCGCCGCGAGACGCTACGCGGCTGCGTCACCTGCTCAACGAAGCCGTGTCAGATGATCGCGGCCCGACCGCGGTGCGGTTCCCGAAGGCGTCAGTCGACGACGACATCGCGGCGATCGACCGGATCGGCGACATGGACGTGCTGCACCGCGACGAGGACAGCGACGTACTCATCGTGGCGGTCGGTCCGCAGGCGGAGCTCGCCATCGAGGTTGCGAAGCGAATCGGAGCGCAAGGCGTCGGCGTCACGGTGGTCGACCCGCGGTGGGTGCTGCCGGTCGACGCCGCGCTGCCGGCTCTTGCCGCGGCGCATGCACACGTAGTCGTCATCGAGGACGGGGTAGTTGCAGGAGGCGTCGGATCCGCGGTCGCCCGTGAGCTGCGCACTCGGCGGATCCAGGTCCCGGTGCGTCAGGTCGCCCTCCCTCAGGACTTCATCGCCCAAGGCGATCGCGCCGCGCTGCTCGCCGAGTGTGGGCTCTCGGCACAGGAGATCGCGCGAACCGTCGTCGAGTCTCTCGCGAACTTGCAGCATTCAACGTCATAAGGGCCATTCAGACGTTGATCTTTGCAAGTTCGGCGTGGATTCGTCGCGGGAGCGTCACCGCCGTCGCGGCGTTCACGCTCGCCCTGTCCTCGCTCGCCCTGTCCTCGTTCACCCCGGCGTCGGCCAGGGAGCCGACTGCCACGCGGTTCAACGGCACCCCGACGGTCGGGGCGTTGTTCCTCACGGGTCTGTTCCCGCTGCACATCTGTACGGCGAGCGTCGTGCGCAGCGCCAACCGCAGCGTCATCATCACGGCCGCGCACTGCATTCGCAGTGGGACCGGTGAGGGTTACGAGTTCGCGCCAGGCTTTCACGACGGCGAGGCGCCGTACGGGATGTGGCGGGTGAAGGCGGCGTACGCCGCGCCCGGCTGGATCCAGCACTTCAACAACCACGACGACTTCGCATTTCTGGTCGTCGAGCCACACCGGATCGATGGGCAGCTTCGGCGGCTACAAGACGTGACCGGCGCCAACGCACTGGGCCACACGCCGAGGCGCGGAACGGTCGTGACCGCAATCGGCTACCCGCTCGGCATCGGAGGCTCGCCGATCCACTGCACGATCCCCACGTATCGTCACGGCGCCTTCAGCGAGTTCCACTGCAACGGCTTCGCCGATGGCACGAGTGGTGGGCCTTGGTTGGCGAAGGGCGCGAACGGCCGGCGTGTGGTCGGCCTGATCGGTGGTCTGCACCAGGGCGGGTGCAGCCCGGCCGCGTCGTACTCGCCGCCGTTGGGCGAGGCGGCCCACCGCGCGTTGTACCGCGCCGGTCATGACGGCAGCCCCGACCACTTCCCGGCTCCGCCGGGAGACGGCTGCTAGTGTCGTGAGTCGTTAATTCGCCTACAGCCTAGTAGGCTTGGTGAGTGCCGGATCCGTTTGCCGCTGTTGTGGTGTTGACCGATGAGGAACGCGTTCAGTTGGAGGCGTGGGCTCGTCGTCCGAAGAGCGCGCAGGC
>DASZVL010000066.1:0-2770 GCA_035547035.1 Mycobacteriales bacterium | reverse complement strand
GACCAGCCGGTAGGTGCCGTAGCTGACCGTGTTGAGCGAGCGAAGCTCCACCGAGCGCCACACCCCGTCGATCTTCACGATGTGCAGGTGCAGCCGGCCGCGGCTGTCGACCCAGATCGCACGGGTGGAGTTGGTGAGCTTGACGTGCTCCGGGCCGTTGGAGGCGTTCGAGTAGACCAACCAGGGCCGGCCGGACCAGCTGATCAGCCGGATGACCGAATCCCCCTTGCGCCCTGGACCTGCCGTCACGTGAGCGGCACCGGCGACGGCGGTGCCGCCGTGCGGCGCAGCGCCGGTCGCGGCGGTGTTCCCCACGCCGAGGACCACGAGCGTGGTGAGCATGGCGACACCGGCAAGCGCGCGCGAGGGACTCACGCGAAAGCGGCTGGGCATGACGGTGATTCTACGGCGGCGGGTGTCCGAGACGGGGCAGAAACCACCACTTCGAGAGGGTCAGTCAGTCGCCCAGCGGACGGATCGTCAAGCTGCGGATCACGGCCGAGTGCGCGCCCGTCGTAGGCGGCGTGTTCTGGTTCATCCAGAGCACCAGGAACAGCTGCATCTGCTGCGGGCTCGGGACGCTGTAGCCGGTGTAGGACCACTGGGCGAGCAGCGGCGCCTTCGGGGTCGAGCCGACTCGGGTTTCGTAGTCGACCCGTCCCGGTCCGCCGTACGTCGTGCCCGGCTGCCACGTGAACTGCTGCAACAGCGGGTGGTACGACGGCAGGATCGAGTACGGGTGCAGGTTGCCCTTGACGAAGTACGGCTGGGTGACGAACTGGGCGTTGTTCGGGGCGCGCAGCAGATGCGGGAACCGCGAGTCCTCGATGTCGACCTCGCTCGTGAACTTCTTCGCGCCGGGCCGGTAGAGGAACATGCCGAGGACCGCCCATGGGTCCATGTCCGCTGTGGCCGTGTCGACGATCATTCGATAGGTGCCGTAGCTGGGCCGGTTGAGCGCCCGCAGCTCGACGCCGCTCCACTTCCCGCCGATCTTCGAGACCTGCAGATGCAGCCAGCCGCGGCTGTCGACGTACACGGCACGGCTCGCGTTGGTCGTGGGCGTGAGGCTCGGACCGCAGTCGCTGCAGTTCGGATAGACGTACCAGGTGATTCCGGACCACTGGAGCAGCCGGCCGCGGTCGGTGCCGGCCGGGGCCGGAGCGGTGCTCGTGATCTTGGTGCCGTTGCCGCCCGGCTGGGCCGCCGGTGCCGCGACGATGGCAGTCGTCCCGAGCACCATCACCCCGACGTTGACCAGCGCCGCGAGGCCCAGCAGCGTGCGCGACGAGCTCGCATGGGACCCGCGGGGCATGGCATCGACTGTACGTAAGCCGACCTGATTCGCGGCACGCCGCGACGACACGCCGAGGGCGTCCGATCGGCGTGTTAGAACGTCGCGATGGACTCTTCAGGTGCCGACCAGTTCGTGCACCTGCACGTCCACAGCGAGTACTCGATGCTCGACGGCGCCGCCCGGGTGAGCGAGCTGTTCGCCGAAGCCGCCCGGATGGGCATGCCGGCGCTCGCGATGACGGATCACGGCAACGTCTTCGGCGCCTACGAGTTCTGGAAGAAGGGCACCGCCGCCGGGGTCAAGCCGATCATCGGCATGGAGGCCTACATCACGCCCGGCACCTCTCGTTTCGAGCGGACGCGGGTGCGCTGGGCCGAAGGTGGCGAGGACGACGTCTCCGGCGGCGGTGCCTTCACGCACATGACGCTGGTCGCGGAGACCACCGAGGGGATGCACAACCTCTTCCGGCTCGCCAGCCGTTCCAGCCTTGAGGGCTACTTCTACAAGCCGCGTGCCGATCGCGAGCTGATCAACGAGTACGCGAAGGGCGTCATCGCCACCACCGGCTGTCCGTCCGGTGAGATCCAGACGAAGCTGCGGATCGGCGACTACCAGGGCGCCAAGCGCGTTGCCGGCGAGCTGCAGGACATCTTCGGGCGTGAGTCCTTCTTCTGCGAGCTGATGAACCACGGGCTCGACATCGAGACCCGCGTCCACCAGGACCTGTTCCGGCTGGCGCAGGAGCTCAACATCCCGACGATCGCTACTAACGACTTGCATTACACGTTCGCCAAGGACGCGGAGGCACACGAGGTCCTGCTGTGCGTGCAGTCCGGCAAGACGATGGCCGACCCGAACCGCTTCAAGTTCGACGCCAAGGACTTCTACCTGAAGTCACCGCAGGAGATGCGCGCGGTCTGGCGCGAGATGCCGGAGGCCTGCGACAACACCCTGCTGATCGCGCAGCGCTGCGAGGTGGAGTTCGAAGAGGGCGCCGAGCTGATGCCGCGGTTCGACGTACCTGTGGGGGAGACTGAGGACTCCTGGCTGCGCGCCGAGGTGCACCGCGGCTTGGATCGACGGTTCCAGGGGCGCGAGGTGCCCACGGAGTACCGCGAGCGCGCCGACTTCGAGCTCGGCGTGATCATCCAGATGGGCTTCCCCGGCTACTTCCTCGTCGTCGCCGACCTCTGCAGCCACGCCCGCGACTCCGGCATCCGCGTCGGACCGGGACGTGGCTCCGCTGCAGGGTCACTCGTCGCCTGGGCGCTGCGGATCACCGAGCTCGACCCGATCATGCACGGACTGCTGTTCGAGCGGTTCCTCAACCCTGAGCGCATCTCGATGCCGGACATCGACCTGGACTTCGACGAGCGCCGGCGCGGCGACATGATCCGCTACGCCACCGAGAAGTACGGCGAGGACCGGGTCAGCCAGATCATCACGTACTCGACGATCAAGGCGAAGGCCGCG
>DASZVL010000065.1:0-2891 GCA_035547035.1 Mycobacteriales bacterium | reverse complement strand
CCTTTCCCGGATCGATCGCGACAACAAGCCTCGACGCCGCCAACGACGGCTGCAGCAACTCCGACACCCTGAACCCCTTCAATCGGCAACGTGATCACTCACGCTGCCCGAATCAGGAGTCAGGACCTATCAGCTGAGCTCCTCGAGCGGGGCCTGGCGTGCTTCGCGCATGCCAGGTCCCACTTGCCTGCCGGCTAGCGCATCTGGCGGCGAGGCATGCGCGTCGGGATCGGGCCCTTCGGGATCGGCACGTTGGGTCCGCCGAGCGCCTTCATCCGGGCCTCGAGCGCGTTGACCTCGGACTTCTTCAGCTTGCGCGGCATCCGCATCAGCTGGCTCTGCAGCTTGCGGGGAGCGACGCGTCCATCGCCCTCGCCGACGATCACGTCGTGCACCGGGGCGTCCGGCGCAACCCGCCCGATCCGGCGCTTCTGGTCGGTGATCAGCTGGCGTCGCCGTACTTCGGGCCGGACAGGAAGCCGACGACCGGGCCCGCGGGCTCGAACGACTCGACGACACCCGAGGCGAAGTAGCCGGCGTCGGTCACCATCGTGATGCCGGTGACCCCCGCCGCGGCGTCACTGCACAGGAAGACGAGGGGGTACGCCTGCTCCAGCGGGGTGGAGGGCTCGATGCCGGTCTCGTCGCGGTAGTCCTGGCCGAAGCCGAGCCACATGTCCGCGTTGGCGCGGGCGAGTGGCGTGTCCGTCGGCCCGGGCATGATCGCGTTGATCCGGATGCCCTTCTTCAGCATCGGGAAGGCCTGCTGCGCGACGTACGTGTTGATCGTCAGCTTGCTGAACATGTAGTCGGCCTTGCCGTTGTCCTGCGCCCACTTCGTGGCCTCGTCGAAGTCGGTGATCGCCAGGAACTCCTTGGTGATCTTCAGGTTGTTCTGCCAGCCGAAGCCCGCCGCGGAGGAGATGAAGCCGATCGCGCCACCGCGCCCGACGTAGCCCTTGTCGATCGCGCGCTCGACGAGGTGGCGGTGGCCGATGAAGTTGATCCGTTCGATGCCCGGAGTGCCGTCGGCGACGCCGGCGCACTCGAACAGCGCATCGAGCGGGCCGCCGCACTCGTCGATGGCCGACTCGATCGAGGCCTTGTCGGACAGGTCGAGGCGGATGAACTTCACCCCGTCGACGTCGACATCAGCGCGGTCCATCACCACGACCTCGGCGCCGGCGTCCTTCACCACCTGTACGACGGCGGCGCCCATGCCGGTTGCGCCACCGACGACCAGGACCCGCTTGCCGTCGTACCGAAATGCGTCGAACAGACCCATGCCACTTGCTCCTGACGGATTGAAGGCGCTCGAACTCGAGACGCGGTTGGATCCTTGCACAAGCTCTTTCGGGCTAGCTTTCGCCGTTCGGGTCAAGTCTGAGTCAGGGCAGGCTGACGCGCGCCGGTGGTTTCCGGCGGGGTGGTCAGCGCTGGTGTCTGGCAGGTGGGGCCGTGGGGTTCGGCTGGCTGATCAGGCGCCCTCGTGGGGCAGGCTTTCGTGTTCGCCGTGAGCGGCCCCGGGGCGAGCGGGCGGCAAGCTAGGTTGCGCCGTCGAGCGGCATAGCTAACGCAGCCGTCACCGCTCGCCCTGGTGCCTGCCCTGACGGTAGCGCTGTTCGTCATAGGGCTGTTGAGTTGTGAGCATCCGGTAGGTGAGCCGGCAGGCGTGACGCGCGATCGCGACGCGGGCCTGGATCGGGCTCATCCCTCGGGCTCGGAGTTCGCGGTCGCGGTCGATGAACGGCCCGCTGTGTTTGGACAGGCCCCAGGCGATGCCCATCAACGCGTCACGGTGTTCGGCGAGGCCGGTGCGGGAGATACGACCGTGCCGGTTGATCGTTGCGGACTGGTACTTCGCGGGGGCGAGGCCTGTCGCCGAGTAGAGGTGCTCGGCAGTCGGGAATCGTTCGATCGGCAGAGTGAACGCTGCGAAGGTCGCGGCACGCACGGTCGCGACCCCAGGCAGCGTGGTGAGGATCTGGCCGTCGGTCGTGGCGAGCAGACGGTCGATGTCGGTCTCGACGGCGGCGATGTCGGCGCGGATCGTCTGCCACCGCGCCACTGACCGCCCGAGCCGCTCGGCGCGGGTCGAAGCGTCCAACGGTGGCGGCAAACATGCTCTCCAGCGATCGACCCAGTAGGCGGCATGCGCCGGCAGGATCCGTCCCGGGGACCGCGCGAGCAGTGACCTCACCGTTGGTGGTCGACCGTCAAAGGCGACTGCGCAGTTCAGCACTGCCTGACCAGACGTGTCCTCGAGCTCGAGGACCCGGCCATGGCCAGCCGGCGCGGACAAGCCAGGACACAACCCGTTGAGTTGGTCATGCAGACGTTGCTGGGCGACCTTGCGCTCCGCGACCAGACCACGACGATGCCGCACCGCGGTCCGTAGCTCAGCGACTGGGTCATCAACGAGCCGCCGCCCGTGACCTTGACGGGCCAGATACGTCAAAGCGGCGCAGTCCCGATCATCGGTCTTGAAACGACGCGACCCCAGCTGGGCGCGTGCCGCTGCCGTCTCTGACGGCGCGAAGATTCGCACCGCCGACGGGAACCGCGCCTCCAACGCCGACGCCCACGGACCATGAAGACCACCGGTCGCCTCGATCGCGATCACCGGACTCTCACCACGGCAGTGACCAACGATCAACGCCGACACGTGATCCAGACCAGCACGCAGCACCGGAACCGACAACGGCTCGACGACCAAGCCGTCTTCTGACGTGCTCAACCAGACCCGATGCTGCGCCTTTCCCGGATCGATCGCGACAACAAGCCTCGACGCCGCCAACGACGGCTGCAGCAACTCCGACACCCTGAACCCCTTCAATCGGCAACGTGATCACTCACGCTGCCCGAATCAGGAGTCAGGACCTATCAGCTGA
>DASZVL010000064.1:0-2963 GCA_035547035.1 Mycobacteriales bacterium | reverse complement strand
GCAGACCAGCCAGGGTCCGGTCACCATCACCTCGAAGCCGACGGCGATCGTCTCGCTCTCGCCGACCGCTACCGAAGACCTCTACGCGGTCGGCGCGGGCAGCCAGGTGAAGGCGGTCGACAAGTACTCGGACTATCCCGCCGGCACTCCGAAGACCAACCTGTCCGAGCTCCAGCTCAACGTCGAGTCACTTCTCGCGCTCGAGCCCGATCTGGTGATCGTCCCCGACAACTCCAACAGCCTCAGCGCACGGTTGAAGGCGCTGTCGATCCCGGTGCTCGTCCTGCCGTCCGCCACCAAGATCGACGACGTCTACAGCCAGCTCAGCGAGATCGGCAAGGCGACCGGCCACGCTGCGGAAGCGGCCGCCGAGTCGGCGTCCATCCGCGCGCAGCTGCAGAAGATCGCGGCGTCCGTGCCGCCACGAGCCAAGCCGCTCACGTACTACTACGAGCTCTCGCCCGACTTCTACAGCATCACCTCCGACACCTTCGTGGGCCAGCTGCTCAGGCTGATCGGGCTGCGGAGCATCGCCGACTCGGCGAGCGGCGCGGCGAAGAGCGGCGGCTACCCGCAGCTGTCGTCAGAGTTCATCGTCAAGGCCGATCCCGACTTCGTCTTCCTGGCAGACACGATCTGCTGCCGGCAGAGCTCCGCGACCGTCGCCGCGCGACCGGGCTGGAGCCAGATCGCGGCGGTGAAGCACCACGCCGTGGTCGGTCTCAACGACGACATCGCATCGCGCTGGGGACCTCGGATCGTGGACCTGCTCCAGACCGCCGCCGACGCGGTGAGCTCGGCGGCCGGCTGACATGACGACCCTGCCGCGTGCGCTCGGCGTCGCGTTCGTGCTACTGGTCGTCGCCGCCGGCGTGGGGGTCTCGCTCGGACCGACATCGCTGTCGCTGTCGCAGGTGTGGGACGGCATCGCCCAGCACATCCCCCTGCTGCCCCACGGCCACGTCGACCCGGTCGACGGGGCGATCGTGTGGCAGATCCGGGCGCCACGCGTGGCCCTCGCCGCGATCGTCGGCGCGATGCTCTCGGGCGGTGGCGCGACCTATCAGGGTGTGTTCCGCAACCCGCTCGCCGACCCCTACCTGCTCGGGGTCGCAGCCGGCGGCGGCCTCGGTGCGACGATCGTGATCGTCTCCGGCGGCTCCAGCGAGCTGCTGCCGGTCGCGGCGTTCGTCGGCGCGACGCTTGCGGTCGTGATGACCTACGCGCTTGGCAGCACGACCCGCTGGGACACCGGCCCCGGTTCGGTAGGCGTCGGCAACACCTCGATCATCCTGGCGGGGGTTGCGGTCGCCGCTCTGCTCACCGCGGTGCAGACCTACCTCATGCAGCAGCACCTGACGGCGATCCAGACGGTGTACGGCTGGCTGCTCGGGCAGCTCACCCTCGCGTCGTGGTCGGACGTGCGGACCATCGCGCCGTACGCCGCCGTCGCCGCGGTGCTGCTGGTCGCACTCGCGGGCCGCCTCGACGTGCTGCGGGTCGGCGAGGAGGAGGCGAGCACGCTCGGGGTCGATCCCGGAAAGCTGCGGCTCGCACTGGTCGCGACGGCGACCCTGGGTACGGCGGCTGCTGTGGCGGTGAGCGGGCTCATCGGATTCGTCGGGATCATCGTCCCGCACGCCGTACGGCTGACCGCGAGCTCGAGCTACCGGGTCCTGCTACCGGTGTCGATGGTGGCGGGGGCGGCGTTCCTCATCCTGGCCGATGTCGTCGCGCGCACGGTGCAAGCGCCCAGCGAGGTCCCGCTCGGGGTCGTCACGGCAGTCATCGGCGCACCGTTCTTCCTCTTCGTGCTCCGGTCGCGCCGAGCCCGGACGGCATTGTCGTGATCGCGGTCGACGGCCTGCGGGTGGAGATCGCGGGCAAGGCGCTGGTCGACGAGGTGAGCGTTGCCGTCGGCAAGGAAGGCTGGCTCGCGCTCGTCGGGCCGAACGGGGCCGGCAAGACAACGACGCTGCGCGCCCTCGCCCGGCTCGTTGCGTTCACCGGCTCGGTGCTGGTCGACGGCCAGGACACCCGCGGGATGCGGCGGCGCGACCTGGCGCGGCTCGTCGCCTACGTCCCGCAGCAGCCAATGTTCCCCGCCGACATGACGGTCGCCGACTACGCCCTGCTCGGCCGCACGCCACACCTCGGCTTGCTGCAAGCTCCCTCGGTCGCCGACCGGGAGATCTGCCGCGGTGTGCTGACCCGGCTCGGCCTCGGGGCCTACCCGGACCGCACGCTCGCCACGCTGTCCGGCGGCGAGCGGCAGCGGCTGGTCCTGGCGCGCGCGCTGGCGCAGCAGGCGCCGCTGCTGCTGCTGGACGAACCGACGAGCGCGCTCGATCTCGGCAAGCGCATCGACGCGATGGAGCTCGTCGACGAGCTGCGGGTCGAGCGCGCCCTCACCGTCGTCACTGTGGTGCACGACCTGACGCTCGCCGGTCAGTTCGCCGACCAGCTCGCCTTGCTGCATCACGGGCGGCTCGTCGCGGTGGGCTCACCGTCCCAGGTGTTGCGCGACGAGGTCCTGGCCGAGGTGTACGACGCGGATGTCCGCGTCGTCGACGACGGCGGCCACCTGATCGTGACCTCGCGCCGGTGGGGCGCGATGACACGCACGGTGGAAGACGCATGACGCCGCCCGGCCCGGAGCTGGTCGCGCGAGATGAAGACGGCTTCACGCTGTCCACCCTCGTCTGGCGGCTCGCGTCACCCATGCGCTGCGTGTCGACTGCGGCGGTCGGCGGCGGCTTCCTCGACGCCGGGTGGGTGGTCAACGCGCAGGTGCCGAAGGCGTACGACCGAAGCGACGTGGAGGCGCACGGAGCCGAGCTCGCCGCAGCGCTCGGACTGCCCGGTGCGGGCGTGGTCATGCTCACTGCGGTCGACGTCCGAGCCCACCACCCCGCGAGCTTCGAGGGTGCGGGGGTGACGGCGACGGTCGGGATAAGTGACCC
>DASZVL010000063.1:0-3819 GCA_035547035.1 Mycobacteriales bacterium | reverse complement strand
TCGCCGACGTGATCGGCCCCTCGCCGGTCGCGAAGGCCGGGGCATGACCCAAGAGGTCGTCCCGTTCAGCGATGCGCTGGTCGGGGTGCCGCGGATTGGGATCGGCGTCGACGTGCATCCCTTCGAGGACGGCCGGGTGCTGGCGCTGGCGGGACTCGCGTGGCCCGGTGAGCGGGGACTCGCCGGTCATTCGGACGGCGATGTCGTCGCGCATGCCGCGTGCGACGCGCTGCTGTCCGCCGCCGGCATGGGCGACCTGGGGCTGCAGTACGGCACGAGTGAGCCGGAGTGGGCCGGCGCCTCGGGCCTCGTGTTGCTGACCGAGACCGCGCGGCGGGTGATCGCCGAGGGCTGGGCGATCGGCAACGTCGCCGTACAGCTCATCGGCGAGCGACCCAAGCTCGGGCCGCGCCGCGCCGAAGCGGAGGCGGCGTTGTCGCAGGCGATCGGCGCGTCGGTGGCGGTGTCGGCGACGTCGACCGACGGTCTCGGGCTGACCGGGCGCGGCGAGGGGCTCGCCGCCATCGCAACCGCCCTGCTCGTCGGCCGCTGACGGGGAGCCGGTCTCCAGGGGCTTGCGGCGGCAGTCGAAGATTCTCGAGTTGTGGGTGGTGGCCAGCGTCATCGAGGGCTGCCCCACCAAGCCACGCCGGCCGCGTCGAAGGAGAGGCGTGCGCGCTCGGTGCCGAGAGGCTCCCGCAACTGAAAGTTTGCGACCTCGAAGCCAAACTCCTCAACATCCTCGAAGGACTCGTCGCCTTGCGGCGCAACTGCGCGATATCCAAGGACCAGTTCGGGGTGCCATGCGTGTCGATAGATCACGCAGAATCCATACTCGGGTTCCGGCCACGCACGAAGCAGGGTGACGGTGTTCGGTACGACAGACTCTTGTGCCAGGTGAGAGAGACAGGCGTCTAAGGCGGCGCGCGCAAATCCCAACTCGCCGGGCCTCATGGTCAGATTCTGACCTGCGGCGGCCGAACTGTCCTGCGATGGTTGACCTATCGATAGATCTAGAAGGTGAAACTGCATTGCGGGCGCGAGTTACGAGTGCGTTGGCGCGGACCAGGGCCTGGTGCCGCGGGCACGTGAGCCTGCGACCGCTCGGCACCGGGGAGTTTAAAGCCGCTATGTTTGCATGCGGCGCATTTGTCGCCGCTTTTGCAGCCCTTTTCGCGGGTCACTTCGCTTACGCCCTGTTTTGCCTCGCTATCTTCCTGGCGCTCGCATTCATTTTACTCTTTGGCCGCGGAAAACCTTAGGTGTTATCAGTAACGGTCCAGTCCCAAGTGGGAGAATCCCAGGGGTTATACGCCGAATGAGGACTATGTTTCTCACGGAGGTGTGACGTGGGTCTAGCACGTCGGTGCCTCGCCGGGCTCGCTGGCGGCTTCGCGGGAGCGGTGGACACTGGTACGGATTTGAACTCGGCCTCGCCCTGTTTTGCGCGGGATGCCTTGTGGGCTGCGTGCCATTGATCCTGGTGGGGTACCCGATCCGGGGGGTCGAGGTCCTCGGTGCTGGCGCGCTTGCTGGCTGCGCGTTGCTGATCTCAAGGGCGATATGAGAGGGCCCTTGGGCGGACGAAACTATGCCACGCGCCGTGGTAAAGACAAACGATACGGCGCTAAACCTCGCCAAACACGTGCTCGAAACCAGGGGACGATGGAGATATCGGCATCCACCCGGGTGATGCCTGGGACCCGGTCATCGGGTGAGCCGTGGAACGCGCGAGCTGAACAGCAGTTGGCGGTGCCTTGATTCATTCATAGTTGAGACGCCGAGAGGAACAAGCATGGCACTAGACCCGCGCGACGTGGGTCGTCGCTATTCAGTCTCCCTTGCGAATCCACTCGGGAGCGGCACCGAGGGAAGCCTCCCCGAGTTGCTTCGACGGGTCGCGACGACGATCGAGGAGGCTGAGATCGCGCTGTCCGACATTATCGACATGACAGTCGGCTACGAAGTGACGGCCAACGGACTGTGGTGGAATGCAACGGTGTACTGGAGCGCGGCGGACTGGACAGAGCCGAGCGCGCATCGTTAGCTGCGAATACTGAATGGACCCGGCGTGTCTGGAGACCCATCGAGTCCGGCATCGGAAGCGAACAAGGCCCAAGCTCCTCCGCTGTGTCGCGGGAATGTGGGGTTCAGTCGCGACAGTTGCGTCCCCTGACGTGGTGTACGACAGGGGACGCAACTCCGACGCCTTCTGGCTCGGCCCTGGCTATAGCGAGGTCGACCCGGTTTCGCTGGAACGTCCTGGATGGCGGTAACAACAATGCGAATGTGGGTCGGTTGACGTCTCGGCTGGTCGAGTTGCTTCCTGGCGCCTCCCTAGGAGAACTCCACGTACGACGAGTCCACCGTCGGCCTGTGGGCTAGACACCCGCTCCGGTGGATCGTGGCGGCCCTCTGTTGAGTCCCCGATTGGCTGCGACATCCGTAGGCTTGCTGCGTGGCGCTGCGGCTTTACGACACCCGGACGCGGGCGGTCCGGGACTTCGAGCCGGTGCTCCCGGGAGTCGTGACGCTCTACGTCTGCGGGCCCACCGTGCAGTCCGCTCCCCACATCGGTCACGTCCGGTCCGCGGTTGCCTTCGACGTCGTACGCCGATGGCTCACCGCGAGCGGCCACGAGGTGCACCACGTGCGCAACGTGACCGACATCGACGACAAGATCCTCGTCAACGCCGACGCCCAAGGTGTGCCCTGGTGGGCGCTCGCGACATCGGTCACCCGGGAGTTCCACGCGGCGTACACCGCGCTGAACTGCCTCCCGCCGACAGGCGAGCCCCGCGCCACCGGCCACATCCCGGAGATGGTCGCGTTGATCCAGCGGCTGATCGACGCCGGGCACGCCTACCCCTCCGGGGGCGACGTCTACTTCGACGTACGGTCGCATCCGGCGTACGGCGAGCTGTCTGGTCAGCAGCCGGACGCGATGCAGTCCGGCGAGGACGGCACGGCCGCCAAGCGCAGCCCGCTCGACTTCGCGCTGTGGAAAGCGGCGAAGCCCGGCGAGCCCTACTGGGACACCCCGTGGGGCCCGGGCCGGCCAGGGTGGCACATCGAGTGCTCGGCGATGGCCACGAAGTACCTCGGCCCGACCTTCGACATCCACGGCGGCGGCCTCGACCTGGTGTTCCCGCACCACGAGAACGAGCTGGCGCAGTCGAGCGCGGCCGGCGACGGCTTCGCCCGGTTCTGGCTGCATCACGGGCTGCTCAACACCGGCGGTACGAAGATGAGCAAGTCGCTAGGCAACTCGCTGTTCGTCGCCGACCTGCTCGGCGAGGTGCGCGCGCAAGCCGTGCGCTACCACCTGGTCGCGCCGCACTACCGGTCCGAGAGCGAGTGGAGCGACGCTGGTCTCGCCGAGTCGGAGGCGGCGTACAGCCGGATCGAGAACTTCCTGACCCGGGCGGCGGAGCGCTTCCCCGATGTCCCGGCGGCGCCAGCGTTTCCCGCCGAGTTCGCGGCCGCGATGGACGAGGACATCGCGGTGCCGGCGGCGCTCGGCGTGCTTCACGACACGGTCCGCCGGGGCAACTCCGCGCTCGCGGATGGCGACGAGGCGACGGCACGCGCGGCGTACGCCGATGCCGCCGCGATGACCGATGTGCTCGGTCTCGCGCCGGCCGACTTCGCGGGCGGCGCTGAGTCGTCGCTCAGCAGGATCGTGGAGGCGCTGATGCCGGCGCTGCTCGCCTCGCGGCAGGCCGCCCGGGAGCGCAAGGACTTCGCCGAGAGCGACCGGATCCGCGACGCGCTCGCCGCGGCCGGGATCATCGTCGAGGACACCGCGGACGGCCCGCG
>DASZVL010000062.1:0-3646 GCA_035547035.1 Mycobacteriales bacterium | reverse complement strand
CGGTTCTACCCGACGAACTCAGCCCGACTCAAGGCTCTGCCAGGCTGGGTCCACCACTACAACCATCACCGGCGCCACACCGCCATCGGCAAGGTCCCACCAATCACCAGGTTGACCAACCTGCCTGGGCAGTACAGCTAGTCGGCTTCGAACCGGTGCAGGGAGCTGCGGGGCCGTTTCTTTGGGTTTGCGACGACCAGGCCGGCGTTGTGCAGGATCCAGCGGATCGTCGATGTCGAGGGCGGTCGGATGCCTTCGTTGACAAGGTGCTGGGCGATCGTGACCGGGCCCGCGTCGAGCCCGTCGGCATCGAGCTGCTTGCGGAGCTCCACGATCCGCTCCGCGATCGCGGCCGACGTCGCCTTCGGGTTCGAGGCGGGCCGTCGGGACCGCGGTTCGAGCGCGTCCAGCCCGCCGGCGTTGTAGCGGGTGACCAGGATGTGGACCCATTGCCTGCTGACGCCGTACCGCTCAGCGGCGGCTGCCTTCGTCAGGCCCTGATGAACGACAGCAAGAACAACGACGCGCGCCTTCGACATCGGTCATGATCAAGTCCACACGATGTCAACGATGTCGCGACTCATGTGTCAACGATGTCGTGGAACTACACACCACACGGCCCACAAACGAAACTGCAGGTCAGCGGCTCGGAGCCGGTCCGGCTCGGTCGCGGGATTGCGTGCGGTGGTCACGTCGTGGTCACGCACCGTGCTCGGGAGGCTCCTATGACGGCGGGTCGGGCCCGAAACCACGCATCGGAATAGCGGCTTGTGGTGTCCTAGTTGGGTGCCGCGACAGGAGATGGCGACGTGACGATCGCCATCACGCTGAAGGTGCATGACGGGGTCGTGTTGGCAGCCGATTCTGCTTCGACGCTGCTCCAGTCCAGTCCGGAGGGCGTGGGCGTGATCAACGTCTACAACAACGCCAACAAGATCTTCAATCTCCGGAAGGGTCTGCCGATCGGAGCAATCACCTGGGGTGCGGGCAACCTGGGTGTCGCCTCGACATCGACATTGGCCAAAGATCTGCGCCGCCGCTTCACCGACGAGTCAGACGAGTGGCACCTCAACCCCGAGACCTACACCATTGGCGAGGTTGCGCAGCACGTCAAAGAGTTCTTCTTCGACCAGCACTACCAGGAAGCTTTCGCCGAGTGGCCGCAGAAGCCGGAGTTGGGTTTCACCATCGCGGGCTACTCGGCCAACTCCCCACTCGCCGAGGAGTATCAAGTCGTCATTGCAGACGGCGATTGTGTCGGGCCGACGGCGCTTCGGCCTCCGGACGACACGGGACTGACTTGGAATGGCAATCCCGAAGCAATAACGCGGCTGATGTTCGGAGTCAGTACCTTCACGCCGCAGGTGCTGACGACCATGGGTCTTGGCGAACAGGCACAGGCGATAACGGACGCGCTGAGCCAGCAACAGGTCGCCCCCCTGGTCCAAGCTGCGATGCCGATCGAAGACGCCGCCGATCTCGCCGAGTTCCTCGTCCACGCCACCGTGCGTTTCGTCCGATTCCTACCGGGTGCGGACACCGTGGGTGGGCCAATTGAGATCGCGGCGATCACTAAGCACGAGCATTTCAAGTGGATCAAGCGAAAGCACTACTACAGTCGAGAGTTGAATCCCGAGAGGAACGCCGATGACTGACACGCTCAACAGCGCGCCTGGCTTCGGTGCTGCCCGTCCATACCAGGTTGCGGTTGTTCGGAAGTACGACTACCAGGTTCCTGTAGGCGAACCGCAAGGTACGGCGAGCTTCCCGGCCTCCTATCGCGCATTGGACGCGCCTATCGTCGCTCTACTGCGGGGTGCTGCTGAGGCCGGCCGGCGCCGTATTCCGCACCTTGGCGTCGGAACCAGCACTCGCGGTCGCGCGACTGACGTAGACGACAACAAAGAGGCACCGCTCCGCCAGAGATGATCAGTCCGACGATGGCACTGATACTCGACACCGGCGTGCTCCTCGCCGCATTCAACACCGCCGATCCGGACCACGCTGATTGCGCTGATCTGATCCGAGCGACCGCGCTGGCGCGTGAACCGATGATCGTAGCAACGACGGTCCTCGTTGAGCTCGGGTACTGGGTTTCCGAGATCCTCGACCGGCTGACGTGGACGACATTCGTGTCAGACCTGGCGGCGGGAGCGTATCGATACGAGCTCGTGACCGTCGCGGACCTGGCTCGTGCAGCGGACTTGGACGCCCAGTACGCAGCGCTTAACCTCGGTCTTGTCGATTCGACTCTCATCGCCTTGTGTGAGCGCCTAGGCGAGGATCGCCTCGCTACGTTGAATCTTCGCGACTTCCGCGCCGTCACACCGCGCCACTGTTCGTATCTTCGTCTTCTTCCGGCGGACGGCTAGGTCGGAGAGCCTTTCCCTTCATCTGCTGCCAACGTTCGTTCGCAGGTCGCGTCCGCGACGAGTTACACCACGTCGAGGGACGCAACTCGCCGTGGGCGGAGTTGGCTCTGTCATGCCGTCGATCTGTCCCGATTCAGGATGGCGCGAATAGTGCGCCAGTTCACTCGGTCGGACCTTCGTTGCCGAGGTTCTCGATGTCGCCGGGTATGACCACGTCCTCCGACAGCGCCTCAGCGACGCTCTCGGGGATCGGATGCGTGATCTGGATGCGCGTGCCACCCGGCGTTTCCTCATCGTCGATGACGAGCTTGGCCTTGGAGCGCACCGTGACGAGCTGCTGCTGCAGCAATGCCAGCGGTGTGCCGTTCTGGATCATGTTCATCGTGAGCGCCAGGTGCATTGCCAGGCTCTCGACCGGCTCGGCTGGCAGATCGCTCACGGGGCCATTCCCTTCATCGACCAGTACTGCTCGCGTACCAGCGACGCGGTCATCTCTAGGTGGTCGGCGAGATGGAGAAGTTCTCGGGAGAGCGAAGCAGCACGCTGACGGTCGGCGGTGTTTCTCTTGGAGCCGGTCGGGTTGCCGCTGTCGGTGTCGACGACGTCTGACACTTCGAGCGTCTGGGCGATCTTCACGGCTGTATCTAGCCGCGACTGCACACCGGACAAGTCGGTCACTCATTCCTCCCTGTGCGTACCGGTGATCTCGATTGTGACTGGGATTCGGCCGACTCGAATTATGCCGCTATCTAGCGTCCGCGCGTGGACGGGGCGCGACGCTGGGAACAGCGACAACGCACCTTCGGACTACAGGTCGCGGCACTCCGTCACGAGCGAGGCTTGTCGCAGGAGCAGCTCGCGGACGCTTCGGGGCTTCATCGGACCTATATCGGACAGGTTGAGGGCGGTCATCGGAACGTTGCCCTCCGCAATATCTACCGGCTGGTCGATGCACTCGGCATGACGGTCGGGCGTCTTTGTGATCGCACCTGACGTGGTCACGCTGTGGTCACGTACCGAGGCGGACTGAGCGCCAGGGAGCGGGACTGGAGCGGATCTCGGTCCGACGCGCCCTGCACGAAACACGCGGCGAGCTGGATGGGCGAAGACCGCACGACATGACGCGTCCCTGACTTTTAATCCGTAGGTTGTGGGTTCGAGTCCCACACGGCCCACCACTGTGATGAGTCGCGACATCGTTGACAGATGAGTCGCGTCATCGTTGAGAGCCCGGCCATCGGCCGGGCTGTCGGTCTTGGTTGCGCCAGTAGGCC
>DASZVL010000061.1:0-27407 GCA_035547035.1 Mycobacteriales bacterium | reverse complement strand
GCGCTTCTCGAGCTGCGGCAGCAGGCGGGGGTGGACGCTGAAGCCTTCCGGAAGCGAGACCTGTGCGTCGCCGATTCGCTTCAGCGTCTCGGGGGTGACCGCCGTCGGCGGCGGTGGACCGGTCGGCACCTCGGGAATCGGCTCGAACGGCACCGCCTGGACCTCACGGCTCTCGGCGAACACCTTCTCGAGCTGCCCTTGGTAGTCGCGCAGTGCGGCTTCGGCTTCCTCGACGGTGATGTCGCCGCGACCGATCAGCGATTCGGTGTAGAGCTTGCGAACGCTGCGCTTGGCGTCGATCAGGTCGTACATCAGGGGCTGGGTGAAGCTCGGCTCGTCGACCTCGCTGTGACCGCGGCGGCGATAGCAGAGCATGTCGACGACGACGTCCTTCTTGAACGCCTGCCGGAACTCATACGCCAGCTCCGCGACTCGTACGACGGCCTCCGGGTCGTCGCCGTTCACGTGGAAGATCGGCGCCTGGATCATGCGCGCGACGTCGGTGGCGTAGACGCTGGACCGCGCGCTCGCCGGTGACGTCGTGAAGCCGACCTGGTTGTTGATCACGACGTGCACGGTTCCGCCGGTCCGGTAGCCGCGCAGCTGCGAGAGGTTCAGCGTCTCCGCAACGACGCCCTGTCCGGCGAATGCCGCATCGCCGTGGATCAGGATCGGCAGGACCGTGAAGCCGCCCTCGCCGCGGTTGAGCATGTCCTGCTTCGCGCGCGCGATGCCCTCGACGACCGGGTTGACCGTCTCGAGGTGTGACGGGTTCGACGTGAGCGTCACCGCGACCGTCTCGCCGTCGATCGCGGTGTAGGTGCCCTCGGCGCCGAGGTGGTACTTCACATCGCCGGAGCCGTGCGCCGTACGGGGATCGAGGTTGCCCTCGAACTCCGAGAAGATCTGGCCGAAGGACTTGCCGACGATGTTGGTGAGGACGTTGAGCCGGCCGCGGTGGGCCATGCCGATGACGACCTCGTCCATGTCGTCGTGCGCCGCCGCCGACACGACCGCGTCGAGCAGCGGGATCACCGACTCGCCGCCTTCGAGGGAGAACCGCTTCTGCCCGACGAACTTGGTCTGCAGAAAGGTCTCGAACGCCTCGGACTCGTTGAGCTTGCGCAGGATCCGCAGCTGCTCCTCGCGGTCGGGGCTCTCGTGAGGACGCTCCACTCGTTCCTGGATCCAGCGCCGCTGCTCCGGATCCTGGATGTGCATGTACTCGATGCCGACGGTGCGGCAGTACGAGTCGCGCAGCACGCCGAGGATCTCGCGCAGCTTCAGCATCGCGTGACCACCGAAGCCGCCGCACGGGAACTCACGGTCGAGGTCCCACAACGTCAGGCCATGCGTGACGACGTCGAGGTCCGGGTGGCGGCGCAGCTCGAAGTCGAGCGGGTTCGTGTCGGCCATCAGATGCCCGCGTACGCGGTAGGCGTGGATCAGCTCGATCACACGCGCCGGCTTGCCGACCTCCTCGTCGTGGCTGATCGCGATGTCGGTCGTCCACCGGATCGGCTCGTACGGGATCCGCAGCGACGCGAACACGTCGTCCCAGAACTCATCGCCCAGCAGCAGCTCGTGGATGCGCCGCAGGAACTCGCCGGACTCCGCGCCCTGGATGATCCGGTGGTCGTACGTCGACGTCAGCGTGATGACCTTGCTGATCGCGATCCGCGCGAGCGTCTCCTCGGCCGCCCCCTGGTACGCGGCCGGGTACTCCAGCGCGCCGACGCCGATGATCGCGCCCTGGCCCTGCATCAGTCTCGGCACCGAGTGGACGGTGCCGATCGTCCCCGGGTTGGTGAGGCTGACCGTCGTACCGGTGAAGTCGTCGACAGTCAGCTTGTTGGTGCGTGCCTTGCGGACGACGTCCTCGTACGCCGCCCAGAACTTGGCGAAGTCGAGGGTGTCCGCGTTCTTGATGGCCGGTACCACGAGGGTGTGGCTGCCGTCGTCCTTGGTCAGGTCGATGGCGAGCCCCAGGTTGATGTGCTCCGGCTCGATGACGGTGGGCTTGCCGTCGGCATCGGCGTACGCCCGGTTCATGACGGGTAGCTCGCGCAATGCCTGCACCATCGCGTAGCCGATGAGGTGCGTGAAGCTGACCTTGCCGCCGCGGCCGCGACGGAGGTGGTTGTTGATCACGACCCGGTTGTCGATCAGTAGCTTCGCCGGGACCGCGCGGACGCTGGTCGCGGTCGGTACGGCGAGGCTCGCCTCCATGTTCGAGACGGTCCGCGCGGCCGCCCCCTTGAGCGCGCGCCCGGCCGGGGTGGCCTCGGCGGGCGTCTCAGACGCCGGCTCGGCCGGCGTCGGCACGACCGGCATCGGGGTCTCGACCGGGACGGCCGGCGCGGTGACAGGCGGCGCAGTGCCGTTGGTGGGCGCCTCCGTCGGGCGACTGCTGACGACGGGAGTGTCGCCCGGCGCGTAGTCGGCGAAGAAGTCCCACCAGGCCTTGTCGACCGAGTTCGGGTCCTTCAGATACGACTGGTACATCTCGTAGACCAGCCACTCGTTCGGGCCGAAGCCCGCGAACTTGTCCGCCTCCGTCGTCACGGCGAGCGTCGCCTCTTTCACCTGCGCGCGTATGGGCCTGTTGACGCCCAGGCTAGTGCGTCGGCGCCGCGACGCTCAGTGCCCTGGACACCCTTTGACCGGCGGGAGGGTGAATCGCGGGTCGGTCTTGGATCCCGTGGTGATGCTTTCCGGAGTTGAGCAGATCGTGATCTCTTCCGTGACCATCACCAGTGCTGAGAGAGTCTCGGCGGCGGCCACCGCAGCCGTCTTGCTCGGGAAGAACTCGAGCGCGACGTCGTCGTACTGATCGACCTCGATCGAGGTCGCGCGGAACCCGCGGCCGTTGACCATTGCGACGAACGACGGCCTGGGGGCCTGGGTGGGGTTGGCCTCCCGCGCGTGCAAGTCGGTCGCCTCCGGTGCGGCCAGCAGCACGGCCCAGCTCCCCGCGACCTGCTCGACCCGCGCCGCCGTCGGGTGGAGCTGAATCACCGGCTGGCGCGCGATCCGGGCCCGATCTCCGTTGACCGTCACCGACCGCGACGTCGGCGCCGGATGACTCGCGTCGACGACCTGGTAGATGTCGAGGGGGTGGACGCCGATTTCGCTCGGCGTCCAGTGCAGGAGTCCGGGGCCGTTCCCGATCACGACACCGAGGTCCTGGCTGTCGGCGGCGAGCGGTCCGCCGTACGGGAGTCGCGCGCTGGTCCGGCCGAGGCCGCCGTGAAGTGCGAAGTTGTCGAGGAAGTACGTCCGTTGGATGCCGCCGTCCACCGTCTCCCAGACGAAGACACCGGCGTGGGTTGAGACTGCGTCGCGGATCTCGCCTGTGGCTGAGATCGCCCAGGCCTCGCAGTTGTTGCAAGCCCGGCCGTCCTGGACGCTTCGCCGCACCCGGGAAAGGTTGACGGCCTCGTAGTTCTCGAACGGCGGTCGACTGCTGCTAGCCGATGCGAGTAGGTCGTGCGGGAGCCCGTCCGCGGGTCCGTAGATGTGACCGGTCCATGGCACGGCGCGCCCTCGAAGAACCGCGGTCGACGGGTCGATCTCGATCAGCGCGTTGGCGTTGGCCTCCTGCACCCACAGCTCGCCCGCCGCTGTGGTCGCGATATCGGCGGGACCGCCCGGCACCGTGACGACGGACTTGCGAAGCTCGTGGGCGGCAGGGTCGACGGTCAGCCGCCAGACCGCGTTCTCGAGCGGAATCGTCACCCAGGCTGCGCCGCCTGCGAATGCGATGTCGTACGGCGCCGCCTTCGGATCGGTGATGTGCATCGAGTAGTAGCTGTGCGTCCGCGGATCGATGGCGGTGATGTACGACGGCGCGCCGCCACCGGGATTCGCGCCGATCACCCAGACGTAGCCGGCACCCGCGGCGATGCTCGACGTGGGTGCCGGCACGGGAATGCGACCCAGTTGATCTCCGGTGAGGGGATCGAGCTGGTCCACCCATGAGTGGCCGGACACGACGTCGCAGCATTTCAGCGCCCACACCGAGCCGAAGCCGCTTGCCGCCACACCTGCGCTCGAGTCCCAGTGCTCCAGATTGCGGGCCGGGCCGGGCCCAATGGCGGCGACGGGCGGACTGGACCCGTGAAGTGAGACCGGGACGATGATTGCCGCCGCCACCGCGGCGACAACGGCGAGGATCGCGGCGTGGGAACGCCGCCGCCGCCTCAGCTCGTTGCGCACCCGCATCACCGGGTCGGCCGCGTCGATCTCGATGTCGCCTGACGCTTCCCGAAGCAGATCGCGGATGTCGGTCATCGCGTCACCGCCTCGTCGGACAGCTCGGGAAAGGAGGCGCGCAACGACGCGAGGGCTTTGCTGGCCTGGCTCTTCACGGTGCCGACCGAGCACCCGAGCACGTCGGCGGTCTGCAGCTCCGACAGGTCGTCGAGGTAGCGCAGCACCAGTACGGCGCGCTGGCGCGGCGGCAGCGTGGCGAGTGCTCGCCGTACGTCGACTCCGCGGCTCGCAGCCTCGGTCGGATCAGCCGCGTCGGTTGCGGGTGGCTCGGCGACCGGCGTCTCGCGTCGCCGAAGCCGGGTGCGTTGGTTGATGTGCGCCCGGACGATGGCGGTCCGGACGTAGGCGTCGATGTTGTCGCGGTCACGAAGCAGTCGCCACCGCGCGGCGACGCGGACCAGCGTCGCTTGCGCCAGCTCCTCGCCCTCGGTCGCGTCGCCGCACACGACCGCGGCGTACCGGACCAGGGCGGGCCAGCGGGCTCGCACGTAGTCAACGAGCTGCTGATCCATCTCTCCCCATGCCCGACTCACACTGCAGGCAACGAAAAGGTTGCCTCCACCCCGTTCGAAGTAGCACACATGTGCGGCCGGAGGCGCCTTGAAACCCGACACCGGGGCGCTTTTCGCCGCGCCGCGGGCCCACTTGTGTGCTAATTCGAGCGGGGGTGGGGCAGGTCGGCGAGGACCCGGTTGGCGGCGTTGTGGCCTGCCGCGCCGATCACCGAGCCGGCCGGGAAGCAGCCGGCGCTGGCGGCGTACAGGCCGTCGATGCCTGTGGCATAGGGCATCCGCTGGTCGAAGCCGAACGAGTTGTCGACGTGGTGGATGTGGCCGTGGCGGATCCCGAAGTGCGCCTCGATCGCGGGCGGCGGCAGGGGATAGGTGTCCGCGACGAGGTCCGACGTGCCGGGCGCGAACCGGTCGCAGATCTCCAGCAGGTGCACGACGTAGCGATCGAGCTCGACGTCCCAGCTCGACCCGGCCGGCTGCCACGGCACGGACTGCACGAACAACGCCGAGGAGTGATGGCCGCCGTCGTCCTGCAGCGACGCGTCGACGGTCGTGTGCAGGTACCACTCGATCGTCGGGAAGTCCGGCAGTCGACCGGCCTGAACGTCGGCCCACATGTCGCGCACCGATTGCAACGGCGTGTCCTGCTCCAGCAGGTGGATCGTCGAGCCGAATGGTGACGGTGCGCCCACCGGAAGGCAGCTGAACCGCGGCAGGCCGGCGAGCGCGAGGTTGACCTTCAGCGTCGTGCCGGCGCGACGCACCGACTCGAGGCGATCGACGAGCGGCTGCGGCAGCGCGACGAGTGTCGACAGCGTGAACGGGTCACACGCCGCCACGACGACGTCCGAGGTTACCTCTCGACCATCGGTCAGTACGACGCCCGCCGTCGCACCCTCGTGCACGGTCACCGATGCCACCGGCGCGCCGACGACGATGCGGGCACCGTGCGAACGTGCCCGCTCGGCGAGCGTCGAGCTCACCGTGCCCATCCCGCCGCGCACGATCATCCACGTGCCATCCGCTGCGGGCAGCCGGCACATGTTGTGCACCAGGAAGTTGTGGCCGGTTCCCGGGTCGTCCGGCCCGGCATGCAGCCCGGACAGGCCGTCGGTCACGGCGTACATCGCGACGATCAGCTCACTCGCGAACCCGAACCGATCGAGGTACGACGTGACGTCGCCGCGCACGAGCTCGACGAACACCCCGCGCAACGCGGGCCGGATGTAGCGCTCGGCGGTCTCCTCGACCGACAGCGGCTCGGCGAGCCAGGCCGGCGCGAGGTCCTCGCGCAACATCGCGAGCTCCGCTGCCAGACGGTCGTCGGCAGCTGCATCGGCATCAGTGAAGAACTCTGCAAGCTGCTGCCGCGTGGCGGGGCGGTCACTGCCCATCAGGAGATAGCGGTCGGTCGTCGTCGGCAGAAAGTAGTGCGGATCGCGCCGCACCAGCGGTAGCCGCAGGTCAAGCAGCCGCTCGAGCTCGGGCGGCATCAGGCCGAGCAGATACGAGCCCGTGGACTGCCGCAGGCCGGGCACCTTCGTGAACGGCTGCTCGGTGCGCGCAGCGCCGCCGATGACGTCGTCTCGTTCGAAAACGAGTACGTCGAGCCCGGTCCGGGCGAGCAGCGTCGCGGCGACCAGCCCGTTGTGGCCCGCGCCGACCACCACGGCGTCGGCGCGCCTCGGCAGGTCGACCGCGTCGTTCACCGCACCTGCACCGTCACGCGAGGCTCGACGTCGAGCAGAGGACCCGAGTGCCCGGGGGCGCGGTCAGCCAGTGGAGTAGGTGATCGTCAGCGCGACGGTGCGGTTGGCACGTGTCTTGCCCTTGATGGTGCCGGTCGCACCGTCGTACTGCCCGGTCCCGCCGTCCACCGTGCCCGACACCGCACCGGATGAGACGTGGATGGTCACGTCGGCGACGATGAGCCCGCCGGAGAGGGCGAAGCCGGCCGCGCAGCTGTCTGAGGTCGAGCCCGTGGTGCACGTGTAGACGCCGTCTCCGACCAGGTGGCCGTGACGGCTCAGCGACACCGAGACCAGGGTCTTGCCGCTGCTCAGCCGGCTCGAGCCGGTGACGTGCTCGACGATGTGAAGCGGGCCCGGGAGGTGCAGCGTGGCTCCCGGCTTGGTCGCGGGCACGGCCGACCCGGGCGCCGTGGCGAGCGGCACAGTCCCGGCCGGCGCGACCGGCAGACTGGGCGTCGACGCGGCACCGGTCGAGGAGTTCCCGCCGACGGTGATGACGCTGCCGATGGCGGCGATCGCAACAGCGAACACCAGCAGCAACAAGGCCCGCTTCACAAACACGGCCGATCCCTTCGTCCTGCGGTCGTTACGACACTTCGCGACCCCCGGGGCGAATCCTCCCACGATCGTGCGGGATGACCGACTCGATGCCAAGCCCGAGGCCCGCCGGCTGGTTGGATGATCGCGATGAACGCCACCTCGGCCGGCGGCCGCCAGGTCCACCCCAACCTGGCGCTTACCGTGATCGCCGCGGCCCAGCTGATGGTCGTCCTCGACGCGACGATCGTGAACATCGCGCTTCCCTATATCCAGGATGCCCTGCATTTCAGTACGACGAGCCTGTCCTGGGTGCTCAACGCCTACACGCTCGTCTTCGGCGGCCTGTTGCTGTTGGGCGGCCGGACCGGTGACCTGTTCGGGAGGCGCCGGATGTTCGTGATCGGCGTGTCGCTGTTCGCAGCGGCAAGCCTCGCGGGCGGCTTCGCTCAGGACAAGGAGTGGTTGCTCGCGATGCGCGCGCTGCAAGGCGTCGGCGGCGCGATCGCGTCGCCCACCGCGCTCTCGCTCGTGGCGACCACCTTCGAGGAAGGGCCGGCGCGCAACCGCGCCTTCGGGGTGTACGCCGCAGTGTCCGGTGCCGGTGCGGCGATCGGGCTGATCCTCGGCGGCATCCTCACCGACTTCCTGTCGTGGCGGTGGGTGCTGTTCGTCAATGCGCCGATCGGACTGGTGCTCGCTCTCGCCGCGCCGCGGGTCGTCCCGAAGGACGACCGCCGCGAGAGCGGAGCGCTCGACGTACCGGGCGCGGTGCTCTCCACCGCCGGCATGGCCTCGCTGGTCTACGGGTTCATCCATTCGGCGACCGCCGGTTGGCACGACCGCGGCACGCTGGTGTCGTTCGGTGCGGCGGCGATCCTGCTGACCGCGTTCGTGACTGTCGAGCTCCGGTCGGCGCGGCCGCTCATGCCGCTGCGGCTGTTCCGCAACCGTACCCGCGTCGGCTGCTATCTCGTGATGCTGATCCTCGGCGCCGCGGTCTTCTCGACCTTCTTCTTCCTTACGCAGTACATCCAGAACGTGCACGGCTTCTCCCCGGTACAAGCCGGCTTCGCGTTCCTTCCGATGAGTGCGGTGATCGTCACGATGGCGCAGATCGCGAGCCGGATCGTGCATCGCATCGGCGCGCAGCCGCTGATCGTCTCCGGGACGATCTTCGTCGGGTTCGGACTGCTGATCCTTTCCCGGCTCAGTCCGTCGTCGTCGTACGTCGGTCACGTGCTGCCCGGGATCCTGCTCGTCGCAGCGGGAATGGGATCGATCTTCGTGCCGGTCACGCTCGGTGCGGTGTCCGGTGTCGAGCCGCAGGACTCGGGGATCGCCTCGGCGATGCTCAACGTCGGGCAGCAGGTAGGCGGAACCCTCGGCCTGTCCTCGCTGGTCGCGGTGTTCAGCTCTGCGGCGCATCGCGCGACCAAGCACGCGCCGCACAACGGACTGACGAACTTCGCGCACTACGTGTTCACCCACGGGACGGATGCCGCATTCAAGACCGGTGCGATCTTTGCCGCCGTCGGGCTCGTGGTCGCGTTCACGCTGATCCGCGTCGCCCCGGACGCCGACCCGGCAGTCGCCGGACCGCAGCATTGAGCCAGTCGTCGAGCTACCTGCTGCGGGTGCGGCTGCCCGACCAGCCGGGTGTGCTGGGCAGGGTCGCTACCGCGCTGGGCAGCGCCGGCGCGGACATCGAGAGCATCGCCGTCGTCGACCGGGCCGACGGCTACGCCGTCGACGACCTGGTCGTCGCGCTGCCTCCGGGCGCGCTCGCCGACCGGTTGGTCAGTGCTGTCACTGCGATCCCGGGCGTCATCGTCGAGACGGTGCAGCGTCATCACGGCCGCAGCCGTATGTACGACGACCTCACGCTGCTCGACCTGGCGACGACGAGCCGCGAACCGCTGCTGGCCCTCGTCGAGGGCCTGCCGGGGCTGTTACAGGTGAGCTACGCCCTTGTGGTGGCACGTAACAAGGCGGGCGTGATCGACGTCCTTGCGGCGAGTGCGGGCGCGCCGGACTCGCCGATGCGCGACTGGCTGCCCGTCGACGGCCCGCAGACGCCCGACGCGGCCGCGGTCTGGGCGGACCCCTCAGCGGCCGGCCCGGACTGCGAGCTGCTCGCGATGCCCTACCGCACCAATGCCGTCTTGCTGCTGGGGCGCATGGGTGGCCCGGCGTACCTGCCGACAGAGGTGACCCGGGTCGCGCACCTCGCCAGAGTCGCGCGGGCGTTGTTCGCCGAGATCGGCCGCTGACGGTTACCCGTCTGAAGCGGCTGCTTGGTGACGCAGCATGCGCAGAAGCGCCACCGAGGCGACGATTGGCGCGCCGATCGCGGGCCACATGATCGCGTAGCCGTGGGTCGCGGTGAGGGTGTGGGCGAAGCCGCTGACCGCCGCCCCGACGATCACCGGTCCCAGCACCACGCCGATTCCGCGCGAGAAGTCGACGAGCCCGGCGGCGGCACCTTCGGTTGCGGCCGGCGCCAGCGTGAACGCCAGTGCCTGCGGCAGGGTCATGAGGATGGCGCCCGCTAGTGCGCCGACCGGGAGCACGATGAGCATCGGCGTCACGCTGGTCGGGATCACGCCGACACAGAGTGAGACCCCGTAGACGGCCGCCGAGACCTCCATCACCCGCACCATGCCGTAACGCTCGGCGAGCCGTCCGGCGATCGGCGCACCGATGACGTAGGCGACCGCGACGACGGTGATCACGGCGGTCGCGAGGTGCCGGGACTCGCCGAGGCCCTTCGTCACATACAGGACGATGAAGAACTTCAGCCCCGCGAAGGCGTACTCCCAGATCGCGTTGACCACAGCGAACAGCTGCAGGGACCGGCTGCGCCGAAACAGGTCGATGACGTTGCCGATGGGTTCGTCCAGATCGTGCGATCGCGGCGGAACCGAGCGCTGCAGGCGAAGGATCGGTTTCAGTGTCAGCGTGCTCACGCCGAGCACCGCGACGCCGACCACGAACGGCAGTGGTGTCCAGGTGGCTAGCAGCAAGCCGCCGGCGATGAGCGCCACACCCAGCCCGGCGCCGCGCAGCACGGCCTGGCTGGACTGCGCGCGCGGCAGGAGCCGTCGCGGTAGCAGGTCGGCGTAGATCGCGCGATACGGCGGGTAGTAGATGTAGTAGCCGATGTAGAAGGCGAGGATCGACGCGCCGGCGACCTGCGCGTTGCTGGAGAACGGCAGCAGGACGAGCGCGGCGCCCGCCAAAGGTGCGCCGACCAGGACGAAGGGAAGCCGCGCCCCCCAGCGTCCGTGGCTGCTGAGGCGGTCGGAGAGCGAGCCGGACACGAGCGGCACGAGAAGCGCCAATGCCCCCTCGCCGCCCATGATGGCGCCGACCTTCGCGGGCGAATGGACCAGCGGCAGCAGGACGGTGGGCCCGTAGGTTGTGAGCACCGTCATCGCGAAGGCCAGACCGAAGGTCGGCAGACCGAGCGTCAGCAGAAGCGGACGTACGTCGTGCGAGGTCGTGCGCTCGGTCGGCAGCTCGAGTCGGAGGAACTGCGCGGGCCTGGGGAGCGAGGTCGGCTCCGATGCCGCCTCAGTTGCCGGCAGCGGTCCCTCGCGAAACCACGACGTTGGTGGCTTCGCACACGAGCTCGCCGCCCGTCGTACGAATCTCCATGCGCATCGTCATCAGCTCGTTCGCGCCGGCGTCGCGGATGTCGTCGATGTACGTCGTCGCGGTGAGCTCGTCGCCCGGGTGGACCGGGCGGTGGTGCACGAACTTCTGCTCACCGTGCACGACCAGGGCGTAGTTGAGGCCGAGGTCGCCATCGGCCATCGCGCCGCGGCCGCCGACCGCGAAGCCCATCGTCGTGAGGAACGTCGGAGGCGCGATGACGTCCTTGTATCCGGCCGCCTTGGCCGCCTCGCGGTCGCGGTAGATCGGGTTCGGGTCACCTATCGCGTCGGCGAACCGCCGGATGTGCTCGCGGCCGATCTCGTACGTGCCGTCGGCAGCGTAGGACCGCCCGATGAAGTCACGGTTCAGCGGCATTGCGAAGTCCTCCTGGAGCCCCCGGGCCGAGCGGCCACTTCGACCGTAGCAGCGCCGACATTCGCCAAGGTCGTCGGCGGAGCCGACGTCGCGATTCCGGTGGGGGATGGGGCGGGTGGACGTGCTGTGTAGCGTTCCGGATTGCCATGAGACAGCTGTCGGGGGTCGATGCTCTCCACGTTCTCGAGGAGAACGCGCGGCAGCACATGCACACCCTCAAGATCGCGATCGTCGGGCCGCGCGACGGGGCGCCGGTGCCGGTCGAGGAGATCAGGGACTGGGCCCGGCAGCGGTTGCCGCGGCTCGCGCCGTTTCGTTGGCAGGTCCGCAAGATCCCGCTTGGGCTTGGCCGCCCGGTGTTCATCGACAGCGGGCCGGTCGACGTCGAACCCCACATCTCGCTCGAGGCGCTGCCGGCGCCGGGGAACGAGGAGCAGCTCGACGAGGTGATCTCGCGGGTCGCGAGCGAGCAGCTGTCCCGTGACCGACCGCTGTGGCAGCTCGCGATCGTCACCGGCCTGGAAGGCGACCGCGTCGCGCTGGTCTTCAAGATCCACCACGCGGTGATGGACGGTCAGGCCAGCGTGAGGTTCTTCGAGCTCGCATTCGACGGCGGGTCGGACGATCAGCTGGGCGAGGTTCCGGCCGCGGAGCCGATGCCTGGTCGTGGGCGCCTGATCGCGTTCGCGCTGAGGTCGCAGGGACGGCAGGTTCGCCAGCTCCCCGCGGTCACGAAGCGGTCGTTCGCCTCGATCCGGTTCAACCGCAACCTGCGCAAGTCCGGTGCACCATCCGTCGTCAACCCGCTGTCCGGGCCGTCGACGCGGTTCAACCGGCGGCTCGTCCCGGACCGGGTGTACGTCGACCTCACCGTGCCGTTCGCCGAGGTGAAGGGTTTGGCGACCCGGGCCGGCGCGACGGTCAACGAGGTGTTCGTGACGATCTGCGGCGGCGCCGTGCGGCGTTATCTGGCCGCGCACGGCGAGACGCCGAAGGAGTGCTTGAACGTCGCGCTTCCGGTGTCCTTGCGGCAGCCCGACGAGATCGACGACTTCGGCAACCGGACGTCGTACTGGTATGTCTCGCTTGCGACCGACATCGCCGATCCGGTCGAGCGCTTGGCAGCCGTGAAGGACAGTCTCAATGCCGCGCGGGCGTGGGCACAGGGCGACGCGGAGCTGTTCGCGGTGTGGCAGGACTACTACCTGCTGTTCGGCAAGATGACGCTTAAGTCGCTGACCGTCGTCGAGCGGATGGTGCGGCGCCCGTTGTTCAACGCGGTGGTGTCCAACGTGCGTGGGCCGCGCGAGCTGTCGATCGCGGGCGCGCCCGTCGTCGCGGTGCGCTCGATGGGGCCGATCACGCGACTGCTGGGCCTGAACATCACTGCCTGGAGCTACCTCGACACGTTCTCGATCGGCATGCAGTCGTGCCGCGAGTTCATGCCTGACCTGCGCGAGCTGGGATCGCACATCCGCGAAGAGCTGGCGGCCTTCGCCGCCGCGCTTGGCTAGGACGTCGGCCTCGTGTCACCGCGTTCGCATGTGACATGCGGGTCGTGAAACGCAACCTCTGTGTGACATGCGCGTCGTCGATCACGACACCTGTGTGACATGCGATCGCCGAGGCCCCGCCGTCGACACCTGGCGGGTCACGACACCTACGCCTGCGCTACCCGGATCATGTTTCCGGCCGGGTCGCGCACTGCTGCGTCGCGGACTCCCCAGAACCGGTCGTCCGGCTCCTGCAACACCTCGACGCCTGGCGTTGCGACCAGCTTGTCGAAAGTTGTCGCGAGGTCCGACACCTTCAGCTGAAGCATCGGCAGCGCTCCCTTGGCCAGCAGCATCGCGAGCGCGTCACCGTCCTCCTTGGATCGTCCACCGTGCGGCTGCGACAGGACGATCGAGATCTCCGGCTGGGCATCGCTGGTCAGCGTGATCCAGCTGAAGCCGTCCTTGTCGACGCGGTTGGCCACGGTCATGCCGAGGCTGTCGCGGTAGAACGCGAGGGCGGCGTCGGGATCGTCGACGGTGACGTGTACGCCGCTGATCGAGGTGCTCATGATGACGACCCTATGAGCGCGCCGCAGCCGACGCTTCTCCGAAACTGCTCGGTTCGCCTCAGGTCTTCGACTTGGTTCGACGCGGCCGGGTCAGCGCCATCGACTGGCACGAGCTCGTGTCGCGCATGTCGGCGTGGTCGCTCGCCCGGTAGTCCGATGGCGTCATGCCGACGATCTCGGTGAAACGGGACGAGAACGATCCGAGGCTCGTGCAGCCGACGGCGAAGCAGACGTCGGTGACGCTCAGCTCGCCCTGCCGAAGCAGGGCTTTGGCACGCTCGATCCGTCGCGTCATCAGGTAGGCGTACGGCGTCTCGGCATACGCCTCGCGAAACCGCCGGCTGAAGTGCGCCGGCGACATCAGGGCGGTCTGCGCGAGTGCCGGTACGTCGAGCGGCTGTGCGTACTCGCGGTCCATCCGGTCGCGGGCACGACGAAGCCGCCGAAGCTCGTCGAGCTCAGCGGCCGTCGTACTCACGTCCTCCACCTCACGTCGGTCCATGTGTCGAACTGGCCTCGCCAGCACCTCGTCGTCGATTCTGCTACCGCAGTGCCTCGATCCGTGGGCGCAGCGAGCCGCGGACCCGGCGGATGTCTTCGAGTCGCGCCTCCCACGTCGCGCCGAGCGTGAGGAGCACCGCGCCGACCGCCCCGAACTCGATCCACCTCGGCAACGTCGCGAGCTCCGGACCGACCAGTCGCAGGCTGAGCAGTCCGATCACCGTGGCACCGGCGACCAGTGGTGTTGCGAGACGCAGCTCGGCGCCGATCGCGACCACGAGCGCCGCGAGGACGAGGAGTACCGCCTGCCGCGGGTGATCGTGTCCGAGAGCGAGGACCACCGAAGGAAGCATCCCGATGACCAGCCCCGGCGCGAGCACCACCGACGACATCTCGCGGTCATGGATTAGAAGGCCGGCGCCCCACGCCAGCGACAGCGCCGCCGGGGTCGCGACGTAGGCCTCCGGGGTCGTCACGCCGTGCAGCGCCAGCGTGATCCCCACGGCGATGCTGGCCAGGAGCAGTGCGGAGCCGAGGGCAGCGTTGCGAATGGCAACGGCACCGTCGCGAGCATGCGGCCACGCGACCGCCACACCGGCGGCCGCGATTGCGAGCCCGTAGTCGACCGTCGCGAACCGCAGCGGGTCGGTGACGGTCGAGCCCCACGCGACGACGCCCGGGTAGGCGAGGAGCCCCATCGCGACCTGGCCCCGACGCAACCATCCGGTGGCGATCGGAAGCTGCGAGTACGCCGCGAGCACGAGCAGGGTTGCGGCGGCGGCCGCACGGGTGTCGACGCCGGCGTGCAAGCCGAAGGCGACCAGCAGCATGCCGGCGGCGATGCCGGACAACGCGGACGTCGCGTCGTCGAAGACCAATCTGGGACTGGCGGCCAAGGAAGGCAGCACGAACAGCGCGAGTGGCAGTGCGGCCCCCCACAACCCGACGGGGTCGTGGTGCGAGGCCGCGATGAGGGCCGCGGCGAAGCCGATGACCGCGACCCCTGCCGCGCCCGCCGCGTTGACGGCACGTGCCGACGCGGCCGCTGGAAGCGATCGCCGTAGCGCCCAGTCCAGGCCTGTCGCCGCGCCGATGCCCACGGGAGCGAGAAGCACCGCCCGGGAAGGATTCGTGGGGTCGACGATGCCGACCGCCGCAACGAGCGGCGCCGTCGCCCACGTGATCGGCGCACTCACCAGCCGCCGGTTGGCCAGCCCGAGCGCCACTGCCGCGCCACCGATGCCGAGCGCCGCCACTGTGATGTAGGAGTGCAACGGCAAGCCGTAGGCGGCCGACACGTGCAGCGTGCGGGCAGCGACCGCGTCCACCAAGCAGCCGGACAGGCCGACCGCGGCCAGCGCCTCGGCGGTCGCGGGGAGCCGACGTACCGTCGCCGCGCCGACGAGCAGACCGCCGGTGGCCGCTGCCATCAGAGCCAGCTGGCCGGCTGGTCCGAGCTGCGACCAGACCAGTG
Source organism: Mycobacteriales bacterium (assembly GCA_035547035.1). Lineage (GTDB taxonomy): Bacteria > Actinomycetota > Actinomycetes > JAFAQI01 > JAFAQI01 > DASZTV01. The sequence goes on along the minus strand of DASZVL010000061.1, from coordinate 12,257 downwards.
CAGTGCCGGCGGTGAACGCGACGACGAGGCAGGCAGCGCCGAGCGTGAGCAGGACCTGTCGCGTCTCCGCGCCGGGTCGTGCCGGCCGGCAGTCCGCCGGTCGGTGCGGCCACCAGGTCTCGGGGGCGGATTCGTGCGTGAGCTCGTAGGGGTTCATGCCGCAACGGTCCGCCGAACCAGGCGGTCCCGCCTGAGTAGAACTACTCGTTCTTGGCGTCAGACCGTCGCAAAGACGCGCCAGGTGCCGGGCACGCCCTTCAGGTCGTGTTCTCCCGTATCGCGGAACTCGATCCCGGACCCGACCACCAGATCGGTGACGGTTCGCGAGACGAGGATCTCGCCCGGTTTCGCGAGACCCTGGATCCGCGATGCGATGTGTACGGCGATGCCGCCGATGTCGCTGCCACGGATCTCGACCTCGCCGGTATGAATGCCGGCGCGGATGTCGAGCTCAAGGATCTTGACCGCGTCCCGGATCGCCGCAGCCGCCAGGACGGCGCGTGCGGGGCTGTCGAAGCTCGCCACCGAACCGTCGCCGGTGGTGTTGACCAATCGCCCTTGGAACCGCTCGATCTGACGCTGCACCGCGCGATCGTGGCGGTCGAGCAGCTGTCGCCAATTGCCGTCGCCGAGCTCGGCCGCATGGCGGGTCGAGTCCACGATGTCGGTGAACACGACGGTGGCGAGGACGCGCCTGGGGAGTGATCCGGTTCGCCGACCGGTGACGAACTCCTCGATCGGACCGAGCAGCGACTCGGTGTCGCCGATGTTGAAGGCATGGTCTTCACCCTCGACCTCGACGAGCTTCGCACTCGGGATGTGGTCGGCCAGGAAGCGCGCGTGCTCGATGCTCACGAACTGATCGCCGCGTCGGTGCAGGACCAACGTCGGCACCGAGATCGCTCCGAGAACGTGCCTGACGTCCAGCGAGATGCCGAGCCGACTGAGCATCTCCGACTGGGCCGGGCTGATCGACAGCTTCTCCATGCGGTTCTGCATCGCCACGTAATCAGCGTCGAAGGCGACGCTCGGCGCGATGATCCGAAGCATCGCGCCGGTGCCCCATGCCCGCGAGGAGAAGCCCGCGAACCGCGCCAGCAGCTCCTCGGGCACACCCGCGGGATAGTCCGGGGCCTCGATCATGCGCGCGTAAGTGCCGTACAGAATCAACGACGAGACCCGCTGCGGTTCGGTCGCCGCCAGCAACATCGCGGCCGGACCGAGTGAGGTTGTCGCGAAGACGACGGCTTCCCGGTCGACGCCGGCAGCATCGAGGACCGCTGCCATGTCCTCCGCCTGCTGCTCGACGGTTGGCAGGTCGTTCAGCGCGATCGGATCGGATCGGCCCGCGCCGCGCTGGTCGTACATGACCAAGCGACCCATCCCGGTGAGCCGCTCCTGCCAGGTGTCGACGCCCGGTATCTCGGTCCAGTCCAGTCCTAGGTTGGTGGCCATCCCGGTCGCCCAAAGGATGTCGGGCCGACCCTCGCTGACGACGGCGTAGGCGAGGTTCGTCCCGTCCCGGCTTCGGGCGTAGTTGATGTCCGGTCGCCAGTCCATCAGCGCATCGTGCCAGTCGTGAGCGGTGCCGTCCCGGCCGTCAGCCGGGCAGGGACCACTCCACCGGGCAGGGCGAGGCGTGTCTGCCCTCGCCGACCACCACGGGGGCGAGCGCGGTCAGCGGCTGAACGAGATGAGTCGTTTGATCGACTCGTCATTGACGACCACGCGAGTGCTGGTGACCAGGGCGCCGAACGTGCTGTTGACCGTCTGGTGCAGTCTCCAGCTCGCCAAGGTTCGCAACGTCTGGGGATCCAGCTGGACGACTTCGCCGTTTTTGACCACGGCCCACACGGAACCGTCAGGTCCGGTGGACGCCTGGACGTACGAGGCGTCCGGGAGGTCGTTGAGGACTGTGGCGGTCACTTGGAGTGACTGCCCGTCAACCCGGTACAGGCGGTAGTCCTGCCCATCGACGTACGCCGCGTCCGGAGTGGCGACGACCGCGTACGGCGCCCCCGGCAACGTGGCGGTGCCGAGTACCGCGCCGGTGGTGGCGTTCATCTTCACCAGCTTCCAGGGCGGCACCGACCCGTCGAGGGTGACCCACAGGTAGCCGCCCGCCTGCGCCGCCGAGATGATGCGCTGCTGCGTGGTTGCTCCGGGCACCTGAACCGCGGCACCCGTCAACGCTCCCTGTGAATCGGTGCGCGTCATCGATGTCGGTGACGTCTGGACCCACGCGCCGGCCGGTCCGGCAGCGATGACGCCGGCCGTCTCGACCGGGTGGAATCCGACGATCCGGCCCGACTTGTCGAACACGAGGTAACCGTCGTGCGCCTTCGCGCCGTGAACACTGACGAGCATGACGCTGCCGGACTGCTGCGGGCCGTAGTAGAAGGGGTTGTATCCAGGTGTCCCGCTGTCGATGGGGCTCACGTACTTGCCGGGCAGTGACAGGTTCGACAGCACATGGGCGCCGTCTTCGCTCACCCGCTCGATCTGACCGGGCTGCTGGTTAGCCACCCAGATGGCGTTGAACGCCGAGGTCTCGGCGAGCCCGGGCCCGTCGAGAACAGCGACGCCCTTCACGCGTTGGAGGTGGGTGAGTCTCGTCAGCGTCGTCGAGACGGGATGCTTCGGTCCGGCAGGTGTCGGCCGGGATGGGCTGCCGCCGTGCACGATGAGGACGACGGCGATGACGACGCCTGCGACCGCGGCGGCCGCAGCGCCTATCACGATTCGCGGCGAGGGGAAGCGCAGCTTCCTGGACTTTTGCCACCGCTGAAGCTCCCGGGTGCTGTCGGTGAGTTCCATCGCGTGCCTCGCTCTCGCTTGTAGGACGTGTGCGAGCTCATGCTCGAAGTCAGGACGTGGGACGGTCATCGCGACGCCTCCAACCGCAGCGTGAGAGCGGCTAAGGCGCGGGACGCGTGCTGCTTGACCGAGCCGCGACTGATCGAGAGTGCCGATGCGATCTCGGACTCGCTTTGGTCGAGGTAGTAACGAAGCACCACGACCTGTCGTTGCCGGCTTGGGAGCCGCATCACTTCCTGCTCGATCCGACGCTGCTCGTCGTGGGCAACGGCGGTCGCCTCTGCGGATGGAATGTCAGCCTCGCGTTCGAACGGCGTCCGTCGTCGGTACTTGCGCCGCAGGCTGCTGCGGGCGCCGTTCGCTACAGATGTCTGCAGGTACGCGAGCGCTGCGTTCGGGTCGCGGATCCACGCCCAGCGCCGGTACAGCGCGGTGAACGCGTCCTGGACGACGTCCTCGGCGGTCTCGAGATCTTCCACCAGGAGGTAGGCCAGGCCCACCAGGCGTCGATGATGCGCGACGAACAGCGCCGACACGGCCTGCGTCGGATCGCTGGGCAGCTGCGTGCTCTCCGACATCCGCCGGCTCCCCCCAGAATCCACCTGCCAGGTCTGACGTGGACACAAGATAAGGACGCCGCCAGGGCCGGACGGTTGACACGAATTCTCGCGATCCGGGCGCCGCCCCTCCGCGGCGAGGCGGCGGCAGGCAATGTGGCATTGCATCCGGAAAACGGAGTGAAACTGACCAAATTGCGAATGCAATGCCACATTGCTTCCGCAGGGCCTAGAGCGTGACGGCGTCTCCCGCATTCGGGTATTGCTCGAGGGCCTCGCCGAGCTCCGCGCGCAAGGCCGAGGCGCCGCCGAGCAGCAGCTCGATCTGCTTGCCCCACAGGAAGTAGCGGTGCACCGGGTAGGTGATGTCCGCGCCCATGCCGCCGTGCAGGTGCTGCGTGATGTGTACGGCGTGCTGGCCGGCTTCGGCTGCCCACCAAGCGGCGGTCAGGACCTCGAGGGTCGCGCCGGATGCCGCGTCCTCGCCGAGGTCGAGCTTCCAGGCCGCTTGCCGCGCGGCGGCGCGGATCGCCGTCGCGTCGAGGTAGGCGTCCGCAGCCTTCAACGCGACGGACTGGAACGTCGACAGCGGCTTGCCGAACTGCTCGCGCTCGGAGGTGTACGACGCGGTGAGTCGTACGGCGCCGTCGGCCACGCCCGCCGCCGTCGCAGCAAGTGCCGCGAACCAGCGCTCCCGCAGCCACCCGGCGGCACCGGCCCCGCCGACCGGCTCAGCGGCGACTTCCGTCAGGTCGAGGTCGAGAGCGATCTCGCGCGCCGTCGTCGTCCCGCGATGCGACGTGATGCCATCGGCCGACGGCATGACGGCCACGACCGAGTCGCCGACCGGGACGATCACCAGGTCAGCGGCGTGTGCCCACGCGACACCGACCAGACGCCCGCTCAGGCGGCCGTCCTCACAGCGCGCCTCGACGACCGACTGCGGCGCCGCGACTGCCGCGACCACCTCTCCAGCTGCGATGCCCGGCAGCCAGCTCTTGCGTTGTTCGTCGGTGCCCCACTCGACGAGCAGCTGCGACGCGGTCAACGTGGCGACCAGCGGGACCGGCGTGACGTGGGCACCAAGCTGCTCGCAGACCAGCGCCACCTCGACGGCACCGAAGCCGAGGCCGTCGTACTCCTCGGGGATCGCGACGCCGAGCAGCCCCGTTGCCGCAAGGTCGGACCACAGCGCGCGGTCGAGACCGTCAGGCGACTCCTCAGCTGCCGCGATCTGCTCGGCCGAGCCGTTGCGGGCGAACGCGCCCGCCGCGAGCTCGGCGAGCTCTCGCTGTACGTCGGTCAGCGTCGAGATCATCGGGCGCGCCGCGCCATCTTCAGACCGGCCGCCGCGACGATCTCGCGCTGGATCTCGTTGACGCCCCCACCGAAGGTGTTGATCTGCGCGCTGCGCCCGGCACGCTCGACTCTGCCGTGCAGCAGGGCCGCGGGGGAGCCGGTGCGCAACCAGCCGCCGGCGCCGAGGATCGCGAGCAGCTTCCGGTAGACGAAGACGTGCGTCTCGGTGCCGTAGAACTTCGCGACCGACGCGTCCTGCGGCTGCAGCCGCTCCTCTTGCACCGCTTCGACGAGCTGCCAGTTGATCAGCTTCATCGCCTCGAGCCGCGAGTAGCACTCGGCGAGGTCGGCCCTCACCCACGGCAGCTCGATGACGTGCTGCGTGCCGCCCGGGACTGCCGCCTCGCGCGCCCACTCGCGGACCTCGCCCCACAGCCGCCAGGCGAGACCGCCGAGTGCGGCGAGCCCGACACGCTCGTGGTTGAGCTGTGTGGTGATCATGCGCCAGCCACCGCCGCGCTCACCGACGAGGTTGCCGGCGGGGACGTGTACGTCGTCGTAATACGTCGTCGTCGTGACGATGTCGCCGACCGTCACGATCGGCGTCCAGCGGAAGCCGGGGGATGACGTCGGCACCATGATGATCGACAGCCCGGCATGCTTCGGCAGCTCCGGGTCGGTACGGCAGGCCATCCAGATGAAGTCCGCCTGGTTGGCGCCCGACGTGAACACCTTCTGCCCGTTGATGACCCACTCGTCGTTGTCGAGCCGCGCCGTCGATCGCAGCGACGCGAGGTCGGTGCCGGCCTGCGGCTCGGTGTAGCCGATCGCGACGTTGATCTCGCCCGCGAGGATGCCGGGCAGGTACGCCGCCTTCTGCTCCTCGGTGCCGAAGCGCATGATCGTCGGCCCGACGGTGTTGATCGTGACGAACGGGAACGGCACGCCGGCCCGCTGGATCTCGTCGAACACGATGTACTGCTCGGTCGCCGAGCGCCCCTGGCCGCCGTACTCCCTGGGCCAGCCGAACCCGAGCCAGCCGTCCTTGCCGAGTCGGCGGATCGCCTCCCGGAACGTCTGCTCGTCGGTGCCGGGTGCGCTCAGCTCCTCGCCACTCGAGGCGGAGCCGAACGTGGCGAAGTACTCGCGGAGCTCACGGCGGAGGGCGAGCTCTTGCTCGGTGTCGGCGAAGCGCATCGTGATAGATACATTAGTGCCCGGAACGTAATTAGGTCGAGGGGTGTCAGTTGTCTGAAGAGCTGCTGTCGCGGATGCGCGGCCTGGTGGGCAGCCAGGGGCAGCCGCTGGTCGCGCGCCACGCGATCGGTACGGCGGCGATCGCCGACTGGTGCGACGCGATGGGGGACGACAACCCCTGCTACACCGACCCGGAGTACGCCGCCAAGTCGGTGCACGGCGGGGTCGTCGCGCCGGCCGCGACGCTCGACATCTGGGTCCGTCCCGGTCTGCCGGCGCAGAGCCCGGCAGGCCGTCGCGGCGACGACCCGCAGAGTCGTGTGATCGCGATGCTCGAGGAAGCGGGGTACGTCGGGGTCGTCGCAGTCAACAGCGAGCTCGAGGTCGCTCGCTACCTGCGACCGGGCGAGGTGCTGCAGGGCGTGCAGGTCCTCGAGGACGTGTCGGAGGAGAAGCAGACCGGGCTCGGCATCGGGCACTTCTTGACGACGCGGACCCGGTACACCAACGCCGACGGCGAGCACGTCGGCGACCTGCTGTTCCGGATCCTGAAGTTCAAGCCCGGCACCGGTGCGGCGCCGAAGGCCGAGGACTCCGACAAGCCGAAGCCGGTGCAGGTCCCGAGCGATCCCTCGATGCGACCGCGACCGGCGATCAACCGAGACAACCAGGTGCTGTGGGACGGCTACCGCCGCCACGAGCTGCGGGTGCCGCAGTGCCAGGCATGCAAGCGCACCTTTTTCCCATCGTCGCCGCGATGCGCGGAGTGCGGGTCGTTCGACATGGGGTACGCCGTGTGCTCAGGCAAGGGGGCGCTGTACTCCCACGTCGTCGCGCACTACCCGCCGGTGCCCGGCTTCGCCTACCCGCTGCCGGTCGGGCTGATCGAGCTCGAGGAGGGTCCGCGCATGGTTGCCGACCTCGTCGGCCTGACACGTGACCAGCTCGTGATCGGGATGCCGTTGGAGGTGGACTGGCTCGACAGCCATCCTGCGCTCGAGCCCGGCGCGAGAGACTCGCAGGGGCCGATCACGTTGCCTCGGTTCCGCCCGGCGACGCCGGTGCGTCGTACCGAGACCCGCAAAGCGGGCGATCTCGCCGAGGGGGAGTCGCTGCCGGTGTGGGTGCTGCCGGTGACACCGACCGGGATCACGGCGGGCGCGCTGTCGACGCGTGACTTCCAAGACGTGCACCACGACCGGGACCTCGCGCACAAGAAGGGTTCTGCCGACATCTTCTTCAACATCAACACCTCGATCGGGTTGATGGAGCGCTACGTCACCGACTGGCTCGGCCCCGAGGCACTCGTGCACGCATTGCGGGTGAAGCTCGGCGCGCCGGCGTATCCGTACAACCATCTGACCTTCACCGGATCGGTGCAGTCGATCGACGCATCGACCGGTCGCGCAGTCGTCGCCGTCACGGCGAAGAACAAGCTCGGCAGCCATATCTCCGGCACGGTCGAAGTGGAGTTACCCCACGAAGTTGCTCCGCTTCGCTCCACAACTCCGCGGGGACCCCGAGAAGGAGGGCCTCGTGGCTAAGCACACGTACGCCGGCAAGGCGGCGATTGTCGGCATCGGTGCCACCGAGTTCTCGAAGAGCTCCGGTCGTAGTGAGCTGCAGCTCGCGTTGGAAGCGTGCGTCGCCGCCTGCGACGACGCCGGCATCTCGCCGACCCAGGTCAACGGCCTGTCGACCTTCACGATGGAGACCAACCCGGAGTCGGAGATCCTGCGCGGTCTCGGCATCCCGGAGCTGACGCACTTCAGCCGGATCCACTTCGGCGGCGGCGCGCCGTGCGCGACCGTGCAGTACGCCGCGATGGCGGTCGCGACCGGGGTCGCCGACTACGTGCTCTGCTACCGCGCCTTCAACGAGCGCTCGGGTCGCCGCTTCGGCGCCGGCGTGCAAGGACGTCCGGCGGGTGTGACCGCGGAGGAGGCGCAGTTCTCCTGGACGTCGTCGTTCGGTGTGCTCACTCCCGCATCGTGGGTGGCGATGTTCGCGACCCGGATGATGCACGAGTACGGCGTCACGAGCGAGGACTTCGGTCGCGTCGCGGTTGCCGACCGGCGGCACGCGGCGAACAACCCGGCCGCGCACTTCTACGGCCAGCCGATCACGCTGCAGGACCACCAGGACTCGCGCTGGATCGTCGAGCCGCTGCACCTGCTCGACTGCTGCCAGGAGACCGACGGCGGCCAGGCGATGCTCGTCACCTCGGTGGAGCGCGCGCGCGACCTGAAGCAGCCGGCGGCGATCATCGAGGCGGCCGCGCAGGGCATGGCCGACGACCAGCACATGATGCGGTCGTTCAACCGGGAGTCACTCGTCGGGCTACCTGAGATGGGAACGTGCGCGCGGCAGATCTGGGAGACGTCGGGATTGACGCCGGACGACATCAAGACGGCCGTCTTGTACGACCACTTCACGCCGTTCGTGCTCGCGCAGCTCGAGGAGTTCGGGTTCTGCAAGCCAGGCGAGGCGAAGGACTTCATCGCCGACGGTGCGATCGAGATGGGCGGCCGGTTGCCGGTGAACACGCACGGCGGCCAGCTGGGTGAGGCCTACCTGCACGGTATGAACGGCGTCGCTGAGGGCGTGCGTCAGGTACGCGGGACCTCGGTCAACCAGGTCGACGGCGCCGAGCACGTCCTCGTGACCGGCGGCACCGGCGTGCCGACGAGTGCGCTGATGCTGGGAGTGGACCGCTGATGTCGAGGCCACTGGTTCCGTCGTTCACGGGTGACGAGCTCGCCGGTGGCGTAGCCGTCGTCACCGGCGCCGGCGTCGGGCTCGGTCGTGCCGAGGCGTTGGCGCTGGCTGCTGCGGGCGCGAAGGTCGTCGTCAACGACATCGGTGACAACGCCGAGGTCGTTGCCGGCGAGATCCGAGCGGCAGGTGGCGAAGCCGTCGGCGTGCCGGGCGACATCGGCGACTGGGACTTCGCGACGTCGCTGGTGCAGCGCGCGATCGACGAGTACGGCGACCTCAACGTGCTCGTGAACAACGCCGGCGTCCTGCGCGACCGGATGATCTTCGGGATCACAGCCGAGGAGTGGGACACCGTGATCCGCGTGCACCTGCGCGGTCACGCCGCGACCTGCCAGGCCGCGACGGCGTACTGGCGGGAGAAGTCGAAGGCCATCGACGGGCCGGTGTGGGCGCGGGTGGTCAACACTGCGTCGGAGGCGTTTCTCTTCGGTTCGGCCGGTCAGCCGAACTACGCGGCCGCGAAGGCCGGCATCACGCTGCTGACGCTGTCGATTGCGAACGGGTGCGCGCGATACGGCGTACGCGCCAACGCGATCGCGCCGCGGGCGCGGACCGCGATGACAGAAGGTGTCTTCCCGCCGCCGGCTGAGGACGAGATAGACCCGCTCGCGGTCGAGCACGTGGCGCCCGTCGTCGTATGGCTCGGCACCCGCGAGGCCGACCACGTCAACGGGAACGTGTTCGTGACCTACGGCGGCAAGATCGGCGTCATGCACGCGCCGACTCTGGAGGCCGCGTTCGCATCGGAAGGCGAGACGTGGTCGGTGAAGGAGCTCGCCGCATCCGTCGGCGAGTACCTCGCCGACGGGGGCCACACCTTCGCAGTAGGCAACGACCTACGTTTGTGACGCCGAGCCCAACAGTACGGGCGTCTCAGACCGGCTCGAGACGCCATCTAGGCAGGGCTCGGCGAGGTCTTTCCGGATTGGTCCAAGAGTGGTTTGGTATGCCGTGTTGGGCCTGAGGGGGGAACTACCTGGAGGTCAGCATGTCGGCTGATGAAAACCTCGCAACTGCCAAGAGCGCGTACGCCGCCTTCGCCGCGGGCGACATCGAAGGAGCGTCGGCTCCGCTCGCCGATGACATCGAGTGGATCGTGCCGGGCAACAGCGCCGTCAGCGGCGTGTATCGCGGCAAGGACGAAGTGCTCGGCTTCTGGGGGAAGCTCGCCAGCAAGGGCTTTACGACGCAGCCGGAGCACCTCCTCGCCGACGATGAGCGGGTGGTCGTGCTCGCGAGTACGACTGCGGACGGTCAGCAGTCCGACTCGGCCGACGTACTGACCTTCCGAGACGGCAAGCTCGTCAAGTTCCAGACGGCGGTCGACACCGCGCTTCAGGAGAAGATCTGGGGAACCAAGTAGGTCCCAGCTCGCGCTCGGGTGCCGGTGCCGACGGGTGACCGTGCGCGGTTGGTCAACGCGGATGCTTGCGTGTCGACTGGTTACCGAGTGCCCAGCTCGCTGTGCGCGGTTCCTTCAAGTGCCCACTCGGCCTCGGTGATCCAGCGGCCGCGCCAGCGGTCGAGCTTGACGTCGACGTCGGCTCGCTCGGTGTTGGTGCACACGGCGCGATCCCCGTTCGGATCCTTGTAGTCCAGCTTCACACAGCGGTCCTCCGGCTGGTTGACGGTCACGGTGAGGCGCGTCCGCCCGACGACGCCTCGCACCCGCCAGGTCGGTGACGACAGCCGGCTGCGAAACAGCGGCGCGGTCAGCAGCGGATCGCCCGGCCAGTCCTCGCCACCCCGGCGGAGCTGTACGAACGTGAGCGGCGGCAGTGCCCGCATCCCGGGCCGGCGGGCGACCGCTGACACGATCTCGAGACTGGTGGCCTCGTCGAGGTCGGCGTGCAGCCAACCCCATCGTTGCGCGTTGCCGTGTCCGTAGATGTGGGCGATCGCGCCGGTTCCCGCGAGCGTCAGCCCGCGTCCCGCGACGACGATCTTGCCGGCCATCGCTGCCTTCGGCGCGAGCACGACGTGCGCCGAAGGCAGCAGCTCGCGCTCCCACGCCCGCCGTGGCAACGTCCACATCGGCTGCTCCGCCTTAGACCACTCGACGTCCCATTTCGAGTCCGCCGCGGCCGTCCCGCGGAGCCGCCCAGGACCGACCGACGCTGACGTGCTGGTGAACCACTGGCCCTCGTCCGGGTCGCCGTACGGCTCAGGTCCGTATCGTTCGCAGATCGACGGCGCGCCCGGCGGGAAGAGCGCGACCCACCCGTGTGCATACGGCTCGCCGTCGGTCGGTGCGATCCGTTCGTGGTGCACCCACAGCCCGGTGCCGGTCGCGTGATCGGTCGCGGTGGCGTACCAGACCTCGAGTCGCCCGCGCTGCCCATGCCAGCGCGGTGCACCTGCAAGATCCCCGCTCACGCGCCCATCATCCCGTTCGAATCAGCACACCGTGCCGCTGTCCGAGAGTGGTCTGCGGCCGGCTGCCCGATTTGTCGCTCGAGGTGGCGGCAGTCACTGTGTGCTACTTCGAACGGCCGGATCACCCCGCCGTTGTCGAGCGTGATGTCGCTGGCGGGTCAGGTCGCGAGCGAGCCCGCCTGCCGCGGTGAGAGCCGGCCGGTCGTGTAGAGGCCCCGCAAGGAGGTGGCGAGCGTCTCCCGCGGATCGCGATAGGTGATGCCGAGGTCGTCGTGCACCGCCGAGTCGTCGGTGTCCTTGGCGAGGGTGAGCAGCTCCATCGCCTCGGCCGTGAAGACGCTGTCGAACGGAATGACGTGTCGGACGCGGTCGACCGCGCGGCCGAGCACGCGATACACGCTGCCCGGCGCGCGGGGCGCGATCAACCGCCGCCCCGTGCTCTCGCGGAGCACCTCGACGATCCCGGCGAGGTCTACGAGCGAGCCGCCGGCCATGTAGCGGCGCGGCCCGCGTCCCGGCTGCAGCACCGCCGCGAAGATCAGCCCGAGGTCGCGGGCATCGATGACGTTGATGCCGCCGCCTGTCACCGCGAGGAATCCGATCTTGAGGATCGACTCGAGGCCGGTCGCAGCCTCGCCGACGAGGTCACCGACCGGCGGGCCGCAGACGCCGCCGGGGTAGACGATCACGACCGGCGCGCCGGAGTCTTGGCGTTCCCGGGCGAGCTGGTCGGCCAGCGCCTTGGATCGCGTGTACGGATTCGCCGCGTCCACGACAGGCGGCAGGTCCACCGTCAGCAGCTCGATCTCGGGTGTGAACAGCGCCGCGATGCTCGACACGTGGACGACCGGGTCGCAGCCGGCCGCAATCGCGGCGTCGATCACGGTGCGCGCGCCGTCGACGTTGACGTGGAGTGCAGCCTCGGCGTGCTTGCGGTCGAGCGCGGCGACTACCGCAGCCGCGTGTACGACGGCGTCCACGCCGTTGACCGCGTGGCCCACTGCGTCGGCGTCGACCATGTCGCCTTCGACGAGATCGAGCTTCTCGGTGTCGACCCCGAGCGCTCCGATCGTCGCCGCGACGCGCTCGGGGCGGCGTACGAGCAGCCGCACGTCGTGACCGGCGTCTACCAGGGCAGCCACGGTGTGCGCGCCGACGTACCCGGTTCCCCCGGTGACCAGCACCCTCATCGGCGCGCAGTCTATTTGCGGTGATCTTGACGTTGTGCGCCGA